>JANXZO010000070.1 GCA_025355465.1 Bacteroidales bacterium
CGTTCTCCTGGTTTGAAAGTTACCGAAGACTCAGTAAAGACTATGAATACCTGACTGATACAAGTGAAACGATGATCCAATTAGCAATGATCAGGCTTATGCTTAACAGAATCGAAAAATAAAATCAAAACAGTTTCTTAATAACGATCAGCCAACACAAGACCCATGAAAACAAACATCCTCTTACGGAACATATTTTCAGCTGGCATTATGTTGTCGCTGATCGTTATTGTTGTTATGTCATGCAAGAAAACCAACTCCGACGACCCTGCTCCTACACCACCCCCGGTTACTCAGGACCCTAAATCATTTAAGGATCAGTTTATCACCATTCTAAGTGATTATGAAAAGGAAAACAACCGCGAGTTCTCCACGGCGATGTATTACCGGCATTTTTCCCACGAAAAAAACGCATTTACTCAAACAGAAGGGCTCTGCCATTTCGAGCATATTCTCTGCGCTTGGGTCCGTTTACAACTTTTTCAAACACAAGCAGGAACTGGCCGAATTAAAAACCTATCTCGATGGGTATAACACGAAGCTGAGTGAGATCAGCAGTGAGATCCAGGCTCTTTCAATGCAACTTCAGCTGGACGAGACAAAGATCACCAACACCATAAATTCGGTGAACGAGATGGATCAAATCGCGAAAAAGCAGACTGCCTATGGAACCGATTATCTAGTGCTCAGGTACTATACAAATCAAGGTTCGCTTTATGGCCAGGGCCTTGCAGATAGTACCACTACTGCCGGGGCCATCAATCCATTTATCAGTACATTCGTAAGTTCAGTCTATAACAGCACTGATCTGGAAACTGCGCTGAATACCCTTTCAGGCATGATCACCGGAACACCGGTTCTGGGATTTGACGGCTCGGTGAGGACCTTTGCAAAACTCATCATCGAGGAAATGGGTAGTTCCTCAGATTCTTCAGGAATTAAATTTATCAGCGAATATTTTAGCCCGCTGATGGAGGCTCAGGTAAATGAGTTCCTGAATGTTGTCGATTACTATGTCGCAAGCATCTATGATTACCGCACACTCACCCGCTCCAGTGTTGATTTCACTTACGCCGGATCAGGTCTCGCTCCGGATCAGGCTTGCGTTAATGTTCTCGCCCGTGCAAGGTTTGTCGGCAACACCCTTCTTGATGCATTGGGTGTGCCATACCCTTCCTACTGCGGTGAGATCATCATTCCGAATCATTACAGCCAGGGAACCACAGTTGTACCTCTATTTACGCTAACAATGTCGGGGGTGACGCTGAATAAAGAGAAGGACACCCTCATCGCTTCACGGATGCCCTACACGTATTGGACAGCCGGTGGACAGACAGGTACGCTGGCATATCAGTACGACAATCACTGGAGGGTCATCAGGTTTGCCCAGGTTAGTGACGCTACACACACATTCCAGACTAATCCACAGACCATAATACTTCCGGATAATTCCAATCAGAATTTTCCCTGGTATCACTTCAGTACGATCAACGGGTCAAGTACACCACGCTGGTACAACCCCAGCAATCCGGAGGAATCATCCACTGTGCAGACTGATTCATGTTCAATGCAGTTCTCCTTCTTCTCATCCAGCTGGAGATGGGGATATTTAAACCTGTATATGGGTGATCGGAACAATATTCAACTATCAATTCCGCAGTGGAAAAATATTCCCATTTACGGTTATCTAGACAGTCAGGTGGATTGTATATTGGAACATATCTTCTGGACGGTGGCCTCTGTCAGAAAACATCAAAACCAGAATATTATAGCAATACCAATCTGGCCAAAATTCAAGAAGGCACAAATGCAACCGGCATATGGAGCGCGAATTCAACTGCAACCATAAGTTCCGGTACTTCTACCCCGCATTACCAATGGTACTGGACCTGGCATAATCCACCGGACTGCAATGTCGCGGTGAGTTTCGATATCAGGATGCAGTATGTTTTCATTGGGATATTAAACAACCCTCTGCCATAAACGCTGTAAACCCAGTTGCGTCCATAGATCAAGTAGACCGTGGAAGGGTAGCCGGGTAACAAGGTTCAAGGTGAGAGGATGATAGAATAAATCACCTTATTTTTATCTTGATAACGTCGTATTTCATTCTTATATTCGCTTTACATTTTCCAACCAACACTAAAACCATGAAATCCCTCGCAACAATTACCCGAATCACACTGTTAATGTGTTTGCTGATCACCGTGAGCACCAGTCAGTTTATTCTCACCTCTGATGTACAGGCCTGCACTATCTTCCGGCTGAAGGCCACGGACGGAACCATTACAATTGGCCGTTCGATGGAATTTGGCGTTGACCTGAAATATGATCTGGTCGTAGTTCCGCGAAACAAACCTTTTTTCAGCCCATCACCGGTTAGCAAAATGGGACTTAAATGGAATACAAAATACGGTTACCTGGGTGTTGCCAGCCTGGGAATGGAATTCGGTGTGAGCGATGGAATGAACGAAACCGGTCTTTCGGTAAGCGTACTCTGGTATGAGAGTGACATGCAGTACCAGACCGTTGCTCCGTCCGACTCCTCCAAGGCGCTGGCGCAGGTTATTTTTTCGGATTGGGCTCTGGGAAATTTTTCCACTGTAGATCAGGTGCGATCAGCACTTTCAATGGTTAAAGTGTTCTTCTACTCTGACCCTACAAAGATGAAGATGCCTGTAACAGTTCACTTTATTGTTTACGACGCGAGTGGCGGTTGCATCGTGGTAGAGTACGACAAGGGACAGTGCAATATTTACGACAACCCGTTTGGTATCATGACCAACTCCCCATCACTTCCCTGGCAGTACACCAACTTGCGGCAATACATAGGCCTCGATAATATTAACCCGATGCCTGTTAAAGCCGGAGGATTCACCTTTAATCCCACCGGACATGGCGACGGGATGTTCGGTATTCCGGGCGACTACACTCCGCCCAGTCGTTTCGTACGGTTGGCCATGTTTGAAAAGTTTGTCACCCGGCAACCCGATGCAGCGTCGAACCTGAACCTGTGTCAGCATGTGATCAATACTTTCACCATTCCCTTCGGCATCATTGTCGACAAAGATGCCAGCGGAAATGTCGTCTCCAAAGAGTCCACCCAATGGGTCACTTTCCGGGATATCACCAACCGTCAGTTTTACTTCAAAACCTACGAAAATCCAACACTGAGAAAGATCGATCTGAAACGGCTCGATTTTACCGGTAAGGAGATCAAGCGAATATCGATGTATGGCTCAACGGAGAATATTGTGGATATAACAAAATGAAAATTCTCAACATTGGGAGTACGGCGTTGATTTTCATTGCGGTTTCCCTGTCAATATTGATTACCGGATGCAAAAAAACAACTGGGAACGATGAAACGGTTACCGAACAAGGTAAACTTTATCAACACCCAACGGGTATCACCATCGTTTCGCTGAAAGGCAACTATTACGAAATGGGCAGGCAGTATGGGACCCTTTTGAAAAGCAAGTTGCAGCAATGGGCACAATATTATAACTCGCAATGGAAATCAGCAAACCCGCACATTTATAATTTTATCACCAAATGGGTATTTGAACAGGGCAACAAGCTCTATATGAGCCCAAAAATCAAAGATTTTCTTGCTGGTGAGGCATTGACAAGCGGATTGACCTTGTCGGATGTTTACCTCCTCGATATGTGCCTCTCCTTCGATTACATGTTCAGCGGGCACATTACCTTGCCAAAAGGAGCTGCCTGCACCTTTGTCGGGGCCTATGGTTCAGCTACCGGCGGGCATACCTTTGTGGGTCGGAACCTTGACCTGCAAAGGCCGCTGGCTGTGAGAGATTATAATAGTATTATTACAATTATGCAACCCAGCAACGGAGATCACAGGATTGCAACCTTTGGATTTATCGGATTTCCGCAGGGATACGCCATGATCAATCTCGATAACACTGTATTCACGGAGTACAACACCGGAAACTCCTCCGACTCCCGCACCAACCCGCTTCTTGGATCACAAACGATGATGGATGTTGCCTTTGATGCCATCACAAATAAAAACAATACAGATGCATTGACAACCGCTGAGGACCTGTCGACCCGTCAGCTACTCTCCCCAACGTGCTTCGGAGTGGCAGATAAAAATGTAGTCTATGTTGTGCAACGTCCAATTTCCGCACCGGGAGTGATCAACATGAATAGTCTGGGAGTTCATATCAATGGCGTTACGAATGTTTTTCTTGATGATCTGAGCGGAATAAAACTCTCCATCAACAATGCCGACTCTGCTGCCGATGGCTATACAAAAGGATTGGATACGCCGGGCCGCGGAATGGTGAGGTGGGTCCATCTGGTAAACTATTTTAAGGCTCATCCTTCCAACCTTGACATTAATTCGATCAAAACCATTGTATCTCTGAACATTGCCGAAGGAGGCGCTTTCATCACAGGGTATGAAACAGAGGGAACCAATTCCTACTGTCAGCAGGATGCCACCTTTGGTTCGGTCGTAATCGACTTGAATGATCTCACCCAGGTTTGGTGGCTCAGATATGATTATGCAACAAAAAACAAGACGTGGGACAATGTGGATCTGACACAGTACCTCAATTGATAATTGAGCCTGGTGCTGATACACCATCCGGTTGATCTTGTTGTCAGTATGGCCGATCCTTGCTTTGAGTTGCTCCTTATGATCGGACAGGGTGGCTGCCTCCAGCTCTTTGTTCAACTACAGCATCAGGTCAACGCCGGTGAGGATGGCGGTTCGGAAGGAGGTTTCGGTGGCAGATAGTTCTGTTTTGACACAATCTTTTTTTCGGTTTTCTTTTCAAGCGCTTTCCGGGCATCTCCGGCGATCTTACCACCTTCCTGAGCGGCTGCCCGGTTCTCTACAAATCCTTCCGGGTGCTGGGTTTTCACAATTTCAGTGGTTGAGGCTTCGCCGAGCATAGAAAATATCAGCTCCAGGTCGTTCATATAATCCCGAAAGTTCTCCCGTTGCAAACCCTTCACCTTTTTATACTCTGATGGAGTTAATCCGAAAGTAGCCTTCGAAATTTCTGCTGTAAGGATAGCATATTCCATCTGCTGCCTGACCCCATGATTACTCCATTCTCCGGTCAATTCCTCACGGATGGCAATGCTGCATTGGCACAGAACATGCGTTGATTGCCACCCTGAGTCTCCACCGAAAGGGTAGGTACAAATTGCACCTACCCCTTGCTCCTGATCACGCATCCGAAGTCGCTTGACATATTGCTTTGGATCGGTACTATCTGTCAGTACAGCGACTACATCCTCAACGACAAAATACCACTTCTGTTCCGCTTCGTTCCAAACCGACCGGATCTTTTTACTTTCAAATAATTTTAAGTGGTTCATGGTTCATTCCTCCTTTTACTGCTTAATCCCCTTTACACCCAAAAGGTGAAGTAAGAATCACCGGAAGTTTTCAACAATGGCAATCTCCTCCGCTGTCAAATCGGGCAACCAGAGATTGAATTTGATGGTAGGCAGTTTCTTTAGAGGTCATCTCAGCATTTTCATTCCAAAAGTATTCAAAAATCCACCATGCCTCTGAACTTAACCGAATCGCCGGCCCGGTTAACCCCTTCGAACGAAAATTGATTTTCATTTGTTGAAGCTTGCTTCAGGGTTATGACTTCGCCATGCATTGTCTCCTTCATATATTTGATGGAAAGCCGGCTGGGATAATGGGCATCGAGAAAATCAAAAGGCAGCGCATCTATCATCCAGTCGACATAGCGGGTGGAAGTCACATGTTTGTTCAGATCGAGGTCGAACCAGGTGGTCCTGACATCAAAACGCTCCTGAGGTTCAACGGAGGCCAGTTTTTCGGGTCGGTAATCCAAGGCATTCCGCTCTTTCATGTGGTCGAAAATGTAGCTGAATTTCTCATCCACCTTGCGTGGGCGCTTTGTTTGGATATCGATAGCCAACCAGCCGGAGGTGCATTTTGCCACAAGTTTGCCGCGTTGGTCTTTCACGATGAAATCACGAAGGTAAAGCAAACCATCCACATCTTTGGGCCAGGTTTCCACAAAGGCTGTATCGCACCATTTCATGGGTTTGTATATCTCAACGGTCATACGACTTAACACCCAGAAAAGCTGCTGGCTGCGTAGTCCGTCAAAACCAAAACCCAGGGTGTCGGCCGATCTGATGGCTGCGAGTATAAGATAATTTATCAAGCCACCCAGCCGTAGCCTGGCATTCCTGTCGCAATCGGCGGAGGTGACATCAAAGGTGTATTTCAGCACCAATTCTTGTTCGGTGATTTCGCTCATGATGTAAAATTACAAACATTATTTTTTAGCTTTGTTTTGAGGCTGTTGTAATTAAACCAACCATTATACCATGAAAAATTTGATATTTCACTTCATCCTATTCTGTTTTGCCATGGCCAGTTCCCTGAATTTACGCTCCCAGTCTGCCGAAAAACATTTCTCAGCAATGCTGCAAACGGAGGTGAATTACCTGTTATACCTCCCCCAGACTTACAACGCTGATAAGCTGGCGAAATTTCCGCTTATCCTCTTCCTGCATGGCAGTGGTGAAAGCGGCAGTGATCTGAACATGATCAACAAGAATGGAATCACAAAACTGATCGCGGAAGGAAAAGACTTTCCGTTTATCATCGTGAGTCCGTAAAATCCGGCAACGGATCGATCCTGGATCTTTCATGGAGCGAAGGATGATGTGGTTCCTCTCCAACGGGCCAGTGAGATGTTTGAGGCCACAAGGAAACAAGGTGGTGAGGTGAAAATTACAGTCTACCCCGAGGCCGGTCACGATTCATGGACTGAGACCTACGATAACCCGGAGCTTTATACCTGGCTGCTTAGGCATTCCAAGGCTGATGGTACAGTTAAAAAATAACTCCATCAAGTTCAGTGCTATGAGACTTTTGCCTTAGGCATATTTCTTACTTTAAAGCAATCACCTGACAGTTTTCAACTCAGCATACGCTTGAAGTCGCTTCAGCTGATCACCGAGCATCTGGTCCACCATCGGCGCAATATGACTTAATCCTGCAGGGCTGTAACCACCCACGCTGTAAATAACAGTTACCCTCGAAACAGGCAATGACGGTATGATCTCAAACGTTATCGTACCCTGAACCGCCAGCATCTGAAGCGGCCCCAATCCCCCTTCCATCCGGAGAATTTTGCCAGGCTGAACAAACACTACCGACATGTGGCGTACACTGCCATTGTTGTCGAGCTTTTCACAAAAACAACCGTTCGCTTTTGGCTGTATCATCAGATTGGAGGATTTACCTGACCAGGTATGCTCCGGATTCCACCATTTTCCTATATCCGTAACAAGGTATTTGTAAATACTGTCCGGATGGCAGCTAATGGTCACTTCGTGTTTCACCGTGAAACCATAATACGAGCTGTCGGTAATGGCTGCACCAGCCCGGAATACGAGAAGAAACATCAAACCGGTCAGCAGAATTGAATTTTTCCAGAACATAATTTTGAACATTAGTTTACAAAGATACTTGATTACCTCATTACCCGATAAATCTACCTGACCCGGATCGGGGTTTTCAGTCTGAAATCCGCGGATGAAGCGCCGGGTTGGATTAAATAGTCACCTGGTTCAACCACAAAATCACCGATACCGGAATCATAATTCCGGAAGGATCTCACCGGGATTTCGATAATTACTTTTTTTGTTTCATTTTGATTCAACGGGATACGTAAAAAGCCAACCAACGATTTTAACGGACGTGAAACCAGCGATTTGTCCTTTGTCATATAGACCTGTACGACCTCATCTCCGTCTTTGCTTCCGGTATTGGCAATTTCCACCGAAAGACGAATGGTGTCGGATGTACCATAAAATTCTTTATCAGCCCATGCCGTGCGGTAGGTAAAACTTGTATAGGAGAGTCCAAAACCGAACGGGAAGAGCACATTGCCGGTAAAATAGCGATAGGTACGTCCGTTCATCGTATAATCATCGAAAGGGGGCAAGTCTGTCACCTTACGGTAAAATGTTACCGGTAATCGCCCGGCCGGATTGTAATCGCCAAACAAAACATCGGCAACCGCGGCTCCACCTTCCTGTCCGGGGTACCATACGGCCAGTAAGGCTTTAACGTTCAACAGTAAAGGATCGGCAGCGATAGCGCTTCCTCCGGTAAGGACAAGGATCACCGGCTTGCCTGTTGCAGAAAGCCGACGAATCAGTTGGATCTGTGCGGCAGGCAGGTCAAGGGTGGTACGGTCGCCACGCCGGAATCCAGTGATATTTATATCCAGCTCTTCACCTTCCAGTTCGGGTGATAACCCTCCCACAAATACGATGACATCGCTTTTTACTGCAACCATCAGCGCGGAATCCGACTGTGGATCGTCACTGGCTTCATCATGGTTCAGGGTTCTGGCTCCCGGACCTGGTGGATCCACACCTTTGGCATAAAAAATCTGCACTTTGTCTCCCGCTCTTTTCCGAATCCCCTCAAGAAGCGTAACAGGTTTTGATGGTGTACCGTTGTAGTTTCCCAACAGCACGGGGACACTTGCAGCATAAGGGCCAATAACGGCTATTTTCGACACATCTCCGTGAATTGGCAGGATTTGATCTGCATTGTAAAGGAGCACCATACTTTCACGGGCAACCTGTCGGGCAAGCTCATGATGATGCGGCAGATCAACGCTTCCTTCGGGTATGGCAGACCAGGACACAACGCTATCCGGATCGAACATTCCAAGCCGCAATCTGGCTTCGAACAATCTACCCACGGCAAGGTCGATTTGCTCTTCTGTAATAAATCCCTGTTGAACAGCTCCGACCAGTCCGGCATATTCGTTACCGCAAGTCAGGTCGCTCCCGGCTGACAAAGCAAGGGCTGAGGCCCTGACCGAATCCGGCTGCAGATGATGACCGTGATAGATATCCCATATGGCGCCACAATCGGTGGTAACGTAACCACTGAAACCCCACTTTTTGCGAAGGATCCGGTCGAGCAGCAGATCGCTGGCGCTGCAGGGTTCACCCCAAAAGCGGTTGTACGCCCCCATCACCGATGCCACCCGGCCTTCAGTAACCAACGCTTCGAAGGCAGGCAGGTAAGTTTCGAAAAGATCACGTTCGCTGCACCAGGCATCAAAGCTGTGCCGGGTCTCTTCGGGACCGCTGTGAACCGCAAAATGTTTGGCCGTGGCAATCACCTTGTAAAACCGGGAATCATCGCCCTGCAGCCCTTTTACAAAGGCGACACCAATACGGCCGGTTAGCAGCGGATCCTCGCCATAGGTCTCCTGGCCCCTTCCCCAACGCGGATCACGAAAAATATTGATATTGGGCGACCAGAAGGTAAGTCCCTGGTAAATTCCTTGTTCATTCTTACGAATAGCTTGTTTGTACTTGGCCCTTGCTTCGGTGGAAATTACCTCAGCCTCCTCCCTGGCAAGTATGGGATTAAAGGTGGCCGCTAAAGCGATTGACTGCGGAAATACAGTTGCAATACCATTCCGTGCAACGCCGTGCAAACACTCGTTCCACCAGTTGTAGGCCGGAATCCCCAGTCGCGGGATGGCGGGAGCATTGTTCTGCATCTGCTGCACCTTTTCTTCCAGCGTAAGCATCTGCACCAGACTGGCAGCCCGGATCTCAACAGGTAAATTAATATTCCGGAATTTCGAGGCAGAATCCTGGCTTGCAGTCGATCGGCTATTTACGGCAAGAAGAAAAAGAGATGATCCTGCCATTGTGAACAGGATCATCCCGGTTTTAATACTCCTCATAACATACCTGATTTAGCGGAGTAAAGTTAAAAAAAAGGTCAATGCTTTGGTGCATCCTTCTTGCAACAGGCGGGAAGCTTATCATAGGCTGCTTTATCAGCAGGTATGTCATCGGCATCGTAGCCAAGTTTATTGATTTTCTTTCGCAGTTCTTCCGGTGATGTGGTTTTCGCATTGTACTTAATGGTTGCAATTTTAGTCTCCACATCGAGCGAAACGTCCTTTACTCCTTTTTCAAATGCCATCCCGCTTTCAATGCGATCCTTGCACATCCCGCAAACGGCCGAAGTCTTGATTTTAACTGTTTCAGCCCCATTATTAAGTGCAAATGCACCGGCAGATAGAATCACAGCACAAAATGCAATCAGAATAATTCTGGATAATGATTTCAAGGTTGTCATGTTTTTAAGAATTTTTGGTTTACTAATTCCCATGTAATAATTAACTATTTGATTGTCAATCTTATTCCCGCATAGATAGTTATTCCAACCACAGGTCCCCATGCCATGGATGCATCGAAATGGGTATGGTATGGCTTCCAATATTCGGCGATCGGATCTGTCTGACGGAAATTGGTCAGGTTTTCACCGCCGATGTAAACATCGAAGTGTTTGAATTTTTTGGTAACCTGGGCCAGCATGTTGAACCAAACCGGCGAATATCCCGGTCTCTGCAGGAAGCCGGGCATCTTTCTGGTATCCGGGATCCTTGCCGGGCCATTGAGCTGACCTGTGAGGTCGAACTTCCACTTTTCGAATTTCGTTGAATATGCCAGTGAAAGCAAACCTTTATACTGGTTCACCATCGCTTTCTGTCTCAGCACTCCTCCTTCGGTCACCTGCACATCATTCCATCGGAAGGCAGCGGTGATCACAAACCGGCTTACCGGCGAGAAGATTAACTGTCCCTGGATACTGTTTGCATACGAAAGTCCATTCAGATTGTAAAAGAACAATGCGGTAGGCAGACTGTCCTGGTCGACCACTACCTGATGTACAAAGTCGGTGCGGTAGGCATCAACAGAGAACTCCGCCTTTTCGCCGAAGAGTTTGAAATTCCACGAAAAGTTCAAACCGTAGTTCCAGGCCTCTTCGTTTCCCAGATCGCCGGCAAAATAGAGTACCCGCTGGCTTACAAAGGCGGCGCTGTTCTCGGCCATCAGGTTGGGAGAACGGTAACCTTTGCCAACCGATGCACGGATGGTGGTGTTTTTTGATGGGTTTACCCTGACATGCAAACGGGGTGTAAGATAATATCCATAAAGGTTGTTGTAATCACCCCGGACTCCTGCTATAATTGCAAATTTCTCGTGTATCTCGAAGGTATATTCTAAAAATGCACCGGCAGACCATTCGTTACGGTCCATAATGTAGGTAAAGGATGAATCATTGACCAGCGTAAAGAGGTCGGCTGTTGTGGCTACAGCGCCCGGAGGCAGGGTTTGGTAGCGGTATTCGAGACGGGTCTGAATAAAATTCTCACTGTAATTGTCGATGAAATAACTAGCTCCGGCCGAAATACGGTGCTTGTTATTATTGAATGAATTGGTATAAATCAGATTTGCGTTGAAATTCTGTTCATGTCCGTGGTAGAGGTTAATCCCGTAAAAGGCATCCTGCTGATGGTTGATTCCTGACAAAATGAGACCAAGGCTGGCATTCCCGCTTTTCCCGGGAAAAATACCGTTCTTCCAGAATGCTTCAATCCGGTTTGTTTTGACTCCGATACCATATTTTTTTGAGTCGTTGGTGATGCCTGTGGTATCCGTGTTCCATGTACTTTTGTCGAACGCCATTTGTCCTCCGTTGCGATCTTCATACAAAATTTTAAATCCGAACCGTGAAACCCACTTGTTCGGAATAATGTAATCCCACCGGTTCATGGCCGTGATGGTGGTGATCTTGGGAAGGTCCATAAAACCATCCGTAGAATCGGGCTTTACAACAACATTCCGGTCCATCTTGTGCTGAAATGTTGCGGCATGCACCAGCAGGGAAGTACTTAACCTGTCGTTGATTTTTACCGCGCCATCGGCGTTGGCCTCAAATCGCAGGTTGCTGTTCCCAAATACATTCAGGAAGAATTTATGGGCAGTTTCCGGCTTTTTGTACTCGACATTGATTTGACCGGTAATGGATTCGTATCCCTGTACTACCGAAGATGTTCCTTTGGCAATCTGAATCGACTCCATCCACGAACCCGGAATATAATTAAGTCCAAAGGGTGTGGCCAGTCCACGGATCAGTGGAACATTCTCTGTCATGATCTGACTGTAAATACCAGACAATCCAAGTAATTGAATCTGTCTGGCGCCCGAAATCGCATCTGAGTAAGAGACATCGACGGAAGCGTTGGTTTCAAAACTTTCGGCAAGATTGCAGCAGGCCGCACGCTGCAATTCTCCCACCGAGATCACGGTAGTGGCTTGTGTGCGAAGTTTCGAGATGAAGGTATTGTCCTGTTTACCTGTCACCTCCACCTCCTTCAGTACCTGTTTATCCGACAACAGTGCCACTTCGATCTTTGCTTTATCGCGGGTTACCGTTACAGTATCTTTTTGATATCCCATTGAACTGAACACCAGTCTCAAGTCGCTGATACCCTGTCCGGGGATCTGGAATTTGCCATGGTCGTCGGTAAAAGTGCCGGTCTGGGTACCGATCCAGAAAACATTTACTCCCGGAAGGGTCACCTTATGCCCATGCGCATCTTTCTCATAAACAGTGCCAGTGATGGTCTGGGCCATTGACTTCATTTGCAAAAGCATTGCAAATGCGGTTATCATGATATATATCTTTGTCTTCATCCTTATTTAGGTGAATAAGCTTAATAACTAAAAAAATTGGGAAATGACGTTAACGTCGCCGTGGCATCTTATGCCAGGAATGAATCAGAGGGAACTTTGATCTGGTGAAGAAAGTGCAGCAATCTTCGCCCAAATGGAGGCGGAGGATAAAATTCGAGTCCATGGCTCGTGGCAGATAATTCAGATTTATCCGAAACAGGCTCATTCTGCAGCGAAAGACAAGGTTCAACAGTTGCTTCAGGGGAAACTGTGATGGTGTTCACTGAGGGAATATACCTGCTGAAAAGTTTAATTATTGTAGTGGCGCTTTTGCAGCAGGAGGCCGTGTCGACCTCCGTTGAGTTGTCGGTATCGGATGTACTACTACAGCAGCAGGAAACGGCGCTTTTGAACAAGCCGGGGTAAACAATGGTTTTGTTGATCTTGCTGGAGGAACAGGTATGCGAGTAAAAGGAGATCCCGGTCGACCCTAAAAGATAGATCAGGGTAACTAAAATTGCGCCGGTTTTCTTCAAAATCTTCATAGGGTAATAACCTTACAAAGGTACGGAAAAAATTTTATCGGAGTGGCCTTCTGATAGGAAATGGCTAAAAATCTTTCTTACCTTTGTCTCAGGTAAATAAAATCCACTTAACCACAAGATGAAAATGAAAAAAATCATTCCTCTTTGCTTATTTTCTGTTGCATTGTTCTTCTCGTGCAATATTCTTTTTGCACAGAAAGCAACAGTTATTGCACCTCCCAAATATCAGCCCGACACCCGGATTGACAACATGGGATATTGGCGTATGTGTGCCGAACTGGGCCTTGTACCCGTCCAGCCTTTGGTAAGGATTCCACAGGCTATCTGGACCGGCAGCAAGTTGATCACCCAGGGTACCGGTGTGGTCGATTCGCCCGACGTATGTATTACAACCGAACCATCCAATTCCACCCAGAGTGAAAATTCTATGGTGATAGACCCATCAGCGGGAGGTATTCTGGTTAATTCAAACAACTCAACGCCGCAACCAAGCAATGGTACAGTAAAGGGTGCCGACTGGTTTAAATCAACCGATCAAAGCCAGACATGGACTGGTTCAGTGGAAGGTGCCGGCGGCAGCAATTCAGGCGACCCGGCAGCAGTAATAAACCTCAACGGCAGGTTATTTGTCGGGTATATCGATAATGCCAGCGGACAGAGCGTTTCCTATTCAGATAACCAGGGAACATCCTGGACCGTATCAAAAGTAGCCAACAAACCTTCGGGGTTTAGCAACATGCTGGATAAAAATCATTTATGGGTTGACGTGAGCCCTGCCAGTCCCTATAAAGGAAATCTTTACGATGCCTATACTCCTTTCGGAGGATCGAACGACAGTCAGATTGAAGTATCCAGATCAATCACCAACGGATCAACCTGGGAAACAGGCATCAACGTATCGAGTGCCGTGAATGCCGGCAGCCATTGTCAGGGCGTGAACATGAAAACCGGTCCTGACGGAGAAGCCTATGCCGCATTTGCAATTTATGACAGTTGGCCAAGCGATGAAAAAGCAATTGGGTTTGCGAAATCGCTCGATGGTGGGATTACCTGGTTACCGGCCATCCGCGCCATCAACAACATCCGTGGAATACGCACCACCGGAGTAACTCAAAACATGCGGGTAAACTCATTTCCCTGTATGGCAGTCGACCTGAGCAATGGTCCGAACCGGGGAGCTATTTATATTGTATGGGCCAACATCGGGGTTCCGGGAGTCAACACAGGGTCGGGATGTGATGTTTACATGATTAAATCGACAGACAAAGGTGCCACCTGGTCAACTGCATTAAAGATCAACACCGACAACAGTACCGGTAAACAGCATTATATGCCCTGGATCACCTGCGACCAGGCCAACGGCACGTTAAGCATTGTTTTCTATGACAACCGGAACGCCTCTTCATCACAGGCTGAAGCCTGGATGGCCTGGTCACTCAACGGTGGAACTACCTGGTCGGACATGAAAGTTAGCGATGTCACCTTCACTCCTTCTCCTATCCCGGCGATGGCATCACAATATATGGGCGACTACCTGGCCATTGCTGCCTTTGGAGGCATGACCTATCCCGCATGGACCGATACCCGCTCCGGACATTGTCTTACCTACTGTTCACCCATCAGCCTCATTCAGCCTGCTGCAAAAGTTATTTACCAGGCTAACATTCTGAACGATACGACCTATGGAAACAGTAATGGTCTCATGGATTTCAATGAGCACGAACTGCTCGGACTAAGAATGAAGAATTCCGGCGATGCAACTGCAGATAGTGTAAGTATCACCCTGTCGACCGATTCACCCTACATAACCATGATCGATTCCACTGAGTTTTACGGCAGCTTTGCACCCGCACAGTCAAAAACCATTTTCAGCGGATTTGAATTTCAGGTCGCAGATACTATCCCTGACAGTCAGCTGATTACATTTACGGTGAAATCTGTTGACAAGAAGGACAGTGTTACCTACAGTACTTTCCAGATGCTATCGCATGCACCGGCGGTAACATTTATGAGCTACAGCGTTTCCCATGCCTCAGGAACGACGGACGGACATCTTGTTCCGGGCGAAACAGCCAGTGTAAACACCGTTATTAAAAACACAGGCCTGTATGCTGCCCAAAACGTGGTAAGTGTTCTGAGCTGCAGTAATTCCTATGTCACAATCAACCTTAACAGCTTTGACATTGGCACGCTTCAGCCGGGTGAATCGAGAACTGTTGTATTCCCGGTCACTGTAAACAGTCATGCCGCCCTGGGTTCAGGGGCCGGCTTTCACAATCTGGTGACCACCTCGCTGCGTAACACCGTAAAGGATTTTGTTCTCCCTGTCGGCTTGATCGTAGAAGACTGGGAAACCGGGAACTTCAGCAAATTCCCCTGGGTAGCCACCGGGAATCTGCCCTGGACCATCGACAACACGGTAAAGTATGAAGGCATCTATTCTGCCAAATCCGGAGCCATCACACACAGCCAGACCAGCGGATTCACCATCGATTATAATGTGATGTACGATGATACCATCTCCTTTTTCAGAAAAATATCAGCTGAGGCTTTTAACGACAAACTGAAGTTCTATATCGACGGCATGATGGTTGGCCAGTGGGCAGGTACTTCTGACTGGAAGCATGTCAGCTACCCGGTAGTTGCCGGACCTCATAACTTCAAATGGAGCTACGAAAAGGATGCATCCGGAAGTATGGGACAGGATGCTGCATGGGTCGATTTCATCGTTTTGCCTCCGCAGTATAAAACAACTGCCTATGCCGGCGACAACAGTACGGTTTGCAGCGGCAGTGTTTTTCAGCTGCATGGAATGGCCGTCAGCTACGATTCCCTCAGCTGGAATACCAGCGGCACCGGAACCTTTTCCGATTCGCATATTCTCGATCCGGTTTATACCCCCGGCACCCAGGATATAACCGCCGGAACGGTTAGCCTGACGCTTCATGCCTTTGGGGCCAATGGCGCTGACACCACCTCCACCATGACCCTTGGGATCATTATCTCCCCGGCTGTTTCGGCAGGTGCAGCAGCAAATATCTGCTCGGGAAGCAGCTTCACCCCAAATGATGCCACTGCGGCCAATTATGTAACCCTTCACTGGACTACCAGCGGCGACGGCACATTCAGCGATGCAACCGCCCTTAAGCCTGTTTATACACCCGGACCTCTGGATAAAATCTCCCAGTCTGTGAAACTAAAACTGACAGCAACATCAGCAAGTAGCAGTTGCCCCGGGGCAGTTGATTCACTCATGCTTGGTATCCGTGCACTTCCTGTGGTAAACCTGGGCAAAGACACAGCGGTTTGTGCCGGTAAGGTCGTCACCCTGAACGCTACCACACCGAATGCTACGGCATACCTTTGGGTTCCGTCCGGAAAGACCACTGCTACGATCCAGGTTGACTCAACAGGTATCGGCTTCGGTTCACAGAAGATCCGTGTTATGGTGTCGGATAACAATAACTGCGTAGGTAACGACTCAGTGACGGTTACCTTTAAGAACTGCACCGGGATTCAGGAGATAGAAGGCATGTCGGTTCGGATCTACCCAAATCCCGGCAATGGAAACTTTGCTGTTGAATTAAAAGCAGGCAAACAGGAGGTGGTAAACATCCGACTGCTTGGAACAAGGGGAGAGGTTGTATTTTCACGTAACAACATTGAAGTAAACGGAACAACCACCGAAAGAGTCAATGTTTCTGAACTGACACAGGGAAGTTACCTGATGGAGATTTACAACAATTCCGGAAAACTGATCCGTAAAGTCGTTATACAGAAGTAATTTAAACTTCGCCTGACCGGCGGCCAATCTATAACCATGAACAAGCTGACCTTACTGACACTGGCATTAATGATATTTGCAGGTTTCTCCTGCAACCGCAAAGTTGAAACCGAAACTGTTTCCCTTGAAACGGGATGGAAATTCAAAACCGGCGATGATCTATCATGGGCTTCGCCGGAATTTAATGACAGTCAGTGGGATACAATTAACCCAGACAAACACTGGGAGGAGCAGGGTTATAATTTGGTAGATGGTTTTGCCTGGTACCGTATTAAGATGATCATTCCGTCTTCGCTTATAAATCAAGCTTTTATCAAAGACAGCCTGCAGTTCCTGCTTGGCCGTATTGATGACTGTGACCAGGTATTCCTGAACGGGGAACTTATTGGCGAGAACGGGAGAACCATTTATAATAAAACTTCACCCAATCCTGAGTTCTTTAAAGAGCGTAGTTGTTGGCGTGAGAAGCGCAGGTATCTGCTTGCATCCGGCGATCAGAGAATTCATTGGGATAAGGAAAACGTGCTTGCCGTCAGGGTCTTCGACCAGGGTGGTGCAGGGGGCATGTTTTCCTCACCCTTTTTAATTTCGATGACAGGGCTTCAGGATCATGTTTTATATGATTTTTCCGGTTCGGCTTTTACATTTGAAGGAGATAGTGTGATCGGGAAAAAATTTGTGTTGCAGAACCTGTCAGGCAATGAGGAGTTCAAAGGCAAGCTGGATATCAGCGCCTACAGTTCCGAGAAAGGCAACCTCCTGTGGTCGGAAAGCTGGCCGGTAAACCTGCAGCCAAAAATGAAACAGGAAATTGCCATTTCGATCAAGATGGACATTACACGGCCATCGATACTTAAACTTGCATTTCACGAAACGAATACCGGGGATGTGCTGGTCAAGGAGATGGAGATTCCCTATATCCAAACACCGCCGGCACCTTCCGAGCCGCGCATCAACGGTGCCAAGGTTTTCGGCGTACGGCCGCATGCCCCTTTCCTGTTTAAGGTACCAGCTACCGGCAAACCTCCGCTGAAATATTCTGCTTCCAACCTGCCGCAAGGCTTATCCATTAACAATGAAACCGGGATTATCACGGGATCAATAAGCAAAAAGGGCGAATATACAGTGAAGCTGAAAGTGGTGAATTCGCTGGCTTCCACCGAGAAGGAGTTCCGAATCGTTGTGGGCGACCTTATTTCACTCACCCCACCGCTTGGCTGGAACAGCTGGAATTGCTGGGGACTTAGTGTCAGTGACAAAAAAGTACGCGAGTCGGCCAGCCAGATGAAATCAAGCGGCCTCATCGACCATGGCTGGACATATGTCAATATAGACGATGGGTGGGAAGACAAACATGACAAAGACGGGAACATCCTGCCGAATGCAAAATTTCCGAACATGAAGGCGCTCAGCGACTATGTTCACTCACTCGGACTCAAGATCGGCATTTACTCCTCTCCCGGGCCAAAAACCTGCGGTGGTTATGAGGGCAGCTACACATTTGAAGAGAAAGATGCCCGGGCTTATGCAAGTTGGGGTATTGATTATCTCAAATATGACTGGTGTTCCTACTGGAATATCGCTCCAAATCCTACTCCTGATCAACTTAAATTTCCATACCGTGAAATGCACAGGGCCTTAAGAAAAACAGGGCGCGACATTCATTACAGCCTTTGCCAGTATGGGATGGGTGAGGTGTGGACCTGGGGTGCCGAGGTGGGCGGCAATTCGTGGAGAACAACCGGAGATATTGAAGATACATGGGAAAGTTTGTCATCCATTGGCTTTAGCCAGAACAAATCGGCGCTTTATTCGGCACCCGGCCATTGGAATGACCCGGATATGCTTGTTGTTGGCTGGGTGGGCTGGGGGCCTGCCCTTCATTATACGAATCTCACACCGAATGAGCAGTACACGCACATCACCCTCTGGAGCCTGCTGGCTTCACCGCTGCTCATTGGTTGCGATCTGAGCCAGCTCGATCCTTTCACCCTCAACCTGCTCACCAACGATGAAGTTCTGGCTGTAAACCAGGATCCGTTGGGACAGCAGGCGGTGCAGGTTAAGCAAACGGAGACCTATGAAATATGGGCCCGTGACCTTGAAGACGGGACCAAAGCCGTGGGGTTGTTCAACAAAACGGAGAAACCACTTTATGTTCCCGTTGAAATGGCCGACCTTCTGCTGGGGGGAAAATGTTCCCTTCGTGATCTATGGCGTCAATCTGATCTTGGGTGGGTCAAATCGCACTTCGAGATGCGCACCGAACCTCACGGAGCCAGAATGATCCTGCTCGGTCGCCAGAAATAAATCTTAAATATTCCGGACATCTTCATGTTATTTAATTAACAGGAGGCTTGATTTTTTCAGCAATCCCCTCATTAGAAAATATTTTGGGAGGTGGGCGATTCCTATTTATTTAAATTATTAGCTTTGTACAAAATATAACACTACCCGTATCTTTATCACTATTTGCGGGTATCTGCGTGAAAACACCAACTAAAACATATCGCCATGGCAAAAATCACTAAAGAGGACGCCTTAAGGTATCACGAAGAAGGTCGCCCAGGAAAAATCGAAGTAGTCCCAACCAAACCTCACAGAACCCAGCGCGACCTGTCGCTCGCTTATTCACCGGGCGTTGCGTTTCCCTGTCTGGAGATTGAAAAAAACAAGGAGGATATTTACAAATACACATCCAAAGGCAATCTTGTCGCAGTGATCTCAAATGGGACTGCTGTTCTCGGACTTGGCGACATTGGGGCGGATGCCGGAAAACCTGTGATGGAAGGCAAAGGATTGTTGTTTAAGATTTTTGCTGACGTTGATGTTTTCGATATCGAGGTTGATACCCACGATGTTGATAAATTCATCGATACGGTTAAAAACATCGCAGTTACCTTCGGCGGAATAAACCTGGAGGATATCAAGGCGCCGGAATGCTTTGAGATTGAGGAACGGTTAAAAAAGGAGCTTCAGATTCCTTTGATGCATGACGACCAGCATGGTACAGCCATTATTTCGGCAGCCGGGTGGCTCAATGCACTAGAAATTGCGGGAAAGAAAAAAGAAGAGGTTAAGATCGTCGTTAATGGTGCGGGTGCATCTGCTATTGCCTGCACCAAAATGCTGGTCTCGGTGGGCGCAAGCATCGAAAACATTGTGATGCTCGATACGAAAGGGGTTTTGCGCAAAGACCGCACAGACCTTAATAAATACAAACAGATTTTTGCCACAAGCCGCGATATACGCACCCTGAACGACGCCATTCAGGGGGCTGATGTATTTCTGGGACTCTCCACCAAAAATATTCTCTCCAAGGAGATGGTTCGTTCCATGGCTGACAACCCCATCGTTTTTGCCATGGCAAACCCCGATCCTGAAATTTCTTACGATGATGCAATGGATGCACGGCCTGATGTGCTTATGGCTACCGGTCGGTCGGACTATCCGAACCAGGTGAACAACGTGCTTGGTTTTCCCTACATTTTCAGAGGAGCTCTTGATGTGCGGGCAACATGTATCAACGAGGAGATGAAAATTGCAGCGGTACATGCACTGGCCGCCCTGGCAAAAGAAGATGTTCCTGAAAACGTAAGTGCAGCCTATAAAGTTAAGAACCTCATGTTCGGCCGGGACTATTTTATTCCCAAACCGCTGGATATGCGGCTTATTACCACCGTGGCCCCCGCTGTTGCAAAAGCAGCTATGGATTCAGGAGTGGCACGGAAACCCATCACGGATTGGGATGCCTACAAGGCGGAACTGAGTCGCCGTCTCGGATTGGAAAACCAACTGGTACGCCGGATAACCCTGAAAGCACGGACGGCACCCAAACGAATTGTTTTTCCTGAAGGGAACAACTTAAAGATATTAAGAGCCGCCAAAGAAGTTTACCATGAAGGTATTGCCATCCCAATTCTTCTGGGTGATGTTGATGAAATCAGGAATCTGATTGCAGAAAATCACCTTGACATCGCCGACCTGCAGATTATCGACCCACGTGTAAGCGCCTTTGAGGCCCAGCGAATGCAGTACGCAGAAATGATCTGGAAAAAAAGGCAGCGTAAAGGGATCACCCATGATGCAGCAATCGGCTTGGCAAAAAATCGTAATTACTTCGGTATCATGATGGTTGAAACCGGTCAGGCAGATGCAATGGTTTCGGGGGTTACCTGTGAATACGGGGATGTGATGGCGCCGGCACTTAAACTGATCGGCCCGAGACCGGGCCTGAACCGTATATCCAGCATGTATATGGTGATCACAAAGCGAGGTCCGTTCTTTTTTGCAGACACCACTGTAAACCTCGATCCCGACTGGCAGACCCTGGCTGATGCAGCGTTGCTGACCGCCGAAATGGTTCGGAGGTTCAACATTGAACCGGTTATTGCGATGTTGTCCTATTCAAACTTTGGATTTATCAAGGTCTCTCAACACACCACCGGACCGGAAAAGGTAAGGCAGGCAACAAAATTCCTGCACAAAAATTATCCGGACCTTCTGGTTGATGGAGAGATCCAGGCCAACTTTGCCCTGAACAGTGAGATGTTGAAATCCACTTTCCCATTCTCCAAAATTGCAAACCACAACGTCAATACGCTGATATTCCCCACTTTAAGCGCTGGGAATATCGCTTACAAAATCATGCAGGAGATTGGTGGCGCTGAAGTTATCGGGCCGATCCTGATGGGGATGAACAAACCCATTCATGTTGTGCCGATGCAGTGTTCCGTAAGAGAGATCGTTCACATGGCCACCATCGCCGTGGTGGATGCACAACACGCCGCGAAGACAGAAAAATAACCAACCTGAAAAGTCAAGGAATTTAATCATCATAACAATATAGAACTATGAGTCTAAGTATTATCGGAAGATCAATCGCAGAGTCTGTCACCCTTAAATTAAACGAAACAGCCGCCCTTCTCAGAGCCAAGGGCGAGCCTGTAATTCACCTTGGGATTGGTGAACCCAAGAGCAAAGCTCCTCTGGATGCTATTGTTGCCGCGGCAAGTTTGCTTAATACCGGTGAAATCAGGTATACTCCTGCCGATGGGATCCCTGCCCTTAAGCAGGCAATAGTACGCTATACCGGCGACATGTACGGACGGATTGTCTCTCCCCAGAATGTTATTGCATCAGGTGGAGCGAAACAAGCCATAATGGTGGCGTTGCAGGCAATTCTAAATCCACAGGACGAAGTCGTTTTTCCGGCACCCTATTGGGTCAGTTACCCAGAAATGGTAAGGTTATGCGGTGCAATCCCTGTACCCGTGCTGCCCGAAGACGGAAGTTTTTACCCTACCTTGCTGGATATCGAACGAGCCTGCGGTTCCAATACCAAAGCAATCATCATCAATAGCCCGAACAATCCAACCGGAGTGATGTACTCTGAGCAGTTTATCAGCGAAATCGTGGAATTTGCCGAAAAGAAGGGCCTTTACCTTATCATGGATGATATTTACCACCGGTTGGTCTTCAATGGCAAGAAACCGATAAGTTGCTATAACTTTCTCAAAACGAGTATTGATGAATCCAGATTGATCGTGATCAATGGAGTATCGAAACAATACGCCATGACAGGTTTCCGGATTGGCTGGGCAGTTGCCAATAAAAAGCTGATTACCTGTATGACCAACATTCAGAGCCATCAAACCTCCGGACCATCGGTAATACTCCAGGCTGCCGCCGTGGCTGCCATCATGGGCATCCAGTCGGGCGTAAGCAGTCTTTGTGCAACACTTCAGAACAACACCAATGTTCTCATGGACCAGCTCAATTCCTTCGAAGGGGTTAGGGCGACAAGGCCTGATGGTACATTCTACTGCTTCGTGGATTTTAGCCATTACAGCAAGGATTCCAGCAAGCTGGCCTATTTCTTACTTGACAAAGTGAAGGTTATCACTGTTCCCGGCAAAGAATTCGGCCTTGACGGTTTTCTGCGTCTTTCCACTTGCGGTTCGATCAAAGATATCACCCAGGGTATTGAACGTATCAAATGGGCACTGGATCCGAACTCCCCGAACGAATTGTTCATCGGCGACCGGAAGTTGGTAAGAGACTGGCTATAGTTTTTAGTATTGCACAATTTAACAAGATAAAATATGTCAAAATATTTGAAATTCGAGACTCCTGCTCAAAAGCAGGCTATAAATTTAAAAAGTGAATATGGGTTAGCAAATCATGGACTGGTTCATCTGGACCGGGTGTACTGGAATCTTCCGGCCCCGGCATTGTATGAAGAGGCTGTGTTTCGCAATGAAGGAAAAATAGTAAACGGAGGTGCATTGCTTGTAAATACCGGCAAATGGACTGCCAGGGCTGCAAACGAGAAATATTTCGTTCAGGAGCCAACCACCGAAGACAAAATTGACTGGGGAAAAAACAATCGTCCGCTCACGCCGGAAAAATTCGCCGGAATATTTAGTCGCTTACAGGCCTTTCTGCAGGGAGAAGAACTATTCGTGCAGGATGTTTATGTTGGCGCCGACCCGGATTACCAGATGCCGATCCGCATTATCACCGACACGGCCTGGCAGAGTTTGTTTGCCCGGAACATGTTCATGACGCTGAACACGTTGGAGAAATGCAAAACCCACATTCCGAATTTCACGGTGATTGCCTCTCCGTCATTCAAACTGGATCCCCGTATCGATGGGACGAACAGCGAAACTGCGATCGTCATTGATTTTTCAAAGCGCCTGGCCATTGTTGCCAATACCCAGTATGCCGGCGAAATTAAAAAGTCGATTTTCACGGTCATGAACTTCCTCATGCCATTGCAGGATGTGATGTCGATGCATTGTTCGGCAAACGTAGGCAAGGAGGGTGACGTTGCCCTGTTCTTCGGGTTAAGCGGAACCGGTAAGACCACCCTTTCCGCCGATCCTAACCGGGCGCTTATCGGTGACGACGAGCACGCCTGGAGCGACGAAGGGGTTTACAATTACGAAGGAGGCTGTTATGCTAAGGTAATCAGACTTTCGGCCGAAAACGAGCCGGAAATCTACAATTGCACGCACCAGTTCGGCACGATCCTCGAAAATGTGGTTTTTGATCCAACTTCCCGAAAAATTGATCTTGACGATGATCAGATTACCGAAAATACCAGGGCTTCCTATCCCCTCGATATGATCCCGAATGCAGTTCCTGAAAAAAGCGTGAGAAAACATCCGAAGAATGTAATTTTCCTGACCTGCGACGCACAAGGTGTCATGCCTCCCATCGCCCAGCTCGACAACAACCAGGCGATCTACCATTTCATCAGCGGGTATACAAGCAAGATCGCCGGTACTGAACTCGGACTGGGGATCGAACCTGAGATTGCATTCAGCGCCTGTTTTGGAGCTCCGTTCATGGTTCATCATCCCTATTTTTACGCAGATATCCTCAGAAGGAAGATTGAGAAGCATGGGGCAAAAGTATGGCTCGTGAATACAGGATGGGTTGGCGGCAAATTCGGGGTGGGCAAGCGCATCAGCATCCGTCATACCCGGAACATGCTCAACGCTGTACTGAGCGGGGCCCTCGATAAGGCAGAGTTCCGCAAGGATAAGATTTTCGACTTCAACATTCCGGTAACTTGTCCCGATGTGCCCAGCGACGTGCTTGATCCGTCGAATGCATGGGGAAACAAGGAGGAGTACTGGATGAAATATGATGCATTGGCTTCCAGGTACATTGAAAACTTCAAAGTATTTATTGAAGGGTGCCCTGAAGAAATTGTAAACTCAGGTCCGAAGAGGAACAAATAGCCTTAGGTTCTACCATTTTCCCAGCTGCCCCGGAGATCACCTTACGGGGCAGCTTTTTTTATGCAATAATTTTCCTTAAATATTGTTCTATCAATTTGGATAATCAAAATATTTTGCTAATTTTAGCACACTATAAAAATATTAACCACCAAATTATAAACCAGTAAATAACAAGGTCATGAGCTCTTTAAAATCGAAATTCGCAGAGAAGGCTGTTCCAGTCGCAGCTGAGGTGAAGTCACTGTTCAAAGATCACGGTAATACGGTGATCGGCCAGGTTACCATCGAGTCGGTAATTGACGGCATGAAAGGAATACCCGCCTTACTAACCCTTACCTCCAAATTGGATGCCCAGGAAGGCATACGTTTCAGAGGATATTCTATACCCGAGCTTCAGGAAAAGCTTCCAAAACTCTCCCCACAGGATGAACCGCTGCCAGAAGGTCTCTTCTACCTCATGCTGCTCGGGGAAATCCCTACCCTGGCGGATGTTCAGGAGATCAGTAAAGAGTGGAAACAGCGTGCTGTTGTTCCGCAGAGCGTCTATAAAGTGCTTGATGCACTTCCCATGGATTCTGCACCCATGGCCGATTTTAGTGTTGGCATCCTGGCACTTGCCACAGAATCAAAATTCCTTCAGGCATATAATGCAGGAGTAGGCAAGAAAGATTACTGGGATTCCTACTATGAGGATGTAATGAACTTCATCGGGCAGCTGCCTGTTATTGCAGCTTATATTTACCGTAAACACTATTTCAACGGAAATGTGATCGCTGCCGACCCCAGTCTTGACTGGTCAGCGAATCTTGCGCATATGATGGGTTACGATGATCCTGAAATTTACAAATTATTCAGGTTGTATCTTACCATTCATGCCGATCATGAAGGAGGTAACGTTTCTGCACATGCTGCCCACCTTGTGGCATCGGCATTAAGCAATCCATATTATTCCTATGCTGCGGGAATGCTCGGACTTGCTGGTCCGCTTCATGGCTACGCAAACCAGGAGGTAATTGCCTGGATCCAGGATATGATCAAAGAAATCGGCACTGAAAGTCCCACAAAACAGCAGATTCATGATTTCTGCGAGAAGACGATCGGCGCTGGCCGTGTTATTCCGGGGTACGGACATGCCGTATTGCGGAAGACTGATCCCAGATTTGAAGCACAGCGGGAATTTGCCGGCAAATATTGTAAAGGCGACAGCCTGATCCAGATCGTGAATGACCTTTATGAGGTTGTACCTCCGATTCTTGGCGGGCTGGGTAAAGTTAAGAATCCATGGCCGAATGTGGATGCCTATTCAGGATCGCTGCTGATGCACTACGGTATCAAGGAAGCACCTTTTTATACCGTTCTCTTCGGAGTATCCAGGGCGCTTGGGGTGCTTGCTTCCATGCTTTGGGACCGGGCGCTCGGACTGCAGATTGAACGTCCATCATCGTACACGCTTGAGTGGTTCAAGGAAAAAGCAGGATTATAAAAAAACCTTAATAAATCTAAAAATATGAAAGTAACTGTTGTTGGCGCCGGACTTGTTGGCGCAACCTGTGCCGATTCGATCGCGCACAAAGACATCGTTAAGGAAGTTGTGCTTCTTGATGTCAAGCAAAATGTAGCTGAGGGGAAAGCCCTTGACATGTGGCAGATGTCGCCTGTTGATCAATTCGACACCCGTATTCATGGTTCCACAAATGATTACACAAAAACTGCAGGATCCGACATCGTGGTTATCACAGCAGGTGTTCCGCGTAAACCTGGGATGAGCCGTGATGACCTGATCTCCATCAATGCCGACATCGTGAAAAGCAGCACGGAAAACATCATCAAACATTCGCCGGATGCGATCATCATCATCGTTTCCAACCCGCTGGATGTGATGACATACTGTGCCTATCTGACCGCAAAAGTCGATTCAAGCAGGGTGTTTGGCATGGCCGGCATACTCGACACAGCCCGCTACGGTGCGTTCCTTGCCGAAGCGCTAGACTGCTCCCCGAAGGACATCCAATCCATCCTGATGGGCGGACACGGCGATACCATGGTTCCGCTGCCCAGGTACACCACGGTGAGTGGTATTCCTGTGACCGAGTTGATTGAAAAAGCCAAGCTGGATGCTATTGTTGAACGTACGAAGAAGGGTGGGACGGAGATCGTGAACCTACTGGGAACCTCGGCCTGGTATGCTCCCGGCGTTGCTGCAGCCCAGATGGTTGAAGCCATCGTGAAAGATCAAAAAAGAATCTTCCCGTGCTGTGCATGGCTTCAGGGTGAATATGGCCTGAAAGACATCTACCTTGGGGCCCCGGTTAAATTGGGCAAAAAAGGTATCGAACAGATCATAGAGCTGAAATTAAATGACGAAGAGATGCAATTGGTCAATGCTTCAGCGAAGGCTGTGCGGGAGGTAATGGATGTTCTGGACAAGATGAACGCTGCAAAATAAACCTGTTAGTACAATCAAAAAAGCAGAGGCGACATGTTAAGTCACCCCTGCTTTTTTATTTCCTGAAGCCAATTAGTTCAGAGGTTGTAGTGTCATCTTCAATTGAGAGGTAATGTACAAGCCAATCCAATCATAGGGCAAAGGACCGTTCATAGTCGCATAAACCCGCATGTAGAACGAAGTATTGCCCAGATAGGAACGGATGTTCACGTTGTTCGTGGTCATGGTTAACACTTTGGAATTCGGATCGCTGTTCACAGCCGAAGCTACGTCGACAGCGGTGGTGAATCCGGCATCTTGCGCAAATTGTGTCCGGGCCGACTGAAGCCAGTTGAAATTTGCCGAAGGCGGATCGTCGATGGTGAGCGTGAAAATTGTCAGATAGGTACTGCCCACTACCCCACTCGACAAACCATTGGCATTAAGCGCACTGTCGAGATTAATTCGAACCATTCCGGCGTAAAGCAGCACCTCTGTTGCCTTAAGCTGTGGTTTGTAATAAATGAAACTGATCTTCGGCAAGTTGTAGCTGATATTGATGGAGGCTGCATCCTTTACCTCTTTGCAGGAGGGGAAAAAGAATACCATCATGGCTGCGACCAACGAGAGACTGAAAATTTTCATTGTTTTCATGACTAAAAGGATTTGGTGATCATCAAAAAACAGAAGAATCTATTTATTGAGCATAACAGGCATCACCAGCATGAGAATATCCTCCGCCTTATTTTCGCTGTTAACAGGGTACAAAATACCTGCCCTGTTAGGCGCCGACATCTCCAGCCTTACCTCGTCTGTTTCAATGTTGCTCAGCATTTCAAGCAGAAATTTCGAATTGAATCCGATTTCGAGGTCATCGCCTTCATAAGAACATGTGAGGCGCTCCTTTGCCTCATTTGCAAAATCGATATCTTCGGCTGAAAGGACCAATTCTTTCCCTGAGACTTTGAACCGGATCTGGTGGGTGGATTGGTTTGCAAAGATCGATACTCGTTTGATGGAGGTTAGCAGTGCATGCCGGTCGATGGTAAGTTTGTTGGGATTTTCCTTGGGGATGACTGCTTCGTAGTTGGGATATTTTCCGTCGATCAGGCGGCAAATAAGGTGGGTGTTATTGAACGAGAAAAACGCATTGGTTTTATTGTATTCAATGACCACCGGAACGTCCTGACTTGAAAGGATATTTTTCAGCAGGTTTAATGGCTTTTTAGGCAGGATAAAGTTGGCCGAATCCTGGGATTTGGCATCGGAACGTCTGTAGCGAACCAGTTTATGTGCATCGGTGGCTACAAAAGTAATATCGTCGGGAGACAGTTCGCAAAAGACTCCCGAAAGCACAAGGCGCAGTTCGTCGTTGCCGGTGGCAAACAAAGTTTTGTTCACAGCCTGGGCAAGCATGTGTGAGTCGAGATTGATTGCAGTGGTATCCTCCAACGAAGGAGTACGGGGATATTCGTCACTCTTATGACCGGAAAGTTTGTATTTCCCCTCACCGGCAGAAATCTCGATCATCAGTGTTGTGAGATCAATGGTGAACGACACAGGGATGTCGGCAAAGGTCTTGAGGGTTTCAACCAGGATCTTGGCCGGGATGGCAATGCTACCCGTCTCCTCCGAGCGATCGGGTTGTATGGTAACACGCATGGTGGTTTCAAGGTCAGACGACGTGATGGTAAGTGAATCTTCCTTCAGCTCAAATAAAAAATCGTCCAGAATTGGCAATGTATTGTTTGTATTGATAACCCCGATGGTTGCCTGGAGATTTTTCAGCAAAAGTGAGCTAGAGATGATAAATTTCATAACTGTAATGTTTTAATGAATTTTGTTTCAAATATACAATTTATATTATCTTTTTCCAAGATCAGCATTATCCATCCACACATAGCCGTTTGCCTGCTATTTCCGTTTGAATACGAATTTATTCTCCTCCCCTTTTAACAATCTGCTGATATTTTTACGATGTGTCCAGGGAATAAACAGGGCAACCACCACCGACAAGCCCACCAGGGCAGGGTTTCTTTCACACGAGATCAGGATCACTGCAAAGGGAAAAGCGATGGAGCCGATGATTGAGGAGAGTGATACATAATGCGTGACAGCAAGCACCAGTGCAAAGATACCCAGGACGATGAGCAGTGCCAGCGGGAAGAGCGCAATGCCAACCCCTGCAAAAGTGCCAACTCCCTTACCTCCCCGGAAACCGGCAAAAACAGGGAACACATGACCGAGGACCACTGCAATGGCCATACTGATGCGAAGGTAGATTAACGGGTCGCCCTGCAGTCCGGCCGGATTTATCCAGGTAGCCAGCTGCACGGCCAGCCACCCTTTGAAAACATCAAACATCATCACAGGTATTCCAGCCTTGTATCCAAGCACCCTGATCACGTTCGTTGCACCGGCGTTCCCGCTTCCATGCTGCCGGATATCAATCCCGTAAACCAACTTTCCTATCCATAGTGCCGAGGCAACCGATCCGATCAGATAAGCTGAAATAACTTCAAGGGCAATGTACAAAGCAGTCATGGTATGGATTTACGACGTACGATTAAAAGCTGGTTTCCCCCTGCAAAATAACAGAATTTATAAACACCATTCACATTTCTCCATTCAACCATATCACCCTGGTGTTACGTGACACCATTGCAGAGCTATTCTCCTTCTTCGGGTTGAAACTTCCTCAAAAACTCTCGCTTTTTGCGATCGGTAGAGATGGAATAACGGTAACCTTTGGCAAGGTTTTTAAGTCGGCTGGCTTCACTTTTCGACTGTGCATCCTTGATGATAATATCGTTGAAATTGAGATCGGAAGAGATAGCCTGCATCAGGTTATTGCGGAAGTTAAAAAAGAACCAGTCATTTTTGGTGAGCTCAAAGTACATTGTAAAATCGTCACCGTTCCGCTTTTTCGTAAATTCTATGGTACCATTAACATATCGGCTGACCTGGTTCTTGCCAACATTGGCAATGCCGATAGGTCCGAACGAAACATACGATTTGGATGTTGTATCCCAGCGCAACCATACATCGGCAAGAAATATTGTACGGTCGAGTTGCTCCGGGAACTTTTTGTATTTCCCTACAAGTTCCATCTCCCCCTTCAGGCGATCGGCCTCTTTTTTATCCATGAGGTAATCCATCGCCCTGCTGTAAGGTGTTGTTGCCAGGTTGACCCCGTTCAGATTGATGGAGTTAAGTATTGTATAGAATTTTTGCAATCCGTTTTCCGAAAAAGGAAATTCCAGACTGATGGAAACATGAATTCGTGTGGAATCAGGAATCACGTAATAATCAATGGTCCCGAAACTTTCCAATCTCATGATGCCCGTTGTCATCCGCAAATTAACTTTCCCTTCGCCGTGCAGCAGACAGTTTGATGTATTCAGTGAGAGGTAACCTCCCGGGAAGCTACGGTCGTTCAGCTTCTCCTTTGATCCGATCCTGAATTCGGAGGCAGCCAGATTGTATTCGACGAAACCGGAAGAGGTAACCATCATGCTGTCACTGAAACTGTTCTTACGCCTGAAAAATGTAGGGCCGATTCTGGCATCGGTGTTATAGAACATCAGACCCAGGTTAACCGATTCGCCACTCATGTTTCGCAATGGGGAAACAACCGGTAACTGAACCTTCATCGGATTGATGGTATCGGAAAATCTGACCCATTCAGTCTTGGTTCTGAAGCAATCAGTAACAGCCTGAAATCCACCATCAAAGACAAGGTACTTTCGTGTTGCAAAGAGCAGAACATCACCCTGAAATCCAAATTCGGTACTGAGCAGGAAACGGGCCGAATCAGAGATATGACCTTCTGCTATGGTTTGGCCACCGGTATCTACCCTGATCTTTGTAAATTGAATCTGTTTTGCCTCCCCTGCCCTGTCTTTATAATCATAATTACCCAACCCTGTATAATTCTTTTTGGAGGCAATGGAGACATCGGCGTTGTAAAAATAATGGTAACGTGATTTGGTATTCGTGATTATCCTTGCATTTTTAAGCACCTCCATTTGTGCATTCTTCAGAATCCTCACCCTTCCGGAGTCAGGATAAACAGCAGCATCGGCAACTTTGATAATACGTACCTCCTCTGCATCGATCACGTTTGAGCGCAGATTGTAGCGCGCTTTGGCAGCGAAAAACTTCAGTGAATCCTGTTGCGGGTGAACGGAGATGAACTCTGAACCGGTATATCCCAGGTCGATCAATTGCGAAAGATTCAGCGAATCGGTGTTGGAGTTCCTGCTCTGTTCATTGGCGAGCAGGATCTCCTCGCTGTCGATAAGCCAATCGAAGCGGTCCATCGAACAAATGTACTTGTTGAACGGGAACTCAACCTTTGATATGCCCACATTGGATTTAAATTCCCCCTTTCGCTTATCAAAGTCGAAGTGGGTCTGGTAGTTTTTCGTTGAGATTGTAAGGTCGGCAAGGTCGTACGATTTAATGCGGAAGTTGGCGATGAGTGCATCAAATGTTCTTCGCTTGAAACTGAATCCTTTGGAATCCATTTCCGCATCCCTGATCCGCACTGTTCCGATACCGGTAAGTGCATGTGGGGTAAGGGCCAGTTTGCCGCCAAAGGTAGACTGGTCATTGTACATGACCATATCTTTCCGGTTACTTCCAACTATAAGGGAGTCTTTGTATGGCATCCAGAATTCCGTGACAGAGTCGGCCTTTACCGCAGGATATTCTACCTCCCCTTGCTGCTCAACTGCGGTAAATGACTTCGCCAGGGTTTTCATCGAATCAGGCAGGAAGATAAACTCGGGAGAACGGGATGTTGAGTTCAGGAACAGCAGGGTTCCGTCTCCCCGAAGGCCGATGTCGCTCAGATCGATCCGTGAAATAAAGGTCCCTTTCCCACCGTAGGCCGGGAATCCGCTATCCCCGGTCGATTTTTCAATTCCAAGCGAATAATCGGGCCTGACCTTTAGGGGTTCAGCAATTTTTGGGAATATTCCGGCAGAGGTCAGCGTACCGGTAAAATTCAGACTATCTGTCGCAACGATATCAAGGCTGTGAATCGTAAAAGGCTCCACCTCAAAGAAAAATTTATCTTTCTTGTATACCCCTCGCTGTGTTGAATTTTTATTCCAGTAAACAAAAGCATTGTTCTTGTTGGTGAAAATGGGATAGTCCTTCAACGCTTTTAATCCGGACTTGTTGGCAGAATCGTCGATAAGCAAATCACCGCTGAGGTTTGTAAGGGCAGTTTTAACGCGCACCAGCGGATACCTGCCGGTTTTTGGATCCCATGTTTTGCTCTTGACATAGAACATCATGGAATCTACAAAAGGGAGATCAATTTTGAATTTTTGGTAATCGAAGGCGCAATCACGTCCCCAGAAATCAAAAAGTCCGGCTTCGATCTTTCCCGTAAAAACGAAGTCCATCGCCTTTTTAAGCACAATAATTTCGTTTTTCGGATAAATGATAACCTGCTGAGAATCGCTGAGCATTACCGAGGGAACCCCCTGCAACCTCAAATCAAAACTGTCGAGGCTGAGGATACCGTTACTTTTGCCGGAAACATCTGAATTGAAAAATATCACATCATAGTCCGACTTCCCATTTCGGGCATTCACATAGTCGAAAAGCTTATTTTTAACCAGTGCGACCTTATCGTCATAATCATACACAAGGTATCCACGGGTTGCAAGGGTAAGTATCAGCACTTCAACCTGCTCTCTGGGTTTGTTCATGTAACTGGTCAATTCGTCCAGTGTGAATTCCTTTGATTTTTTACGCCCGAGAAAATTTTTAATCACGTTTAGCGGATTCAGATCATCAATGCCTTTCAGTTTTTCGTACCTGTGAAGTGAGTAATAACTGCTGGATTCGAAAACGCATTTGCTCTGTTTGGTCGGTCCTTTCATCATTTCAAACCTGATCTTTGACTCCCCTACTTTCCAGTAAAGTGCTTCCGTATAAATCTCTATTCTGTGAAAAGAATCGTACCAGGGGCTGGTTGTGGCGATGCGCTCATCTTTCACAAACGACAGCTCCTTCGAATCTTCCGGATGACCTGTGTCGTCGTTGTACTTGAGCTGAAGTCCGGGATGGTAGATGGAATCGTTTTCAAGAAAAATCGTTGCAGACGCCATGGCGGCGTTTATCCGGTCGAGCCGGATGATAAATGCTTTGGAGTTTGCCTGGACAAATACTTTGCCCCCTTTTTTAAAGAAAAGCCTTGCTTCATGAAACCTGTCACCGGTGCCAAGGATCCGGTTTCCCTCTACGGCAAAACCGCCCAGGTAATCAATGTTCGGAAAAATATTCGCAATCCCGATCATCTTATCTTTTGAATAAAAGCGAGGATAGGAAGCTTTATCTTCGGTAACATCTGCGAGCACCTTATCAAAATACTTGCCTGGCAACGGTGATTTGAAATACTTCGAGTGCGTAAGATAGACGGAATCGGCTGAAAATTTAGAAAAGCGCAACTGGATATTATAGGTCGACAATTCGGCATAAACCTGCCCCGGGTCACTGCCTGCACGGCGCCAGTCGACACGGCCACCCGTACCAAGCCAGGTGCTGCTGAGTGGGTAATAGACGCCCCGGGTCTTGTAGATGAGAAGACTATCATCGTTGGCATAGCAAATAAGGTCGGATTGTTTAAAATCCAGCTTGGGAACTGTATCGTAATCAAAACGGAACTGCGGATTAGCAATTTTCCAGCGTGTGGAGGGAGATTTATACACCAGATTTTCTCCAAAAAGGTAGCTGCTGAAGTCGAGAAATGCCAGAAACGCCCGGTTGTTCTTTTCGGCGATCAACTTTTTCAGAATGGCGGACCAAGGATGAAAATAGTCGTCTGGTTGGTGCGAATTTACATAGATATTGAGGGTGTTGATGTAGTTGAAAAAATCGGGGTACGGACGAATCTTCTTGCGCGCCATCTCATTGCAAATGGTATAGATAGCCTTTTTCCGTGAAGGGCTGAATTCCTCCTGGTTCCACTTCTGCACGAACTCCTCAATGTAAGGTGCAATGATCTTTTTTTCGTTGTCGGCAAGATTGAAAAAAATCAGGTTCAGCTCCCCGATAAATTTTGTAGAATCCCCGCTGAACCGACCGGCTTTGGGCACTGCTGTATTTTGGGAAACTGCAAACAGCGATGGCAAAACGGCTGCCACTATCAGCAAAAATCTCACCATCCTGCTAACTATTCCCGGCATCACCTTGAATATTTAACTCCTACCCACCTGTTGCTGACCCTATGTGTCACGTACTTCAGTCCGGCCATGGCAGCGGCATCATTGACCACCTCCAGGTCGTCCTCATAAAACCCGCTCAGATAGAGTAGGCCGGCGGCCGTAAGGCACTGTGCATAAACAGGAATATCGCGGAGAAGGATGTTTCTGTTAATGTTGGCGAAAATCACATCGAAGGCGGGGGCCATGATTGACGACGCATCCCCCTTCAGGATCAGGACCGGGGAGGCATTGTTGCGAACCACGTTGTCGAGGGCATTGTCATAGGCCCAATCGTCGTTGTCGATAGCGACTACCGACCGGGCATCCATTTTGAAGGCAAGGATAGCCAGTACGGCAGTGCCACATCCCATATCCAGCACCCTTTTACCGTCGATCTCCTCCTCCATGAGCATTTCGATCATGAGAGAGGTTGTTTCGTGGTGGGCGGTGCCAAACGACATCCGGGGTTCAATGACAAGGTCATAGGTCATACCTGGCAGCGGGTCATGGAAAGGCGCTCGCACCATACACTTCCCGCCTATCACAACCGGTTCATATCCGCTTTCCCAGATAGCGTTCCAGTTTTGGGCCAGGATCTTCTCGGTGCGGTAGAATATTCCTGAGGTAGCAGCATACTTCTGCAGCCATAGGTTCACCTCACTTTCATTGAATTGATCGGCCGGAACGAAACCCTGAATACCGTCATCGTTTTCGGTAAAGCTTTCAAATCCCAGTTCTGCCAGCTGGGCCATCAGAATTTCGCGTTCCCCTTCAGGGATGCCGGTTACTGATACCTGGAAGTAGTCCATAGGTCATGCGGATAATACGATGGCCATAAACTCATCCGACTTCAGGGAGGCACCACCAATCAGGCCGCCATCAACATCCGGCATGCTGAATAGCTCCTTGGCATTTTTCGCATTGCAGCTTCCTCCATAAAGGATGGTGATTTCGTTGGCAGCCTCTGATCCGTATCGTTTAAGCACCAGTGTACGAATGTAGGAGTGCATCTCCTGGGCCTGTTCTTTGGTAGCTGTTACACCGGTGCCAATCGCCCAAACGGGTTCATAAGCAATAACCACCGCACGAAAATCGTCTTCAGGTAAATGAAACAGCGACTCTTCAAGTTGCCGTTTAACGACTTCGAAATGTATGCCGGCTTCACGTTCCGGGAGAACCTCTCCACAACAGAATATGGGAATGATATCGTGAGCCAGCAAGGCATCCACCTTTTGCGCCAGGAACTCATGGCTCTCACCAAAATATTTTCTGCGTTCGGAATGCCCTACGATGCAGTATTCCACATCGAGGTCGGCGAGCATTGTTGGACTAACCTCACCTGTGAATGCACCGGAATCGGCAGGGTAAACATTCTGCGCCCCGACTGAAAAATTTGACTCTTCCGCAATATCAGTGGCCATTTCGAGGTACAATGCAGGCGGACAAATCACCACATCCACCCTTGTCAATTCAACCTCCTCGAGCGCATCGGCGATTTCGGTGATAAGGTCTTCAGCCTCACTGAAGCCCTTGTTCATTTTCCAGTTTCCGGCAACAATCTTTTTTCTCATATCGTTAAAATTGAATGATTGTAGATTTGATGGTTAATTATTCCTGTTTCTGGTAATTCAGAACCTGTAATTTTTGCACTTCCGTGTTATTGAATCCTGATTCTCGGATCCAGGAGGCCGTACAAAATATCCACAAAGATATTGATAAGGATCAGGATGACGGCAATAAAAAGCACAGCTCCCATCACAACCGGGAAGTCGTATTTCTCCAACGCATTGACTATGACCATCCCGATTCCCTTCCAGTCAAACACAAATTCTACGAAGACGGCTCCTGCCAGGAGCGAAGCGATCCACCCGGAAATGGCGGTTACAACCGGGTTCAGGGCGTTTTTGAGCGCATGTTTAAACATGATACGCGACCGGCTGAGTCCTTTTGCTTTTGCAGTTCTGATATAGTCCTGACTTAACACATCCAGCAGTGAATTGCGGGTAAGTTCCACGATTATGGCGAGCGGCCGCATTCCAAGTGTAAATGCCGGAAGGATGAGGTTCTTCAGGTCGAGGAACTCACCCCGGCCAAAATCGTCAACCGAATAGAGGCTCCCCGACATATTCAGATGGGTGATCCCGGCAAATACGAAGGCAAAGATCCAGGCGTTGAGAATGGCCGCGAAGAATGATGGAAGAGACATTCCGATCACCGAGAACACCAGCGCAAACCGGTCAACGAAACTGTTCTTATAAACCGCACAGATGATGCCGATGCCAATCCCAAGAACGATCGCAAAGGTCATGGAAACGATGGCCAGGATGGCAGTATTGACAAACCCTTCGGCCAGGATAGCGGAAACATTCCGGCGCGACTGGTACGACTGCCGCAGGTAAGGCGCTTTAAGCACCACCACCGTATTTTTCCCAAAAGCGAGCAGGGTGATAGTTTTGTCATATTTTTCGGGATTCAGATACCAGTATCCTGAGTGGCCGGTAATGGAATGAACCGAAACGGGTGAAAGGTCATTCAGGTAATTCAGGAACTGCAGCGGCAGCGGTTTATCACGTCCAAGGTCCCTTTGGATGGCTTCCACAGAGGCGATATCGGCCCGCTGCCCGAGCATCATCCGCGCCGGATCCCCCGGCAGTACATTAAAGAGAAAAAACACCACCACCACTACCCCGAATAGAACCAGGATCCCATACCAAAGACGTGTGACGATAAATCTGATCAATGCAGTACTGTTACTTTGTTACCTTGTCACTTCATATGGAACCCCTTCACCTCCTCGTACGCCGGCACATCCAAGGCGTTCCATTTGGCGATAACGGTTCCGTTTTTCAGCAGGATGAGCCCGGGGTTGGCACGCACCATGGTTTTAAGCACTACATCGTCGGAATTATAATAGTCGAACGCAGTCCCATGGGCGAATTTGAATTTTTTTATCTCTTCGGGCAATGAATTGGTGAGACAGATAAAAGAAAATCCGTCAGCAATAGCCTTTTTGTACAACGGCAGCAATCTACGGAAACCATCAGGATTGGTGCCTGCCAGGTTATAGGCAACCAAAATAAACTGATAATCTGGATTTTCGAGTACACTGGCAGTATAATCTGCACCTGTGGCATCCTCTATCCGAAGCATCAGTCCCTGGTTCTTATTCGGGTCGACGACCCGTTGCGATTTGAACGTCCATTGAGAAAGCCAAAGCGAATCGTTCCATGGGTAGTTCGGCGCAACAAACTCCTTCTCTTCGCCGGTAGTTCTGTTTTTATAGGTTACGTAAAACTTAACCGGCAGTGAGGCCGCCTGGTTAACGCGGTTTCCAACCTTCCATCCCATGAAATCGATCAGCGGAAGATGGCGTACACAATATATTGACATCCCGGTAAAAACGATGAAAGTCGCGAGGACCAAAGCAAAATCGAGCAATACAGGCAAGGCGCTGCGATATTTTTTCCGCCAGATAAATATAGGCACCACCATGGCCATCAAAACGACATTTTTCAGGAAAGTCTGCAGGTTGGTCATCTTCACCGCATCCCCGAAACAGCCGCAATCGGGCACCATGTTGTAAACAGCATCGAAGAAGGTGAGGATGGTGAAAAAAGTCATCATGGGAAGCAGCAGCCAGGCGGTCTTTTTAATCAAAAGATTGAAGAGCAGACTGATGCCAATGGTAAATTCCAAGGCAACAAGCAGATAGGTAAGAAAGAGCGAAAGCGGCATCGCCCAGGCCACGTTGAATGCAAGAAAGTAGTCATCCATGCGGTAGACCGTTCCGAGCGGGTCAACTCCCTTAACGAATCCGGAGAAGATGAAGACCACTCCGACCAGAATCCGGAAGATATTTCTAAGTAGTTTCATAATTTAGTTTGATCACCGCAAAAATTGCGTAGTTTATCATGTCGTAATAGTTTGCATCCACTCCTTCCGAAATATAAGTCTTGCCCTCATTGTCTTCAATCTGCTTCGTGCGCATCAGCTTCATCAAAATGATATCGGTCAGCGAACTGAGTCGCATGTTGCGCCAAGCCTCACCATAGTCATGGTTTTTATTGAGCATCAGATCGCGGGCGGCGCAGATGTATTTGTCGTACAATGCGGCTGCCTCCTCCTCTTTGAGTTCGAGCCGCTCTTCGGTTCCCAAATCCAACTGGATGAGTGCGATCACTGCATAGTTCACAATGCCAATGAATTCCGGTTTTATACCTTCGTTGATCTTTTGTGCTCCTTTGTCGCCGATACTTCGGATTCGCCGGGCCTTGATATAGATCTGGTCGGTAAGCGACGGCGCCCGCAAGATGCGCCAGGCGGTGCCATAGTCCTTCATCTTGGTAAGGAATATCTCCCGGCATTCGCGGATCACGGATTCAAACTGGGTTTCGGTCAATGAAATATCGGCCATATTGGAGCAAAGTTTAGCGTAAGCGAAGGTAAAAAAAAATCCTAAATTTGCGAAAAGTGTGTGCGAATGAACAGCCTCAACTGTAACGGCCTGATTCTGGATCTAACCACTCCTGTGGTGATGGGCATTCTGAACCTCACCGGAGATTCATTTTATGACGGCGGAAAACATGCCGGCATCGTTGCCGGGCTGCATCATGTCGAAAAAATGGTTGGTGAAGGGGCTGCCCTCATCGACATGGGGGCTGTATCGACCCGTCCCGGTGCGGCTGAAATAGCCGGGGAGGATGAAATGATCACGCTCCTCTCCTTTCTCGATGCCGCCAAGAAGAGCTTCCCCGGATGTATCTTTTCGGTCGACACCTTTCGCGCCGGAGTTGCCCGCGCTGCCGTGGAACATGGCGCCGGTATGATCAACGACATTTACGGGGGACGCTTTGGTACCGGTATGTTTGAAACCGTGGGAGAACTCGGGGTACCTTACGTGCTGATGCACATGAAAGGCACGCCAGCCAATATGCAGAATGATCCACACTACAACGACGTGGTGGCGGAGGTGGCTTACTTTTTCGAGCAACAGCTGATCCGGTGCCGTAATCATGGCATCCGGAATGTGATCCTCGATCCGGGATTCGGTTTCGGAAAAACCGTCGCACACAACTTTGAACTGCTTTCCCGGCTCAGCTCCTTTAAATCGTGCGGACAGCCCATCCTCACCGGCCTCTCCCGAAAATCGATGATCAGCAAAGTGCTGGAAACCGGTCCGGCAGATGCACTGAACGGAACTACGGTGCTCAATACCATCGCCTTGCTCAACGGGGCTGTAATTTTACGTGTTCACGATGTAAAAGAGGCAGTGGAGGCGATCAGACTCGTGGGGTTTTGCGGCAATGAAAGCAATGGACTTTCTTACACAGGTTCTCCCAAATTTACCTAATTTTGCCCCATGCTGCTTTCCGGACTGTTCAGTTTAAGAATTGTTGATGTCATTGACATCATTCTGTTTGCCATAATGCTTTACGAAGTGTACAACCTCGTAAAAGGAACCGCCGCCATCCGTATCTTCATCGGGATCATTGCCATCTACCTGATCTGGAAACTGGTGAAAGCCTTCCAGATGCAGTTGCTTACGGAAATTCTGGGTCAGTTCATCAGTGTGGGATTCATCGCCCTTATCGTGGTGTTCCAACCCGAGATAAGGCAGTTCCTGCTGATGGTGGGCAATACCCGGATCATCAAAAACCAGCGAAAACGGTTCCTCTTCTGGAAATTCAAGATCAACAATCCGGTGAACCTGAATGTCGGAAAGATCGTAAAAGCCTGCCAGAAACTCGCGGAAACCCATACCGGAGCGCTGATCGTAATCACACAGCAGAACGAGCTCAACGCCTGTGTGGCTACCGGTCAGCCGATCGATGCCATGATCACTGAAACACTTCTGGAGACGATCTTCTTCAAGAACAGCCCCCTGCATGACGGTGCGGTAGTCATCATCGGCGACAGCATCAAAGCTGCACGATGTATTCTTCCTGTATCCAACCGTGAAGATCTCCCTTCCGGAGTAGGATTGCGCCACAGAGCCGCTGTGGGCATCACGGAAAAATCGGATGCCGTGGCCATCATCGTGTCGGAAGAGCGTGGAAAAATCAGTTACAGCTTCGAAGGACGGCTTATCCGGAACGTCACGCCGTCGGAGCTCTCTACCTTCCTGGAAAATCTGTTTAAGTAGCGTCGGTTCCGGCAAGTTCATCTGCCGGCAACCGGAAAATTATCTGCGCTTTTTGGTTTTGGCCAGTGAGTCGGCAATGCGGATGCTGTCGGCCTTTCGCTTCATGTCAAACTCGCGAACCATCTGCTCCGGGCTCTTCCCAAGATTCATCAGGGCCAGCCGGGCATCCTTGTTGAATTCATTATTCGGATACTTTTCGATGAACAACAGATAACTTTCCCGAGCCTGTTCAATATCGTGAATGACATTTTCGTAAACAAAAGCTTTGAAAAACAGACAGAGCGCAGCTTTCGGCTGATAAGGGTATGATTTCAGGTATCGGTCGAAATAACTCAATGCCCTGCTTCCGTTTCCGGCGTTCATTGCCACATTTGCAGCCTTGAACACGAAGGACGGAGTAAGTGAATCGGCGGGAAACCTGCTGATATATTCGTCGTACATAGTCAATAAACTGTCAGCAGTAGGTTTCGAAAAACTTACTGCTTCCGGAGAAAAAAGCCGCTTTTCGATGGATCGGATCCGTTCAACGGATTTTTCGCGTGAAGGTTTACAACCTGAAACCATGGCCACGAGGGCCAAAACAATAAGGAGTGTGCTTTTTTTCATCTTTTATCTTCTTCCTTTTTTAAGCATGGGAAACAACATCCGGTAAGCAACTTCAACATTTCCTTTTGAAATATCGTTCAGTCGGCCCTTCAGCAACATCTTCCTGATTGATGAGATGCGGTCGACAAAAACGATCCCTTCGATGTGATCGTATTCATGCTGGATGATCCTGGCTACCACACCTTCAAATTTTTCATCATGCGCGATTAGATTTTCATCCAGATACTTCATGAAAATTACCGGTTTTCGCATTACATCTTCGCGGAGGCCCGGAAAACTAAGACAACCTTCGTTGAATGGATACTCCTCTCCCTCCTCTATATATATTTTGGCATTGATGAATACCTTTTTAAATCCTTCGGCCTCCGGATATTTTTCCGAGAAGGCAGACGCATCGATTACAAACATTCGCAATGACCGATTCACTTGCGGCGCTGCCAGCCCTACGCCGTCACTCTGGTACATGGTATCCCACATGTTTGCGATAAATTCAGACAAACCTGGAAAATCCGGGGGGATGTCTTCTGCTACCTTTTTCAGGACCGGGTGACCATAAGCAACAACGGGTAGAATCATAGGGAGTGAAGAGTTATGAGTTATGAGTTATGAGTTATGAGTTATGAGTTATGAGTTTTTCCATGTAGGATTGTAAAAGGATGGTTGCACTTACCGTGTCGACCAGTGACTTGTTCTGCCGGTCCTTTTTTTTCAAACCTGCCTCTCGGATTGCCCGTGTAGCCATCAGCGAGGTAAAACGTTCATCCAGGCGTTCCACCGGGATGGACGGAAAGAGTATTTTCAACCGGTTAACAAAAGGTTCAATGAACTTTGCCGATTCGGAGGCCGTGTTGTTCATCTGCTTCGCATCACCAACAACAAAACATTCAACACTGTTTTTACCCACGTAATCCTTCAGAAAATCGGTCAGATCATGGGTCCTCACGGTGGTAAGTCCGGTCGCAATAATCTTCAGCTCATCAGTTACCGCAATGCCTGTCCGTTTTTGTCCGTAATCAATAGCAACAATCCTTCCCATGCATGTTCTTTCATTTGCAAAGGTACAAAGAAGTTGAAATTTTTGCTAATTTTGAAAAATCTCCCCCGCTAAGAAACCTTTGCTGCCCGCGCAGCGGTGCCGGACAGAGCGGAGACAACCTGACAGGATCCGGGAGCTAAAAAAAATTAATGCTTATGAGTACAGACCTGAAAACCATCATCGAGCAAGCCTGGGAAGACCGGGAACTGCTCAGGCAGGAGGAGACACAGGCCGCCATCACCCGCGTTGTGGAAAAACTCGACCGTGGACTTTTGCGGGTCGCTGAACCCGATGGTGATGCATGGATTACGCATGAATGGATAAAAAAAGCGGTAATCCTGTACTTTCCGATCCGGAAGATGGAACTGGTTGAGACAGGCCCGTTCCAGTTTTTTGACAAGATTCCGCTCAAAAGTGGTTATGATAAACTGGGAGTCAGGGTAGTTCCCCATGCGGTTGCACGCTACGGGTCGTTTATTGCCGAAGGGGTGATATTGATGCCCTCCTACGTCAATATCGGCGCTTATATTGACCGGGGTACGATGGTGGATACCTGGGCCACCGTTGGCTCCTGCGCGCAGGTTGGCCGAAACGTGCATCTGAGCGGTGGCGTTGGGCTGGGTGGCGTGCTCGAACCGGTTCAGGCGGCCCCGGTGATCATCGAGGACAACTGTTTTATCGGCTCACGGTGCATCGTTGTGGAGGGTGTCCGCATCGGGAAGGAGGCCGTTCTGGGGGCAAATGTGGTGCTTACCGGTTCGACAAAAATTGTCGACGTTTCCGGAGCCACACCCATTGAACATAAAGGCTACGTCCCGCCCCGTTCAGTGGTAATCCCTGGTACATTGCCAAAGATATTTCCTTCCGGAACTTACCAGGTTCCCTGCGCCCTGATCATCGGACAACGAAAAGCGTCCACCGATCTTAAGACCTCGCTCAACCAGGCACTTCGCGATTTCGACGTTGCTGTTTAATGCAAAAGATACTTGTTATCCAAACCGCCTCCATCGGCGATGTCATCCTGGCCACACCGGTACTGGAAAAGCTGCACGCAGTATTTCCGGCTGCAGCCATAGACATTCTCCTGAAGCAAGGAACAGCACAGCTTTTTGATGTCCACCCGTACCTTCACGAAGTTTTGGTATGGGATAAAAAACACAATAAGTACCGGAATTTCAGAAGACTTATCTACCGCATCCGCAATACAAAATACGACCTGGTCGTGAACCTTCAGCGATTCTTCATGACCGGACTTTTGACCGCAGTTTCAGGCGCTGAAATAAAGACAGGATTCGATAAAAACCCGCTCTCGCTATTTTTCACCAACAGGATAATGCATACGATCGGTACCGGTGTTCATGAGGCGGAGCGCAATTTATCGTTGATCGCGTCGATGACAGACGGCATGTTCACCCCTCCCCGGCTCTACCCTTCAAAACAGGACGAAGAGAAGACCTCGGTTTTTAAACATGGGACCTATTACACCATTTCGCCAGCTTCACTGTGGTTTACGAAACAATACCCGTGGGAAAAATGGCTGGAATTGATAAATCTGATTCCGCCGGGTAAAAACATTTACCTGTTGGGATCGCCGGCCGACCGCGAAGGCTGTCAATCAATCATCAGGCAATCTTCCAATCCCTCGTGTGTCGACCTTTCCGGGCAATTATCTCTGCTGGAGTCTGCGTCACTGATGAAAGACGCCAGGATGAATTTCACCAACGATTCTGCTCCGATGCACCTTGCTTCGGCCATGAATGCTCCTGTTACAGCCATTTACTGCTCCACCATTCCCGGTTTTGGCTTCGGTCCGCTTTCCGATGACCGGGTGGTAATTGAAACACCTGAACATCTCGAATGCCGCCCCTGCGGATTACATGGCCACCGCGAATGTCCTGAAAAACATTTCCGGTGTGCCATTACAATCCCCGTATCACTGCTGGTAAAGCGGCTCTAGCCCTTCTAAAATATTTAGTACCTTTGAGCGTTTGATTACGATGCAGGGAATGCAGGAATATTTAGCGTAGTATGAAAAGGGAGATTGACCGATGTCTGGAAATCCTGGAGAAGGGCGGAACCATCCTTTATCCTACCGACACTGTCTGGGGTATTGGTTGTGATGCAACGAATCCTGCTGCAGTGGAAAGCATCTACCGGATTAAAAAAAGGATGGAAAGCAAGAGCATGATCATCCTGCTCGACCATGAAAAAAGACTCCCCGATTATGTAGTGGCTGTTCCTGAGCTGGCATGGGACCTGATAAAAAGTGTTGATACGCCGCTTACCATCATTTATCCGAAAGCCAAAAATCTTGCCTCCAATGTGATCGCCGAAGACGGCTCTATCGCCATCCGCATCGTGAACCACGAATTCTGCCGAAAATTGATCAAAGCATACGGAAAGCCGATCGTTTCTACTTCTGCCAACGTTTCAGGCGATCCCCCGCCCAAGGTGTTCAACAATATCTCCGCCTATATCATAAAACAAGTTGATTATACAGTACATTTATATCAGGCCGAACTTCAACAGGTAAAGCCTTCGCGGATAATTAAACTGAATGAAAACGGTGAATTCCGGATCATTCGCAAATAACCGAAACTTCCCCTTCATGCTGATGAAAATACCCTACCTGATCTTGTTGCCGGCACTCCTCTTTATCTCCTTGTGCGGCCAGTCTCAAAGTAACGCAAAACCCAGACACTTCACGATCAGCGGTAAAATCACCGACCTGTCGAGCGGTGAAGCCCTGGTAGGCGCTACCGTTTTTATCAGAGAGCTAAAAACCGGTGCTGTTTCCGACATCTACGGAAACTATTCCCTTACCCTGGACACCGGGGCTTATTCACTTGTATATTCGTACATTGGCTTCGTTACCGTCGAAAAAAAGATTGACCTGCATTCAAATCAAACCATTTCAATTGAGCTAAATCCACACCAGCAAACGTTAAAAGAGGTGGAGATCACTAGTGAAAAGGATGATAAGAATGTGAAAAAACCTGAGATGAGCACATTCCGGATGGACATCAAGACCATTCAAAGGATTCCTGCATTGATGGGGGAAGTAGATATCATCAAAGCCATTCAGTTGCTTCCGGGGGTGCAATCTGTTGGAGAAGGGGCAAGCGGCTTCAGTGTTCGAGGCGGAGCTCCAGATCAAAACCTTATCCTTCTCGACGAGGCAACCGTTTACAATGCTTCCCACCTGATGGGTTTTTTCTCCGTATTTAACAACGATGCCATAAAGGATGTAAAATTATACAAGGGTGACATCCCTGCCAACTACGGTGGCCGGCTTTCCTCTGTTCTGGATGTCCGCATGAATGAAGGAAATTCCAAAAAATTTGAAGTTAATGGCGGCATCGGCATCATTGCAAGCAGGCTGACGGTGGAAGGGCCCCTGGCCAAAGACCGCGCCTCGTTCATTGTTTCAGGCCGCCGAACCTATGCCGACCTCTTTCTGCCGCTCTCTTCAAACAAGGCGTTGCAGAATAACAGGCTGTATTTTTACGATTTCAATGCCAAGATCAACTATCGGATCAATGACAACAACCAGATATTCCTTTCGGGATACTTTGGCCGCGATGTGTTTAAAAATGCATTTGCCGGTATGCAGTGGGGAAACGAAACGGCGACATTCCGCTGGAACCACCTGTTCACCAAGCAACTTTTCTCAAATTTCTCTTTCATTTACACCAATTACCGCTACTTCCTCGGAACACCGGCCGGCGACAACAACTCGTTCGAATGGTTGTCTAACCTCAGAGACCTCGGACTGAAGGGCGACTTTAGCTATTACCTGAATACCAAAAACACCATAAAATTCGGAGCCACCGTGATCTATCATATGTTTACGCCGGGCATTGCCAGGGGCATCGGAACCGAGACGGTCTTCAGCGAGGTGAAAGTGCCCAACAACTATGCTGTTGAATCAGGTATTTACGGAAGCAATGAGCAACAGTTAAACAGTCACCTGACCATCAAATACGGATTGCGTCTTTCCATGTTTCAGAATGTCGGGCCGGGTACCGTTTTCCATTACGATTCCACCCATGCCGCCATTGATTCCACAGTGTACAACCCCGGGGTGCTTTATAACACCTATGCCGGAGTGGAACCGCGTCTGGGAATTCTTTATGAATTCAATCCAAAATCTTCGGTCAAGGCCAGCTATGCACGAACCTACCAGTACCTCCAGCTTGCGCAGAATTCAACCGTGGGAACCCCGCTCGATATCTGGTTTCCTGCCAGTCCGAACGTCAAGCCACAGATTGCAGATCAGGTAGCGCTGGGCTATTTCCGCAATTTCCGCCGGAATACCATTGAAACCTCTGTGGAGGTTTACTATAAATGGATGCAGAATGTAGTCGATTTCAAGGATTATGCAAAACTGCTATTAAACAGCAAACTGGAAGGAGAGATCAGGACCGGCAAGGCATGGTCGTATGGCATTGAATTTCTGGTTCGGCTCAATGAAGAGAGACTTAACGGATGGATCAGTTATACCTATTCGCGAACTTTCAGGCAGATTGCCGAGATCAATGCGGGAAGCAAGTATCCGGCTCCTTACGACAAGCCGAACAACATCTCGGTGGTACTGAATTACAACATCAGCAAACGGTTCACTGTTTCCGCCAACTGGGTTTATGCGACCGGATCTCCGGTTACTTTCCCGACCGGACGTGCCGAGGTTGGTGGCAAGATCATCCCCATCTATTCAGACCGGAATGCTTACCGCTACCAGGACTATCACCGGCTCGATGTGAGTCTCACCTTTTACTCCAAGCCAAAGCCCGGAAGGAAATTTACCTGGGATCTGAACTTCTCGGTTTACAATGCCTATAACCGGAAAAACACATGGTCAATCAACTTCGTGCAGGACAAAGAAAACCCGAATACCACCTACGCCGAAAAAGTATATCTTTTTGGAATTGTCCCTTCTGTAACCTTTAACTTCCACTTCAACAATGATTAAGCAAATCCTGACCCTCGCACTGATTTCGATACTGATAACCGGCTGTACGGAACGTATCGACCTTACCCTCGATGAGACCTATACAAGGATTGTGGTGGATGGCTATGTTGCCACCGATTTCGGGGCTTACCAGATTGCACTTACAAAATCGACCGACTATTTCTACAATGCTCCGATGCCCCGGGTCAACAATGCCAATGTGACACTCTGGGACGGCACCAACTCCTATTACCTGAATGAAACTGTTCCGGGTCAGTCGGGGATATATACCACCGATTCCTCGTTCGAAGCCCAGGTGAATAAAACCTACACGCTTCAGGTACGGGTGCCGGAGGCCATTTCCGGACACAATACGTTCGATGCTTCCTGTCATCTGAATCCGGTTACACCCATCGATTCAATCACCTATGAATTCCATCCCGAATACGGCAAAGAGGGTGTCTGGTTTATCAACCTCTGGGCGCAGGAGCCGGGGAATGAAGTCAACTATTACATGTTCAACCTTTTTAAAAACGGCATCCTGATGACCGATTCAATCCAGAAAAGGACGGTGTCCGACGATGCATTGATCAACGGAAAATACATGACGGGAATTACCGTTTTCCGGTTAAACAATGCCCACAAATGGATGACCATCGCCATCGGTGACACGATCACACTCCAGATGTCGGGAATAACGAAAGAGTACTTCAACTACGTTAACCAGGTAAAACAGGCCGGTTTCAACATTCCGTTTTTCAGTGGTCCTCCTGCCAATGTTCAGGGGAATATCAACAACGGCGGCATTGGTTTTTTTGCAGCTTACTCCAATAGCTATGCGAGTAAGGTGGTGAAGTAATGAAATGGTAAAATGGTGAAATGGTGAAATGGTGAAAAGTAGAACATACACAATTTTGAAAATTTTTTCGTTGGTGACCGTATGCCTGATGTTTCTTGTTCAGGCTACTGCACAAAACGCCATAAACGGAAAAATCCCGGGTTCATGGAGCGGACCACTAAAGGTGAACGGGGTAGAGATCCGGCTGGTATTAAATATTTCCATGGGCACGGCAGATAGCCTTACAGCAACCCTCGACAGTCCCGACCAGGGTGCCAAGGGGATTCCAACGAGTAAAGTAGCGTTCCGGAACGACTCACTGAGGGTGGAGGTGAAGTCGATCAGGGGAATTTATACCGGGAGGTTCAATCCTGAATTCACAACGCTTACCGGGCTTTGGAAACAAGGTGCTTATTCACTTCCGCTGGTGCTGACCCATTCCGCAGAAACCTTCAAACTTAACAGACCGCAGGAGCCCGTGCCGCCGTTGCCATACCTTGAAGAGGAGGTTAGTTTCCGTAATGTCAAAGCCGGAATCGAATTGGCAGGCACGCTGACCATGCCCTCAACCGGAGGTCCGTTCCCGGCCGTGGTCCTGATTACCGGTTCGGGGCCGCAAAACCGCAATGAGGAGTTGATGGGACATAAACCTTTTCTGGTGATTGCCGACTGGCTCACCCGGCAGGGAATAGCGGTTCTGCGCTACGATGACCGTGGCATTGGCAGATCTGGCGGGACCTTCAGCGGATCCACAACGTTTGATTTTGCCGATGATGCCGAAGCTGGCTTCGATTTTCTTCGGCAACATAAAAACATTGACACTTCCCGGTGCGGGTTCATCGGCCACAGCGAAGGCGGACTAATTGCTCCGTTAATCGCCTCCAGGCGGACTGATGTAAAATATATCATTTTGCTGGCAGGACCCGGGCTTTCAGGGGATGAGATCATCCTGATGCAGACCGATCTGATAAGCCGCGCCGAAGGCATGACCGACAAACAGATACTCCCGTCGTTGCGGTTAACCAAAGATATTTTTTCGGTTTTGCGGAAGACTTCCGATGACCAGAAAGCTGAGGTAAAAATTACGAAACTGATGAAGGATTACAACCTAAAATATGGTGGCGATTCAGTTCCAGACACCTCCGCTTCCGCATCCATTGCAACCCAGGTAAAAACCATGATCTCTCCGTGGTTCAGAACATTCATCAGATTTAACCCCACCGATTATCTGTCAAAGGTAAAATGCCCCGTTCTGGCCATGAATGGCGAACTTGATCTGCAGGTTCCTCCCAAAGAGAACCTTCAGGCCATCGAACGTGCACTTGTTTTCGGAGGAAATGCTACCTACCGGATTGAAGAACTTCCCGGGCTGAACCACTTGTTTCAGCATGCAATCAAAGGATCACCGTCAGAGTACGGGAAGATCGAAGAGACCTTTGCTCCCGAAGTCCTGACGATGATCTCTTCGTGGATCAATAAATAACCTGCATCCTTTTGGTATCCATCATCCGGCCATTGCTGGTCAACCTGTAAAAATAGATACCTGGCCTGAAGCCGGAAGTCTGGATGACCATGCTGGTAGTTCCTTCAACAACTATTCTGGTCATCAGGATACGTCCCGTGATGTCGACCAGTTCCAGTCTCATCTCCTTGTCTATTCCCGACATTGGAATGGTGGTGCTGTAAGCGGCCGGGTTCGGATAATTTTGTCCGAGCATGGCTTTATGCGAACCGTTAACAGTGCCAATACCGGTCCACGGATTCCCGCCGAACCAATCGTGGGCTACTTTGATGACCTCGTTGCGCGCCGCAACATTCGACATCTGTTCGAGACTTGCTGCCAGGTAAACCGTTTTCCAGTTGCCATTGGTTGCCCTCACCGCGCCTTTTTTGGTTTTGGCTGTGTTGTAATAGAAAATATCTGTACCCAGACCGATGGCTTTGATCTCGTCGGGAAAAAAGTTCGTTCCGCCATATACATTGGTAAGTGGTGACGTGGGAACAGCTCCGAAGATCGTATCCGCCGTGTTGGCGATATACTGGTTGTTGGCAGTGGAGCCATCATTCAGGTACTGCGCACATAAAAAATTGGTGTAAAACGCCTTGGTGGCAGTCGTACCGTTTCCTGAAGGATCGAAAGTATCCCAGCCTATATCCTGTCCTGACACAAAAAGATTCTTTCCGGCATTCAGTTCTGAAGTAAAAATTGCAGCAGAGGCATCCGTGAAAGAGGGGAAGGACCAGCCAACATTGAAATAATAGTTGGTAACATTGGTCAGACAGTTAGCCGCATAACCATTCTTAAAGGAGGTCATATCGAGCACCCCAAAGGCAGTACTTCCTGCATAAACCAATCCGTCGATATACCGTTGCTGAAAACTCATGGGAGTCAACCCACCAGTTCCGTCGCCCCAGCCACCGTCATTATTGATGATAATTTCGTAAACTCCGTAAATTACATGTGATTTCAGCACGACCGGCGCAAATTGCGGATTATCCAGCGATTTCATCGTGAGTGCGTATTCTCCAAGCGAAGCATCTGGTCCCACAACTACGTTAACCTGTAAATCATAGGTAGTCTTTGCAGGAATGGCCAGGTTTACCGAGTCGTTATAGGCAATACCATTGATGGTGAAGCCGGCGTCCCAGCTGGATGCCGCGGTGGAATTGACTTTAAAACGGAAATTCTCGGTTGTTTTTCCAAGGTTCATCACTGTGTAATTAAACGTCACGGTTTCTCCGGGGTAGCCAATTTTGAAGTTCTGACCGATTCCTACCAGTTCCCAGTGAGGATCAAGGGTTGAACCGGAGTTAAGGATATCCTTGGTGGTTTCGTTCTGGATAAAAGCGCAAGTATAGATCTGGGTGGTGTCCCAGGTTGCCAGGTCGAGGTTGTAGGTGTAGGTGAACGTTACCGAATCGCCCACTGCAGCAGGGGTATAGCTTGCACCGGAAGTACTCGGAAGCATTTTTCTGAACACATCGGGGAAGTCCTTTTCGCCATTGGAACCCGGAGGTGTGGCATAATCGATCATTTTCTCAAGAACCGCAACACGGATCTTGTAGTTTGCAGCAGGAACTGATCCAATACTAAATATTTTCACGGTTACGGTTCGTAAGGTACCTGTGGATGTTTCTGATAATAGAACCCGGATGGGTGCTGCATCCGAAGCGAGATTATCAACCAGCGTCTGGGTAACACCGGTAGGGCTGCCACGGTATTTATCTCCAAGTCCGACAACATCGGGAACTCCGGTCACGCCATAGTAACCAACACGGTCGGCGACCTGTGCGGCATTGTAAAGATTCATCGGGTCATAACCCGGCCAACTCGTGTGATAGGCAATGTGATGTACCCGGCCAACATTTGCATTTAATGTAGCCTGCATGGCGGGATTCTGCTGAGCACAGGGGCCGCAGCTAGCCTGGGTAAAATGCTCAAAGATGACATATTTCTTGGCCTGTGCCATCACCTTAACACAGTGGAGAGAAAGGAAGCTAATCAACAGCAGGGGTAAAATTTTTTTCATAATTGTCTGTTTTTTGGTTAATAAGAATAAACAAATGTAGAAAAAAAATGCGTCGGTGGACAAGGCTCAACTTTGGCAGAATTTTGTAAATTTGTGCTTATTGGTGAGTTTTCAATTATCATTTCTAAGTTATGGATATAAGTCTGAGCGCTGTTTCACCCATCGATGGCCGTTACAGGCATGCAATCGAGCCGTTGTCTGCATTTTTCTCCGAATCGGCCATCATCCGCTACCGGCTACTCGTGGAGGTGGAATATTTTATCGCACTCTGTAAAATCCCGCTTCCGCAGCTCGACGAATTTGACAGGAAAGATTTTCAAAAGCTCCGCAGGGTATACCAGAAATTCAGCGAAGAGGATGCTGTCCAGGTTAAATTGATCGAAAAAGAGACCAACCACGACGTAAAAGCCATCGAATATTTCCTGAAGCAACGGTTCGACGAATTCGGGATGTCCGCTTTTAAGGAGTTCATTCATTTCGGACTCACTTCACAGGACATCAATAACACTGCATTTCCGCTGGCAATGCGCGATGCCTACAATGACTTCGTGGAGCCCCTGCTTGAAAATATCTATTCGGCGCTTTATTCCCGCAGCAAGGAGTGGCAGGCGGTTCCGATGCTGGCACGCACACACGGGCAACCCGCCTCCCCCACCACCGTTGGCAAAGAGCTTTATGTTTTTGTGGAGCGGCTTGGCATGCAACTTGCCCTGCTCGAAACAATTCCGGTTTCTGCCAAATTCGGCGGGGCAACCGGTAATTTTAATGCCCACAACGTCGCCTATCCCGGTATTGACTGGGTAAAATTCGCCAATAAGTTTGTAAATGGCACATTGGGCCTTGAGCGCTGCCAGACGACCACGCAGATTGAACATTACGACAACATGGCGGCCCTGTTCGACAATCTGAAACGGATCAACACGATCCTGATAGACCTTAACCGCGACATCTGGGCCTATATCTCCATGGATTATTTCAAGCAGAAAGTGAAGAAGAGCGAAACCGGCTCCTCCACCATGCCGCATAAAGTTAACCCTATCGACTTCGAGAATTCCGAAGGCAACCTGGGTTTGGCCAATGCGCTTTTCGAACACCTGTCGGCTAAACTTCCCATCTCAAGACTTCAGCGCGACCTCACCGATTCCACCGTGCTACGCAACATCGGAGTTCCCTTTGCACACTCCATCATCGCCTATAAATCGCTGTTGAAAGGGCTCGACAAGCTGATTCTCAATGAAACCAGGATCACCTCTGAGCTGAACGATAACTGGGCCGTGGTTTCTGAAGCCATCCAGACCATCCTTCGCCGCGAAGGTTATCCAAACCCTTATGAAGCGCTAAAGGAGCTGACGCGAGGTCAACAGGGTATCACCGAAAAATCGCTTGCCTCCTTCATCGGGAGTCTGAAAATATCCAAAAAGATAAAAGATGAACTTTTATCAATCACCCCGCACAATTATATCGGGATCATTGACTTTTGACATGCAGCAATCAGCAAAATGCTAAAAGTCCCACTCCTCGTTTGGTTACTTTTCCCGGCACTATTTATTTTTCCAGGAGCATCCCAAGGGCAATTTATCCTTGCCGGTGAACACCCCGGCAACACCCATTACGTGGATATTGTCCCGGACACGACACTTACCGGACCATACAACCATCCCCCCGGGTTACTGCCACCCGTAGTTTATCCCATCGACATCAATGGAGACAACCGTAACGAGTTTTTCATCAGCGCGGTGGGCTCCTGGATGAACGGAGGAGGCGGTACAGATATCAGCATCCGGAGTTTTGACAAAAACGTTGCCCAGATCGCCTATGGATCCAGGGACCGTTGCTTTTATTCAGACACCATCTGGGTTTGGTATGAAACGGCGAAATCGCTGAAATCAGGAGATACCATCAGCCACATACTGACCTGGCATAACGATTCGATACTTCCGCTCTACCGTTATTCATGGAGTGTGGGTTACGGAAGTTGCGCCACAACTGCGTTCGTTAATGATTCCCTAGGCAATTATATCGGTGTGAGACTCATTTCGTCCTCCGACACGATGTATGGCTGGATCAAAGTTACCAACGTGAACTTTTTATCGTTCACGGTTCAGGAGTTTGCCTTTGGAAAAAATACCATCGGGATAGACGAACCTGTTGGTCATATCCGTATTTATCCCAATCCTTCTCACGGAATTTTCAATATTGAGACCCAGTTCCCGGATTTCGACCTCATGGTTTACGACCATTACGGGCTGTTGTTAATGAAACAGGAACATATTTCAGGCAATATTCGGGTGGATATTATCGGCCGGCAAAGCGGAATCTACTATTTAAAATTCATTGCCGGAAAAACTGTTCTGATCAGGAAGGTTTTTAAAATTCAGGCGACGGTGCAATAATTTTCAGAGCTCCTGTTTTATCAGAATCCGGTATTCTTGCAATATCTTTGTCATGTTATCATGGAAAAAATGAAAGTAAGCGGTTTCACCTTTGTGAGAAATGCCATCAAATACGACTACCCGGTGGTTGAGTCCATTGGTTCCATTTTGCCGTTGTGCGATGAATTCATTGTAGCTGTAGGCAATTCCGATGACGGAACCCGGGAATTGATCGAATCGATAGCATCTCCCAAAATCCGAATCATCGATACCGTGTGGGACGACAACTTGCGAACAGGCGGCAAGGTGCTGGCGCTTGAAACCGACAAAGCATTTTCAGCCATTTCGCCAGACAGCACCTGGGCATTCTACCTTCAGGCCGATGAGGTGGTTCATGAAAGGTACCGCGATCCCATCGCAACGGCCATGAAAAAATGGAAGGGTGATCCCCAGGTTGAAGGACTCATGTTTGATTATCTTCACTTCTTCGGGTCGTACGATTTTGTTGGAGATTCGCGGAAGTGGTACCGCAATGAAATTCGTATCATAAGGAATGACAAACAGATACATTCGTGGCTCGATGCCCAGGGATTCCGGAAAAACGAAAAGAAACTCCGGGTGGTTCCTGCACAGGCAGCTGTTTACCATTATGGCTGGGTAAAACCACCGGCCAATCAGCAGGCAAAACTTGAATCGTTTCATAAATACTGGCACAACGACCAATGGATCGAGAAAAAGGTGGCAAAAACCGAGACTTTTGACTACACCGGGATCGATTCGCTGGCAAAGTTTAACGGGACACATCCGGCGGTAATGCAGCATCGCATTAACGAGAAAAACTGGGAATTCCCCTATGATCCGGCACTTCGCAACCACTCCCTGAAAAGCGACATGCTTCATTTCATCGAAAAGAAAACAGGCTGGAGACCGGGAGAATACAGAAATTACAGGTTAGTCGGAGGGAAACTCGGGCGACCATGAAATCCGGCATCTGATTCGAGGTTTACAATATTCATTTTTTTGTATTTTTGCAATAAACTAAACTACTATGGATTTAAGCAAGATCTTATCGATTGCCGGAAAAAGCGGATTGTACAAGGTAGTTTCACAAGGCAAAAACGCTGTCATTGTGGAGTCACTTCTAGACAATAAACGGTTCCCGGCGTTCGGCCACGAAAAGATCAGTTCACTCGAAGAGATCTCAGTTTTTACTACCGGCGAGGATATGCCCCTGAAGCAGGTTTTCAAATCCATGCTCGAAAAGCTGGGTGACCAGCCTCCCATCGACACAAAATCTGACAACACTGCATTGAAAACATTTTTTACAGGCATCATACCCGATTTCGACCAGGATCGCGTTTATGTATCGGATATCAAGAAGATGATCAGCTGGTACAACCTGCTGATCAAGCATCAGTTACTGGACTTCACCGAAGAAAAACCGACCGACGAAACAGCGACAGCGCCAACAGAGTCTGCCCTCGTCCAACCAGCTGAGCCGGAAAATCCTGAGACTCCGGAGACCCCCAAAAAGAAAACTCCGAAAGCAAAGCCTGCGGCCGCAAAAAAAGAGAAGAAAAGTGAATAATTAATGTAATTTAGTAATCAAAATCATAACCATGAAAATTTTACACAAACTCAGCCTCGTTTTGGTCCTGTTGCTTGCGGTAAGCGTCTCCGGATTTGCGGGGTCTAAAAAAATTAAATTCAGCTGTTCTGAGGCCGATGCAAAGATTTTCGTTGACGGCAAACAGATGGGTTTTGGTCAGATTGAATTAATCATCCCTTCCTATTCCTGCGTTACCGTGAAGGTCGAAAAATCAGCCTATCTGACAACCATCATTGAATTCTGCAACAAGGCGACTTACGTAGTTCCCAAGACCTACTACTGCCAGATGGAAAAAGATGATGCGTACGATGCATCAGAAGCCACCGACATCGCCAATATCGATATAGAGATCCGGACGAAGAAGACGGAACTCGAAGCCTGGAAACTGATCAGTCAGATCATCACCTCCTATTTCGACATGATTGAAGTGACCGACCGCGAAACCGGTTACCTCCGCACTGCCTGGACTGTTCAGACTTTCAAGCAGAAGACGGTGCGTACTAGAATGATCGTTAAACTGGGTTCCTCTGAGCCCCTCACCTATAAAATCAAACTGGTGAGCGAAGGTGCAAATGCTCCACAAACAAGCGTAAAAAGCGATGAACTTTTCAAAGAGTGGGACCGCGTTTTAAGGAAATACAAAGAGGTCATCCACGAAATTCAGACACGTCTAGGCAGTTAATTATCAGTTTAATGCAGTTTAACAAACAGGTACAGGAGCTGAAGGTGACCGGGTACACCCGGTTAAATCCCCGACATTTTGTGCTTGAACTTCTGGCGCCGGAAAAACTTCCGGTAATTCTGCCGGGCCAGTTTGCACAGGTGCTCGTTGAGGGTTCTCCGTCAACTTTCCTGCGCCGTCCCTTTTCGATCCACACCGTCGATTATTCCAGAAACACCATCCGGCTCCTGATCCAGATCAAAGGTGAAGGAACCAGGCATCTTGCCAGGCTAAAAGAGGGCGACAGCCTGAATGTTATGTATCCGCTCGGGAATTCCTTCTCGATACCCACCACCAAAGAGGTGTTGCTTGTTGGCGGCGGATGTGGCGTAGCACCCCTGCTGTTCCTTTCTCAATTTCTTCACCAGCAGCAGATAAGACCTTCGATCGTAGTCGGGTTCAGAACCCGGGAGGAGGTCTCTGAAATTGAGGAGTATTCCAGGTATGGTGATGTTTTCGTTACCACCGACGACGGTACGGAAGGAGAGAAAGGGCTTGTGGTAGACCACTCCATTTTTCAGAAGGAACGCCTTCCCTTCGCCAAAATTTATTGCTGTGGGCCCGATGCCATGATGAAAACCGTTGCCCGGCTTGCCCGGATGCACCGTATCGATTGTGAAGTTTCCCTTGAGAACACCATGGCTTGCGGTTTCGGCGTTTGCCTCTGCTGTATCACCCCCACTGATAAAGGAAATGAGCGGGTATGTGTGGAAGGACCGGTGTTCAACATTAACCGCCTGAAATGGCAATAAAACGATAAATGGCTGATCTTTCGGTAAACATCTCCGGTCTCACCTTTAAAAATCCGGTCACCACGGCATCGGGAACTTTCGGTTATGGTGATGAATTTACCGATTTTATCGATATCGGGCGGCTTGGCGGGATTTTCGTGAAGGCGGTTACCGGCCGTAACCGCGATGGCAACGCCTACCCCCGTATGGCAGAGACTGCCTCAGGGATGCTCAATTCTGTCGGTTTGCAAAACAAGGGAGTGGACCATTTCTGCCGCGAGATCTACCCGAAGATCAAGGATTTCAACACGCAGGTTATCGTCAACGTTTCCGGCTCCACAGTGGAAGAGTATGTTGAGGTTGCCGAACGAATCAATGAACTTGAAAATATTCCGGGCATCGAACTCAACATCTCCTGTCCCAATGTAAAACTGGGAGGCATGGCCTTCGGCACCGTTCCCTCCATGGCCACCGAGGTTACGCGGGAGGTAAGAAACGTTTACAAAAAGGTGTTGATGGTGAAGTTGTCGCCCAATGTCACCAGTATTACCGACCTGGCAAAAGCCGTTGTCGACGGCGGCGCCGATGTGGTGACCCTGATCAACACGTTGCTCGGCATGGCCATCGACGTGGAACGACGGCGTCCGGTTCTTTCCACCATCACCGGGGGACTTTCCGGCCCTGCCATCAAACCGGTGGCCCTTCGCATGGTGTGGCAGGTTCACAAGGCGGTGAATGTGCCCATCATCGGTCTCGGCGGAATCATGAACGCTACCGATGCCATTGAATTCCTCCTGGCCGGCGCCTCTGCCATTCAGGTTGGAACCGCCAATTTCATTGATCCACAAATTTCCGTGAAAATCGTGGATGGTATCGATGCCTATCTGAATAAACACAAGATCAATAAGGTTACCGACCTCATCGGTGCACTCCGGACAGAATAATCTTATCCTATGAAAACTTTACAGAATACAATTGCAGGGCTAATTGTACTTGCCGTGATCTCCCTTTCCGTGCTGACACTCGTCCTGGCAGAGAAACCGTTGCCCGGCAGCCATGGGGTGATGAGAAAGGCCGGCGTTGAACCCGGCCAGGAACCCAACGACTGGATGGCCATTCAGCGCTCCTTTCCCTATGGCAGGATAAAACCGGAATCTTACCTTGCTGCCGTCAGACAAGCCGGAAACCTGATGAAATCATCGGCTGCAACCACCCCCTGGACATTTGCAGGACCCGACAACATCGGCGGAAGGATCACCGATATTGAAGGGGTGGCCGGCGACCCGAACACCTTATACATTGGTGCAGCGACAGGTGGTGTTTTCAAGACCACAAACGGAGGTGCGACTTGGCAAAACATGTTTGAAAATGTACCGGTGATCTCTGTAGGCGATATCGCCATCGATCCGGGCAATCCGCTGGTCATTTATGCCGGCACCGGAGAAGCCAATGCCGCCAGCTTCAGTTTCCTCGGGAATGGCATCTATAAATCAACTGACGGAGGAGCGACATGGCAACACTGCGGGCTGGAGAATTCGGCCTATATCGGCCGGGTGCTGGTTGACTATTCAAATTCCCAGAAAATTTTCGTAGCCGCCTGTGGAAACCTCTTCACCACAAACGATCAGCGGGGTATTTATCGCAGTCTTGACGGAGGAGCTACCTGGACAAGAGTTCTTTATATTACAGATTCCACGGCCGCCATCGACATTGTTCAGCATCCTGTAAACCCTCAGATCCTTTTCGCTGCGATGTGGGAACGATCGCGCGGACTCACCTACCGTAACTCATTCGGTGAATCATCCGGACTCTGGAAAAGTGCCGATGGCGGAACCAGCTGGACCGAAGTGGCCGGCGGATTGCCGAACGGACCCAACGTTGGAAGAATAGGCATTTCGATTGCCAAGTCGAATCCGGACATCATGTATGCCTTCTACGACCTTCCCAACATGGAGGTGGCAGTCTACAAATCAGTGAATGGCGGCGTGGCCTGGACCCGCACCAATGACGGCACACTGTCAGGAATGAACAGTAATTTTGGCTGGTATTTCGGGCAGGTACGTGTTGATCCGGCAGATGCCAACCGCGTTTTTGTGATGGGTGTACCCCTATACCGGTCACAGAACGGCGGTAGTTCATGGACTCCCAACTACGATCCCCATGTGGACCACCATGCCATGTATTTTCATGAGTCAACAGGAAGGATCTGGAACGGTAACGACGGAGGTCTTTATTACAGCGACACCCATGGTAATTCATGGACCAAGGTGAACAACCTTCCTTTCACCCAGTTTTATGCCATTGATGTTGACTACACCCTTCCCGAACGGATCTATGGCGGAACCCAGGATAACAATACAATCCGTACCCTGTCCGGCGGCACATCCGACTGGGCGCCCATACTGGGAGGTGATGGGATGTACACCCTCGTGGATTACACGAACTCCGACATCATTTATGCCGAATACCAATGGGGGAACCTGTATCGCTCCATGGACGGAGGAATGAACATGGAGTATATTGCCGGTCCCATGTCAACTGACCGGGTCAACTGGTCGGCGCCACTCGCCATGGATCCTGCAACGCCTGCGACGCTTTACTTCGGAACGTACCGGATATGGAAGACGACGGATCGGGGCACAAGCTGGCAGCCGGTGAGCGACGACCTTACCCAGGGGATCGACAACTATTTCTATTCCGTCACCACCATCTCCATCTCAAAGATCAACCCTTTGACCGTTATTGCCGGCACCGGCGACGGAAAGGTTCACATTTCACAGAATGGCGGACTTACCTGGCAGAATATTTCGGCAGGCTTGCCGGCCCGTTGGGTGACCCATGTAGAGGCTGATCCGTTCGATGCCCAGACCATCTACGCTACCCTATCCGGATTCCGCTGGGATGAGCCGCTTCCGCATGTTTTCAAATCGGTCAACCTCGGACAGACCTGGACCGACATCTCAGGCAACCTGCCCGAATTTCCGGTAAACGACATCGTCCTGGATCCTGATCTGCCAGGCCGTATCATCGTGGGAACCGATGCCGGTGTTTATGGTACCACCGACGGTGGTGCAACCTGGAGCTACATATTTACCGGTTTACCTGCAGTTCCGGTGTGCGCACTGGCTATTCACGGACCCTCACGCACCATTTTTGCCGGCACCTATGGTTTGTCGGCATACCGCGCCAGCTTCGACGAAATTTTCACCGGCATCTCTGCTCCCGGATCAAGGGAGCGGTTGAATCTGACCGTCACACCTAACCCATGCTCCGGCAACGCGGCAATACATTTTTATCTGCCTGCGCAGGAACAAATGGTTCTGAAACTATACAACATGAGCGGGACACAGACCAGGATTTTCTTCTCGGGAACGCTTCAGAAAGGGAGTCAGTCGTTGAAAGTTGATCTGGGTGGAGTGCACAGCGGTTTGGCGAAGGGCACTTACCTGTTGACGGCTGAAGGATTGCATTTCTCCGGGAGTCAGAAAGTGATCATCTACTGATCCAGGATGGCTATTAAACTACCAGTACTTCCGGCTCAAGGGAAACTCCAAACCGGGCGTTAACTGATTCAATGATACGGTTTGCGAGGTGGAGAATATCCTTCCCGGTAGCCGCTCCATAATTTACCAGCACCAGGGGCTGATGAGGATGAACACCGGCATCGCCCTCACGAAATCCTTTCCAACCGCATTGTTCGATCAGCCAGGCAGCGGCGAGTTTGAAACTGTCGTTGTGGGCAAACGCGACGATCCCGGGATGGTCTGACGTCAGCGATTCAAGCTCTTCTGCGGTTACAATTGGGTTTTTAAAGAAACTGCCGGCATTTCCAATCACTGCAGGGTCGGGAAGTTTACGTCGGCGGATGGCCATAATAGTGTTCCTGACATCGGCGATGGTGGGCTGCATGATGCCGGATTTTTCAAGTTCAATCCTGATGTCTCCATAATCGATGTTTAAAACCGGCTGCTTATCAAGTTTAAGACAAACACTGGTTACGACCAACCGGTCCTTCCCCTGCTTCTTAAAAATGCTTGACCGGTAACCGAAATCGCAATCTGCAGGACGGAATGCACGATAATGACGCGCTGCAATGTCTGCCACCTCCACCGACCAGATGACATCTTTAATTTCGACTCCGTAGGCGCCAATATTCTGAACCGGAGCGGCTCCGATACTCCCCGGTATCATGGAGAGGTTCTCGATGCCTCCCCATCCATTGTCGACCGTATAATTTACAACATCATCCCACACCTCACCGGCCGCAATCTTCAGGTAAATATGACGGTCATCTTCCATGAGTTTCACGATGCCTTTGCTGCGGATGTATGCAATACTACCGGGAAAATCCTTTGTAAACAACACATTGCTCCCTCCGCCCAGAATGAGTACCGGCAACTGTTCGAGGCTGATGGTACTGTAAAAGTCCGCAATATCCTCGTCTGATCTCAGTTCGGCAAACCAGCGTGCCTTTACATCCATGCCGTAAGTGTTGTATGACTTAAGCGATATGTTTTCGAGCAGTTTCAAGTGGTTATTTTGATTCAAAATTACGCTATTTTTGCGAATAGAGATCCAACTCCTGAAATGCCCCAGCCAGTCGCCATCGTTTCTGTAACCAATGATCTCACCACCGACCAGCGAGTGGACCGCACCTGCCGCACACTCGTAAAATCGGGCTATGATGTACTCCTTGTCGGTCGAAAACTGCGAAACAGCAAAAAGCTCGGGTCACGAATGTATGCAACGCACCGAATGCAGTTGCTTTTCGATAAAGGAGCGCTCTTTTATGCCGAGTACAATCTGCGTCTTCTCATTTTCCTGCTGAACCGGAGAAAATCGCTGCTTGTCTCCAATGATCTGGATGTACTTCCGGCCAACTATCTTGCATTCAGGCTTGCCCATTTTTTCGGATTACGACGGGAGTCGTCGCCGGCTCTGCTTCACGACTGTCACGAATATTACCGCGGAGTTCCTGAACTGGTTGACCGCAAAACGGTTACTGCTGTCTGGAAATTGATGGAAGACCGTATTTTTCCGAAATTGAAACATGTTATTGCCGTAAACCAATCTGTGGCTGATCTCTACCATCAGGAATACGGGAATCAAATCACGGTAATCCGCAATGTTCCCATAAAAAAGAGTGCCCGGGAAATGTTCCCGAGAATTGAACTGGGGATCAGGGAAGATCAAAAGATAATTCTATACCAGGGCGCCATCAACGTTGACCGCGGATTGGAGGAGGCGATCATGGCCATGAAATACCTCTTGTCGGATGCAGTGTTGGTGATTGCAGGCATCGGTGACATTTACAATAAACTGGTGTCATACACATCGGAGTCAGGCCTCACACCGAAGGTAAAATTTCTCGGTCAGGTTCCGTTTGACCAGCTGCATGCATATACCCTGATGGCGGATCTTGGCTTGTCGATCGAGAAGGATGTAGGTGTGAATTATCATTTCGCACTCCCCAACAAACTGATGGATTATATCCAGGCGAAGGTTCCTGTTCTGGTCTCTCCTTTTCCTGAGATGAAAGCCATTGTTGATCAATACCAGGTTGGTGAACTTCTCGAAAGCCACGACCCGGTCATCCTGGCGAAACAGATCGACCGGATACTTAACGACAGGAGCAGACTGGATTTTTACAAAGCAAATCTCGGAATGGCTGCCGAAGAGCTGATCTGGGAACATGAAGAAAAAAAACTGGTTCTTATTCTTAATTCCTGACCCTTGCGCGACCCTTTCCACCTCCATATCATCTCTTTCGATGTGCCTTTTCCGCCCAATTACGGTGGGGTGATTGATGTGTACTACAAATTAAAAGCGCTTCACCGTGCCGGGGTAAAGATCCATCTGCATTGTTTCGAATACCAGCGCCAACAGGCTCCGGAGCTTAACGAATTATGCGAAGAGGTAATTTATTATCCGCGGAGTTTCGGATTGAAACCGAACCTATCCCCGATCCCCTATATCGTGGAGAGCCGTCGTTCAGAACTTTTGATCCGGAATCTGCTGAAAGACAAATATCCCATCCTTTTCGAGGGAATTCATACCTGTTTCCATATTGGCGACTCCCGTCTGAAAAACCGTATCAGAATTTACAGGGAGAGCAACATTGAGCACCACTATTATTACCATCTCTTTCGCTCGGAAAAAAATCTTCTTAAAAGGTCGTTTTTCCTGGTGGAAAGCATAAAACTCAGGTACTTCGAGCGTAAGCTAAAACATGCCGACTCGATGCTCACCGTGTCGGAGGAGGATACGCGTTACCTCCGGCAAAAATTCCCCAAAAACAGGGTGGTGTATCTGCCAAGTTTTCACCGTGAAGATGTGGTGACCTCGCTGCCGGGTAAAGGAAACTATGCACTGTACCATGGCAATCTGAGCGTTCCTGAAAACACGAGAGCTGCCGAATTCCTTATCCGGAAAGTCTGGAAAAGCAATCTTCCCGAACTGGTAATCGCCGGACTGAATCCACCCGAAGACCTTGTCAGGATGGTTGCGGGCCAACCCAACATCAGGCTGGTACTGAACCCGGATGAAGAGCAGATGTACAGCCTGATTCGCAATGCCCATGCCAATATCATGGTCACCTTCCAGGCGACAGGCCTGAAACTTAAACTGCTCAACGCCTTGTTCAATGGTCGATTCTGTCTTGTGAACCCGGAAATGGTTTCCGGTACACCGCTGGTGGCTTTGTGCAAAGTCGCTGTGGAACCAGATGAATTCCGTAACGCCATTCTCGAGTTATTCCATCAGCAATTCACCGTTGAAATGATCAGGCAGCGGGAAGCACTGCTCATGGAAAACTACGCCAACAAAAAGAATTGTAAATTGCTGATGGATATTCTAACTTTGTCTTGATATTGGGGTTACCTTTACGCCTTCCTGAAAACATTTTAACATGAAAAAAATTTTAGTACCCATCGATTTTTCGGGTCACACCGAGATTACCTGCCGTTATGCCATCGAACTGGCAAAAGTCAATGGTGCGGAAATCAAGCTTTTTCATACCTATTTCGACCAGATAATCATCGCCGATACCAGTTTTCCGGATACGCTCGACATGAGTACCATCTACAACGAAGAGCTGATGAAGGAGATCTATCATCAGGCAGAGCGCAACATGACTGAATTGCATGAATCGCTCATGATCAAGCTGAAAAAAGAAAAGATCAACAATGTAACTGTTATCACCGAAGTTGTTGGTGGGGAGGTGGAGAATGAATTAAGGCTGGTGACCAAAGAATATTCGCCCGACCTTATTGTTATGGGTACCACGGGTAAAGGTAACAACATCAATGTATGGGGTAAGGTTTCAACCTTTATCATCGATCATGCCAACGTTCCGGTGCTTACGGTTCCGGAGATGAAATCATACCTGGGATTCAAAAATATTATGTTCGCCGCAGATCTTGCCGACACCAATGCGGCCATTATCTCATATCTATTCGAGCGGTTCAAATGGATTGATTTTCAACTTCATGTTGTTCATTTCCTGATCAAATCCAAACTAACTGACACGTATGACCGGATGAAAGCGCTGCAGATGAAATTCGGGAAGGAGGAGAAAGCCGGAACCATAAAGTTTGAGGTGGTTGAAGTGGGGGAAGACAATCAGAAATCGGTGGATCTTTACTGCCAGTCACGCCAAATCGACCTTATTGCATTCCATCCGCATAAACGTAGTCTTTTTTACATGGTGTTCACCAAAAAAATTACGAAGAAGAACCTTTTCGCAACAAACATCCCGCTATTGGCGATGCCTCCGGTGAGCCAGGTTTAATTCATCGTGTAACATTTGTTGAAACGTAAACCGGGAAAAGGCATTAATTACCCCCGATAAGTGTGTAATTTTCGTATTTGAAAATGCTCCAGTGGCTATTTTCGAATCCGTTATTTTTTGAGGTTCGGGTAAAATCGAAAGTAGCCTGCAGGGGTTTGAATTTAAAACTTCCTATACAGCGCTGAATATTAGGTCCAAAAGTCATCAGTGCATGAAGGAAATAGGAGCCAGTCTCATACCCCTGAAAAGCGAGCGGATCCGGATCAACTTTATAAACTGAAGCATAGGATCGTACAAAATGCTTCACCCCGGCAACGTCATAATCGATAAACGAAGCGGCAATCATATGGGCCCTCAGACTCACAAGGTACTCCATGTCAAGTCCTTCCATAGCGGACCAATCCGGCAATCCAACGATCGTCAGGTTATAATCGTTGCGTAGTTCGAATAAACGGCGGGTCAGGTCGAGAACATATGCCTGATTATCGGAAAAGATGACGATGTAATTCTCTTTGTCTTTCGAGAGGCGGGAAATTAAACTCTCCTGGTTATCCACTGACACCACATTTATTTTCCGCTCAAGGCACTCCTTTTTTAGTTGTTCCGGAACACCGCGCTCCGCAAATTGTCCATTCCGCAATACCAGGATCTGTCCACGGTAGAAGGCCGAGCTCATGTAGGAGGCCAGGTTATCCATCCTGCTTCTCTTCGACGGTCGGACTTTAAATACCATAGGATTGCCGGTAACCACATCGCTCCGCTCGGAGATGGGATTAACAATACTGATCCTATTTCTTTCGGCAAAATCAGCAACAATTTGAAAATTAAGTGTATAGAGTAGGCCAAAGATTATGTCCATCCGTTTAAGCTCCGGATTCTTCAGCAGCTGTCGCGTTTTAACAGTGTCCTTATCTACATCATATACCCAAAGTTTGATCTTCATGCCAGCTTTTACCAACGAATCAACAGCCATGCGAAACCCCTCATAGTACTGAATGAACTGAAATGAGCGATAGGGTTCCTCCGGTTCAACTGCTGCAGGGTCGGCACTAATCAGGTCTACATCACCAAGGTACAGCGGAAGCATAAGCGCCACATTGTAGGTTCGGCTTTTTACCGTGGCATCGTATCCGCAAGGCAGCTCCTGGGCTACCACAGTATCGGATGGTTGCAATTTTTTTTCGGAAACATTACTATTTGGCTGCGGTTCCGCCTTTTTCGCTTCATGGCCAGCCCCGGATTTTTTCGAAGGTTCCTCTCCTTTGGCCTCCCGGGAGACAGGTATCCTGATCTTTTCATCGGCCCGGATCCCGTTCTTCACCAGCGGATTTTCAGCGATCAGATCATTTACTTCCACTCCATAAGCCTTGGAAATCATATACAGGGTTTGTCCCCGCTTGATGGTGTGGATATAAAACTCCCTGCCATCCACCTTTTCAATTACCGTGGAACGTATCGCGTTAAGTTGATCCCGGGAGGTTTGCGAAAACCCAATGACAAATAAAAACATTAAGAGGATTACCAGAAGGTATTTAATTTTCGCCATTTCACCATTTCACCATTTCACCATTTCCTCTACTCCCACTCGATAGTTGCAGGGGGCTTTGAGCTGATGTCGTAGACCACCCGGTTGACCCCTTTAACTTTGTTGATGATCTCATTGCTGACTTTGGCAAGAAATTCATGCGGGAGGTGCGCCCAGTCGGCCGTCATCCCATCGGTGGAGGTAACAGCCCGCAATGCCACTACGTTTTCATAGGTCCGTTCATCGCCCATTACTCCAACCGACTGTACCGGCAAAAGAACGGCAAAGGCCTGCCAAACTTTATGATAAAGGTCATGGGTACGAAGTCCGGTAATAAAAATGTCGTCAACTTCCTGCAGTACCCTGATCTTTTCGCGGTCGATATCGCTGAGAATCCTCACCGCCAGTCCCGGGCCCGGAAAAGGATGCCGGTCGAGGAATTCAGGATCGAGTCCGACGGTACGACCCACCCGGCGAACCTCATCTTTAAAGAGGCTGTTCAATGGCTCAACGATCTTCAGTTTCATGTGGTCGGGCAACCCACCAACATTGTGGTGAGATTTGATGGTTGCAGATGGTCCCTTTACAGAATGTGATTCGATGACATCGGGGTAAATAGTTCCCTGGGCCAGCCATTTAATATCCTGAATTTTATGCGATTCGGCATCAAAAACATCGATAAATGTCTTGCCGATGATCTTACGTTTCTTTTCCGGATCAACCACACCCCTGAGACGATCCAGGAAAAGGTCCGTGGCATCCACTCCGATCACATTCAGATCGAGTGTTTTGTAACGTTCCAGTACCTTTGCGAATTCGTTCTTGCGGAGCAATCCGTTATCGACAAAAATGCAGTAGAGATTTTTCCCGATGGCTTTATGCAGCAGCATGGCGGTTACGGAAGAATCCACTCCACCAGACAAACCAAGAACCACCCGGTCATTGCCAAGTTTCTGTTTAATCGAGGCAATGGTTGATTCCACGAACGATTCAGGCGTCCAACGCTGACAGCAACCGCATATCTCAACGACAAAATTGCGCAAAAGCGTCATCCCTTCGGTGGTATGGTACACTTCCGGGTGGAACTGAATGCCATAGGTGGGTTCATCCTTGACCTTGTAGCCGGCAAACTTCACATCGGGAGTACTGGTAATTGTAGCAAAATCATTTGGTAATGAAAGGATTGTATCGGCGTGCGACATCCAGACCTGGGTTCCGGCGGTCATCCCGCGCATAAGGTCACTGGCCCCATCGATAAAAGTAAGGTTGGCCCGACCATACTCCCTGATCTTTGAGGGCGCCACTTCACCGCCTGATGATTGCGCCAGGTATTGCGCACCATAGCAAACCCCGAGAATGGGTAATTTACCCTTTATTCCCGAAAGGTTCGGATTGGGTGCATCTGTATCGCGCACCGAAAAGGGACTTCCCGACAGGATGACACCTTTAAGTTCAATCCCGAACACAGGGATTTTATTGTATGGATGGATTTCACAATAAACATTGAGTTCCCTTACCCGCCGTGCTATAAGTTGGGTATACTGAGAACCGAAATCCAGGATGAGGATGGTTTCTTGCATGACACAAATATAGAAAGAAATATTTACCGGTTAAGGGTAGCTTCGTATCGCGTTGAATTTCCTACCCCATCGGTGACGGTGAGTACGAAAATATTTTTCCCGGGCTTCATCATCTGATCAAAAACATAGGTAAGCTGGTTGCTTTTGGCATCGAAATCCATTAGTATCCAGCGACCATTGAGCGTTCCCCTGTAAGTTTTAATGCCTGACAGGTTGTCGGATATCTTCACGAGGATAGAGTTCTGTTTGGCCACCTTTTTATTATTAAAGACATTCACCGGCCTGATTACCGGAGGAGTGACGTCCACCATTACCGTATAATTTCCGAATTCACGGATTTGCGCGGTAACATAACCTTCGGAATATTTACCCCCAACGCTGGATCGTTTATTTCCGGGAAAAACCTGCACAATGACTGCCTTGCCGGCGAGGGATTCGGGCAGCCCCCTGGTTTTAATCGATAATGAGCAGAAGGTATGCAGCGGGGTCAGATTATTGTGAAGATGATGTACCTGTGCATACGAACCGCCGGATGCTTCGGTTACCTCATATTCGAAAGGCAGTTCCTCATACAGAGCCTCTTTGGGAACATCGAACCGGATCCCGTCGCGCTCGAAATGATTATCCTCCTTATACGTAAACAGCTGGCTTCCTGTATATACCGGCTTCGGTCGGCTGCCTGCCGGAGGGTGACTTCTGACCCAGAAGTTAAGCCTGGCTGCATTACCGAAAACATCTTTCACAACATACTGCACCCGGTGTGCTTTCCGGTCGGTAAAAGTAAGGACACCCCTGTTTTTTACCTCACTATAAACAGACAGCCTATTGTTGGGCGCTACATAGGAGCGCTGAATTTTCCGCTTCTGCTGAACGAAGGCAGGATAATCCATCAGACTGTTGGCATAACGCGTTTCCGCAAATGCAAAACGATCCATTGTTTGTGTAAATATCGTTTCTCCGTCCACACTGAGCTGAATGGAATAAACGCCGGTTTTTAGTCCGCCTTCAGTGATGTCGGACGGTTCAATCCCGAAAATAATATTTCCGGAAACCTTAATGGTATCGGCCAATTTCAGGCTAAAATTGCCACCGGAACCGGAAGCAGGAACCAATAAGGCTTTCCCGGCAAAATTTACCATACTGTTGTCATCCATCGGATAAACTTTGAGCCAGGCAATCCGTGGAGGAATATCATCAGGTTGCATGAACCCGAAAAAGAGTGGATCGATGATCTCCTGCGTTTTTGCATCGCGGATCTCAAAATGGAGATGAGGGCCGCCCGATGCTCCTGAATTTCCAGAGTAGGCAATGAGGTCGCCCTTTTTCACTTTCAGCACCCCGGCCGGCACTTCTGTGTCGAGGGCAAAAGACTCGTTCTTATATTGCTGGCTGTTCACCCAAACCGCGATGGCACCGGCATACGATCGCAAGTGCCCATACAGGGAGGTATAACCGTTCGGGTGAGTAATATACAGCGCCTTCCCAAACCCTCCGGCAGAAACATTTACGCGCGACACATATCCATCGGCAATAGCGTATATCGGCTTCCCCTGGACCCCTTCCGTGCGAATATCGATACCGGAATGGAAATGGTTCCTGCGAATTTCACCGAATGATCCTGCCAGGGTGACGTTGAACGATACCGGTGACCGGAAATAGTTTTTCGGGTAGGTTACTTGTCCGTAAGCCTGGGATACCAGCATGGCCAGCAGACAAAGAACAGCATGGCGGAGGGCCTTCCTCATGGTCAGCGTACAGGAAGGAATGAGTACTTCTTCGAATATTTCAGCATCTGTGCTGTAAAATCATCGGGGTAACTGATGGTCACGTCAGTAACCACCTCCCCGTTTTTTACCAAAGTATATTCAGGATTGATGAATCCGGTGTAGGGGGCAATGTTCAGTTTGGCATAACGCTCCAGCACCTCTTTGTGAAGGACAGGATCCACCTGAACTGCATATGCCTCCACCAGCTTTTTTGCTGCCTCGTAATCTCCTTCCGACGTGATGCGCTGAATGATCTTCAGCAATTCTCCAAACTCCTTGCGTAAGGCCTGGTAATCGTTGATCGTGAAATACACCTTCCCGTTGCGGATAACCTTTTCAATAACTTTCTGCTTTTCACCTTTTTCGAAGACCCACCTGGCAATGAGCGCCCGGTCGCGCATGTGCGACTCCTCGATGGTCTTGCCGGGATAGATACGCACAAGCTGTGTCATCAGTCCATTACGGATATAGCTGTCGTACTCTGCTTTTCCTACCTCATCGCCGGGCACCAGTCCCAGTTTCACCATCTCCGGGTCCATGATATAGTAAAGGGCGAAAAGGTCGGCGCGGGACTCCTCGATGGTGGAATGATAATTTTTCAGTGCATCTGCCCCCACGCCTGGATTCAGCTGTCCCGAACCGTGTCCGAGACATTCATGAAGATCGGTGGTAAGATTACCTGCAAGGTGTCCGTATTTTTCGGCGCGATCCACCTCCTCTTTCGAACAGGCAAACTCCTGAAGGAATCCGTTTCCCTTGGCGGCCTGATCATACGCATTGGTGATGTTATCCATGGTTACCGATTTGGAGCCATACTCCTTGCGGATCCAGTTCGCATTCGGAAGGTTAATCCCGATGGGAGTTGTCGGATCGCTTTCTCCTCCCAACTGAGCCACGGTGATCACCTTTGCCGTTACACCTTTGACCGTCTTCTTTTTGAATCCGGGATCAACAGGCGAGTTGTCTTCAAAATACTGAGCGTTACTACTCAGCGTCTCAGTCCGCTTGGTTGCCTCCACATCCTTAAAATTGACAATCGACTCCCAGGAACCTTTCATGGCCATCGGATCGCCGTAAACTTCAATAAATCCGTTAACAAAATCAACCAGTGAGTTCAGGTCCTTTACCCAGGCAATGTTATATTCATCCCAGATAACCAGGTCGCCCGACTTGTAGTAAGCAATAAGCTTTTTTAAGGCTTCATTCTGCCCGGGGGTTTCGGTAACGGTAAGCGCCTTCTCAAGCCAGCGGACGATCTGCCCGATAGCCTCCCCATAATGGCCACCAATTTTATAAACCTTTTCAACGATCCTGCCATTCTCCTTTACCAGTTTTGAATTCAGTCCGAAAGCGATGAGTGTGTCCCTGCTACCCTGTTTGACCTCGCTTTTCATCTTTGCATAAAACTCCTCTGCCTCCTTCTGCGAAACACCTTCGTAAAAATTGGAAGCCGAACTTAATACGAGATCGGTGGCAGGATCAAGACTCACTCTCTTGGGGGCAACACCCGGATCGAACAACAACGGGCTCATTTCCGCAATAAACTGTCCGGAACTTTCCCCCTTTTTTAGCGGCAGCGACTTTGCCGGTATGCTGTTAATCAGGGTAGCAAAATATGCCGCTGAAAATTCAGGCAGAAATTTATCGGTGGAGTAATGGTGATGGATACCGTTGCAGAACCACACACGCTTCAGGTAGACCATGAATTTTTTGAAATCCGCGCTTTTTCTGTCTCCCATATACTCGCGGTATATTGCCTCAAGCGTTGTTCGGATGAGCAGGTTCGATTTATAGTTTTGGTCGTAGGTAATGTCGCGACCGCACAGTGCAGCCTGGCTAAGATAGTAGATAAGCTCCTTTTGCTTCAGGGTAAGGGCTTCAAATCCGGGCACCTGGTAACGCAGGATTTTCGCATCGGCAAACTGCTCCGTCTGATATTTAAAATTATCTTTTAAATCGGGCTTTTTGTCTTTCGTTACCTGGGTTTGTGCAAAAGCGGAAATTGCTGTAAACATGATCAAGGTTGTGCTAATGATTTTCATTTGACAATAACTTTACATTTGAAATTTCACCCTCTTCAAAAACCGGAACCACATCGGTCTGATCGATCTGGAAGGAGAATGGTACTACGTCGTCAAGTCCAAGGCGTTTTAACCGGTGCCGGTGAGCGGCTTTCTCAATGTAGCCGAGAAGGTCATTTTTCGCCGTATGCCAGAGGTCAATTGCTGCTACCGCGGAATCGCAATGCGACTCAAATCCCGCCTTGCCTAGAAGGTTTTCGGCCAGGGCCCCGGCAAATATCGTATCCTCGAGGCAGAATTTATTTTTCCATCCTGAGCATAGGATGACCACGTTGCTTTTCTGGGATTCAAGCCAGTTTGCCAGTGCCGAAAGGTTGATGAAAGCACCGATCGCAATTTTTTTGGCCGGTTTGGCTATTTCCAGCGCCCGGGTGCCGTTTGTAGTGCAGTACACCAGCGTTTTTCCGCCAATGGCTTCAGAAGTGAAATTAAAAGCTGAATTTCCAAAGTCGGCAAAATCCAGTTTTTGTCCATCCTGTTCCGACGCGACCAAAAAGCCTCTCTCCTTCATTGCTTTTGCTTCCCCGAGGCTGTCCACCGGTAAAATGCGCAGCACACCATTTTCGAAAGCAGTGCAAATGGAGGTGGTAGCCCTTAGTATATCGACCAACACTACGATATAATCGCCCCTGGTCATGATATCGCCAAACAGTCGTGGTGAAAAGCAGACCTCAATGGTATTGGGGCAATTGTTCATGGCTGGGATTATCTCTAATAATAAACGACTTCACACCGCGGATGTGCGGCTTTGAACGCTTCCACCTTTTTTGCTGAGACCTTGGAATTGAAGATTTTCAGCGATTGGAGCTGGCTCATTCCCTGCAATGCATCGAGGCTGCTGACCCGGGTGTTGTAAAATTCGACCACCCGGAGGTTGGTGAGTTTAACGATATACTTAAGGTTTTTCACAGGGGTTCCGCTGAATTTCAGTACTTCAAGATTCATCATGTTCTGCAACGGAACCAACTCCTCCACCTGGGTATTGGAAAAATCAATCTCCTTAAGGTTTGAAAGTCCGGTAACCGGGGTTAAATCTGAAATCGGATTCTTAGGACACCGTATTTTCCTGAGCTGCACCATCTGGGTAACCGGATCGAGTTTACTCACACCGGTACCGGAAAACTGGAGGGTATTAAGTCGCGTAAGGTGCAGCACCGGCACCAGGTCGCTTATCTGAAAATTTTCCGAAATCCAGAGCGAATCAAGGTTGGCTATCTGTTGAAGCTGAACCTTGTCCGGAGTATTTTTCATCGCCAGCTGCCGCAACATCACATCTTTCCATGGCTGGCTGATTCCCGTCCACCAGCGATTGTTTTCATAAGTCTGGAAAACGAGCATACACCCGCTGTTCTTATTGAAAAACTTGTTGGCTTCCTCAATGCCCACTTTGCTGTTATCGGCGTAGATAAAAAGGAGCTTTTCAAGTCCGTAAAGCGGACTCAAATCGGCCACAGCACAATTATCAAGGTACAGTGTTTCAAGCTGCAACAACCCTTTCAGCGGCGAAACACCCGTGATTTTAGTGTTGGAGGCATTGATCACTTTCAACTCGGTAAGGCCCTGCAAAGGGTCAAAGCTGGCAATGCCGGCGCTCTGGCATTGAAGGTTACGCAAGAGAATCAGTTGACTTAACGGCTCGAGCGAAGTTACCGACATGCGGCCTGTGATGTTGATGCTATCGAGCAGAATAAGCTTATGCAGTTGCTCTGAGGTTGGCGGATTGCTGATGGGCAGATAGAAATTGAAAAGGTTCTGCCACTCGGTGTTGATACCAGCCCACCATCGGGTTAGCTCGGCCGACTTATAAACCAGCGATGTTCCCGGATGTTTTTTTAAAAAGTTTAGCGCTTCCGCCTGTGTTATCTTCGAATAGTCGCAATATACCTTTTGCAGCGCAGAAAGGTTGTCGAGCGGCACCAGGTTTCCGATCCCGGTACTGTCGGCCAGCAGTATATTCAGACTGGTCATCTTGCTGAGTGGTTCAAGGCTGACCACATTTGTAGATGAAATATTGAGCAGTGCGATGGCCGTCATTTCGGCCAGCGGTGTAAGATCTTTAACAGTCGTTCGGCTGAGCCGCAAATCTCTGATACCGGTAAGGTCGCGGATATTGTCCAGTGTTGCAACCCGCGATCCGCTAATGTCGAGTGTATTCAGCGAAGTGAAGGTGGGTATGACCGAGAGATCGCTGATGGCGGTTCCCTTCAATTTCAGCTCCCGGATATGGGTACAAAAGCGTAAAGGTTCGAGTGAGATAACCGGCGTACCTGAGATGTCGAGCACCTCGAGATTGTTTAGGTTACGCAATGGCATCAGGTCACTCACCGGAGTCCCTGACAGGTTTACCTCTTTCAGGGCGGAAATTTTGCCCAGGGGTTCCAGGTCCGAAATGGAGTTGTTACCCGAAATATTCACTTTGGAAAGATGCATGATCTGACCGAGGAACTGATAGAACTCAGATCCCATGATGGGTGTCTTTTGTCCGCCAATTATTGCCAATGAGTCATTAAAACTCTCGATTTGCGCCATGGAGGTGGTTCCTTCAAGCATCATTCCGGCTGACAGCACATCTTTCCAGCTTTGCGACAAACCATTCCACCAGTTCCGCATGTCATCCTTTTCATTCAGCTTTGTGGTGTAAACGCTGACGATCTTCAGCTGCTGTTTGGTTTCATCATAGTTGATCTCTACATACCTTACCTTGTTGGAATTCACCGAATCTCCGTTGATGGTGATTCCTTTCAGGTTTCGGTTGGCAGTAACCCGGAAGTAGGTAAGTCCCTGTTCGTTTGACAGGACGCTTACATCCTGAACCGTATAGTTGAACCGTGCCGATTTGAAGAAGAAACTAACGTCGGTGAGGTAAGCCGGCATATCTTTGTAGAGCGGAACCAGCCGGGTTTCATCCAGATCGTCTTCGACCTGAACCTCAGGATCCCAGCAAAATTTCAGATAACTCTGAGTTATCACTGTTTGCTTTTCATTTACAGGATTCCTCGGGTCGGCCAGGAAGTTGAGCGTGCTCACAAAGAAATTAACGAGTGGAGTAACCTGTTGCTTAAAGGTATCAATTTTCGTTGCCGGGATCGTTCCGGCTTTAAGGGTAACGGTATTCTTGTCGGAGCCGGGTTTTTTCTGGGCAGGTTTTGACGAAGTGGTTTTCGGTTTCGTCGCAGTTTTTTTAGGAGGCGATTTTTTCTGCGCCAATGATGGGTTCAGGCAGATGGCAAGCGCCATCAGGATAATAAGGGAGATTTTCCTCATGCGAAATTAGTTTACGTGCGTGTAATGGCGCAGCAGCGCTTTTTTTTCCGTTTCGGTTACCCGAAGGAGGTTGGAGATAAGCCAGCCGGAATTGACATCATTCCGGTTAAAATAGGAGACTTCAAAGTACCAGTTCGGAACCTGGAATATATGAAATTTCACGCTGTTGACCTCAACAAAGCTCAGGTTGCCGTTTTTCAGCTCCATCACAAACAATGCGAGCATGTCGGGGGTATAATTATTTTCGAGGTAGTAATCCATTTTTTCCGGTTCCCGGAAAATCTTATGCAGGTTCATGAAATCCAGTTCGTGGCTCATCGGGTGAATGAAATACTTCAGGTTTGCCGTATCGTTGACATGCGTAAACCACGACTCAAATTTATTGAAATAAACATTGGAAAACATCCACTTGTACCCGCCATTCTGCTTCTCGATCTTGAGGTACATGATGATATTGACTTTCTCCCGCTTGTAAAGGAAGGTGGCTGTAACTTCGGCAAACCATCCCGGTTTTTGAAAATCGAGGTAAACCGGATTTTTCTTGTTCATGACCTCCTCAATAAAAACGAACTTAAGGTCGCTGTTTATTACGGGGCTTGAATTATCAAACAGTATGTTGAGGTATTTCTTGCGGTTTTTCAGATCCCGGTAACCATTTTCGCCCGGATAATAACGCTTTCCCTTGAAGTCTTCCTCCGCATTGAACCGGAGGAAAAACTGGTTCATCTGCTTGGTTTGGGCATAAAAGACCGTTTCATCCCCCGTAAATGAGCCAATGGACCCTTGTCCGAGGCTCATTAACGGAAGGAAAAATAAAGAGATCCAGAGGAATCTTTGCAAAACAGGGCTATTTCGATGTTTCCTTAACTCTGATATCACCGAGCATTACATCCCAGAAGCCGATCAACCGGCCGCCAATCTGGGTCTCTTTGCGTTTCACATAAACGGTGATATCCTTTTTGGTAGTATCTTCATAAACCAACCCCTTTTCCTTATCAAATCCCTGGAAGCGCTGGTAAATGGTAATAACCCCAACATAGGTGCCGTCGGGCTGCCGCTGAAGATCACTCACATACTGAATCTTATACCAGTCGATGGTGACCCGGTCATAATTCAGTTGCATCAGGCGATCAAAGTACTCGCGAACTTTGTAATAATTCACATCCTGTTTACCAAGCGAAGAAACCCCGATTTCGCTACTCTCCATAAAGAGTTCAACGGCACGCTCTATAACGCGCTGGGCATCAGACCAGGGGGTCTTTTTATCGCCGATGAGGCTGATATATTTACTGAGGTCACGCACCTTTTCCAGGGCCAGACTGTCGATGGCCTGTTTTCGCTGTGGAGAGAGATTATCCTGGGCATTGACTTTTACCGAGGTTCCCAGAATCACAGCCAATATGATCAATGAAATTATCTTCTTCATGATGTTTTACTTTTTAATTAAGTCAAGTGATTTAATCTTACCGTTTGAATCGGTCATGATGGCATCGATGGCATTTTTGCTTGCTTTCTGGTCCTTCAGGAATTCAAGATAACGACGGATGTTCGTGGGTTTGTCGTAATCCACCTGGGAACCCTCCCGGCTGATGATGATCAGCACAGGTGCATCGTCGCCGGTGAAATACTGAAGCGTGCTCTTTATGGTATTGTCTGCCTGGGTCAGGTTGCCGGATTTTGCTGAATTTGCAATGGTTTGAAATGAATTTTCAAGTTGCGTCTTGATGGGAAGATTGGCCCCCGAACCATTGTTTCGCATCTCCTGTATCTTTTTCTCCACCCGGGAGATGAGGTCATTGATCTCTCCGTCGTTCAGATTCTGAGCCTTGATGGCATTCAGGTCGCGTTCAAGCTGATCGGCCGATTTGTCATCCTTATTCAGAATCATGTCGAGCAACGCAGCCCTGGCGAGGTCTACCTTCTGCCCTTTCGCTTTCTCTGCATCGCCCCATGCTTTCTTAACCACCTGGGTGGCCTGTACGATCAATTCATTCAACGCAGCATCATTGAAGTTCTTGTTAATGATATCGGAGATCAGCCTGTCCTGCTCATTTAACGGAAGCGTTGTGGTTCCGTTGATGATAGCCTGCAGCTGTTTTTTGGCTGTTTCAATCTGCGCCTTACGCTCCTTCTTCGAAAGTTTACCGGTCGATTTACAACCATCGGTGCCTACTGCCATCATGGCAATAAGGGCAACAAACATTACGTGTTGCCAGCGGATTGATTTGATCTGACTGATTACTTTTAACATACGATTATGATTTGAATATTTGATGAATTATAAATTAGTAAAGGTCATGGGAATCTGATTCAATTTTCCTGTTCCCGGTATCATTATCCTTTGTAAAACGGAAATTTAACAACTTTTGCCTTGAGTATCTTTTCGCGTATTTTAATATGAATCTCACTGCCCTCTTTTGAAAGTGCAGAGGGAACGTAACCCATGCCGACGGGTATTTTTACCGACGGTCCCATGGAACCCGAAGTAACTTCGCCAATTTTGTTCCCGGCTACATCCACAATTTCGTATTCGTGACGGGGAATTCCTTTGTCGACCATTTCGAACCCGACGAGCCGGTGCGTTGTACCTTCCTGTTTCTGCTTAAGGAGGTAAGGTTTATCGATAAAGTCCTTGGTATCGGTGAATTTGGTGATCCATCCCAGGCCGGCTTCGATGGGTGAAGTGGTATCGTTGATGTCATTTCCGTAAAGGCAATAACCCATCTCAAGCCGAAGGGTATCCCTGGCAGCCAGTCCGATTGGCTTGATGCCAAACTCCTTGCCTGCTTCGAACACCGCGTTCCAGATTTTCGGAGCATCTTCGTTTGCCATGTATATTTCGCAACCCCCGGAACCGGTATAACCGGTAGTGGCGAAGATCACATCCTTCACGCCGGCAAAAGTAACCTTCCTGAAGGTGTAGTATTCCATATCTGTGATCGTCGTATCGGTAAGCTTCTGCATGGCTTTAAGCGCCATCGGTCCCTGAACCGCCAGCTGGGCAATTTCATCCGATGCGTTGTAAAGGATGGCTCCAACCTTGTTGTTTTTGTTGCACCATTCCCAGTCTTTGTCAATATTCGAAGCATTTACCACGAGCATGTAGGTTTCGGCATCCACCATGTACACCAGCAGATCGTCCACAATGCCTCCCTTGCCATTAGGGAAGCATGAATACTGAACCTTCCCGGGAACAAGTTTTGAAGCATCATTGGAGGTGACCCACTGGATGAATTCGAGTGCTTTCGGTCCTTTCACCCAGAATTCGCCCATGTGCGAAACATCAAAAACGCCGACTCCCTTGCGCACTGTTTCATGTTCGGCATTAACCCCTTCATATTGAAGCGGCATGTAGTATCCGGCAAACGGAACCATCTTGGCCCCCATACCTTCGTGAAATTTAGTAAATGCAGTATTCTTCATGAAAATGGTTTTACGATTAACGGAACAAAATTAGGAAAAATTGCATGGCGGCTTTACCGTTGTTCATATAATGGGTCAATTGTTGATATGTAGGCGCGATTATTTTTTTAATTTTGACACATGTTAATAACCCGTCAAAACACCCCCCGCTGGTTGATCTTCCTCATCGATCTCCTGATTGCTGTCTTTGCCGTGATCCTCGCCTACCTGCTCAGATTCAACTTTGCCATTCCGGAGTCGGAACTCAAACCTTTGCCGCAAATTCTCCTCTACATGGCGCTGGTCCGTTCGGTCAGCTTTGTCATCGCCCGCTCCTATGCCGGGATCATCCGGTATACGAGCACCGGGGATGCCTTACGGGTCTTTGCCACCGTACTTGCCGGGAGTATCGCGTTCATTATCACAAACCTGGCAACTTTCTACCTGATCGGTCACTACTTTTTTATTCCGTTCTCGGTCATTATCATCGATTTTTTGGCGACCTCCTTTGGCATGATCACCTTCCGGCTTATTGTCAAACTGGCCTTTCTAGAATTTCAGCACCCTGATGGAGAACATGTTAATGTTGTGATATATGGGGCGGGTGAAGCAGGAATAACCGCCAAACGGACCCTCGATCGTGATGCAGGAACAAAATACAAGGTCGTTGCTTTTCTTGATGACAATCAGAGCAAACAAGGTAAAAAACTTGAAGGCGTTGACATCCTCAGTCCCGAAAAACTGGACCGCCTGCTCGAATCGAAATCCATCGCCCAGATCATCCTGGCAATCATGCATTTTGATCCGGAGAAAAAGCAGACCCTCGTGAACAAGTGCCTCAACTACGGAACCCGGGTCCTTGCGGTGCCGCCACCCATCAAATGGATCAACGGAGAGCTGAGTTTTAACCAGATACGCACACTGAACATCGAGGAGCTGCTCGAACGGGAACCGATCCGGCTCGATGAGGAGAAAATTGGCTGTGAGATCGCCGGAAAGACAATCCTGGTGACCGGAGCGTCAGGTTCCATCGGCAGTGAAATAGTGCGCCAGATAACCAAATACGCACCAAAACAGCTGGTACTTATCGACCAGTCTGAGACGCCACTTCATTATCTCGAACTCGAATATCCCGAATACAGTCTCGGGGCAGCCGTTGAATTCATCCTCTGCGACATCTGCAACGAGCCCCGCATGCGCCGGATATTTGAATCCTTCCGCCCCGACATGGTGTACCACGCGGCTGCATACAAACATGTTCCGATGATGGAAAGCAATCCCTCGGAAGCTGTGCTCACCAATGTGAACGGTACACGGATCATGGCCGATCTGTCGGTTGAATTCAACGTCAGCAAATTTATCATGATCTCCACCGATAAGGCGGTCAATCCCACCAATGTGATGGGTGCCTCCAAACGTATTGCCGAGATCTATGTTCAGGCCATGGGTCACGAAAAGAAGACCCGGTTTATCACCACGCGGTTTGGCAATGTACTCGGTTCGAACGGTTCGGTGATCCCCCTTTTCAGAAATCAGATTGCCAAAGGCGGACCGCTGACCATTACGCATCCGGAGGTCACCCGGTTTTTCATGACCATCCCTGAAGCCTGCCAGCTTGTGCTCGAAGCCGGCTCCATTGGCCGGGGCGGGGAGATCTTTATCTTCGACATGGGCCAGCCTGTGAAGATCCTCGACCTGGCGAAAAAGATGATTCAGCTCTCAGGGCTTATTCTTGGAAAAGATATTCAGATCAAATTTACCGGTCTGCGCCCCGGCGAAAAACTCTATGAAGAGCTGCTGAATATCAACGAAAACACCCTGCCTACGCATCATCCTCTCATCATGATCGCCAAAGTGCGGGAATATAGCCTGAGCGAGGTAAGCAGTGAGATCAGCGACCTCGTTGCCATGCTCCCGTCAAAACTGAATCTCGACATCGTTCGGAAGATGAAGCAGATCGTGCCTGAATACAAAAGTCAGAATTCGGTATTTGAACAGCTCGACAACTGACCGGTCCATGATAACCATTCTCGGTCCCACCGCTTCAGGAAAAACATACCTGGCTGCAAACCTGGCTTCCCGGTTCAACGGAGAGGTGATCTCGGCCGATTCCAGGCAGATCTTCCGTGGAATGGATATTGGCACCGGGAAGGATTACGATGATTACAAAGTAGGCGGTGTCGCTGTACCATACCATTTGATCGATATTGAGGAACCCGGAACCGAATACAATATTTTCAGGTACCAGCAGGACTTTCTTACTGCATGGAACGATATCAATGCCCGCCGGAAACTTCCTTTTCTGTGTGGCGGATCGGGAATGTATCTGGAGGCGGTGCTAAAAGGCTACCGGTTGGTGTCTGCAAAACCCGATGTGGCTTTCCTCCGCTCCCTGGTTGAGCAGAGCGATGAGGAACTGGAGCTCCTTCTCCGCAAACAGCGGAAGTTGCATAACATCACCGACCTGGAAAACCGGCAGCGAATGATCACCGCGCTGGCCATCGAACACCAGGCCCGGCTCAATGAGCAGACCGCCAATGAATCTCCTGCGTTTCCGAAGATCGCATCCCTGATCATCGGGATCAGCTTTCCACGGGGGTTACTTAAAAAACGGATCACCGAACGACTGGAAAAAAGGCTTGAACTCGGAATGATGGAGGAGATCAGACACCTTATCAGCCTGGGGATCACTCCTGAAAGGCTGATGCGTTACGGACTCGAATACAAATTCGGAGCCAGGTACGTTACGGGAGAAATTTCACGGGAGGAGATGTTTCAATCGCTCAACAGGGCTGTCCACCAATTCGCCAAGCGGCAGATGACGTGGTTCCGGCGCATGGAGAGGAACGGCTTTTACATCCACTGGCTGGATGGACGCCTGCCGCCGGAGCAAATGATCGAAGTGGCGGTCACGCAGGTTGCTGAATACAACAAATCACAGATCCCACGCTAATCTTCAAAGATTTTTTTGATCAGTGCAACCAGCTCCGGGCGATTATAGGGTTTTCCCAGGTAGTAATCACAACCTCCCGACAGCAGCCGGTTTACATCCTCCCGTGCGGTAAGTCCTGTAAGGGCTACGATCGGAATGTGGTCATAACTTGCATTCGCCCTTATTTGCCGGGTTACATCAAGTCCATTGATTCCGAGACCCAGTTTTATATCCATGAGGATCAGGTCATACGACCGGTTATATATTTTATCAAGCGCCTCCTTCCCGGTAGCGGCCGAATCGATTTCGCAAACCTCTGCGCAGAACTGGGCGGTAACATAAACGTTATCATCGTTATCCTCCACGAACAAAACAACGGGCTTGCCTTTTGGTTTGACATTGCGCTTGCCTGCTTTTACCTCCCCGGAAACAGCAGAAATTTTCGGCTGATTCGGGTATTTAACCACATCGTCGATGCAATCCAGCTGAATGATAAACGTGCTTCCTGCTCCCGGTACGCTTTCAAGGCGGATGTCGCCCGAAAAGAGTTCAACTATTTTTTTCGCAATGGTCAGGCCAAGTCCGCTCCCTTCATAACTTCTGGCATACCCCCCGCTTACCTGCCGGAAAGATTCAAAGATACTCGCATGATGCTCTTTTGCGATACCGATGCCAGAGTCAAGGATCCGGATTTCAGCAATTCTTCGTTCCTCTGATAACAGGTGTTTGAGTTCAACATCCACGCCTCCGGCCAGGGTGAATTTGATCGCATTGTTCAAAAGTTCTCCGACTGCCTTTTCAAAGAGTGGCTTATTGATATTTGCATAGCATTTCCCATCTGTATGAAACCTGAATTTCAGATTTTTCTGTTCTGCCGCAGGAATAAATTTTTGCATTATTGCTGCAAGTTCCAGTTCAAGATTGACTTCATTCAGTTCCAGCGTTTCGAGGCCAGACTGCAGTTGTGTCAATTCCAGAATATCATCGAGCGTCTTCATCAGCCGGTCACCTGATATTCTTATCCTCTCCGCCATGTACCGGATATCGGATTCCCCCGACTCGTGACTGATCAGTGTGGAAAATCCGATGATCGCGTTCATCGGGGTTCTCACCTCATGACTCATGTTCATCATGAGGGTTGACTTCATCAAACTCGACTCCTCCTCCTTTTTCTTGGCTGCCAGCAACTGGGTCTCCGCCATTTTCCGCAAGGTGATATCCCGGATAATGACCAGGGTTTGAATGGAACCGTCAATCTTAAGGATCGACCCCCGGATATCCAATTCCAGGATCGTTCCGTCCTTACGGATTCCCCGGGTCTCATATTCATGGGGCGTAGAAGGGTCTGAGGGTCTCCTTCGAATGTAGTCTGCGATCCGTGACTTCTCCTCCGGGGCGATCAGGTCCAGAACAGGTTTTCCGATCAAGTCGGTGATTTGGTCATATCCAAAGAGGGAAACATAGGCAGGGTTCACCAAAACATGAATTCCGTTGAGCGAAATACCGATAGCGTCTACAGAATTTTCAAACAGCGCCCTGAACTTGCCCTCGCTTTCGCGAAAGGCGACCTCAGAAAGTTTGTGTTCCAGCCTGACCCGTGCGTCAGCAAGTTCCCTGGTGATGGCCGGAATCAGGCGGGTCAGATTTCCTTTCATGAGGTAGTCCTGGGCGCCCGACCTCATCATGTTCACAGCAGTATCCTCGCCGATAGTGCCGGAAACGACAATAAACGGAATGTCAAGACCGGTATCCTTCAAAATATCGAGGGCTGCATAAGCATCAAACTGGGGTAAGCTAAAATCGGAGATGATGATGTCCCATACCTGATTATCGAGGGCCTGCTTCAGCTCCCTGGCTGTTTCCACCCGAATATGGTCAATTTCTAAAATTGATTTTTCAAGGTGCCTTATCAGTAAAGCTCCATCACTTTCGTTGTCTTCGATCAAAAGGATCCTGATAGGTAATTTGCGTGTTTCCATACTCTTACTTTTCAGGAGGTATCTGATTGATAACAAGCCAGTAAAGCCCTAAATGCCTGATGGCTTGTGCAAACTGGATAAAATCCACCGGCTTTCGTATGTAACTGTTCACGCCAAGATCATAGCTCATGGCCACATCTTCGTCCTCCTTTGAAGAGGTGAGGATAACCACCAGCAGGCGGCGGGTATTTATGTTCGCCCGTATCTCCTTTAACACTTCATGTCCATCAACCCGTGGTAATTTGAGGTCGAGCAGTATCAGGGCTGGTTGTTCACTTGTATCACGGCCGCTGTACATACCCGTGCCAAAAAGATAATCCAGCGCATCCCTGCCATCTTCAGCCACCACAATTTTGTTCGTAATATGTTCCTGCTCAAGAGCCCGGATGGTGAGATCGACATCGCTCTGATTGTCCTCAACCAATAGAATTACCCTGTTTTCGTGATGCATGATGGCTATGATTAATGGTTATCACATGATGGTAAAATAGAAGGTTGCCCCTTGTCCTGCCTGCGCCTCAGCCCAGATCTTTCCGCCGTGGCGTTGAATGATGCGGTGCACCGTTGCCAATCCAATCCCGGTACCCGAAAATTCGGATTGTCTGTGCATCCGCTGAAAAGCGCCAAAGAGATTTTTCGCATATTTCATTTCGAAACCTGCTCCGTTGTCAGCAACAAAGAAAGTTAATTTATTCTCCTGAATCACAGATCCGAAGCGAATGGTTGCATCGGGTTGGTAGACCGAAAATTTAAAAGCATTGTCGAGCAGGTTCGTGAGGGCGATCTCAATCATCTGCAGATCGGCGAAGGCAGTTAATAAGGGTTGTATTTCAACGTTTACGCAGCGTTCCGGATAATGTTCCCGGATTCGTGTAACAATCTGGTGAGCAAGGTCGGATAAATCGACATTCGTTTTATTCAGTTCCAGCCTGGATACCCGCGACAATTTCAGAATATCATCGATCAACTGCCCCATCCGCTGGGTTTCACTGCGCACCCTGTTCACATAGCCATGTCCCTTTTCGTCGAGACTTTCGTAACAATCCTCTACCAGTGCAAGACTCCAGCCATCGATGCTCCGCAAGGGAGCCCTGAGGTCATGGGAAACTGAATAGCTGAAGGACTCCAGCTCTTTATTGGCGATCTCAAGTTGAGCTGTACGTTGCGAAACTCGCAGTTCGAGGTCAGCATACAGCATGACGTTTTCGATTGCCCTGGCGGTTGCGTCAGACAGGCTTTTAAGCAACAACAACTCCATCTCGGAAGGAGTAACTGAAGTTGCCCAGTAGATTCCGATTGCGCCAATCGGTTCCAGGGTGCAAATGGGCACCATGGCAAGACTTTTCACAAACGTTTCGCGATAGAACTCAATGGGGACCCTTTCGTCGGTGGAGATGTCAGTGATGAGTGCATGCTGGTTATTTTTAATCACCCAGCCACTGATACAATTGTCGATGGGGAATCGCATTCCTTTCCACAATGGGCTGATGGCCTCCTCATCGGCATAATAACAAAACTCCCCTTCACGGTAAACAACAGTAACACCATCCGCTTCAGCGAGTGCCATGGCGGAGACCTTTACGATATCCTGGATGGTTTGCAGGTCGCGAGCTGAGGCCAGCTGTTGTATCGTTTGTACCAGCTGCCGTAAACTGGTATTCAGCAACCCGACCTCGGCATCTGCTTTCACTCTTTCCTCATACTCCATCTTCAGGGAGATGTTTGCCTGCTCCAGTTCTGCGGTGCGTTCCTTTACCCGTTGTTCCACCTCAGCATAAGCCTTCCGCAACGCATCCCGCGCCTCCTCCAGTGCGCTCTTTTCCTGTTCAAGGTTACTGTTGAGAATTCTCAGTTGGTCAGGGCTCGGAATGGAGAGGAGTTTCGGCAGAATAGGCCAAACCACGATGGCGGTGGCGAGGGAGACCATGGCCGTTATTGAGTCAACCAGTGCCTGCCACCAGTCTACTTTCCACCACAGACCGATGATGTGAACAAAATGTGTGGTTCCGCAAAACAGGATGAAAGCCCCAAACAGGACGATAGCCCAGGAAAAAGGCAGGTCCTTTCTTTTCCTGACAAAGACTACCAGGAAAATGGGTATTGAAGCATAGGATATGGCGATAAGACCATTGGCGATAGACATGACCATCATCAGGAAAGGAGTCATGTTTGCTTCGATCGTATTTTCGATTTTCATTCCCCCTGACATGGTGAGGAACGGAACAATGATTAGTACCGCAAGTGCAACGGCAGGTGCCAGCATTCTCGGCACGAGTTCAAGGAGTTGCCGTGGAATGGATTTGCGGGGGGCGAAAGTCTGTACTTTGAAACGGCGTAACCGTAAGCTGTTCGTGACCACGAAGATAGAACTGAACGCCATGGCACCGGCTGCAAACATCGGGAAAAGCAATCCGTAAGCTGCAATGGGAATCAGCGCAACGTTGTAAAACAGGGCCCAGATGAGGTTCTGGATGATGGTTTGATAAATACCACGGGAAAGTGCAATGGCCTTTCCTACTCCGCGAAGATCGCCACTGATAAGGGTAATCCCGGCGGTGGCCATGGCTACGTCGGTGCCGGTACCGATGGCGATGCCCACATCAGCCCCGGCAAGGGCAGGTGCGTCATTGATCCCGTCGCCAACCATGGCAACCACAGCGCGTTGTAAATTTGGCCGGGATCCGGGTTCCTGCAGCGTTTTGATCGCCGCTGCCTTTCCTCCCGGAAGCACATCGGAGAATATCCTTGTTATTCCTACCTGCCGGGCGATCGCATCGGCGGTAAACTTGTTGTCGCCAGTGATCATCACCACCTCAAGACCGAGGCGGAACAGATCACTGATCGCTTCCGCTGAGCCGGGTTTTACCGTATCGGCTACAGCAATCATTCCCATCACCGCCATCGCGTCAGCGGCCGGCCCGGAGGCAACGACCATCACCGTTTTTCCCTCCTGTTGAAGGCGTAGAAGCCCGGTTTCTATACCCAGTTCCAGTATCCCTTCGTTTTCCATCATCCGAAGGTTACCCACCACAACAAACCGGTTGTTTACCAGTGCACGGATACCAAAACCCGAAACTGCCCTGAACTGTTCAACAGGGTAGAGTTCATGGCCCTGCTCCTTGCCCGCTTTCACAATTGTTCGTCCGAGCGGATGTTCCGAGCCCTGTTCTGCGCTTGCTGCCAGCACCAGGATTTCCGTGGCATCGAAACCCGGCAGCGGCAAAATGTCGGTTACCTCCGGGGTACCCATGGTGATTGTTCCGGTTTTGTCCAACACCACGATGTTGATTCGTCCGGCCCGTTCCAGCGCTTCGCTGTTTCTGAAAAGAATTCCGTTTTCGGCTCCTTTTGCGGTTCCTACCATGACGGCCGTGGGGGTAGCCAGACCGATGGCGCAGGGACAGGCGATAACCAGCACCGCCACCGCGTTCATCATGGCTATGGTCCAACTCGTGCCGGCCACGAAGATCCAACCGGCAAAAGTCATGGCAGCCAGACCGATGATAATGGGAACAAAGTAACGGCCGATCTCATCCGTCAGCTTCTGGATCGGCGCCTTGCTTGCCTGTGCTTCCTGCACCAGCCTTACGATCTGTGCCAGCGCTGTGTTCTTTCCGACTTTCGTGGCTTCGAAGCGGATCATTCCTTCCCGGTTGATGGTGGCGCCGATCACCTCATCGCCAACCCCTTTGGTAACCGGCATGGATTCACCGGTAATCATCGATTCCTCGAAAGCTGAACGACCTTCGCTGATAATTCCGTCGACAGGAACTTTTTCACCCGGGCGAACAACCACAGTGTCGCCCACCACCACTTCATCGATTCCTACGGCACGTTCCGTTCCCTGCCGAACCACATTGGCCGTTCTGGCCCTGAGACCCATGAGGGCTTTAAGAGCCTGCGAAGTACGTCCTTTGGCCCGGGCTTCGAGGTATTTGCCCAGCCTGATCAGGGTAATGATGGCGGCCCCGGTTTCGTAGTAAACATTCGCACTGCTTACCAAACCCAGGGTAACGCAGAGGCTTGAAAGGTAAGCAACCGACGATCCCATCATGATCAGCACATCCATGTTGGAACTTCCGGCACGCAGGCTTTTCCATGCACCCTGGTAGAATTGCCATCCGACCACAAACTGAACCACTGTGGCCGCAAGAAGCATGGCAAACTGATCGTAAGCAAAACCCGGCATGCCAAAATCCCGCGACATGCTGTAGATGATAAGCGGGAGTGTGAACAGTATCCCGATTATAAGCAGCTGTTTCTGTTTCTTCAACTCTCCCGAACGAATCCGGGCTTCAACATCTTCAAGTTCATCAACCCCTGCTGCCTGTACCAGCGAGAATCCTGCTTTCTGCATGACCCCGGCAAGTTCCCCGATCCCGGTCATCCCGGGGATGAATTCAAGGGAAACATGCTCTGAGGCATAACTGACGTTTGCCGAAAGTACACCCGGCTGTTTGAGGAGCAGTTTCTCCAGGACCAGTGCATCGGAGTTGTCGTGCAACCCGGTTACAGGCAGTTCGGTTTTCCCAACGGCAACGCCGTAGCCAAGATTTTTTACCGTCGATATGATATCTGATTCGGAAAGTTTCGAATGATCGAACGTGATGGAAAGTTTTTCGCCGTTAAAATCCACATTGGCGATATCCACGCCGGGTAACTTCCGGAGGTTACGTTCAATTGTGGCCGCACAGTTGGCACAAGACATGCCGGTCACGGGCATTGTACTGTATTTGATCTCCGCCATGGTGATGGCTCAGTTAAAAATGCATTCGCGATTTCATCGTAAAGATAACAAATTGTTTATCTCCGACAAATGTTACATTTTCACCATCTTTCGCGTTTCGGTGTAGGAAACGCCGGAGATCCTGAGAAAATATACCCCGCGGGATAATCCTGAAAGCGAGGGCAGCAACAGGGTATTTATTCCCTGCATTCCGCTGAACGACCGGCTTGTTACAATTCGACCCGATTGATCAAACAAGGTCAGCACGACAGGTTCCTCACGAACCAGGTTGATTTTTGCCTGGATCAGATCGGTGAATGGATTGGGGAATACTGAGTTCAGCGAGGAGGCGTTTTGGGCCACCGAGAGAACGACGAAGGCATTGCTAAAATCAGGAATGCCATAACCCAGCAGTGAGTCGGGATTCGTAAACTGGCTCGCCGAACGCTGGATGGCGTCGTAAACCTCGAAATTAGTAACGTTTGGATGCGATTGCCACAGGCAGGCCACCAATCCGGCCAGCAGCGGGGAAGAATAGGAGGTTCCGCTGCCCCGCCCGATACTGCCATCAGAGTTGGCGACAACGGTTTCCACACCCATACCGGCTACATTGGGTTTTACTCGACCCGACGTGTCCACACCTTCAGAGCTGAACCAGGCACGGTTTCCCAATGAATCAACTGCTGCGATGGCCATCACATGGTCGCCATCGGAAGGTGCGCCTACACAGGTCCAGCCTGAATTTCCGGAATTTCCGGCGCTGTTGATAACGGCGATTCCTTTGCTTGCCGCGAAGTTGGCTCCCCTGGTGCTCGGCGTTGAATGACCATTCATGTCGGCGCAGGTGTGGTCGTACCTGGGATCGTCAAACGTCTGATAGCCGAGTGATGAATTGATTACATCTGCACCAACACTGTCGGCGAATTCTGCAGCGGAAACCCAATTGTACTCCTCGATGATATTTTCAGTGTTTGCATCTTCGGAACGCAACAGCCAATAGTGTGCCTTCGGGGCTGTACCAACCAGTACGCCAGGCACATTACCGCCCATGATCGAAAGCACCGACATGCCATGAAAATATTCGTTGTAAACATTATTGCCGGCAGTCACAAAATCTTTGGTACCAAGAATCTGCCCGTTGGTTCTCAGACTGTCGAAGGCGGGCAGCCAGTTCGCATTAAGAAAGCCTGCATCCAGCACGGCGATCAGCATCCCTTCACCATGAAAACCAAGTCCATGCAGCGCATCACCCTTTACCTGGTGTATCTGGGTGTAGGATATTCCGTAATTATATGAGGAGGCTGTACTGAACGATTTCAGCGGAGCGGCATTGATCACCGGGTTTATCTGTGATTCGAGTCTGAATTTCTGATCGAAACCGGGCGTCTGCTTCCCGCCCCCTGTGCTCTTGTAAACCTTTACAACAAACGGCAATGCCCGGATAGCGGCCATAACCGAAGTGTCTGCAGCCAGCACCGTAACGCCGTTCAACCATTTGGTAGGATTCAATATCGACACACCAAGGTTTTTTACGGTGGTAATATAAACCGGATTTACCGGCAAATCATCCTCAACCACGGCAATTCCCTGTTTGTTGCGGCGATCGATAGAACGCTGGGTGAGAAAGGCTTCCGGGTGAGTAATCGTGTAGGGAGTGCCATTTTTGTCGGTAAAAGCAACAAAAAACTTGTGGGGGGCAATCTGCGCCGAAGCGGAGAAGGCCAGCATCAAGGATATAACGATCGAAAAATATGTTCTCATGGTGTTTCAGATTACAGATTATTTTGTCATTTCGGGACAATAAACAGGAGGTAGGAAGACCAATTTTGCCATTCATTGCCTGTATGCAAAATTAGCGCATTAACTGCTACGAAAAGCAACATCATCGATAAATCTGAGAACTTCCGGAGAAAAAATAATTACCTCTTCAGGCTTCCTTTGATGTATCTTTGTATTTATTTAGTCTAATTTATAATTAAATAGCTATGTTATGGAAACAATAGAAAAAAAGACCCTGAATCACCCGGAGGAAATTCGCGAATTTCCAAAAGGCAAAGTGGAGCTGGTGACCATTGGAGATATAACATTCGGGAAAGGGACCTTCAATCCGGGATGGAAATGGTCAGAAGCAGTCAAGCCAATTGTTAAAACCGAGAGTTGCCGGGCACCCCATACTCAATATCATATATCGGGAAGATTGCGTGTAAAAATGGACGACGGTACCGAAAAGGAATATGGGCCGGGCGACGTCGGCGTAGTTCCTCCGGGGCATGATGCCTGGGTTGTCGGGAACGAACCTGTTGTTGTGATCGACTTTACAGGATTAACACATTATGCCGAACAATCGGTTCATAAGCAGCATCAGCACAGCGGTTTCTAAAAACAAGACCAACAACAATCCATCAGGATTGTTGTTGGTCTTTTGTGTCTGAAGCAAGAAGGATATTCCGCTGCTATTTGGTTTTATCGGGGAACGGAGGCATACCGGGCAACTCTTTTGGCCAGGTTTTCAACTCCTCTTTCATTTGTTCAATCGCCCTGTTCAGCTGCTGGTCTTCACCTGCATATTCCTTTGCAGGATCGTTGTCGATCTCAATATCAGGATCGACTCCGTGACCTTCGATGATCCAGTTCTTTCCTTCAGTGTCGTAAGGTGCAAACTCCGGTCGCATGAGTTGCCCGCCGTCAAGAAATGGCAACGAACCGCGGATGCCCACAACCCCGCCCCAGGTGCGCTTGCCAATGGCTTTACCAATCTTAAGCTTTTTAAACTGATAGGGAAATAGGTCGCCGTCGGAGGCAGAGTACCCGTCGATGAGGATGCATTTCGGGCCCCATTGCATTTCAAGGCGGCCAGGTGAACCTTCGGTGTTGCGCGCCATGTTGATCATGGTCATCTCACGGTTGAGACGTTCGATGATCATCGGGGAGACATTGCCCCCGCCATTGCCGCGGTCGTCGATGATCAGGGCGCGTTTCGTGAGCTGAGGGTAGAAATACTTCACAAACTCATTCAACCCCTCAGCGCTCATGTCGGGAATGTGAATGTAACCGATCTCGCCATTGCTGGCTTCGGATACCTTCCTGATATTATTCTGCACCCAGGTGTAATAATAAAGTTGTGCCTCATTGTCGGTGGGCACCACAATTACTTTACGCCCGCCGGTCGCGGAAGCGGTTGCGTTTACTGTCAATTCCACCTGTGCTCCGGCAGTATTCACCAGGAGGGTGTTTATATCGTTCACATCCTTGAGCGACTTGCCGTTAATGGCCACGATAAAATCACCCTCTTTCACATCTACGCCGAGCTCGGTGAGCGGTGATCGGGCATTGCTGGTCCAGTTCTCCCCCTGCAGGATTTTATCGATTTTGTAATAACCCGAGCCATCGCGGCTTAGTTTTGCACCCAGGAGTCCCATTTTGATACGAACCGGCTGAGGCTTGTCGCCACCGCTTACATAGGAGTGACCGATGCTGATCTCGCCAATCATTTCGCCGATGATATAGTTGAGGTCATTGCGGTTGTTTACGTAAGGCAACAGCGCTTCATACTTTTTCCGCACCACCGGCCAATCGGCACCCTGCATATTCGGCGCATACAGGAAATATTTCATCTGGCGCCAAGACTCTTCGTAGATCTGGTTCCATTCGGCCTTAAGGTCGATCATCAGTTTCATGTTCGAAAGATCGGCCCAGTCTTTCACATCGATCTTGCCACCCTTCGGGAGGTCTATCACACCGTACTTACCACGATCCATCACAAGCATCTTTTTATTATCAGCAGAGATCTCATAACCGCCAACTTCGCCCAGGTTACTCTCCTTCTGGTCTTTCAGGTTATACATCATAAGCGCAGGCCGGCCATTGTGGCTGCCTTTCACATAATAAACATTGTCGTCAACGGCATCTACGCCAAAGTACGAGCCTGCCTCCACCGGAAGGTCAACAATACGACTCATAATTCCATCGAGATCAACCTTCACAGTGTTGTCTTTCTTTGCATCGCCCTCCTTTTTCTCTTCCTTTTTCTCCTCCTTTTTGCCATCCTTTTTTGTATCAGGCTTCCCTTCAGTCGCGGCCTTCTCATCTTTCTTCAGGGCCACCTCATCATTCTCCGGAGCAAAGGGGTTCGGGGTAGATTTGGCCAGGGTAATAAAATAGACCCGAGTCATATCGGAATAGGAATGGTTCCACTCGGTCCAGCTGTAGGTTGGATTGAAATCACGGTTGGAGGTAAAAAACAGGTACTTCCCGTCGCTGCTGAATGTCGGATTGCTGCAATCGTACCAGGTATCGGTAACCGGAGTCTTTGTTTTCGTGGAGAGTTCATAAAGGTAGATCTGTGATGTGGTACGGCGGTTCGGGAACACGTATGCCAGCCACTTACTGTCGGGTGAAAAGGCAAAATCGTTGAATTCCCAGCTCTTCGACTGATCCAACAGGGTAACCTCCTTCGAGTCAATGTCGATGCACTGCAGGCGCAGCATTTTATCGGACCAAACCAGTTTTTTGCTGTCGGGCGACCAGATCATTCCATATTTATAGGTATCTGCGTTTTTAGTGAGCTGAACAGGTTCGGTACTGCCATCCTGCGCAACAAGGTAAATCTCATCTTCACCGGTTTTATCCGAGATAAAGGAGATCCATTTCCCATCGGGCGACCAGGCAACTTCACGATCATGGACGCCGGGAGATTTTGTAAGGTTGCGGGTGATCCCCGTTTTGGCAGGCACTGTCCAGATGTCGCCCCTGGCATCGAAAGCGATGCGTTTTCCATCGGGAGAAATACTGGCGGAGTTGATAAATTTCGAAGCATCTTTCATTTGACTGCGACCCGTGATGAGGTCATTAACAATGCGGATAACCACTTTTTGGGTTTTTTGGGTAGCCAGATCGAAGGTGTAGATAAATCCTCCATTTTCGAAAATGATGGCATTATCTCCCAGGGACGGAAACTTTATATCATACTCCTTGAAATCGGTCACTTTTTTTGTCTCCTTTGTATTCAGGTCGTAACAGTAAAGGTTGGTTGGCCGTTCACGCTCCGACACATAATAGATCTTATCACCTGCCCACATCGGGTAAATATCCTGGAAAACATTGCTGGTGATGGCTTCGGTCTGTTTCGTTTTGAAATCGTAGATCGAGATCTCGTCGGCCATCCCTCCTTTATAATATTTCCAGGTACGGAATTCACGGAATACGCGGTTAAAGGCCAACTTTGACTTGTCGGGCGAATAGGTGCAAAATCCGCCGCAGGGAAGCGGGAGTTCTTCCACCAGGCCGCCGTTCACATTGGCCAGAAAAAGTTGTCCCTTGAAATCGTTGAAGGTCTGTTTGCGCGACCGGAAGACAACATTCTCGTTGTCGCGCCAGGTCATGACGATGTTGTTGGGGCCCATACGGTCGGAGATATCATCGCGACCCAGGGTAGCCGTATACGTAAGACGCTTTGGCACACCTCCTTCAGCGGGCATAAGGTAAACCTCGGTGTTTCCATCATACTGGCCGGTAAAGGCGATCTGTTTACCATCGGGCGAAAAACGGGCGAACATCTCGTAACCCAGTTCATCATTGGTCAGTTTCCTTGCCGTTCCTCCGGCTTTTTCAACAGTGTAGAGGTCACCGGCATACGTGAACACAATCTGGTTCCCGTGAATGGCCGGAAAACGCATCAGCCTGGCTTCATCCTGTGCATTGATGGTGCTCAGCATAAGCATGGCAGTTAAAGTCAGCAAAAGTTTTTTCATGTATCAGTGGATTTGAATTTGAATTAAATGTTAACGGATAATGAACAAATTTATTCATAATTGCGAATCAGTGGCAGGCTATTCGTTCTGATCGCATGTTTTCTCGACAAAAGGGATATTTTTCAGGAAAACTTTGTTAAATTGGTGCTTTGATTGATTCATAATGATGTCTGTTATACCTCCAGGACTTATCTTTTTATTCGTCCTGATCACCTGCTTGTCAGCCAATATTCGGATTTTTTTCGATTACCAGATCAACCTTTCCCGGAAGTTCCTTAAGCGGTAACACAGCAATTCCGAGAAAAGTAGTATTTTTGTGGTTTCACCCATACATAGAAACAATTTTATCCATGATAACTACAGTTTATTCCGGCGGCCGCAAGGTTGATGTGCTTGTTAAAGGTTTTACCGTAAAGACCGATCAGGGGATCAACTCCGGCGGTGAAGCAAGCGCCCCGGACCCTTTCACCCTGTTTCTTTCGTCGCTGGCAGCCTGCGCCGGAGTTTATGTGCAGTCGTTCTGCCTGCAGCGCCAGATCCCGACCGAAGGCATCACTGTGAACATGGATTGGGATTACGACCAGACCATCAAGCAGATCACCAAATTTAAGATCGATATCAATGTACCGGCAGAATTCCCTGAAAAATATGACAATGCCGTGAGTGCCGCTGCCTCTCAGTGTGCCGTGAAGCGACATCTGAAGGAGAATATTGTTTCGGAGGTGAAGGTGGTGAGGGTTAGTTAAGAGTGAAGAGTGAAGAGTGAAATGTGAAAATTTAAAACGAGATATGAAACACAAGGCAAAAGGATTTAATACCAAACTGATACACAGCGGTGGGCCGAAAGATGCGCTCGGAAGCGTAACTACACCCATTTACCAGACTTCCACCTTTTCATTTAAAGATGCTGACGATGGCGCTGCCTGTTTTGCAGGCGAGAGCAACGGGTTTATCTATACCCGAATCGGTAACCCGACCATCCGCGACCTTGAACTGGCCATCGCGGATCTTGAGCATGGTTACGACGGCATCGGCTGTTCTTCGGGCATGGGAGCTGTGAGCACAGTCTACATGGCATACCTCGGCGCCGGGAAACACATCGTTAGCCACAATGCAATTTATGGTCCCGCCCGCGGCATCATCGAAGGTGCCTTTGCCCGTTTCGGGGTTGAATCGACCTATGTCGACACCACCGATCTGGAACAGGTTAAAGCTGCCATCAGGCCAAACACCGCGCTGATCTATCTTGAAACACCGGCAAATCCTACCATCGGCATCTCCGACATCCCGGCCATCGTGGAAATTGCACACAAGAATAACATCCCGGTCTGCGTCGATAATACTTTCTGCAGTCCTTACCTTCAGAACCCGCTCGACATGGGAGCTGACATTGTGCTTCACTCCCTCACAAAGTTTCTTAACGGACATGCCGATATTGTCGGAGGCATCATTGTTACCCGTACCGTAGAGCATTACAAAAAACTGCGGCCAATGATGGTTACCATGGGTTGCAACATGGACCCCAACCAGGCATTTCTCGTTCGCCGGGGACTGAAAACGTTGGGTATACGTATTGACAGGGCCCAGGAAAATTCGATCAAAGTGGCCGATTATCTTGAGAAACATCCTAAGATTGCCTGGATCATGTATCCCGGACTGAAATCGCATCCACAGCATGAGCTCGGAAAAAAACTAATGCGCGGGCCCGGTGCCATGATCAGTTTCGGACTCAAGGGCGGGCTGGATGCCGGTAAAACACTGATGGACAATGTTCAACTCTGTGTTCTTGCCGTTTCTCTCGGTGGTATCGAAACATTGATTCAGCACCCTGCTTCGATGACCCATTCAAAGCTTTCTGCAGAAGCCAAAAAGGCCGGCGGCATCACCGACGATCTGGTAAGGCTTTCGATAGGAATTGAAGATGTGGAAGACATCATCGCTGACCTGGAGCAGGCGCTGGAAAAAATTTAATGGCACCCCGGAAACTCTTCGGTCTTTTTCTTCTTTTTTTTATCAACTTTCAATTTTTAATTGTCAACTCTGCCTGTGGTCAGCGCGTGGCACTGGTGTTGTCGGGCGGGGCGGCACGAGGGGGAGCGCATATCGGCGTTATCCGGGCTCTGGAGGAGCAGCAAATACCCATTTCCTATATTGCAGGAACCTCTATCGGAGCCGTTATCGGAGCGCTTTATGCCAGCGGGTATTCTCCTGATGAGATGGAGCAGCTGATGAGTTCGGAAGATTTCCAGCGATGGGCCATGGGGATCATGGATCAGCACTATATCTATTTTTATCGCAAGGAAGATCCAAATGCATCCTGGATATCGACCAACTTTGATTTTAACAAGAAACTTACCTCGCTCCTGCCAACACAGCTGATAAAGACCTATGAGATCGATTTCCGTCTTATGGAGCTGCTGTCGCCGGCCAATGCAGTTTGCAGCGGAAATTTCGATAAGCTGATGGTTCCCTTTCGCTGTGTTACCGCCGACATCGATTCCACCGAAGCCGTCGTTCTGCGAAAAGGCGATCTGAACACAGCGGTGCGTGCATCCATGAGCCTTCCGCTTGTGTATACTCCGGTGGTGCTGAATGGCAAACTGGTTTACGATGGAGGTATGTACAACAACTTCCCGGTGGATGTGGCTCAGAAAGATTTTCGTCCCGACGTGATCATCGGTAGCAGGGTGGCCCAACGCTATGACAAACCCGACCGTGATGATGTTGTTTCACAATTACTTACAATGCTCATGGAACGACAAACGGACACGCTTACTTTTCCCGGTTCTGTCATGATCGTTCCGAAACTGCCGAGGATCAATCTGCTCGACTTCACCTACACGAAAGTACTGGCCGACAGTGGTTATGTGGCTACCATGCGCTCCATTCAGAAAATACGACGTTTCGTTCATGACAGCATCAGTCCTGAAAAACTGGCGTTAAAACGAGCTGAATTCAATGGGCGTAAAAAAGAGGTCAGGTTTGATTCAATTCACATTACCGGGCTTAACAAGATCCAGCAAGGTTATGTTACGAGGCAGCTGAAACATGGAGAAAAAACGGTGGGCATCGATGAGCTTCGCACCCAATATTTCAGGTTGATCGACGACGGTTTTATCAAAAGCATTTCGCCGGTGGCCCGCTACAATCCCAGAACCGGATTTTATGACCTCTTTCTCGACATAACCAGAACCAATAATTTCGGTGCACAGTTCGGCGGAAACTTCTCCCTCGGCAACATCAATTTCGGTTTCATTGAGCTGCAATACAAATACCTATGGACAAATGCACTGCATTTTAATCTGAACGGTTACTTCGGAAAGATATACAGCTCGGCCAAGGTTGGCGGCCGCATCGATTTCAACTCCCTCACCCCGTGGTTTCTTGAAGTAAATTATGTCTATAACCACATGGAATATTTCAATCGTTCCATGTTCTTTTTCGAGGACAAGACCCCCAATTATATTATTCAAAGTGAGTACTTTGGGAACCTTACCACGGGAATACCCACCTCCAATTCAGGCAAACTGTCACTGGGAATCATTTATGCATTCACCAACAATAAATATTATCAGTCGAATCTGTTTTCACGAAGCGATACAGCCGATCAGACCAGTTTCAACTTCGGCTCTCCGGTGCTCACTTTTGAACTTAACAGTCTGAACCGAAAACAGTTTGCAAGTGCCGGCGTAAAACTCCAGCTATCGCTTGCTTATGTTAACGGACAAGAGGATATGCTCCCGGGTTCGACGACACACAACCAGGTCCCGGTAACGCAATACCGTAACTGGTTCCAGCTTCGGCTCATTTACGACAACTATTTTGAATCGCTGGGGCCGGTGAAATTCGGTTTCTATGGTGAAGGCATGCTCTCCAACCAACCCCTGTTCTCAAATTACACCTCCAGCCTTATCTATGCACCCGCCTTCCAGCCCCTGCCGGAAAGCCAGGCCTATTTCCTTCCTGCCTTTCGTGCAAACAACTGGACTGCAGCTGGTCTGAAAGCAGTTGTACGTATTTACAAGAAAGTTGAATACCGACTTGAAGGATACATTTTCCAGCCTTACCGGGCAATTCTCGGCAGTTCCGACAACAACAATGCGTATCTGGGACCCAAATTCAGCGACCGTGCATACATGGCCTCCACCTCCGTGGTATATAACAGTCCGCTTGGCCCGCTAAGCCTTGGCGTTAATTACTACGACAAGCAATCTGAATCGTGGACCCTCAACTTCAATTTCGGATATATCATCTTCAACCGAAGGGCCCTTCCATAACATGTAATAAATATTTCATATCTTTGCAATCCATACTAAAAAAACAATACCGGCTTCTGTCGGACTCGCTCAATAACAGTACATAAACGCATCATCAACCAAGAATGAAAACTACTGAAAACACCCATCAGAATCCTGACCAGGAAATCACTTCCGGGCAGGAGGAGAATGCTCAGCCTGTTAACATTACAGCAGATTTTACAGAAACACTTCTTCCTACTGAGTCAATTCAGACTACAGATCAACCCGAAGTAATTGAAGAACCGATCACCGAACCTGTAGAAGCATCTGTTTTACCGGGATCCGAGGAGCACCTTGACGAACACCTTGAGGAACATTTTGAGGAACTTCATGAAGAACTTGCAGCCCAGATGGTTCATGACGGAGCGGTTGATTTCAACAGCTTTACCCGGGCCGAACTGGTCGATCTTCTGGAGAAGGCAGTTACCGAACAGGAGATCAGTACTGTTAAAACGCAGATATCTCTGATCAGGATTGCGTTCCAGAAAAAGACCAAGGACGAAGCCCTGCTGAAGTATGAAAATAAAGTGACTGAAGAGGGGGAGACCAAAGAAGAACTTCCAGCCGAGCAAGACGAACTGGATATTAAATTCAACGAGATTTTCACGGTATACCGTGCCAACAAGGCCCGCCATTCCGAGGAACAGGAGAAAATCAAACAGGATAACCTGAAGAAGAAACAGCACATCCTTGAAGAGTTGAAAACCCTCATCAACTCTGAGGAGACCCTGAAGAAAACCTACGATGAGTTCAAACATCTCCAGGAACGCTGGAAAGAGGTTGGCATGGTACCCCGCGGGGAGATCAACAACCTCTGGCAGAACTACCATTTTCACGTAGAGAAATTTTTCGAAAAGGTAAAATTGAACAAAGAGCTCAAAGACCTTGACCTGAGAAAGAATCTTGAGGCCAAGATATCCCTCTGCGAGCATACCGAAGAGTTACTGTTGGAAACCTCTGTTCTTAAGACATTTAAGAAGCTTCAGAAGTTCCACGAAGAGTGGAAAGAGATCGGCCCCGTGCCCGCCGACAAGAAAGATGAGATATGGGAACGATTTAAAACTGCCACCGACAAGATCAACGAACGCCGGCGCGAACATTACACCATCATTGAGGAGGACCAGAAGAAGAACCTCGACACAAAAACCGCTTTGTGCGAACAGGCGGAAGAGGTGCTTAATCTGAAAAATGATTCAATCAAAGATTGGCAGGAGAACACCAACAAAGTGAACGACCTGCTTAAAATCTGGAAAAGCATCGGTCCGGTTCCGCAAAAGATAAACAATGAGATCTGGACAAGATTCAAAACCAGTCTCGACTCTTTCTTCACGGTAAAGAAGGATTATTTTGACAAGCTGAAAGAGCAGCAAATGCACAACTACAACCTCAAGGTTGAGCTTTGTATGCAGGCTGAATCATTAAAGACCAGTACCGACTGGAAAAAAACAACCAACGAACTGATCCGGCTTCAGGGTGAATGGAAAAAAATCGGTCCTGTCCCTAAAAAGCACAGCGACAAGATATGGAAACGTTTCCGTGCTGCATGCGACGAATTCTTCTCCACTAAGTCTAACTATTTCAGCACCATAAGCAGCCACGAGGAAGAAAATCTGAACAAGAAACTGGATGTAATGAAACGGCTGCGTGAATTTGCTTTCAGTGATGACAAAACCGCCAACCTGGAGGTGCTGAAAAATTTTCAGCGTGAATGGACAGAGATCGGACATATCCCCATCAAAGAGAAAGACAAACTCCAGAACGAATTCCGGACCCTGGTAAACGAACACCTCGACAGGCTGAAAATCAGTGAAGTAGAGATCACCGCACTCACTTTCCAAACCAAGTTCGAGGGGATGAAGAACGACCCCAATGCACGTCGGGTTATGACCCGGGAACGTGAATTCCTGGCCATCAAGATCACCAAGATGAAGGAAGACATCAACCTCTGGGAGAACAACATCGGTTTCTTTGCCAAATCCAAGAGCGCACTGGTCGTGAAAGAGGAGTTCGAAAACAAGATCAACAAAGCAAAGAGCGAGCTGAAGGTGCTGGAAGCCAAGATGAAGATCCTTAAACAACAGATGGCCTAAAGCATGGGTGGCAACGCGTTTGGACGGGCCCTTGTTCTCACAACTTTCGGCGAATCTCATGGAGTTGCGGTAGGTGGTGTGCTTGACGGATTTCCTTCCAATTTCCCCATTGATCTTGATTTTATTCAATCAGAACTGAACCGGCGCCGGCCTGGTTACGGAGATTATGCCACCACCCGAAAAGAGGAAGACAAACTCGAAATCCTGTCGGGATTATTTGAAGGAAGAACAACAGGCGCACCGATTGCTTTTCTCGTTTACAATTACGACCAGAAACCAGCCGACTACGATCATCTGAACAAGGCGTACCGGCCATCACACGCTGACTTCACCTACCAGGAGAAGTACGGATTCCGCGATCCGCGTGGCGGAGGAAGGTCATCGGCACGCGAAACCCTGGCGCGTGTGGCTGGCGGTGGTTTTGCAAAGCTGTTGCTGCGTGAAAGGGGAGTTGAGGTTACGGCAACTATCAGCCAGATCGGACCTTTTTCAGTTCCATCCCTGCAATCCGGAACAGCAGAAGAAAAAACAGTTGACGGAGTGCTTCTGACACCGGAGATTGAATCGTATCTGGCAAAACTGAAAGCTGAAGGCGACACGGCGGGCGGCATCATCTCCTGCCGGGTAACCGGAGTTCCGGCGGGTTTGGGCGAACCTGTGTTTGATAAACTCCAGGCCGACCTGGCCAAAGCCATGCTCAGCATCAACGCCGTCAAAGGATTTGAATACGGATCCGGGTTTGCCGGTGCTGCCATGAAAGGTTCAGAACACAACGACCGCTTTGTAATGAATGCAGGTGCCATTCAAACAAAAACCAACCATTCCGGCGGCATCCAGGGAGGTATTACAAACGGTATGGATATCTATTTTCGCGTTGCCTTCAAACCCGTCGCCACCCTGATGAAACCCCAGCAAACTGTGGATGTTTCAGGCGTGCCGGTTACCCTTGAAGGCAAAGGGCGGCACGATGTGTGCGTGGTTCCACGGGCGCTTCCGATTGTTGAGGCCATGGCGGCGCTCACGGTGGCCGACCACCTACTGCGGTTCCTGCTGACTAAGGCAGTGAAATGATCCGAGTCCCCAAATAATTTCGACCGAATCGATTCCGATGATACTTCTGCCGGGGAAACACTCCTGAAGGATCTGCATGGCCTTGTCGTCCTCCCTGCACCTGAAATTTGGAACAATAACCCGGTCGTTGGCGATATAGAAATTGGCATACGAGGCAGGCAGACGCTGTTCCTTGTAAATCACCGGTTTGGGCATGGGGATTTCGGCAATGTCGAGTTGTTTGCCGTTACTCAGGCGGAAACCCTTCAACATTTTCAGATTCGCTTCAAGGATCGTGTGATTTGCATCGGAACGGTTGGGTTCTACCATCGTAACCACAGCATCCTCCCGGAAGAAACGGGTGATGTCGTCAATGTGGCCATTCGTATCATCGCCTTCGATCCCTTCATCGAGCCACAGGACCTGACTCACACCGTAAAAATTCCGGAGGTACTCCTCGATCTCATGCTGAAAATGTCCGGGATTGCGGTTTTCGTGCAGCAGACACTGCGTGGTGGTAAGCAATGTGCCATTGCCGTTAAAATCTACCGCTCCGCCCTCCATCACGATACCGGGATAATAGACAGGCAGTCCGAGGAAGTTGCCCACCAGGCCCGGAATCCGTTCATCCAGGTCGTGATCATATTTATTTCCCCAGGCATTGTATTTCCAGCTCACAATCACCTTCCGCTCCTTTGCCTGTTCGTTCAGCAGAAATGCCGGACCATGATCGCGGCACCAGGCATCGTTTGTGGGATGTACCAGCAGATTGATCTTCGAGAGGTCGGTTCCGATGGCATCGAGGTCAGCAGCAACCTTCGCTTTCAGCTGTTCGTCACGCACATTGATGCACACCTGCTCACCAAGGGAAAGCTCCCTGATGAACCGGTTGTAGAACGGAAAAATCCGATCCAGGGTTCCCGGCCAGGAGTATGAATCTTCATGCGGATAGCTGAGCCAGGTGGCCCTGTGCGGGGCCCACTCAGCCGGAAACTGATACCCCAGCGATCCGGGAACAGGTCTGTCTTCTTTCATTTTCATTTTCATTTTAACTCTTCACTCTTAACTCCTCACTCTTAACTCTTCACTCTTAACTCTTAACTCTTCACTCATAACTCTCCCCCTCATCCAGATACCTGTTCAGTATCGGCCCGTAACTGTCGATGCGACGGTCGCGCAGAAAGGGCCAGTGTACACGGATTTCGCCGATACGGCCCAGTTGAAGCTCGTGAACATGGATATCTTCTTCATCATGAGGCGCCTCGTAAAGTACTTCACCGAAGGGATCGGAAACAAACGAACCACCCCAGAAATTCATCTCCCCTTCTTGTCCGGTGCGGTTAACCGTCACCACGAACACGCCGTTGGCAATGGCATGACCACGCTGAATAGTTTGCCAGGCCTGGTATTGCTGGCGGTTAACATCGTCGCCCTGCGACGCCGCCCATCCTATTGCCGTAGGATAAAATATTATCTGGGCGCCAAGGAGACTGGTGATGCGGGCGGCCTCCGGATACCATTGATCCCAGCATATCAGTGTTCCGATGCGGCCGTACTTTGTATCAAACACCTTGTAATCCGTATCTCCCGGAGAAAAATAAAACTTTTCATAATAACCGGGATCGTCGGGAATATGGTGTTTACGGTATTTCCCAAGGTATTTCCCATCGGCATCGATCACGGCGATGGTGTTGTGGTACACGCCTTCTGCCCTTTTTTCGAACAGAGAGGCGATGATCACCACGTCCAATTCACGCGCCAGAGCCTGGAAAACAGCGGTGGTCGGTCCCGGAATCGATTCAGAAAGGTCAAAATACCCATAATTCTCCTCCCAGCAGAAATAGATGGAGGCAAAAAGCTCCTGAAGGCAGATTATGTTGGCGCCCAACGCAGCAGCTTCCCTGACCTTTGCGACAGCTTTGTCAATATTTTCCTGCTTGCCCGGTCCACAGGCAGTTTGAACAAGTCCTACGGTAACATTTAAATCTGACATAAATGGAACTTGAGTGTTGAAATTTGAGAACGAACTTAACCTTGTTGATCAATTACTCAGGAAATACTTTCTCGTAAACTTTTTATTCCCATGAAGGATTTCGAGGATATAGATACCCCGTGGAAGACCGGTAAGGTAAAGTACCCGCTTTCCGGTCTGTAACGACTCCGGTGCAAGGTTACAGACCTGTTTGCCGGTCATGTTGAAAAGATGAACGCTTACAGGTTCGGCCACCGGGAAATCAAAAAACAGAAGCAGGCGACTGGTCTCAAGGTCATGAAAAACCCTGATCCCCGAAGCCGGATCCTTTTCATCATAGCCGGTGATGTAGTCGAGTGCAACATCATCGACATACAGCACGGTGCCGGCGTTCATCACCTCCTGGGCGGAGGAGATCGCATACACCTGCATGGTATCAGGATTTACCACCGTGTCATAATCGATCCATGCCGAAAAAGGAGTCCAGTCGGAAACCGTGTCCTTTGTGGTAAATTCACCATGGGCGATACTGTCGCGAACGCCGGCAGTTGTTTTAAACAGACCGATACCGATAATACAGGAATCCCCGCCTTTTGGAAGAAACTTATAAAAACCGGTCAGATGGCTTGGCTGATCGGTGATGGGAACGCCGCCCGAAATGGTATATGACATCGACGCGATATCGAGCGTAAGGTTTGCCGTAATGATAAATCCAGGGGCATCCAGCGGTGGAAGTGTGATGTGCTTTGACTCCAGCTTCGCAGAAAAAAGACCTCCATGCTTATCTGTACTTTTGGATACCACGGCAACTCCGAAAAATGGGATGGCCATCAGCTCGGCATTGGGGCTATCCCAGCCATCAGGATTCGAGTAACTTCCGTAACTGGTCCACGATTCGAACCCCGAATTCGGAATTGGTGTTTGGGCAAATATTGCCCATGCAGGTGCCAAACACAGAACAAGGATAACTATTTTTCTGATTTTCATATTCTTAAGTAAATTTTTCTGTCATCCTTAAAAGGGTCATAACGAAGCGTAAAATTAGCACAATTCATCATACCTTTGACAAAAATTGCCCCCATGTCACGCCTGGCTGCAGCACTCAGAGTGTTTCTGCTTATTCTCCCGGTTCTCTTATCCTTACCGTTGGCAGGCCAGGATTCCTGTAAGGCAGTCTTGTCGAAAAAGACCGAAAAGGTATACCAGGACGGGATCGATCTTTTCAAAAAGGGGAATTATACGCTATCTGGTGTTGCGATGAAGAATGTGCTCACGTCCGATCCGGGATGCGTGGATGCCATGTATGTGCTCGGTCTGATAAATTTCAAAAAGACCGAATCCAATTTTAAGGAGGCTGAAAAGTGTTTCAGAAAGGTGGTAGAACGTTGTCCATCATACGATATTTATGCCTATTTCTATCTCGCCGAAATTTATTACGGACAGGAGGACTTCCAGCGTGCCATTCCCTGTCTTACAGAATTTCTCAAGGATGTGGACAAGATCAAGAAAGACGAAGATTACAACCGGGCCATTGACCTGCTCAATTATGCTAATTTCTATACAGAAATTACCAAACACCCTGTTCCATTTGTGCCAAAGGTTGTTGAAGGTGTCTCCACATTTGAGAACGAGTACCTGCCAATTCTTACGCCCGACAACCAGATGGCACTATTTACGCGGGAAAAACATCTGCCGGCCGACAAAAACAGCCTGGTTCAGACACCAAAGAGGACGGAAAAATTCATGTTCAGCCTTTTGAATCCCGACGGAACATTTACTGCCGGGGAGGAGATGCCTGAGCCTTTTAATATCAACGACAACGAAGGAGGTGCTACGCTCACGGCCGACAACAATACTCTTTATTATACGGTGTGCCGGTACGACAAAGTGAAGAAATACCAGAACTGCGACATTTATGTATCGGAAAATATTGCCGGATCATGGAGCCCGATCCATAGTGTGAGCAATAAAATCAACCTGCCAGGTTCGTGGGAATCACAACCCTCTATTTCGGCAGATGGGCGGACACTCTATTTTGTGAGCGACCGAAGCGACGGATTTGGCGGGTATGATATTTACCGTGCGGTGAAAGGGGACGATGGAACATGGAGTACGCCTGTAAACCTGGGGCCACAAATTAATTCGAAAGGCAATGAAAAATCACCCTTTATTCACCCGGACGGGAAAACGCTCTATTTTTCCTCCGACGGATGGCCCGGTTTGGGCGGATATGATATTTTTTTTACAAAACTCAACGAAAATGGAAGTTGGTCCAAACCCAAAAATATCGGTTATCCCATAAATTCTCCCGAAGATGAGATAGGGTTCTTCGTTAGCACCGATGGCACCCTCGGATTCTTCGCTTCCAACAAATTTGCAGGAAAAGGCGGGTGGGATCTCTATTCCTTCGACCTTTACGATGCGGCCCGGCCGGAAAAGGTTTTATTCATCAAAGGCACCGTAAAATCCGAATCTTCGGCTGAACCCGTCAAAGCACGTATCGAGCTGCAAAATCTTGAGACAAAACGAGTCTCCCAAATTCCACTCGACACCAATACGGGTAATTATGTTGCCATAACACCCTTCACTTCAGATTACATCATGACTGTTAAACAGGAGGGGCATGTTTACGAATCGAAATATATTGCCAAAGTTGATACAACTTTCAAGACACCGGCCAGACTGGATATAGAAATGAAGCCGATCGAACTGAACAAGTCATACCGTATTAACGATATTTATTTCCCGTTTAACTCTTCCGACCTTACCGCTGAATCAAAGGTTGTGCTTGATCAGCTCATCAGTTTCCTTTCCGAAAACAGCACCATATGTATTCAGATACAGGGACATACCGATAATATCGGGAATGACGCAACCAACCTGAAGCTCTCCGAGAACCGTGCAAAGTCGGTTTACGGTCATCTTCTGAGCAACGGTATTGCCGGCAACCGGGTAACTTACAAGGGGTATGGCAAAACCATGCCCGTTGCTTCCAACGATACAGAGGAGGGAAGAGCCAGGAACAGGAGAACGGTGTTTGTGATTACGAGAAAATAGCGATCAGGCTAACCCGACTCACATTCTCGTTAATTCTGGATTAAATTTCATTAAGCAGGTGAACCATCTCCATGGCAGCAACGGCGGCGTCGAAACCTTTGTTACCTCCTTTGGTACCCGCCCGTTCTATTGCCTGTTCCAGGTTGTCGGTGGTCAATACGCCGAAGATAACCGGAATTCCTGTCTCCAGTCCAACATGCGCTACCCCTTTGGAAACCTCGGCTGCGACGTAATCGAAATGAGGAGTTGCCCCGCGAATTACAGCACCGAGACAAATTACGGCATCGTATTTCTTGCTTACCGCCAGTTTCTTAGCCAGCAGTGGGATCTCGAACGATCCGGGCGACCAAACCACGTCGATCATATTTTCGTCTGCACCATGGCGCTTCAGTCCGTCGAGACAGCCGGCCAGCAATTTACCACTGATGAATTCGTTGAAGCGGGCAATCACGATGCCGAAGCGAAGCCCCTTGGCATCCAGTTTTCCTTCGATTGTTTTCATGTTCTATAGGTTATATTTAACATTTTTTCAAACCTGGAAGCAGTGCGGCGTTCCATTAAAATTTTCTTCGCCGGTTATATGGCCGGAGGGACATCATCTTTAAAATTCAGCATGTGTCCGAGCTTTTCCCTTTTTGTTTTCAGGTAACGGAGGTTCCGGGTATGGTTTATGATCTGTATGGGTATTCGTTCAACCAACTCCAGTCCAAACCCTTCGATCCCCGAGATCTTTTTTGGATTGTTGGTAAGCAACCTGAGTTTTTTAATTCCCAGGTCGACCAATATTTCGGCGCCGGTTCCGTAATCGCGAAGGTCGGCATCGAACCCGAGGGCGCGGTTTGCCTCCACCGTGTCCATCCCACCGTCCTGCAGTGAGTAGGCGCGCATTTTATTGGCAAAGCCAATACCACGGCCCTCCTGGCGCATATAGAGCAGCACTCCCCGCCCCTCTTTGGCAATCTTTTTCATGGCATAATCGAGCTGGTCGCCGCAATCGCATCGCATCGAACCGAACACATCGCCGGTTAGGCATTCCGAATGAACCCGTACAAGTACCGGCTCGCCGTCGCAGATATCGCCTTTTACCAGGGCCACATGGTTCTCCTTGCTTATCTTGCTGATATAGCTGTAGGCTTTAAACTCTCCGTATTTTGTGGGCATATCAACCACCGCAGCCCTTTCAACGAGGGTCTCTGTTTTGCGCCGGTAGTCGATGAGTGCGGCGATGGTTACAATCTTGAGATCGTGAAGCTTAATGTATTCCATTAGTTCAGGTACACGTGCCATGGTACCATCCTCGTTCATGATTTCGCAGATAACACCGGCGGGATAAAGACCTGCCATTTTCGCCAGGTCTACGGAAGCTTCCGTATGCCCGGCCCGAACCAGCACGCCACCTTCACGATACTCGATTGGGAAAATATGACCCGGGCGGGTAAAATCCCTGGCTATGGCTTTCGGATCGATGGCTTTCCTGATGGTTACGGAGCGTTCATGGGCAGAGATACCGGTAGTACATTCCACCGCATCGATGGAAACGGTGAAGGCGGTTTTATTCGGATCGGTATTTTTCACCACCATTCGCTCAATGTTCAGCTCTTCAAGGCGCTCACGAACCATCGGCAGACAAATCAAACCTCCGCCGCTCTTGGCCATAAAGTTTATTATTGCAGGCGTAACCTTTTCTGCCGCGATAACCAGGTCGCCTTCGTTTTCACGGTCCTCATCGTCTACCACCACGATCATCTTACCTTTGCGAATATCTTCGATGGCTTCTTCTATCGAGTTGAATTTGTAGTTTGACATGTTGAAAATTTGAAGATTTGAAAATGATAAGATCAAAAGCCATTATCTGTCAGAAAATCAAGATCTATTTTTGATCCGGATGAGTTCCCTGCCAGTAGCTTTTCTGTATATTTTGCAATGAGATCACACTCAATATTCACCAACTCGCCGGCCTTTTTGTGAAAGATCGTCGTTACATCCCGGGTGTGCGGAATGATCGAAACAGCGAAACTACGAGAATCGGCAGCAGCCACGGTGAGACTGATCCCATCGAGCGCCACGGATCCCTTGTTGACAACGTAACGCAGGATTTCCGGTGAAGCAGAGACAGAGAACCAAACGGCGTTATTCTCCTCCCAACGTCGTAAAATTTTACCGGTTCCGTCGATATGACCACTCACAAGATGCCCACCGAGGCGGTCGCTGAGGCGCAATGCCCGTTCAAGGTTTACGCGTGAACCGGTCCTTAGCTGTGAAAAAGCCGTACTTCGCATCGTTTCCGGCATTACATCCACAACAAAACTAACCTGATCAAATGCTACCACCGTAAGACATATTCCGTTCGTGCTGATGCTGTCACCCACCTTCACGTCCTCAAGTACCTTCCGGGCTTCAATGGTAACTTTCGCGGAGTTTGTTCCGTTAATCGCGGTCGTTACTGTTCCTACCTCCTCAATGATCCCTGTGAACATAAAACGTTATATCAGTTTCTGAACCCAATCAAATTTGGCTAACTTGTATATCCTTCAACCATAATATCTACCCCGATCTTCCGGTAATTCATTCTTTTCAGCTGAATTGCCTCCTCCATCCGCCGGATACCTTTTCCTCCCACCGGGGTTGGCGCCTTCGTGCCTCCGAGAAGCTTTGGCGCAATAAATGTAACCACCTTATCGGCAATACCCTGCTGCAGTGCTGAAAAAGCGATGGTACTGCCACCTTCGATCATTACCGAATCGATAAACATGGCACCGAGAAGTTGTTTCAGGTGCCTCAGGTCGACCTTACCGTCAAGCAGGTCACATTCAACCACCTGGGCGCCCATTCGCCGAATCTCCCTGACTTTGTTCTTATCTGCCATCCGGGTGGTCGCGATAATGGTCAGCTGCGGATCTTCAAGGAGCACTTTTGCGGTGAGGGGAACCCTGGCTTTGCTGTCGGCGATTACTTTCAAGGGATTTTTCCACCCGCCGGGAAAAGCCGGACTCCGTCGAAGCCTGATATTTAGCAGCGGATCGTCAGACAATACGGTATCTACCCCTACCAGGACCGCACTATATTGCTGGCGCATCCGGTGAACAAGCTTCCTGGAAGACTCACCGGTAATCCAACGCGAGGCATTGGTTACTGTGGCAATTTTACCGTCGAGGGTCATGGCGGTCTTCAGCAAGATAAAAGGGTTACCGGTTGTTATATACCTGACGAAAATCTCGCTTTGCCGGCGTAATTCCGGTTCCAGAATCCCCGTTTCAACCGCGATACCATGCAATCGCAGAAAATCTATACCCTTGCCATTCACCAAGGGATTCGGATCATTCATGCCCACCACCACCCTTCTGATCTTTTTCTCAACAATAAGTTCTGCACAGGGTGGTGTCTTTCCGTGATGGCAGCAAGGTTCAAGTGTAACAAACAATGTTGCCCCTTCCACGTTACCGATTGCAGAGCGGATGGCATTCACCTCGGCATGCGGACCACCGAAATATTCATGAAATCCTTCACCAATAACATGTCCGTCCTTTACAAGCACAGCCCCAACCATTGGATTCGGATTGACCCATCCTGATCCCCGGCCAGCCAGAGCCATCGCTCTTTTCATATATCGGATGTTGTCGGTCATTCTTTTTCTTAGTGGTGACGCGTGAACTGTGACAAATTACTGAAATATTCAAAGCTGAGGAAAACCCCTTCATCCTGCAGCCGGATAAAATAACAATGCCCCAAAGCAACAGCATCAGGGCATTATCCTATTATATGAAAAAACGGTCAGATAAGTTGATCCTTCTTCCATCCAGACTTTACTGTCGGCACCGTAATTTCAACGGCTCAGTTCGTTCCGAAAGAACGAAGTCGCGGACTATACCGCCGGTCGGGAATTTCACCCTGCCCTGAAGAACCTTATGGTTATTTTTAAGAACCCGGGAAAGCAATTATCCTTTCCCGGTGCAAAGATACAATTAATACTTCTTGTTAACTATTTAACAAATAAATTTTACAACCCGACTACCGCACCAAAAGCTGTTCTGTAACAGTGGCAGAACGTGTAGTTAACTTAATGACATAGGTACCTTTGGCGAAGGTTGAAATGTCTATTTTCAGGATCACAGTATTTTGCGACGGAGCCAGGGTTGTGACATAAACCATCCTGCCGTCCATCCCGGTGATGGAAAGGGTAGCCGGTTCAGCATACAGACCATTTACCTTCAGCACGACCTTATCGTGAGCCGGATTTGGCGCTATGGTGAGCCCAACTGAATTACCGGTTTGTTCGGGCAACCCGGTACATGGGTCGAAGGTAACACGCTTTACCGAACTCACCGGTACGCTGCAGGGTGCAAGTGGTGTTGCTGAGAGCGTAAGCACGACAGCCATGTTGTTCTTGTCGGTGATCCCCGGAAAATAGATGGTTTCCGGCAGGTTTGAATTGCTGAAAGTGCCATCGCCGGAGGTGGACCATTGAACCGCGGCATAGTTTGCAGCAGTTCCATGGAGATCGATGCTGAGAACATATTTGCAATAGGTTGAATCATTGCCGGCAAAAGCAGCCGGAGATGATGTAACATCCACCTGAACCGTGTCATTTACAACAATGAATCCGTCATTGCAGCTCACGATATACTTTGTTGAGACCAATGGACTGGCGGCCGGGTTCTGAAGGTTTGATGTAAAGCCCGGCGGAATCGATGTCCACTGCCAGGTATAAACCAACGCTCCGCCCGAGGCAGAAGCCGACAACTGGGTGCTCTGGCCTTCACACAATAATGATGGAGTAGCGGTTGCCTGAACCACCAGGGGCAACATGGTAACAGTAACAGTTGCCGTGTCGGTGGTGACTTGGGCGCCGGAGGTAACATGAACAATGTATTGGGTAGTTACTGTTGGTGATACCACAGGATTCTGGAGATTTGAGGTAAACCCCGCCGGCAGGGAAGTCCAGGAAAAGGCGAAAGGGGCAGTGCCACCGGTGGTTGTCGCATTCAATTGTGACGTGTTACCCAGGTCAATTGTTGATGGAAAGGCTGTTGCCAAAACTGAAAAAGCAGAGAGGAAACTGAAAGAAGCGATCCTGGTTTTCCAGCCTGTTGATGAAGTTGTGGCGTAATATTCCGTAGTGTACCAAAATGTCGCGGGAGCCGAAGGGTCGATGGAGATCGAGCTGTAATCTCCCCACCGGAGCGCTGTTCCTGTTTGTGACCCGCCACCGTCGAATATTCCCTTTTCAGCTATTCCAAGTGTTCCAAGGGCATCTGAACTCATTCGTCCGCAATACTTGATACCGGGGTACATGGTTGAGGATGAGATGGAATAGCCCAGACCTATATTACCGGATGTATCCATGGCAGCACTGGCCATCCAGCGGTACCTTGTATCGGGGGCAAAGGTGGCCTGTTGGTAAACTGACCACGCGCCGGTTGTTTTTCGTAATTCGTACCATCTGATTCCGGTATTGTTGCTGGATGAAACATTGGCATTCACCGTATGGTTAGTAACCATCGACCAGTGGTCGTTGAATTTCCGGAACTGGCAGCGGTACATTAACCTGTCGCTCAGATCATCCAGACGGCGTGTTGTATTCAATTGAGGGACACCGCTCAACCCGGTAGTGGTAAACGTATTTACATTCAGCGTTGTGAAGTTCCCAAAGGTAGAGGCGGAAGGAGTTGTCCAGTTTACGGCCAACTCGTAGATCCTGAGATGGTCAGGAGCTTCGTTGATGTACGTGAAATATTCCGGTGTTCCGATCGGGGGGAAAGTTCCATCGCAATCGGCAGGAAGAAACGAATAGGCTTCATTGGAGGCGGCCAGCGTAAAATAGACCATGGTGGGACTTGCATTGCCAGCCAGCATGGCCGTACGGTCGAAAGCCACAGCACCGGTGCCGGCATAATTTCCTGCACCGCTGGTAAACCGGTTTATAGACATATAATACCCGTCGGGCCAGATCCCGAATTTGGGATAGTCGGGCATGTCGGCAAATGAGTACTCCCACCGGTACCATGAACCTGTCGGATCAGCCGTCTGCGATACTGCGATCATCTGGTAAAACGGTCCGTTCGGATAATTCGGTAACGAAAACTGCGTAAAGAGCCATCGGTCGGCAATTTCATCATATAATACCACTGCGTCTCCACTGTTGGTATTGTTGGGAAGCCCGGTCCACATCGTACTGTTGTTTACCGGTCCGTAAAGTCCGACTCCACTTTTGTTGAAAATTTTGTAAGAGGCATTCACTACCTGGAAATAATGGTTTGGTCCCACATCACCATGTGTATCAGGAGGGTAATATCCATTCAGGTTATTGACACCTTCAAAATTCTGTATTGTGGTGTCCGTCGTTGTGTTTCCCATATAATCCTGAACACTTTGATCAACAGGGATGGCGGTATCCGGAACATGCGGCCGTTTTTTTACATTGAAGAAATTCTTCACGACACCATCTTTCCAGGTATTATCTCCTTTTGACGGAGGCAGCGACAACATCTCCCGAAGTGGAGGCGAAATATCAAAATAAACGGGCCGGGCAACGAGGGTAGGGTGAACCACCTCATGCTGTGTAAAACCAGCTTTGGTTAAAGCTGTCAATAGCAATAAAAGGAAAATATATCTTTTCATATCTCGATGGTTAAGGATTTAAGAAAAAGAGGAAATTTATAAGAATACTTCCCGAATATGTAGCAAACCTTAAGACTGAATTCCGGGCAACCAAACTATCTGATGACAAGTTTCACTGTTTTGAAATTGATTCCGGAGACGATGTTTACCAGGTAAATCCCCTGTGTAAAAGTAGTCAGATCAATAACCGTCTCAATTTTACCGTTAACCGGCTGAAAAGCAGCATTGTAGTGCTGTCTCCCATGCATATCGATCAACCGGACAGTAGTTTCCATTTCACTTGCCAGGGAAATCCTGAGGTGGTCGGTAGCCGGGTTCGGACTCACTGTCAACAGGTTTCCGTCAGCCGGGCTGATACCAACATGGGGCTGAACTGTAACGGTTACTGAACTGCTCACGGTGTTTGCCAGATCGGTGCAGGAAACGGTATAGGTGGTATTTACCTGCGGTTTGGCCACCGGGTTCTGCAATGTGGAGGTAAATCCTGCCGGCACAGAGGTCCAGGTGTAGAGGTAGGTACCGCTTCCGCCGGAAGCCAGGGCCCCAAGTTGTGTCGAGTCACCCAGAAATAGGGTGTTGGGCGTTGCTGTTGCTGTGACGCTGAGTGGCAGCGCAGTGTTCTCCTGAACCACGAGGGTAGAAAGTTTGGTAACTGGTTTATTCAGGGTGAATGCACCATAAAAAGTAACTTCACCGGTACCGAAAACAGGAGCGGTCCATTGAAATGTCCACACTTTCGGATTGGAACTGGAGGCGGAAGTATGGGTAACATATTTGCCGCTGCCGGTAAGTTTATTTCCAGAGCCGGGAGTGAGCGTACCCAACAAAGTACCTGTAACGTTTTGAGGTGAAACCTCAAATCCTTTTGCACCCGATCCCGACACGGTAACTGTCATGGTATAGGTTGTACCCGCCACATATCCGGAAGCCGGGATGTTGGAAGTTATCCATCCGGCTACGGTTGAGGCGGATCCATTGTGGCAGGCAACACAGTTCTGCCCGTCTCCGGGAGACCCTGTGTATCCGGCCGGGGCGCCATTGGGATAATCGCTGTTATCGTTGCCACTGAAGGAAACCAACAGAATAGCTGTAAGGAACAGCGCTGGGAGAAGCAGATAAAAAGATTTTTTCATTATTTCCAATGGATTTTTAGAGAGATTGTCAGATTTTTCAGAATTCTTTATATAAAATATGGAGATAGACAAAAAAAAGGCTCCATGGTTGTCTGACCATCGAGCCTTTCTCATAGAACATCAACAAATGTTACTGAACGATTAATTTTTCGGTCCTGGTTTCCTTACCGGTATCTATCTTCACGAGATAGGTTCCTTTGGATAAGGAGGAGATGTCGATCTTTTTAACCAGTGTTTTCCCGGTGTTCGTAAAATTTGTATGATAGGCTGTACGACCCTGGAAATCGGTCATGGTAAGTTCAACATTTTCGTTGTTCAGGCCGGTCACTGTGAGTGTAAATGTGCTGCCGGCAGGGTTAGGCTGAAGAACAATTCCAAGGGCATCTTTGTTAGGCTCTGCAATACCGGTACAGGGGTCGAAGGTAACAACTACCGATTCGGTTGAAGTCTGGGTGCAGGGTGCTACCGCGGTTGCCGTAATGGTAAGTGCAACTGACCCATTTGCATGGTCGCCGGCACCCGGATAGTAGAGGGAGGCGGCAATGGTATCGATGAGGAAGTGCCCGTCGCCTGCAGTGGTCCAAACAACGTGACTTGAACTCTCCACCGTAGCGGTAACAGGAATTGCCGAAACCCACCAGCAGTATGTTGTATCGTTCATGGTCACAATCGAAGGATTCTGTATTACCGTAACATCCGTGGTGTCGGTTTTGCTCTGGGCTCCGTCATTGGCCGTGACCACATAGCGCGTATTTACGGTAGGTATTGCCGTCGGGCTTTTGAGGGTGGAGGTAAAACCAGCAGGGATGGAAGTCCAGGCATAAGTAAAAGTTCCCGATCCACCGGACGCGTTCACGTTAAGAACCGTAGAACCACCGATGCAGATGGTTGATGGGGCTGCTGTTGCATCCACGTTCATGAGGTTCGCGAAGCTGAATGCGCCAACCCTTGTTTTCCAGCTTGCCTGGGATGTGGTTGAGTAATATTCCTGCGTGTACCAGAAGGTGGCAGGCGCTGAAGGATCGATGCCCATGGAGCTATAGTCGCCCCAGCGGCTTGGACTTCCGCTCCAGGTGTTGGTTTGCGAACCACCACCATTGACAATTCCGCGCTCCGCAATGGTCATCACACCGAGCGGGTCGGAAGATACTCTTCCGGTGTAACGAATGGAGGGATACATTTCGGCACTTGAAACCGAATATCCGATGGCGATATTACTGCTTGAATCCATTGCGATACTTCCCATCCAGCGACATTTGCTGTCGGGTGAATAGGTTCCTTCCTGATAAACGCTCCAGGGGTTGGAGCCTATTTTACGAAGTTCCCACCAGCGGATACCGGCAACACCGGAACCAACGTTTATGGTACCGGCACAGACAATTGACCAATGGTCGTTGAATTTGCGGAAAGGCAGACGAAACATAAGGCGACCCGACATGGCATCGAGTTTTACCGAAGTCCCTTTTTGTGGAATTCCGGAGATACTACCACTGTAAGAGGTTACAGGGATGTTGCCGACATTGGTGTAGGTTGAATTTGCCGGTGTTGTCCAGTCTGCATGAAACTCATACACTCCGATATGGCCTCCTTTGAGGTACATGAAATAGGCAGGGGTGCCAAGCGGAGGAAAGGGGCTGTCGCAATCAGATGGAAGAACAGCCCATGCTTCGTTGGATAAAGGCAGTGTAATAAAGATCATGGAGGCAGTCGGATCACCGGCCAGCATCTTGGTACGGTCCATAGCGGTAGCGCCGGTCCCGACATAATTTGTTGCACCGCTGCTGAAACGGTTGGTCGTCATATAATATCCATCAGGCCACACCGAAATTTTCGGATAGTCGGGCATGTCGGCAAACTGGAACTGATAACGGTACCATGTGCCGGTAGGATCGGATGTTTGGGAAATTGCAACATTCTCATAGAAAGGTCCGTTCGGATAATTTGGCAGGGAGAACTGGCTAAATAACCAGCGGTCGGCTGCTTCATCATACAAAACAATGGCATCGCCGTCGTTGGAATTATGCGGCAACCCGGTAAATATGGTGCTGTTGTTTGAGGGACCGACAAGTTTTGTCCCTGTCTTGTTATAAATTGCATATTGGAGGTTGGTTACCTGGAAATAATGGTTTGGGCCTACGTCGCCATCCGTATCGGGGGGGACAACGCCATTGTTGGCTCCGACCCCGTCGAAATTCTGCAAGGTTGTATCGGAGACCGTCTTTCCCATCCAGTTCTGCAGGGTAGGATCAACGCCCATATAATCAGCCTGGTCATTATTCATACCAAAAGGATAATGGTTATTTTTTACGACACCGTCCTTCCATGTCATATCAACCTTTGCGTTCAGGTCTTTTACCATATCACGCAATGGCGGTGAGATATCAAAATAGACAGCTTTTCTTACGATCGGCTTGGAGGCATCATTCTGAGAATAAGCTGATGACGCCAAAAAACCCAAAAGAATTAACAACGTAGCAATTTTTTTCATAGGAGGTTTTGGTTTTCACAATTTACTGCAAAGTTAGGGAAAGTTTCATTCCCGAAGATGGTTCTTCGTGAAATTTGTCTAATTTTAATCCTCTAAATTGTAACCACGATGAACATAATAGTCACCGGAGCCGGTAAAGGAATCGGGGCGGAGGTGGTAAAAGTGCTTTCCCGCCATAAAATGAATCATATCGTCGCCATTTCCCGTCACGGAAAAGCCCTTCGTGACCTGGCTGCTGAGTGTGTCAGGATTTCGCCCGATGCCAAAGTCATACCCTATGAATTTGACCTCAACCAATTTGATTTTTACCCGTTTATCGTGCAACGCCTGGAAACGTTCATCAAAAAATGTGATGTACTGATCCACAATGCCGGCAGGATGGTCAATAAACCTTTTGAAAAAATGGAACCGGCCGATTTCGATGACGTTTTCAACGTTAATGTGAAAAGTCCTTTTCTGCTCACCCAGGCCCTGCTGCCCATGATGAACAAGGGAGGACATATTGTCAACATCGGGAGTATTGGTGGTGTGCAGGGAAGCAAAAAATTTCCCGGACTTGCCGCCTACAGTGCGAGTAAGGGAGCACTTGCCATTCTTACGGAATCATTGGCCGAAGAACTTTTGGAATATGATGTGCGGGTGAACTGCCTGGCGCTTGGCGCTGTTCAGACAGAGATGTTTGAGCGGGCCTTTCCCGGTGCCAGGGCCATCCAGAAGCCGGAGCAGATTGCTCACTTCATTGCTGATTTTGCCATTACCGGTCACCGGTATTTCAATGGGAAGGTAGTACCAGTTTCACTTTCCGTGCCTTAAGGGTGACGTCAGACAAGATTTATTAAATCTCCGGATTCTTTGCGAAGGGCGCGATTGCCCGGTTGAAGATGCCGTGAATATAGGCGATGGCCATGCCGTAGTTGGTTACCGGAACTCCGGCATCGATGGCGGGTTTGAGCCTGTTTACCAGTTGTTTCCGGGTTATCATGCAGCCGCCGCATTGCACAACGAGGGCATAGTCTGTAATCGGGCGGGGAATCTTGCTGAGACCTGCAACTGTTTCGAATTCAAGTTTTTTTCCGGTAAAACCAGCCATCCAGCGTGGTATTTTAAATCGTCCTATGTCGTCGCAGGAGACCTGGTGGGTACATGATTCGAGGATGAGAATACGGTCATTGTCCTTCAGGTTCGAGATATGGGGCGTGCCCAGTATGTAATTTTCGAAATCCCCTTTTTGCCGGGCCAGTACAATGGAAAAGCTGGTCAGCATGATATCTTTCGGGATCACCGCATCTGCCCTGGGAAATACCTGGCTGTCGGTGATGGCCAACACGGGCCTTGGAGACATTTTCCGGAAATAGTCACCAACCTCCCGTTCCGTGCACAGAACCGCCACCCCTGCATGATCGAGCACATCGCGGATCACCTGAACCTGAGGCAGGATCATTCTGCCTTCGGGAGCTTCCGTATCGATGGGCGTGATCAGCAGCACCACATCACCGGGCGATATCAGGTCACCTACAAGGGTTTGCTTGCGGTAAACGGTTTCCGGCATCTGCTGATGAATCAGCAGGATAACATCTTCAAGATTTTCGGGCTTCACCGCACTGAAGGCAACTACAGGAACCCCGTAACGCTCCTGAAGTACCGTGGCAAGTTCCGCAGTAAGCGGCGCTTCGTCGGATTTGTTGTGAATGATCAGAAATGGCAGATCGTGGTTTTTAAAATCTCCGATCAGCTGCTTCTCCGGTTCATCAAAGGAGTTATCGGCGATAAGCAGGATAGCCAGGTCGATGACCTTCAGCACCTCCCGTGTTTTCATTACCCTTTTTTGACCCAGGTCGCCGAAATCATCGATGCCTGCCGTATCAATGATTACTGCGGGTCCGATCCCGGTGATCTCAATCGATTTTTTCACCGGATCGGTAGTCGTTCCGGCTATTTCCGAAACGATGGCTATGTCCTGACCGGTAATGACATTGATCAGTGAGCTTTTTCCGTTGTTGCGACGGCCGAAAATGCCGATATGCGGTTTATTGTCTTTTGTTCGGGACATAAAGATCAATGGTTTGTGTTGAAGTGAGGAGGCTGGTATCCTTGCGGACGGTACTTCTCCGGGATTGCAATTGTATTTCCATCGCGGAGGGCGCTAAAATGGGGCGACATGATCTCCACCCCAGCCTCATTGAATTTATCCTGAATATGCTGGTGCAGTTCTGAATAGATGGATGCCATGATGTTCGGTGAGCGGGTAAAGGCATTCACCTGGTAAGAGACATAAAAATCGTTGAGACTGGTTTGCAGGACAAAAAGAGCCTCTCATTGAGGAGGCCTGTGGTCGCCAGGGCGAGCATCTTTCGTTCCATGAAGGTTGCGCGGGCGCGGGCCGAAAGCGGGCCATAGTTGGTATAAAAATTAAAGATCGTTTTACCGAAAGGTTTCACCGCAGCTCCCTTTTGCAATGGTTTTATTGTTGCCTGCGGAGGAGAAGCTTCCCCGGCAAACAGCGAAAACCCGAAAGTCGATGAGAGGATTGCAAATAAACCGGCAACCAAATAATACCTTTTAATTCTGGAAGGAAGATCCATAAATCAAATTTTGGGTAAAAATATTCAGTTCCGGTGTAAAATCCTAAATTATCCGGATCATATAAATTCAACATGGAAAATAGGGTTAGGTTTTTCTCCTAACAGATTTTTTGTACTTTTACAAAAAATAAGTGAACCCCCGTTGTGGTGAAAAAGCTACTTGTTTTACTTTTACTGCTTTCAGCGACAGGGAAGCTGTTCTCACAAATCGACAGCCAGTTTTGGTTTGTGGCTCCCGACATTTCAGCGCAACACGGAGATTCTCCGATATACATCCGGCTTTCGAGCATGAATGATCCGGTAAATTTCCAGCTTACAATGCCCGCCAACCCCGCATTTGTTCCGATAACCGGTTCAATCGGTCCGAATACAACCTTTTCGATCACTTTAACTGCCTTCAAATCCCAGATCGAAAACAGCCCTCCCGATCAGGTGCTCAACAAAGGGCTCCTGCTGACTACGGATAAAGTGGTGACAGCCTACTACGAGGAGGCAAGTACGCAAAATCCTGCCATTTTTTCGTTAAAAGGACAAAATGGCCTGGGCCTCGAATTTTATATTGTTTCCCAGAACACCTATCCAAACCAATCGAACCTGACGGATGCCTATGAATCATTCGAGATCGTTGCCACTGAGGACAACACCACGGTGACCATCACCCCCACAGACAATATTCAAGTTGGCCGCCTTCCCAATGTGCCCTTCACCATTACGCTGAATCGGGGGGAGACATACAGTGCCCGGTCTACCCATCAGGCGACACAATACACACTTTCCGGGTCGCATATTGTGGCGAATAAACCGATTGCCGTGACCTGGTCTGATGATTCAATTATTACCGGTGGATGGGATGTTGTGGGCGACCAGCTGGTGCCGGTCACGATCATCGGCCTGGAATATATTGCCATCAAGGGGTATGCCTCCAATACAACGACGGATAATGACGAACGGGTGTATATTACCGCTACCGCTGATAATACAGCCCTTACCATTGACGGAACGTTCATACAAAATCTGATTGCAGGCCAAACTTACAACTACGCGATCCCGCCGGCATCGGCCACGGCTTACATACAAACGTCGGCCCCGGCCTATGTGATGCACCTTTCGGGATTTACGGGCGAAGCTGGCTCCTCGCTGCTTCCTCAGATTTTTTGTACCGGATCAAGGCAGATCAGCTTCACCAGAACCTCCGGGAACAATTTCTCCCTGATGATACTTACCATGGCCGGGAATGAAGGAGCTTTCCTGATGGATGGACAGCCGAATGTAATCCTGGCAACCGACTTTGCACCAGTTCCCGGGACCGGTGGCAACTGGGTTTATTGCCGGAAAGCCATGAATACGACATTGCTCCCGGTGTCATCGCATGTACTGACAAACTCACTGGGAAAATTTCATCTCGGCATCATCAACATGCTCGGAGGCAGCGCTGAATATGGTTACTTCAGCTATTTTTCCAGCATCAATCTCGGCGTTGACCAAACAGTCTGCCCGGGCACCTCCGTAACGCTCGACGGAGGACCTGACTGGACCACCTATCTGTGGGAAATGGAAGTTGCAGGCGTGTGGACTACGGTTGGCGCGCCGGTACAAACGCTGGTTGTGACAACTCCCGGACATTACCGGTGCAGTGTGACCGGACAGAACTGCGCATTGCAGGACGATATGTACCTGTTTAATTATCCGGTTTCAGAACCGGTGATCACCGGAGCCGCTTCACTGTGTGAAAATACCCCTGGCGTATCCTACAGCGCCACGGCAAACTTTGCTCCCTACATCTGGAGTGTGACGGGCGGCAACATCACCACCGGACAGGGAAGCCCTGCCATCACGGTCGACTGGCCCTCCACAGGAAACCATACCGTAACCCTCGATTGCATAAATCAATATGGTTGCCCGGTGCAGAAGACCTACCCAGTTGTTGTAAATCCGCTTCCCGTAGTAACCTATGCACAGCCCGCAGCAGTATGCGCCGATGCATTACCCTTTTTATTAACCGGTGAGGTACCTGCAGGCGGAACTTTCACAGGGACCGGTGTAAATTCAGGAACGAGCTTTTTTAACCCGGGCGTTGGTGTGGGATCCTATCTCATTACTTATACCTGTACCGATGCCTCCGGTTGTATTGGATCAGACGCGAAAAGCATCCAGGTAAACCCACTCCCAACCGTTGTTCTGGCGGCGCTTCCACCTGTTTGTATCTCTTCGCCGCCCATCGTGCTCACCGGTGGCACTCCGCTCCCAGGAACCTTTACAGGGATTGGCGTAAACCCCCTGACAGGTACCTTTAATCCTGCGCAGGCTCCGGCTGGCAGCCTGATCACCTATGCGCATACCAACACGTTTAACTGCGCCTCCTCCGCCCAGCAATTCCAGACAGTTATCCTGCTGCCAACGGCACAGGGAACGGTCTCCGGCGACAATCCGGTATGCGAGGCCGATCAGGGGAGTTCCTACTCGCTGAACAACGCCGACCCGTTGGCAACCTCTTTCATTTGGAGTCTGGCACCGGTTGGTTCCGGAACGGTAACAGGTACCGGACCAGCCTGCACAGTGAACTGGAGCAGCGGTTTTTCGGGAAGCGCCCAGCTCATTTTCCAGGCTGTCGGCACCTGCGGAACGAGCGGGTTATCAACCGGTTATTCAATACTCGTAAAGTCCATCCCCACCGTCACCCTGATGGCCTGCAACGACCTGAAAACCACAAAAAATGGCAAACCCATCGTGTTAAAAGGTGGTCGTCCGTTAGGCACTGCCGGCATTTATGAGGGAACCGGCGTTTATGAGTCGCCTCCCGGAAGCAAAAATTACCTCTTCTACCCGTCCGACAACCTTGTAATCCCCGGAGCAGCCGGCGCACCTTACAACATTACCTACCGGTATACAAACGCACTGGGTTGTAATGCAACTGCCACTGAAAAGATCCTTGTTTATCCTTCAAACGCCAATCAACCCTGCCAGATAATGGCCATGACTGATGTGCGCGACGGGCAAAGCTATACCACTTTTCTTACAGGCGCAGGGGCCTCAGCCAGATGCTGGATGGAAAAAAATCTTGACTATGGTACACCCATTTCGGGTGATGTGGTGCAAACGGACAACTGTCTTGTAGAAAAATATTGTGCCGGAAATTTGATGAGCCAGTGTGGTTTATCGGGGGGACTTTACCAATGGGATGAACTTATGCGGTATGGCGCTGCGGAAGGCGATCAGGGGTTGTGTCCGCCGGGATGGCATGTGGCTACAAAAGCTGAATGGGATCTGCTGATCCTCAATAATCAGGACGTTGGTTTAGCCGGAAGTTTTTTGAAGGATGTGGCCATCGCCAGCGGGTTCCACGGACTGACAATCGGCATGCTCTATCTTAACAAATCCTGGTCCTTCATCAATGGTCCTGCGCCCGGTTCCTTCTACTGGACATCCAGAACAGTTACGTCAACTACAGCGCTGGCCAATGGGTTAAACGCAGTAAATCCAAGCATCTCAAGATACAATTCCAGCAAATCAAATGCCTTCTCGGTGCGTTGTGTGAAGGATTAATATAATTGCTAACTTCGTAATTTGATTGGACTTTTCGTGATCCCTAAGAGTAAGGTTTTGAAAATCAATTACGTTAAGGCTTTCAGCCTGTTTCTCGTCTTGCTTTTGTCGGTTGCCCATAAATCAAATGGAGAAGGAACAAAACAGGTAATTCCTCCCGGCACGGCACCAACACCTCCGAGTATTCTGGGGGCCTACGGCAGTCTTGCATTAACTACAGGCACCACCTATAGTTCTTTTGCCAATTACAATGCTACCGAGGATTACAGGCTATATATTCACATCTCCAGCACGTCTGAAAAAATATTGTTCGGATTTCAGAAAGAGACCCCCGGGGATGATATTAGATTTAACATCCATGCTCCTACTACTCCTTTTGCTGTAGTATTTTCAGGCACGGTGCCATCGGGCGCAGGAACCGGTTATATCGCCGATATTAACCAGGCCTATGCGGGGCCATTCCCGGCATCCGGCGGTTACACTCCTTTTGAATATGTGCCGACTGCAACAGGTGACTACTTTATCGAATTCTACGGGGTGGGTCTTCCCCCGTTTGGTGGAAATGTAGCGGTAGCAGGCAACCTTAAATATTTCGACATCACGGTGTTGAAAACCGGATATCAGACTCCTCCGGTGCCGACAGATGCCCAGGACGGACGCGTCTGGTCCAAATCATGGCAGTTTAACAGTCCGAGCATCAACGTAAACGACAACAGGTATTTTGCCGGAAACATGTTTGTCTATTCGACGGATGGCATCGTAACAAAAATTGATTTCAACAACATGATCCCGGGCACTTTCATGGTATTTTGCAACCCGAAAGGAGTGCAGAATCTCACGGACCCCATCGAGGCACGAAAATCGCGAACAGGCAATTATAAATACCCGGATTTTAAAGTTTTTCTCAACGACCCCGACATCACTGCCTATCCCAACGGCACGCCCGGGACGATCAGTACCAGTCCGGCTCCTACCATGACCCCGGCAGATCCGCCGTGCAGCGGAAATGAAAACATCATCTTCAGTGTTTCTCAGGACGGTAAAGTAGATATTACACTTGAACTTCCTGCACCCTACAGCAACAGGATATTTACCCAGACCTCCGTTGCAGCAGGTTCAAATACCATTCTCTGGGACGGACTGGATGGAGGAACGCCACCTGTTCCTGTGCAGGATGGCACCCCGGTAACCATGACGATCAACTACCTGAATGGCCTCACCAACCTTCCGCTTTACGATGTTGAGTATACCGACAATACCAATTTTGCGGACCGGGGGTTGAAAGTGACGCTGGTAAGGCCCACAACCGGTGTACAGACCCCCCGAATGTATTGGGATGATGGTTTGATCAACCCCGGGTCCATGACTTGTCCCGGAACGATAAACATCAATCCCGGTTGCCTTCCGTCAGTCACTCCTCCCACCGATGGGTGCCACAAATGGAAGACATGTCTTGGGAATGTGAACACCATCAATACCTGGTGGTATGCAGCCAACAGTTCCGCCGCCGGGATCCTGGTGCAGCATAATGCGCAGCCCCCTGATCCTGTTGGGGTCCCCGCCAACCGTTGCGGGCCGGGCACGCTGACGATCAACGCAACAGTATTGAACGGAGAGGTGGCAGACTGGTATTCGGATGCTGCCGGAACGCTGCTGGTTCAGGCAGGGACTCCGGGCAACACGGGTTTTACCACGCCGGTACTTACCGCCACAGCAACCTATTATGTAAGGGGAAAGAATCCGGTTACAGGCTGTACAAGCACGGCTTTGACCCCGGTACTTGCCGAGATTTTTGATGCACCCGCACCACCCACCGGAACCACCACGGTTTCTGTTTGCAATCCGCAATCTGTATCGCTCACGGCCATTGTAGGTACAGGACTCACCGTTGAATGGTGGGATGCACCGGCTGGTGGAAATTCGCTCGGCACGAACGCAACCTACGTAACTCCGGTCCTGGGAACAGGAACCCACCTGTTCTATGCGGAGGCCGTAGCCATCCAACCTTTATGCAGCCGGTCGCCAAGGACAACCTTTACCGTAAACATAACCTCCACACCGGTCATCACACTTGTTGTTCCTCCATCATCGATCTGCACCGGTGCCAATACAAACCTGGATCTGAGTACCACCTTTTCATCTACTGTTCCGGGTACGACTTATACCTGGTCGATATTGCCGGGAAATTGCACAAACATCCTGGTTTGCCCTCCCGGAGGAACCGGCACCCTGCTCAACGATCTTTTGATGCTGAGTAATCCTATTCTGCCCGGCCAGGTTCTTTACGATATCACCCCCAGTGCAAACGGATGCTCAGGGAATTTGGTTTCGATAACCGTTCCTGTGGCTCCCTATCCCGCTCCGGCAGGGCCATTGTCGCCTGTGATTCCAGTTGCCTGTCAGGGACAGACCACCTTGTATTCGGTTGCTCCGGTTCCCAATGCCACCAATTACCTGTGGAGTGTTACCCCTCCTGCTGCAGCCTTGAGCATCGCGATAAATCCTGCGGCAAACTATGAAGCCGACATAACCTGGGATGCCACCTACACCGGAGCCGCAGTGGTTCATGTAAAAGGTCAGAACAGTTGCGGAGAGGGCGCCGAAAGTGTGCTTCCACTCACCATTCAGCCGAAGCCCCAGGTAGCGGTAAAGTTGTGTGAGGATATTGTTACCAGTACCGAAGGGCGATTCATAAAGATGAAATGGGGACTGCCCCTTGGAGGCGAATATTCCGGACCCGGAGTTTCGGCAGCGGATAAATTGACTTTCGATCCAAAGAACTCCGGCGGACCCGGTATAAAAACCATCACCTATACCTATACCAACCAGGTTCAATGCTCCAACACCGCCACTGTAACAATCCTGATAAAAGCCCCGCCGGCCTTTGCACAATGCGGGATCAGTGCCCTCACCGATGTACGAACCAACTTAACTTACCCTACCTATCAAATCGGCAATGGGTTGACCATGCGTTGCTGGATGGCGAAAAACCTTGATTTCGGAACCATGTTGCTGAATAACATACCACAAACAGACAACTGCATGGCTGAAAAATACTGCATGCATTCCGATCTCAGTCAATGTGCAAACTACGGTGCACTTTATCAATGGAATGAACTGATGCAATACGAAGATGCAGCCCTGAACTACCAGGACCTTTGTCCACCTGGCTGGCATGTCCCTTCCGAAGCAGACTGGCTACACCTGATCAGCACGGTGCCGAACCAACAGAATGCACTGGCAGGCGGATACCTCAAGGCAGCTCCATTCCAGATACTGCTTGATGGGTTATTGTATCTCAATCAATGGGAATCGTTCGATCCGGCCGTTCCACCGCTCCCGACAGATATTACCGCCACTATTTTATGGACCTCCACCCGGAGTGGCGCTGAACGGGCACTTTCGCATGGCATGAACAACATCGATGTGAGTGTTTCCTCCTACTCCTCCTCACGGGCCAATGCTTTGCCTGTTCGTTGCGTAAAAGACTGACTTTTTCAGGCAACTTTTCTGAATTCCGGGAGTCTAATCTACGATAAAGCGTCCTTTTTTTTATTGGCAAACACTCCGCCGGATAAAAACATTAGTGATATGGTTTGTTAGGTTAGAAATAAATCGTAATTTTATGGACTTGAATTGAGTAAGAAAACAACCGATGACGGGACCTTTACAAACCAAAATCTGCTCATTTACCCTCCTCTTCTTCCTGACACTGATGTCATATTCTTCACACGCAGAAGGCACAAAGCAGGTCAGGCCACTGAGTTCCGAAAATGGCGCCTTGAGAATCACCGGAGCAGGCGCTACTAGCTTTGCTACCTACTCCTCAATCGCAAATTACAGACTGTACATCCATGTCGAAAATTATAACGAGACCATTTTATTTGGTCTGCATCGGGTGGGAAACAACAGGAATTTTCAATTAAAAGACCCGAGCGGAGTAACCGTGTTAACCGGACTCTGCCCCAGCACCATTGCAGATTCAGGCTGGATTGCAGACTATGCGACGAGCCTCGTTGGTCCTTTTTTCTCATCGGGAGGTTATCATCCGCTCAAATATAAAGTCACTGCCCCAAACCCACTGGGAGACTATTACATCCAGTTTTCCGGCAGTATTGATTTTGATCCTTTCGATTTTCAGGTTGTAACCGGCGCCAATACCCTCGCACTGCCTTCGGACACGATCAATGGCCGCGTATTTTCAAAAGCCTGGCAATTCTATGCTGCGCTTGGAAACAACCCTGAACCATTCTCGGGGAAGTTCTTTGTTTATTCTGATGATGGTATTGTAACCAGCTGTAAATATAAGGAAGCCGTTGTAGGGGAGTTCTCAATGTATTGCAATCCTTATGGCTGTTTAAATACGGGAAATTTCAGCCTCGACCGGATGTCGAAAAACCTGAATACATCAACCTCGTTTACCGGCATCGCCCAATACAAAATTTTTCTGAACAACCCCGATCCGATTATCTATCTGAATGGATTTTATGGTGCTATGGTTGGAGCGCCACAATATCCGTATATCGATATTGATCCGGGATACCCTGCCTGCAGCGGTAAAAAGATCATCTTCATAAACGTCAACAAAGCAGGTAACGTTGACATCAAGATCACTGTGCCGTACGGCAGTCCCGGAACAGACGTCCATCTTCAATCTACCGTTGTTGCCGGCGTGAACCAGATTCCATGGGACGGCCAGGATGGAACGGGCGTGCTTGTTCCTGATGGCACGCTGGTGAACATTAACATCACCTACATCAACGGACTCACCAACCTGCCTTTGTGGGATATTGAGAAAAACCCGAAAGGATTTGTCATCGAACTTGTCAGGCCGCCATCTACGGAAATCATCCAGTCCTATTGGGATGATTCGGGACTAACGGTGGTAGGCGGGAACAATGGATGCCCAACCCCGCCCAACGGGAATACTACCATTACCGGATGTCTGCCCGGAAGTATCACCGGCATCCCGGGTTGCCACCCATGGGAGACGACCGGATCGGATTGTCACAATAAAATGATAAACACCTACTGGTATTCGGCCAGCAGTGGCAATGCATCGCTGAGCATGACCCAGAACGTAACGCCGCCGCCGCCGACCATTAATGGAAATTTTGACCGGTGCGGACCCGGCAATGTAAACCTGGTGGCCCTGGTTCTGGATGGTGAGGTTGTGCGGTGGTTTGATCAGTCCTCGGGAGGAACCTCCCTGGGCACTTCCACTTCAGGTGCGCCATTCGCCATTAATCTTCCCACCGCAGGCACCTTTACATTTTATGCCGAGGCCTATAATCCGACCCCCCCGTACTTCTGTACAAGCTCTGCCAGAACAGTGATTTCCGTGCATGCAATCGCTATACCTGAACCACCGACACCGTCAGCTCCTGCATTTTTTGTCTGCGGAAATGGCTCAGCCACGTTAAGTGTTAATCCTCTCTTAAATATCAGTATTGAATGGTATGATGCCGCTGCAGGCGGGACCCTGCTGGGCACCGGCGACTCATTTATTACCCCTTTTATCACTACCTCCACAACCTATTATGCCCAGGCAACGAATGTAGGATACGCCACGCATTGCACCAACCTGACCAGGAGAGCGATCGTTGCCGAAGTGCGACCAATGCCGGTGGTATCAAATTCAACAACATCAGAAGGCATCTGTTCGAACACCTCCCCTACCATTATCCTTGCATCAAACCCGACCGGGGCTACCTATACCTGGACCGCCTCAAATCCCGACGGAAGGGTGAACGGTTTCACAGCCAACGGTAGTGGCAGCCTCACCACTGAAGTTTTGAAGATAAACACGGGTACCTTCAATGCCGGTCAGGTTATCTATAATGTTACCCCAACGCTGGCATCCTGTATCGGGAGTCCGGTTGTCTTCAATATTACGGTAAATCCATTTCCCGATATCTCCTTTAGCCCTTTAGCCACTGCGGCCATTTGTTCAGGAGCCCAGACAAACATTCCAATAACCTCGCAGGTGGCAGGCACCTCTTTTAACTGGTCGGCCACAGGTTATTCTGCAAATCTGACTCCGCCTCCACCCGTTCTCGGTAACACCAACCCGATTGTACAGCCATTTACAAACTCCGGCAACACTGCTGAGCCCGTCACCTTCTCCGTGATTCCTTCAGCTGCAGGCTGTATCTCTCCGGCATCCACATTTACGGTAGCCGTAAACCCGACCCCCACGGTAAATTCCGTCGCAAACCAGGTATTGTGTCATGGAACCTCAACTTTGGCCATTAATTTCACCGGATTTGTACCCGGCACCGTTTACTCCTGGAGCAATGATAACTCTTCCATCGGGCTGGCTTCCGGCGGAAATGGAAATATTGCCGCCTTCAATGTGACCAATACCACCAATGCCCCGGTAACGGCAACCATTACCGTGACTCCAACCTTTACCAGTTCAGGACTTACCTGCTCCGGTACCGCAACAGCATTTACCATTGTGGTAAATCCAATACCCACCGTAGATGCCATATCCAACCAGGTGGTTTGTAACGGAGCTTCCACTTCCCTGGTCACATTCACCGGTTTTGTATCCGGAACGGATTATTCCTGGACCAATAACAATACTTCCATCGGACTGGCTGCCAGTGGCAACGGTAACATTTCAGCCTTTACTTGCACCAACACATCCAATGTTCCGGTCACCGCTACCATTACCATAACGCCATCCTTTACCAATGCCGGGATTACCTGCACCGGATCACCTGCTTCTTTCACCATTACCGTGAATCCGACACCAACCGTCAATGCGGTCGGGGCTCAGACGCTTTGTAATGCCTCACCTTCGGCGATGGTAGTATTCTCTGGTAATGTATTGGGAACGGATTATACCTGGGTCAATAACAATACGAGCATCGGACTGGGATCCGGCGGCACGGGTACCATCGGTTCCTTTATTGCCACCAACCTGACCAACTTGCCGGTCACCGCCACCATCACGGTAACACCCTCCTTCACCAATGCCGGAAGTACGTGCCCCGGTCTGCCTGTTTCCTTTACCATCACAGTGAATCCGAAGCCCACCGTGGTTTTCCCAGCAACTCCGCCCAATCCGCAGGAGATCTGTTCCGGATCCTTTTCCGCATCGGTTTCACTCTCATCATCCGTTACCGTAACCGGTGTCTCCTACTCCTGGACTGCGGCCGCCTTCGATCCGGTAAACCCGACAACCAGCATCAGTGGTTTCACAACACCCAATTCCGGAAACTCCATTCCCGGTCAAAACATGGTCAGCGTTCTGTTAACCCAGGGGGTGATCAAATACACGGTTACGGCTGCTTTTAACTCCCCGGGACTGGTTTGTCCGGGCGACCCCTTTGAATACCAAACGCTGGTGAATCCAAGTCCTACGGTAGCGCTTGCTCCCTCCGACCCAATCGGCCAGGCTATCTGTTCCGGACAGTTCAGCCTGCCCATCACTTTTACCCCCAATGTCACACCAACCATCTATACGTGGCAGGCTGTGGAAATAGTTGGTGTTACCGGAGCCATCGCCAGCGGTACAACTGATAACATTCCCGCGCATCAGCTAACACTCACCGGGCCGGCACAGGGACACGTGAAATATCAGGTGACCCCCAGCTACCAGGGTGGTGGTACCTTCACCTGTCCCGGGGGAATTTCATTTTCGACCATCTATGTCAACCCCTTGCCAACACCGGCAATAACAGGCCCGATACTCACCTGTGAGCTGGGTCCGAACATAACCTATTCAACACCGGCAATAACGGGACATTCCTACCTGTGGACGATTACCGGGGGCACAATAACCTCTTTATTAACCGGGAATCAAATAACTGTTCAATGGGGATCCTATACTGCCTCTCCGGGTACACTTATCGTAAAAGAGACCATCGATGCCACAGCCTGCGAGACGACCACTGCGGCCTATCAGGTTACCCTGCAGCAGCGTCCAGTGCCAACGCTTACGGGCCCGATCACTGTTTGTAATACCTCCACAGGTAATGTGTATACCACGGAAGCATCGATGTTCCAATACAACTGGAGTATCAGCGGAGGCAGTTTCAGCTCGGGCGGAACAGGAACAACATCCACGGCTACTGTTACCTGGGCAACACCGGGCAACAACTGGATCGAAGTGAACTACGTAAATGCGCTTGGATGTCCGGGCTTTCCTGCCAAACGTATCAACGTTCAGGTAAATCCACTGCCGGTATCGACCATAACAGCACCACCGGCACCATTCTGCCAGGATAATCCGACTCCGTATTCTTTTAGTGTTCCACCTGATCCTGCTGCTGTTTTTGTATGGACCATACCACCATCTCCTGCGAGAACAATCATCCCCGGACCGGCAACAAGCAACATCCAGGTTCTCTGGACAGCTCCGGGAGCCTCCTCCGTATCGGTTACCGGAACCTATCCCACTACAGGCTGCCTGTCAACTTCACCCACTGTTCCGGTGAATATTCTTGCAAAACCCGTCGTATCGTTCACTACTTGTTTCGACCTGCAAACCACCCTCAATGCCAAACCATTCCAGCTTAAAGGCGGATTGCCGTTAGGTGCCGGCGGAAAATACACGATCGGTTCGGTCAACAACACCCCCGTTACCTATTTCAACCCCGCTGCGGCAGGTCTGGGATCGCATACCATCTACTTCACCTATACCAACAGTAACGGATGCCTTGCCAGCAACCAGCAAACTATCGTGGTAAACCCATCGAACGCAGCTTTTGGTTGCGGAACAACATTTACCGATCCCCGCGATGGTAAAACCTACAAAACCGTGCAACTGGGAAGTGCCGGCTGCTGGATGAAGGAGAACCTC
>JANXZO010000021.1 GCA_025355465.1 Bacteroidales bacterium
GTGAAATAGCCATTGTCGGTGTGGTCGTTGACAAGCAGTTCAAGGTAATCCTGGCCGAAGGTCATGGGGCTGTCGTAGAGGAATTCGCCGACCAGCAACGGACGGTTAAGTTCGCCAAGTACGGGTGACCCCTGGTATGAAACCGATTTGTGAACATGGATGGTCTGCTCTGCCGCATTGCTGAACGACATGCGACCGACGGCGATTTCAGGAAGCAGGTCATCTTCGCCCGGCTCGCCCCATTTATTGTTGCCATTGGTGTTCCAGTTGCCGTCCAGGGCAGAAAAATAGATATCCGAAGGGATGTCATAGTCTTCCTGGTTGGGCTGAGATATGGCAAGGCAATAGAATCCGCGGTAGGGAACATGTGCCACGTCGCCGCCAAGGATCACATTGTCGATCCCGTTGGTCTGATACTCCTGGATAATGTAATTTCTGATCTTTTCGGCAAGATCCTGGCCGGTCATGGTAGTGTTGATATCCTGGGTGGTTTTTACCTGCGAAGCAAGGCCGGTGCCGGAATAGTAGTCGATCAGTGGCTGAAACCCGGTTACAAACTGCGATGGCGTGATGATCAGGATCTGGTAACCGGTTTTAAGTGCGCGTTTTACCGGATACAGGTTTATCATCTCCGGATTCTGGGTGAACAGGCGTACCCGTTTGAGTGCATTTTCGGAAGCGGTCAGGTTCAGCAATGCGGTTTCTGCGGCAGGGTCGGGCGCCGAAGTAACATTCACCGTTACTTTCCGGTAGTAGGCAAGGGATTTGGCGCCGGGATTATAAACCACCGGGGTGAAGGTGGAGAGGGCAAAGGCGTATCCGTTGAGGTACTGTGTGGTAAGGTGGCTGTAAGCTTTTGCAGGATAGGCAGCATGGAGGTTGTAAACCGTTTCATTTTTGATAAAGGTGCCATCCGGTCCTTTGGAAATGGGCTGTACATGCTGTTGCGGATAAATATTGAAACTACCGGGAAAAGGAGTCAGCTCTTCGCCTGTGATGGTGATGGACAAGGCTGCTTCTCCCGGAGGAAGCATCAGGGCGATCTCATGCCAGGGAAGCATGGGTTCGCCGGGTTTCCCCATGAGTTTGGTGTTGTCGAGCGTAAAGGTCTGGAAAACTCCGACAGTTTTCACTTCAGGGTTGCCAAAGGTGAAGGTTTTTTGAACATTTCCTGCAAACAGTGAAGAGGCCAGCAGGATTGAGAGAACAACGAGTATATTTTTCATATTGAGATGCTTTTATTGCCAGACAAAGTTAACAGGATAATGGTTGCCTTGTTAGGGTCATGGAATAAAAACGACATAAAAAAAGGCCGTCTCGTTCATTTGAGACAGCCTCTTTTACAAATATTCAGTATTAATTCACGATAATTTTTTTGATAATCCGGTTCTCGCCATTGCGAAGGGTCAGGAAGTAGGTGCCAGGAGCGGCATTATTCAGCTTTATGTTGCGGGTAAACTGTCCGTTGATGTTGATATTCTTCAACTGATAAACGGTAGTCCCGAGCATGTTGGCGATGGTTAGATCGGCTACGATATTCTTGCCTGAATTCAGCGACAGGGTGAATTCTCCATGGTTCGGGTTGGGTTGAACGGAAACATTCACATTGCCCTTCTCTTCCATGCCAACACCGAAAGCGACAGTAATGTAATTTGGCTTGACAAGTGTGTCGATCTGGCCGCCACGGTTTACAACAAGCGTTACATCAAAGGATCCGGCGGTGGTATAAATGAAGGTCGGGTTTTTCATGTAGGAGACAACGCTGTCGGTCCCCGGACAGATCCATTCGTAGGTTTCCGGAGTGCCGATGTAGCCGCCGAAAGTGGTGTTGGTAAAGGTTACCGGGGTGTTTTTTACCACGGTGGTGTCGCTGGCTGTGAATCCGGTCTGGAGGTCGATCGTGCCTTGTTTAAGCGTGTTGAAGCACTCTTTGGTAGCCTGCGACTGAACGAAAGCGATGAATTCGCAATCTTCGAGGGGCCATCCTGCATCCATGGTAAAAGTCAGCGTTACGGTCTGTTCATTTCCACCGGTGAAACTAACGTCTGTGCCGTTCTGGTCGGGAACCATCAGGCGGTTCACATGCTCAAGATGGGTCTGACCCTGCCAGTTCTTCTGAATGTTCGACTGGGTTACAAAAAAGCGAAGTTTCAGGTCGGTGGCTGTGATCGTACCGGTCTTCGTCATGGTGATCACCGCGGTATAATCCAGTCCGGTGTGGGTTACCACCATTTCGAGAAACATGTTGGCGGGGGTGTTGATGCGGGTGTTGTACTTGGGCAGGTAGGAGGTGTAGAGACTGTTGGTATGGTCTCCTCCGACCACACGGGTTACGCCGTCAAAAGTGGCGGTGGGGAATCCGGTAATGTTGTAATAGGTGTTCCTGGCATTCGAATAGTTATTTGCATAAGGGTCGCCATTGTGGTTTTCGATCACGGCAACTTTGCAACCGGCTTCGAGCAGGTCGTCGGCGCCCATGGCTGCGCCAGGACAGTACTGACACCAGGTGCCGGTGCCGATCTCCATCGCAACCATCGTGCGGGGAACAGTCTGTGCCACAACAAAGATCGCAGCGGATAAAAACAGGAAAGAAAGTAATAATTTTTTCATAAGACCAGAACGTTAGGTTAGTATTTTAAAGAAAATATGTTGCAAAGGTAAATAAAAAAATTCACGTAAGCCCTAACAACCTAAAAAAATGACATATTTCACTTTTGGTCTAAACGATTAAGAGCCAGAGCATAAGCTCCAATGGATACGGCTTTTGAGGTTCCAAGTCGTGAAATTCCGACGCCAATTTTCTTGTTAGGGTCGTAAATCGCCTTCTTTTCGCTGAAAGGAATGGGGATCTCAATGGATGAAGGGGTAAGAAATTCGGTTGCCTGATCGGGGTCTTCGAGGTTGTATGCTTTAACCTCCAGCCGCTCCAGCGGATGGCCGGAAAGGGTGTCGAAAGGATGGTTCATCTCCTCCACCAGTTTGGTCATAAATAGTGGATGGGCGCCCGACAAACCGCCACCGATAACGACCAGACTATCGATGAGTGTGACTGCATTGGCCAGGGCATCGGCGGCATCGGTGGCAAATGCCTCAAACGCAAGCCGTGCCGCCTTCTTGTTGCCTTTTTTCTTTCCCATGCCGATCTCGAAAATTTCTTTGGGGTCGGGACAACTGCCCATGTTCAGACCGGTGTTATTGGCATATTCGCGGGTGATGCCGCGAATGCTGACGCTCTCTTCCGCATCCCAGTTTTTAAAGGTACGGTTGCGCATCCGGTTGATCTCCCCACCGGCGCTGTTGTCGCCGAGTAAAATACCGTCGCGGCTTACGATGCCACCACCAAACCCGGTACCGAAAGTTACGCCGAACAGATTCTTGAAACGTCTTGGATTGCCCACCTCCTGAAGTCGCTGATTCACTTCGGGAAGCAGCCCTGCAATCGCTTCTCCGAAGGCAAACAGGTCGCCGTCGTTGTTGATAAAGGCAGGAATATTGAATTGGTCGGTAAGCATCGGCCCCAAAGCGACGCCGCCCCTGAAAAACGGGAGATTCTGAAGGTCGCCGATGATGCCGTTTTCATAATCGGCCGGCCCAGGAAAAGCAAAGCTGATGGCCACCGGTTGATGCAATAATTTTGCTTCCACCTCTTTAAACCCATGAATAATGGTTTTCAGCACAACCTCCAGATTCTCTCCTTTGGCCGAAAGGGTGATGGGATCGATAATTTCCTGCTCAGCCTGTACAGCAGAAAAAACAAAATTCGTTCCCCCGGCATCCAGGGTCATTACAATGCGTGAATCTTTTTTGTATGACATGAATCGATATTTTCTATTTATTTCGCCATTTCACCATCTCACCATTTCACCATCTCACCATTTCCTAATGTGCTTCCAGCCAATTTTCGCCCGTATTCATATCCACCAGCACCGGCACATCCAGCGTCAGGGCGTTCTGCATTCCGGTTCTCACGATCTCTTTTAGATTTTCCAGCTCCGGCTTAAAGGCATCAAACACCAGTTCATCGTGCACCTGCAGGATCATCTTCGATTTCAGCTGCTGTTTTTCCAGTTCCGCAAAAATGTTGATCATGGCGATTTTTATCATGTCGGCTGCAGTTCCCTGAATGGGTGCATTGATGGCATTGCGCTCAGCCATTCCACGAACGGTGGCATTGCCCGAATTGATGTCGCGCAGATACCGCCTCCGTTTCAGCAGCGTCTCCACATACCCGTTTGCCTTGGCAAAGGCGATCGTTTTTTGCATGTAGTTGCGGATGCCGGGATACTGGTCGAAGTAGGCAGTAATGATATCTGCGGCCTCCTTTCTTGGAATATCGAGTCGTTCCGAGAGTCCGAATGCCGACATCCCGTATATGATTCCGAAATTTACTGCCTTGGCATTGCGGCGCATGTCGCGGGTAACCTCTTCGGGTTTGAGGTGGTATATTTTGGCAGCGGTGGCCTGGTGGATATCGAGCCCGCTCCTGAAGTTGGCAATCATATTGGCATCGCCGCTGATGGAGGCCACCAGTCTCAACTCGATCTGGGAGTAGTCGGCCGACAGCAGCAGGTATTTCTCATTCCGCGGTACAAATGCCTTGCGGATCTCGCGCCCCTTCTCGGTGCGGATGGGAATGTTCTGCAGGTTGGGATTGTTGGAACTCAGCCTTCCTGTGGCCGCCACCGCCTGGTTGTAGGAGGTATGTATCCGTCCGTCGCGCTCATTGAGGAGCAAAGGCAGCACATCCACATAGGTGGATTTCAGTTTGGTCAGTGACCGGTACTCCAGAATACGGCTGATGATCGGGTGCTTCTTCTGCATTTTCACCAGCACATCTTCGGCCGTGGAGTTCTGTTTCGTTTTTGTCTGTTTTGGGTTCTCAACAATTTTGAGATGATCGTAAAGGATGGTGCCCAGTTGTTTGGGCGAGGCGATGTTAAAGCCAATGCCTGCATCCTGGTGGATGGCCGTTTCCAGCATTCGGATGTCGCGCTCAAGTTCCGCTGAAAACTCGTTGAGCGTTGCCGGGTCTACCCTTACGCCTACGGCTTCCATCGAAGCAAGTACCGGGATCAGCGGGATCTCGATGGTGTTGAAGAGCGAACGGGTACCGGCCGATTCAAGCAGGGGTTCGAAAACCTCTCTCAACTGCCAGGTTATATCTGCGTCTTCGGCAGCATACTCTTTGATCGCTTCGGTGTCCACCGTGCGCATGCTCAGCTGGCTTGTCCCCTTCTTTCCGATGAGGGATTCGATCGGAACCGGCTTGTAGCCAAGGTAGGCCTCCGACAGAAAATCCATCCCGTGCCGCATGTCGGGCTGAATAAGGTAGTGCGCCAGCATGGTATCGAACAGGGGGCCGTTCACGTTCACATCGTACCATTTCAGAATGGAGATGTCGAATTTCAGGTTCTGACCTGTTTTCTCCTTCGTTTCATCCTCGAACAAGGCTTTAAATTCCGCAACAATGGAGTGTGTGTCGCCATAGTTTTCGGGCATCGGCAAATAAAATGCCGTGTGTGGCTGCCATGAAAAGGAGATACCCACAAGCTCGGAATTGTTGGGATCCACCCCTGTAGTTTCAGTGTCGAAGCAGAAGGAGGGCTGGTTTTTCAGCTGTGCGATCAGCACGGCTCTTTTTTCCGGGGTGTCCACAAGCGTGTAACTGTGCGGTGTGGAATGGATGTCGGAAACGGGATGCGGAATGCCGCTATCCTCGCCCGAAGGTGCGGTGATTTTCTGCGTTTGTTGCCCCGTGACTTCGCTCTCCGGAAACAACGCCGGGTGATCCCAGGTTGATATCCATGACGACACCCGTTGGCCGAATGTCCGGAACTCCAGCTGATCGAAAAGCAGCTTCAGCCTTGCTTCATCAGGAGCCTCCATGTGCAGCTTCTCCTCTTCAAAGGCAATGGGAACGTTGAGGTTGATGGTAGCGAGGTCGCGCGACATCAGCGCCTGGTCCTTAAATTCGATCACCTTCTGCCGGAGTTTCTCGTTGCCTATTTTCTCCGCGTTGGCAATGAGGTTGTCGACATTGTCGAATTCAGCCAGCAATTTTTTCGCTGTCACTTCTCCTACACCGGGGATACCGGGGATGTTATCCGACGCATCACCCCAGAGTCCCAGCAGGTCGATCACCTGTTCGGGCCGTTGAATGCTGAACTTCTCGCACACCTCTTGTACGCCGAGGATCTCTACGTCGCTGCCAAATTTTCCGGGTTTGTAAATGAAAATATTTTCGCTCACCAGCTGTCCGAAATCTTTATCGGGTGTCATCATGTAGGTGATAAAACCCTCTTTTTCGGCCCTTTTCGCCAGGGTCCCGATCACGTCGTCGGCTTCGTATCCATCCACAAACAGGATGGGGATGTTAAACCCTGCGATCAGCTCCTGAACCAGCGGAATCGCACTGATAATGTCTTCGGGGGTCTCCTGCCGGTGCGCCTTGTAGGCTTCGAAGCCGACTTGCCGCAGGGTGGGGGCCATGGTATCGAAAGCCACCCCGATATGGGAGGGTTTTTCGCGCTTCAGGAGGTCGAAGAGCACATTGGCAAAGCCGAATACTGCAGAGGTATTCACCCCTTTGGAGGTGAGTCGCGGGTTTTTGTTAAATGCAAAGTAGGCCCGGTATATCAGGGCCATCGCATCGAGGAGGAAGAGTTTTTTTTCGGGCACAGTTCGGCTTTGGAGCGCAAAGGTAAGAAACCGTCATAAATTCAGGGGCATAGGTGAAGAATTTTTCGGCTGAGCATTAGGGCATTGGCCTTACCACCAAACGCTGCGTACCGGTCCGCCCGTCACAAACAGCCCGAACCAGGTAAATTCCGGCGGAGGGGTTGAGCATATCCACCGTTGACTGTTGTGCGGCTTCACCGGCAGACCGGTAAACCAACCTGCCCAGGTTATTGTAAACTTCGATGGAACTGATATTTTCATCCGCGGGGTTCTCCATTCTCACCACAAACCGGCCTGTTGATGGGTTGGGCGTGATAACCAGGCTGTTAGTCTGTGGCATTTCCGGCACTTTGCCAAACACGGTAACGCATCCCGATACCGTATCAAGGTCTGTGGCCGTCAAAACTACCGGATGCATGGCTGCGACGTCGCCCTTGCTGGCAATGGTAACCGGGGGTACATCCCAGTTGATGGTGGCCGGGGTTTCGTAGAACCCTCCGCCAAACACACAGTCTGAGCTGTTGCCGGCGGAGTCGGTCTTAATGATTCCCGTCTGTGGCAGATCACTCGGCGACAAACTAACGCCATAGATCGGACCATTGCCCGAGATGAGGCAACCTCCATCGCTGGTTTCCAGCGCCGACATCGAGATGACCGCAATTTCATCCGACCAGATAAGATTGCCGGAGCTGTCGGTACGGGCAGCGCCTCCCGGGCCAAACATATTGGCATTTTTTACAAACAAAAATCCACCGGTTGTGGTAGTGTTGAGTTTTGGTCCCGGAGTACCATAATAAGCCGTGTTCCCCGGGGTGTAGCCTTTGCTCCAGATCACATTCCCTGCCAGATCGGTCTTGGTGAGTCCCACCCCCGCATCGGTGGCAATCCCGTTGAAAATGAGTCCGCCGGGAACGACATTAAGGTCAAACCCCTGCGAATCCTGCGACGTCGTAAGCACCTGCCTTTTTATCCAGGAAAGTTCACCCCCGGCCGTCAGCTTCATCAGCATGACACCTTCTCTGTAAGGAGTGGAGTTCGCAATGCTGCCGGTGATCACATACCCGCCATCGGGTGTTTGGTCCACGCCCCGTGCGGTATTTGAGCTGTTTCCGCTGTAAAAGGTCCGGCCCCATTGAAGGTTTCCGTCCGAATCGAGCTTTGCTACGGCAATGCTTACCGCTGAGTTGCCGTCGGGGTTTGAATACCCGACCAGGATCACGCCGTGATCGGTGGTCTCTCTGACTCCGTATACAACATCCTCGGCCCCCATGTTTATGGCCTTCGACCAGAGCGTGTCGCCGGCTGCATTTAGCTTTACACAAAGCATGTCATCCAGGGCGGGGGAGGGATTGCTGACTTTTCCCGCCAGGAGGTATCCTCCGTTGTAGGTTGTGGCGGCGCAGAAAAACCGGGAGAAGAGGAGTTGCAGTGTTTTTTGCCAGATCACCTGGCCATCCTGGCCGATTTTCATGACGAGCGGAAGGTTGTTACGCTCCCCGGCAAGCAGAAAGTTCTGGTCGGCCGTGGCAATGGTGGCGTACACTTGCACGGTGCCGCTCATGTCGTAGAAAACACGGGTAAAGCTGGCAGGCTGACCCGAAAGCAGCAATGGAAGCGCCAGCAGCGCGGCAAGAGCCGCAAATGAACCGGGTAAATTTCTCATAATCGGAAATGTTTACGTAAAGTAACGGATAAAATCCCGATGCCCAAACAAATTGGGAATAATTATTAGCCCTCAGCGGGAGGTGAACGGAAATTTAAGGTATACAGCAGGTTCGGAAATTCTCAACAATCTATTGTTTAAATCTTCCGGCGACAACTCGTAATTCCCGCTTTTTCTTGGTTACATTTGAAGGTAACTCAAAACATCTTCCATGGTAAAAAAGAAAACAAAAGAGAAGAAGATTTTCGTGTTGGATACGTCGGTGATCCTGTATAACCATAACGCGATTCACAGTTTTGACGACAACGACGTGGCCATCCCGATCACGGTACTCGAAGAGCTCGACAATTTCAAGAAGGGAAACGATACCATCAATTTCGAAGCCCGGGAGTTCATCCGCATCATCGATAAGCTATCCAACAAAGCGACCCTCACACGCTGGATCTCCCTTGGCAGTTCGAAAGGGGGGAAATTTAAGGTGGTCATGAACGAGCAAAGCGAACTCGACGCCATCAAGGTTTTCGGCGAAAACAAGCCGGATCACCGGATCCTTAATGCGGCCCTGGTGATGATCGCCGATAATCCGCAGAAGAAGGTGATCCTGGTTTCCAAGGATGTCAATCTCCGTTTAAAAGCCAAATCGCTGAATATCCCGTCGGAGGATTTTGAAACCGGGAAGATCAAGGATGTGGAGGGGCTGTATGCCGGCAAAACCATGGTGGAGGGTCTCGATAAAACCATCATCGACATTATTTACGAGTCGGGCTGGTGTTTGCCGGAGGATATAGGCATCAAAAATCCGATTCCTAACCACTATTTCATCCTTAAGAACGGTAAGAGTTCCGTGCTTGCCTTTTTTAATCCCCTCACCGAAAGGATCGAGAAACTGGAGAAGAAAAGTTGTTTTAAGATCACGCCGCGTAATGCCGAGCAGGTGTTTGCCCTGCATGCCATCCTCAACCCGGCGGTAAAGCTTGTCACCCTACAGGGTATTGCCGGTACGGGAAAAACCTTGCTGGCGCTGGCCGGAGCCCTTGAGCAGAAGCGTAATTACAAGCAGATCTACCTGGCACGGCCCATTGTGCCGCTGAGCAATAAAGACATCGGATACCTTCCCGGCGACATCAAGTCAAAGCTTGATCCTTACATGCAACCACTTTGGGATAACCTCAAGTTCATCCAGAACCAGTACAGCGAAAAGGACAAGGAGTTCAAGGTGATTTCCGAAGCGGTGGAGACGGAAAAGCTGATGATCACCCCGCTGGCCTATATCCGTGGAAGGAGTATCTCCAATGTTTGCTTTATCGTGGATGAGGCTCAGAATCTTACCCCGCATGAGGTGAAGACCATCATCACCCGGGCTGGTGAAAACACGAAGATCATCTTTACCGGCGACATCTACCAGATCGACACACCCTACCTCGATGCCCAGTCGAATGGCTTATCAACCCTCATCGACAAGGTGAAAAAGCACGAGATCTATGCTCACATACGCCTTGAAAAGGGAGAGCGGTCAGAACTGGCGAACCTGGCAAACGAGATGTTATAACCCGAAATGGGTAGTTATTTCTCCTCGTAGATCACCGTGAGTAACGTTTGTCCGACTGCTTTCAATGTCATCTTGTCGATCGAAGCAAGGTTGTCTCTGGTGGTGTGCCAATAGGGATAAAAACCTGTTGAACTGTTTTTGTCGAGGTGAATAATATCGATGGTGGGAATATTTCTGATCTTGTTGATGGGACCGTGATCGTCGGTGATATAACCGCCGGGTTCGAAGATAAAATAGGAGGAATATCCTGCACGGTTGGCCGTATTCCAAACGAGTTTGAGGATATCGCTTGCATACTGCATCGAAACCCCTTCCATGGTAAAAGTAGCGCCCGGGGCACCAACCATGTCGAGCAATATTCCGTAACGGGCGCTGTAATCGGGTTTGTGCGGGTTGTTCGACCAGTAAATCGCTCCCATTCCCCACCACTCCTCATTGTTCCCTCCCGGCATTTCGTCCTCCGGCGGACCATAATCTTCCACGTCGAAGAGTACGATGTCCACCCCGATTGCCGGATTTGCATTGCTCATAAGACGGGCAGCTTCAAGCAGCACTGCCACTCCGCTGGCCCCGTCATTGGCTGCATCAACGGGCTTACGCCGGTTTTTGGGATCGGTGTCGTGATCGGCATAGGGACGCGAATCCCAGTGGGCGCAGAGCAAAATACGGTTTGCTGACGAAGGGTTCCAGCTGGCAATAATATTTTTGAAATTGAGGGGTGTGCCATTCCATGCTTTCACCACCCCCTTTTGTACCATCACTTCCGGGGCATAGGTTTTGAACTTCGCGGTAAGCCATGACGCACATTTTTCATGCGCCGGCGTGTTGGGAACCCTCGGGCCGAAATCGAGCTGGGTTTTCACAAACTGGTAGGCAGAGTCGGCATTGAAAACAGGGATGTTAACCGGCGTTTTGCTTACCGCGGAATCCGCCTTCGAGGCAGTTTCCCGCACATTCTGATTGCAGCCCCACAAAAGTGTAACAGCCAATAACAGGAACAAAAAATATCGCATCATAAATCTAAATGTATTTCACCATTTCACCATTTCCATAGCCTCCCCGAACTTACCGCTAAACACAAACTCCTCCAGCGGTTTTCTTGTCCGCGGAAGAAATTCCCGTTTCTTTAGTTTTTCCGACAGGTTTTCCGGATCACCCATGTAACCGCAGGCAATCACTGCGATAGCCAGGTAGTCATCCGGGATTTCGAAAGCAGCATGAATTTTTTCACCCGAGAAGCCGCCCATCTGGTGAACGTGCAGTCCCTGATGGATGGCTTCGATGCTGAGGCTTGACACAGCCTGGCCGGTGTCATACTGAAAAACCGGGCTCACCTTTCCGTCGAACGGTGATATCCGGGCGCCAACAGCCACCATGAGTACGGGTACATTTTTATTCCACTCCTGGTTTCCCTGGTCGAGGGCTTCGAAAATACGGGTCCAGGTAGCATCGGGCCGGAGTCCGACGATAAATCGCCAGGGTTGAACATTTCCTCCGGAGGCCGCCCAGCGGGCCGCCTCGAACAGACTGATCAGTTTCTCCGGTTCCACGGGCTGGTCCCGGAATGCACGGGGGCTCCAGCGTTTGCGTGCGGCTTCGTTGATCGGATAACGGGTAATGGCGTCTTTGTTCATAATGTTTTCTTTCTGAATCGTTTTTGCAGGGAGGTAAAGATTGAAGCGAGGAGCAGCAATCCCCCCAGCCAGGAGAGGAACCGGGCGATAAAATCGCCATGTTTCACGTAAAAGGTAAGGTATGAACTGGCATTCAGCGTCCCCTTTATCACGGTGGGTTCCCAGTATTTCGTAACCTGGTGTGCATCACCCCGCTGATCAATAAATGCAGAGATGCCGGTGTTTGCCGAGCGCGCGATACTTCGCCGGGTTTCGATGGCCCGCAGGTGGGCAAATGCAAAATGCTGACGGTGGCCGGCAGTGTTCCCCCACCAGCCGTCGTTGGTGATGATAATCATTACCTGTGCGCCGTTGCGAACGAACTCCGCAAAAAATTCCCCGAAAATTGACTCGTAGCAGATCACCGGCGCCACCCGCGGAGCATAGATCGCAGAATAGACTTTTCGCACAGAATCGGTTCCCAGGCTGCCTACGGTCCCGCCCAGGTCGATGGCAAATTTTTCGAGCCATCCGAAACCTTTGAAAGAGGGAAGAATCTCAACTCCCGGAGTTAACTTCGATTTATGGTACAGCTGCAGGGTGTCCCAGCCGTTAATCATGATGGCGGCATTGTAGGCATTGTAAAAATGTTCCCCACCGGAGAATTTACGGGCAGTGCGTGGAAGTGTTTCACCAGGTTGGAAAGCGTAATAGGTGGAGCCTCCGATAAGCAGGTTCAGGTGCGGATATTTTGCAATCTTCTGACGTAAGATCCGGATGGAGGCAAAGGTGCGAAGATCATTTTCCCACATCTCCTCCTGAATGGCCGATTCCGGTGCAACCATAAAGTTGGTGGTGTCGCTGAGCGCCGGCTGCGCCAGATCCATGATGCGGTTCACAACATCCAGCGGTGGCAGCGAATATTGCTCGGAATAGGGGTCGACATCCGGCTGTACCACCACGAAATTCACAGGATGGATCACCTCTTTATAACGGGCATACATTGCATAGGAGAGAAGAACCGGAAATAGGATCCAGGCATGAAGAACAAGCAAACGAACCACGAAAGGTGAAACTAAAACTCTTTTGTGCCCCTGTGCCCCTGTACCCCTGTGACTATTTGCCTTGGTCCCGTGGTGATTGAATAAGAAATAAAAAATTTTAAAGGCGAGGATATTTCCCACCAGCACCCACACTGTTCCGCCAAATGTGCCGGTATATTCATACCATTGCACCCATTTATACCAGGCCGAAAAACCGTTGCCAAGGTTAAGCCAGGGCCAGTTGATATCCCAGTTGAGGTGAAGGTATTCAAAGGCGACCCAGAAACTGATGAGAGCAGCATATCCTGCCAGGGGATGGCGAAGGTGTTTCTTTGTCCAGTGAAATGCCTGGAAAACCACCGACATAAACAGTGCGTTCAGGGTATTTGCCATGATCCCTCCCTGGAGGGTAGAGTTCACGATCCACCAGGTGGTGAGCACATTCCATAACAGAAATCCCGGATAGGTGTAAAACAGAACGCTGTATCTGGAAAACCGGTCGCGGTGGCCGGAGATGTGTTCTTCCAGCAGCAGCATCGGCACCATGCCCATGAACAGAAGAGCCGGGAACCCCCTTTCAGGCCAGGCCAGGGAGAGAAGGATGCCACTCCCCAGGGACAAAAGAACAAGGTGAAATTTTTTCAGCTTCATACGATGAGAAAGAATCTTCAGTCGTCAAATTTACGGAGAATTAATATGTATTCTCAGGATACCGGGTGGCCAGGATTTTGCGGACCTCGTGGAAGAGTGTTTCACGAAGGGTGGGAAGGTTCTCTTTTGTGGTTGCCGAGATGAAGAGCGAAGGGAGGTTTTCCCTGGCCATCCATGTCTTCTGAAGATCTTCGAGGGTAAGATTCTCCCGCGTGGCCGGGCTTAGGTCGTCGGGCTCCTTCTCGGTAAAGGAGTAAGCGTCGATCTTGTTAAAGAGCATGATGGTGGGTTTGTCGGATGCCTGGATGTCGGTAAGGGTCTGCTTCACCACGTTGATCTGCTCCTCGAAGCCCGGATGGCTGATGTCGACCACGTGTACCAGAATATCGGCTTCCCTCACTTCATCGAGGGTCGATTTGAACGATTCCACCAGGGTATGCGGTAGTTTCCTGATGAACCCCACGGTATCACTCAGGAGAAAAGGCTGGGATTCGAAGACTACCTTTCTTACGGTGGTATCGAGCGTAGCAAAAAGTTTGTTCTCTGCAAATACTTCCGATTTGCTGAGCAGGTTCATGATGGTGGATTTCCCCACGTTGGTGTACCCCACCAGGGCGACCCGGATCATGTCGCGTCTGCTTTTACGCTGGGTTGATTTTTGCTTGTCGATCTCCTTCAGTTTCTCTTTGAGCAGGGATATCCTGTATCTCAGGATTCTCCGGTCGGTCTCGATCTCCTGTTCGCCGGGGCCGCGCATGCCGATGCCGCCGCGTTGTTTCTCGAGGTGGGTCCACATGCGGGTGAGTCGCGGAAGCAGGTACTCGTTCTGCGCAAGTTCCACCTGAACCCTGGCGTGTGCAGTTTGGGCACGACGGGCAAAGATATCGAGGATCAGGTTGTTGCGGTCGATGATCCGGCAGTTCAACACCTTTTCGATGTTGCGTGCCTGACTCGCCGAAAGTTCATCGTCGAAAACCGCCATGTCGGCCGGGTTCTCATCCAGCCAGTCGCGGATCTCCAGCAGTTTCCCACTGCCCACATAGGTTCGCGGATCTGCATGGTCAAGCTTCTGAACAAAACGGTGCAGGGTAACCCCGCCTGCCGTTTCAACAAGGAAGGCCAGTTCATCCAGGTACTCCTGGGTGCTGCTTATATCCTGCTTTGCCGTGGCAATGCCAACAAGTATTACGGTTTCGGTAACAGGGGTGTTTTCAGGCATGCGGACGAAGGAAATACAGGGGGCGTTGAAAAAGATATTTGTTAACTTTACAAATTCGCTCTGTGTGCGGAATTCCACTGCAAAACTACACTTTCATTCATTAACGAACAAATGAATTCTCCGACTTCAGTATCACCCGAACCGGATGCCATGCATCTGGCCGGAGTGCTTGGCCTTGACCCCCGACCATTATATCACGGAGTCAAATGCGCACGGACATATCTGTTTGGACGTTATCAACAGGGCTGATGCTGAAGTGTATATCGTGCAGAATCTGCCCGAAACGGATTATTTTCAAACTGATCCGAATGTTGCCAAATACAATCTTTAAACCTATATCGGGAAATCTGTAAGCGGCACAGGCCGAGAAGAAGCAGATCCGGCTTTTCAGCGCCATCAATTTCGGAACCGCACAGGAGAAAGGGACCGGCCTGGGGCTGATCCTGTGTCGCAAAGGGCAAGACACTAAAAGTGCTTGAAACCGATAATTTCGCGTACTTCACGAACGGTTTTAGCGGCGCTTGCATGGGCCTTTTCCGCGCCCATGCGCGCCACCTTGCTGAGGTATGATTCATCTGCCGCGAGGGCCAGCATCTTCTCACGGAAAGGCGTAGTGAACCGGATGACATCTTCGGCCAGCTGTTTTTTCATGTCCCCGTACCTGATTTGTCCTGTTGCGTAAGCAGACTTAAAGGTTTCGAGTGTAAAAGCATCAGAGAAGTAACGCATCAGCGAAAAGAGATTTTCCACCCCTTGCGACCTGGGTTTCGAAGGATCCGGTTGACCGGTATCGGTAACGGCACGCATGATCTTTTTCCGGATCACCTCCGGGGCATCAGCCAGGAAGATGGCGCTCGTTTCGTTGTCGGATTTCGACATTTTGAGGCTTCCGTCGAGTCCGGGTATCTTGACAAGGTTTTCACCGAAATTATAGGCCACGGGTTCGGGAAAATACTCCACGTTATAGATGCGGTTGAAGCGGTTGGCAAAGGTCCGCGTCATCTCGAGATGCTGCTCCTGGTCTTTCCCGACCGGCACTTTATGCGCCTTGTGAATAATGATGTCGGCCGCCATGAGCGTAGGATAGGTGAGGAGTCCGGCATTCACGTTCTGCGGCTGTGTGCGGATCTTGTCCTTGAAAGAGGTGCATCGTTCCAGTTCGCCGATGTAGGCATTCATGTTCAGCAACAGGTAAAGTTCGGCCGTTTCCGGAAGGTCGCTCTGAATGTACAACGTTGCTTTTTCGGGATCGAGTCCGCAAGCCAGAAATTCAACCAGCACGGTTTTTACATTGCCATGCAGATCGCCCGGGGTGGGGTGGGTGGTAAGGGAGTGGTAATCGGCGATAAAGAAGAAACACTCATTTTCCTCCTGCATCCTGACAAAACTCTTCAGGGCCCCAAAATAATTTCCAAGGTGAAGATTTCCGGTCGGCCGGATCCCACTGACAACGATATTAGCCATTTATGATTTACGATTTTCGATTTTCGAAGTACGATTGATATACCCAAATCAACACATTACCACATTACCACATTACCACATTACCACATTACCACATTACCACATTACCACATTCGTGCATTTGTGCATTACATTTTTATCTCGTCTCCCTGCTTGTTGAAGAAGTGGTACTCAAGGATGTGTGATGCATTAGACGGCTTGATCGAGACACGCTGTCCGAATTTACGCCACCATTTCCATTTGTAGTTAAAACACCCTTTGGTGAGGAAGGCATAAACATAAGGATGAACGGCAACTTCAAGGTTTTTCTCGTTTTGTTCCCGGATCAGGTAGCCGAGGTGGTTTTCAATATCGTCGGTGAGCAGAATAGTGGGGCGGATCTCTCCGGTACCATCGCAGGCCGGGCATTTTTCCAGGATCTGTACATTCATTTCAGGGCGTACCCGCTGACGGGTAATCTGTACCAGTCCGAATTTGCTTGGAGGCAGTATGGAGTGTTTGGCGCGGTCGCGTTTCATCTCGTCGCGCAGTTTGTCGTATAACTTCCTGCGGTTGAGCCCCTGCAACATATCGATAAAGTCGATTACGATGATGCCGCCCATGTCGCGCAAACGAAGCTGGCGGGCAACTTCGGTAGCTGCTTCCAGGTTTACATCGAGGGCATTGGCCTCCTGGTTCTGGTCCTGGTTTACGCGGTGACCGCTGTTGATGTCGATGACATGGAGCGCTTCGGTATGTTCAATAACGAGGTAGGTGCCGCTTTTGATGGTAACTACCTTGCCAAAAGAGTTTTTTATCTGTTTATCAATGCCGTACTGTTCGTAGATGGGCGTTTTCCCACTGTGCAGTTTGACAATATTTACCTTATCGGGAACGATCTTCTGGATGTAATTCCGGATCTCCTCATACAGCATCGCATCATTCACCACAATCCCGTGGAAGGATTCGTTGAGCGCATCACGGAGGATGGCCGAGGTGCGGTCGATTTCACCAATCAGTTTCTGCGGGGGTTTCGCCGTGGCCAGTTTCTGCGTGATGGTCTCCCAGCGTTTGTACAAGGATCGAAGGTCGGAATCAAGGTCGGCTACCAGTTTGTTCTCTGCCACAGTACGGATGATGATGCCGCAATTCTTTGGTTTGATGCTGGTGATGAGCCGTTTGAGGCGGTTACGTTCTTCGGCGCTTTTAATCTTCTGGGAAACAGAGATCTTGTCGGAAAACGGCATAAGCACCAGATAGCGTCCGGCAAATGCGATTTCCGATGTTACACGCGGCCCTTTGGTTGAAATGGGTTCTTTGGCAATCTGAACCAGGATGTTCGAATTGGGTTTAAGCACCTGGTTTACCTTGCCCGTTTTCTGTATGTCGGGTTCAAGCTCGAACTCCCCGATAGTCATTGACTTACCGGTTCCTGATTGGGCCAGTTTAAGGTATTTCAGAAGCGACTGAACCTGGGGACCCAGGTCGAGGTAATGCAAAAATGCATCCTTTTCATAACCAACATCCACGAAGGCAGCATTCAACCCCGGCATGATCTTCTTGATCTTACCAAGGTAAATGTCGCCAACAGAATATTCGTTGTTGGCACGCTCTTTATTTAACTCTACGAGAAGCTTATCTTCAAGTAAGGCGATCTCAACCTCCGAGGAGGTCGAATTGATGATTAATTCCTTATTCACATTTATACAATTTTAGATAACCTGTACCGATATGTATCGATAACAGCCTACGACATAAGGAATTGTAGCAGCAGAGGAGGAGGATTATTTCTTCTTGTGTCTGTTCTTGCGCAAACGTTTTTTACGTTTGTGCGTTGCCATCTTGTGTCTCTTTCTTTTCTTTCCGCTCGGCATAATAATTTCAGCTTAGATAGAAGTTGTTACTTCACTTTTACGTGAGATTTCACTTTATTTACAAAGGTCTTGGCCGGCTTGAAAGCGGGAATGTTGTGGGCAGGAATGATAAGGGTGGTGTTCCTTGAAATATTTCTCCCGGTTTTTTCGGCTCTTTTCTTGATGATAAAACTCCCGAAGCCTCTTAAATAAACGTTCTGACCTGAGGCCATTGAACTTTTGATGGTGTCCATGAAGGCCTCTACGGTAGCCTGCACGGCAACTTTCTCAATGCCAGTTTTATTAGCAATTTCTGCTACAATTTCTGCTTTTGTCATGATAATAGGATATTAATAGATATATTGTTAATACTGAATGTATTTTCAAACTCGGGAAACGGGCTGCAAATATATGATTTTTTTTCAAGTGCAAAGAAATATTTGCTTTTTTTCTTTTTATAGGAGATTAGGATTGTGAGTCTTGCGTAATTATCCGGCCTGCCACACTATCTTTGCACACCCATAAAGGATCGAAAATGTCATTCACAGCGAAGCTTCTGACTTGGTACGATGAAAACAAGCGCGACCTGCCGTGGCGAAACACCAAAGACCCCTATCTGATCTGGCTCTCTGAGATCATTATGCAACAAACACGTGTTGACCAGGGATTGCCTTATTACAATCGTTTTGCGGGGGTTTACCCCACCGTAAACGATCTGGCCGGAGCCGATGAGCAGGAAATTCTCAAGCTCTGGCAGGGACTGGGGTATTACTCCCGGGCACGAAATATGCACCTTGCAGCCCGCTACATTGCCGGTGAATTGGGTGGAGTTTTACCCGGCACCTATGAAGGGATCAGAGCGCTGAAAGGGGTTGGCGACTATACCGCAGCAGCCATTGGTTCTATTTCTTTCGGATTGGCGGTGCCGGTGGTGGATGGAAACGTGCTCCGTTTTTTTACCCGCCATTTCGGCATTCGTGAACCCATCAGCACCGCGGTAGCAAAGAAGGCCGTTTTTTCCAAAGCCCTCTCACTGATCGATCCTGCCGATCCCGGAACCTTTAACCAGGCCCTCATGGAGTTCGGCGCCAGGTATTGCAAACCCTCCGGACCTGATTGTGAACACTGCATTTTCAAAACCACCTGTATCGCCTTCCGGGAAGGAATTGTTGAATTGCTCCCGGCAAAGGTAAAACCCACCGCACCCCGTACCCGGTACTTTCATTACCTGGTGATGCTGAGTGACGACGGGATGGCTTTGGCCATGCAAAAACGGGAAGGCAATGACATCTGGAAAGGCCTCTATGATTTCCCTCTAATTGAGACTCCCCGGCCTGTGAGCCTTAAAGCCCTTTTATCTCGCCCGGAGTGGGAAGCAGCTACGGCATGTCATCCGGAACAGGAAGTAGTGAAATCCATTAAATTTCGTCATGTCCTGACCCACCAGGTCATCCTTGCTGTATTTTACCGGCTGGTTGTTAAACGGACATCGGTAAATCATTCACGATGGATTGAAATGGATGCATTGCCCACGCTTCCAATCCCCAGATTGATTGATCGATACCTTCAATCGCAGAAGGATTTACAAAAAAAATTATGAGGGAATATTCCCCGGATTCCAAAAAATTGGTAATTTCACCAATTATTAGTGATTAAACTATATGTGCCCTGTTTTGCCCGGAGTTGTCTCCGAAACCCGGATGTTAACCCGCCTTAAGCAGGCACTGTCGTTCGCCTGTTTCTTCATGATTTTGGTTTTGACCTCCCTCGGAATGCCGGCTACAAGGGGTTCCAATCCGCATGCCGACAGCCTCCCGGCATTGAAGATGCTTGCGAAGGCCGACAGTTTCTACCTGAAAGCAGAATACATCGCCGCCACAGATCTGACCGTCAGTGTACTTGAATATTACGAATCAGCCAAAAATATTGCCGGACAGGTGATCTGCCTGAACCGGCTGGGAGACATTTACCGGGGGGCGGAGAATTACCAGCTTTGCTTTGAACATCTTGAGATGGCCCTGAAGCTCGCCCGGACAACCAACGACAGCCTGGGGATAGCAACGAACGAAAATATCATGGCTGCAGCCCTTTTTGAACAGGGGCCAGGATTGAGTGACTCCGCGCGCACTTATGCGGAAAAGTCGCTGAAATACGCACGCAGACAACACCAGGATAGATTGGTTTGCTATAACCTGAATATTCTGGGGATGATCGAATCTACGCAAGGCCATAATAATGAGGCCCTTGCCCTGCTTGAAGAAGCCTTGCCTGTTATGCGAAGGATAAATCCACAGGATGAGGCGCTCCTGCTGACCAATATTGCCCGGGTCTTGTATCGTGCCGGGCGGTTCCCCGCGGCTGAAAGATATGGGCAAATGGCCTTTACCATCGCAAAGCAAAAGAATATTGCATGGTACACAATCATGTCGGCGCAGTTTTTAGCCAACCTTTACCACACAACAAACCGGGATGCCATCGCCTATCCCATCATGAACGAGCTTGTCGGTCAGCTCGTCCGTCTCCACAATGAATCCAATGAAATAAAAATCAGGGCAAGGAAGGCCATGAAGGAGGCGGCTGAGAAAGAAAAAGAGAATGAAGCCTTGCGGATAAGCCACGAACAGATGAAACAACAGGCAGAACAACGCCGGCTGCTTCAGATTCTCTTCGGCCTGCTGCTCCTGGTTTCTGTTATTTTTATTATCCTCCTTCTCTGTCAAAAGCGAAGGCTGGCTTCCGTAAATGCAAAACTTGAACAGAGTAACACCACCCTTCAGACCTTTATCTCCATCATCGCCCATGATCTCAAAAACCCGATGAATACTATTCTGGGATTCACCGACATTCTCATTCATGAGTCCGGGAGCATCAACGACGAAGAACGAATCAAGGCAGTAAACTACACTAACCGGGCAGCCTTTGCAGCATACAATCTCCTTGAACACCTGCTTGAATGGGCCCGACTTCAAACCGGAATAATAAAACCTGAACCACAGCTAATAAAACTTCATGAACTGATCCTGGAGGTGCTTTCAACCGTTCAACCAATGGCTGTTCTCAAAGAGCAGCAGATCAATGTAAATATCCCTTCAGAGGCGACCTGCTTTGCAGACCGGAATATGATTCTTACTTTGTTCCGGAATCTCCTCTCCAATGCCTCGAAATTCACCTCCCGCCAGGGAGTTATTGACGTTAAAGCTGTTCAGCGGGGCGACAATATTACTGTTTCCATCCACGACAATGGGATAGGAATGGCCCAGGTACAGCTGGATAGACTATTCCTGATCGACCAGCAGATCAGAACAAAGGGGACAGACGGTGAGTCAGGGACAGGGTTGGGCCTTTTACTGTGCAAGGAGTATGCTGAGAAAAACCTTGGAAAGATAGTGGCAGAGAGCAAAAGTGGAGAGGGAAGCACATTTCATGTTACACTGCCTGCTTCAAAATAGGGGACCATCTTGTTTATGAACATTTTTTTTTGATATCTTTGCACCGCCAATTAAGTTTTATATTAAAATGGACGAAGGACCTGCGATATACGCACAAATTAATTCACCAATTGCCAGATTGGAGTCCCGCCTGATGTAACATCATGTATGGCATCCTTTCAGGTAATTAATTAAAAGAGGAGGCCGCCATGACAACACAAATTACCTTCTATCTCAGCCAGATTCTCGGACTCAGGTATGTCTCAGGAACAGGAGCAATTGTTGGAAAGATCAGAGATTTCCTGATCGACTCAACCCCCTTGCCGGGTAGCGAAGGCGATCCGGTACGCCCACGGGTTGTGGCGGTGAGGGTAAGTAATGGTAAGACCAGAAAGGTTTATGATTTCTCCTCCTTCGAGATTCGGAAATTTAAGCGGAAGCTGCGAATTTCGGCCCATAACCTGGTGGAGCTGACGGCTGAAAATTATCCCAACAGCATGTGGCTTGCCGAAAACATCCTGGATAAGCAGATCGTGGATATCAACGGACGAAAGCTTGTCAGGGTGAACGACATTCGTCTGGTGATGATCCCGTCGGGCACCTATGCCATTGCAGTGGATGTGGGGATTGAAGGTTTGCTGCGGCGGATCGGTATCGACAAGCCGATACAGACCATGCTCGACCCGTTCAGCGTCGATATTCCCGGAAAATTCATCCTCTGGGACGACATCGAAGCGGTGGATTTCGACAACGCCAGCATCCGGTTATCAAAGTCCTCTTCCAAACTTCACACGCTGCATCCTTCCGACCTTGCCGATATCATTGAGGATCTCGACCGTGCCTCACGAACTGCAGTCTTCGCGGCGCTTGATGAAGAAAAAGCGGCCGATGTACTCGAAGAACTAGAACCACACGCCCAGATCCAGATCGTGGAAAGCCTGCCGGTGGAAAAGGTGGCCGATGTGCTGGAGCTGATGCCGGCCGATGAGGTGGCTGACCTGCTCGACGCACTGGAAGATGATAAGGCTGAGAAGCTGCTTCAGGAGATGGAAAAAGAGTCGTCGGAAGAGGTTCGTGAACTGCTCGAATATCCGAATAAGTTTGTCGGCTCGCTGATGTCCACCGATTTTTATTCTTTTTCCGAACATTTCACCGTTGGCGAAACCATCGACGAGTTGCGGAAACAGCAACCCGAGCCCGCACACATCTACTCAATTATTGTGGTAGACCGCAACGACCGTTTTCTCTCTGCGGTTTCCCTGGGAGAACTGGTTATCGCGGAGCCGGCTAAAAAACTTGGCGAGATCATGAAGAGCAACCCTGTGAGCGTACTCGACGACGACAAGGTGGATTCGCTGGCCGAGCTGGTCTCCAAGTATAACCTCCTATCGGTTCCGGTGATCAACAAAGAGCATAAAATGGAAGGTGTTGTGGTGGTTGAGGATATCGTTGACGACCTCATGAAAAGAAGGAAGACCAAATAATGTCGGGAGGTATCGGTTATGAGCTACGCAATCAGAAAAAAATCATGGTGGAAGAACATCGCGCTCTTCCTTGCCATCCTCGGACCCGGAATTATCACAGGCAGCGTTGATAACGATGCCGGAGGGATCACCACCTATTCAGTGGCGGGTGCAATTTACGGCTATAAACTGCTATGGACACTTATTCCCTCCTTCATTGTGCTGGTCATCATCCAGGAGATGAATGCCAGGATGGGTATCGTTACCGGGAAAGGGCTGGCCGACCTGATCCGCGAAAATGCAGGGGTCAAAGTGACCTTCTTCATTTTTATCGGTTTGTTGCTGGCCGACGTCGGCAATACCACCACTGAATTCGCCGGAGTAGCCGGAAGTATGGAGGTTTTCGGGGTGAGCAAGTACATCTCGGTACCGGTCGTGGCATTTCTTGTATGGATCCTCGTAGTGAAGGGAAATTACAAGTTCGCGGAACGCATATTCCTCATATTCAGTGTATCCCTGCTGATGTATGTGGTCTCAGCCCTGATGGGAAAGCCCGACTGGAGTGAGATCGGGAAGTCGATCATACGGCCGCAGATGGACTTCAATGAGCAGTCGCTGGAGGTGATCATCGGGATCATCGGTACCACCATCGCACCGTGGATGCAGTTCTATATGCAGTCGTCGGTGATAGAAAAGGGACTTAAGATAAGGGATTATAAATTCACCCTGATCGATATCGTGGTGGGTTGCACTGCCACCGTGGTGGTGGCCTTCTTTATCATTGTGGCCTGTGCCTCCACGCTGCATGTCAAGGGGATCACCATCAACGAAGCCAAAGACGCCGCGCTGGCACTTGAACCGCTGGCGGGGGCGCTTTCGTCGCATGTTTTTGCCTTCGGACTCTTTATCGCCTCCATCTTTTCTGCCACCATACTGCCGCTTGCAACGGCGTTTTACGTATGCGAAGCGTTCGGCTTCGAAGCCGGGATCGATAAAAAATGGAAAGATGCCCCTGAATTCTATGTCCTGTACACCGGAATTATGCTGCTGGGGGCAGTTATCATCCTGATGCCCAATGCCCCGCTGATTGCAATTACCCTGTGGTCGCAGATCATTAACGGAATTCTGTTGCCGGTCGTCCTGGTTTGTATGATCCTGCTGGTGAACAACAAGAAGATCATGGGTGAATATGTGAACAAACCAATCACCAATGTGATCGGCTGGAGTACTGTGGCCATTCTGGTCGGACTTTCAGTGACCCTTTTATTGCTGCCGCTGATCAAATAGCAAGGTGTTTTTCACGTTGTTGAAAAAATGTTTCCAAAAGCAGTTTACCTTTTGCCTCATTTCCGGATTAAGCTTAAAAATGAGTACTTTTGTTCACGGAGTTTTTAACTTTAAATTTAATGTATTATGGCAACTGGAATCAACAAAGTGATTTTGATCGGTAATCTGGGAAGGGATCCGGAAATGCAGCATTTCGACAACGGGGTCAACAAAGCAGCCTTCACGCTGGCCACCACCGAACCGGCATTCAAGGGAAAAGACGGCGAAAAGACCCAGCACACTGAGTGGCACAACATCGTGTTGTGGCGCGGACTGGCCGACGTGGCTGAAAAGTTCCTGAAAAAGGGCAACACGGTTTATCTTGAAGGGCGCATCCGCAAACGGGAATATACCGACAAGGATGGCCAGAAGAAGTTTATTTATGAGATCCTCGGCGACAACCTGCAGATGCTCGGCGGTCCGCGCAGGGAAGGCGACAACAGCTCCTCCCCCGCAACAGCGATCCCCGAAGAGGTGCCCATGGAGTCCGGCCCGGAGGATGATCTTCCATTCTAAAAAAATGGCAAAATGGCGAAATGGCGAAATGGCGAAATTTCACCATTTCGCCATTTCGCCATTTCACTATTTCACTATTTATTCATGAGAATCTCCTTCCTCCTGTTTCCGGTACTTTTTGCAGCCCTGATTATGGTCTCCTGCAACAACGACTATGTTCCCAAACCACGAGGCTATTACCGCATTGACTTTCCCAGGCGGGAATATAAAGTCTTTGATACCACCTTTCCATACACGTTTGAATATCCCTCCTATGCCTCCATTTCGGCCGACAGCTCCCGGCTGGCAGAGCCTTACTGGATAAATCTGAATTTCACCCCCTTTCATGCACAGTTGCATGTCAGTTATAAACTGGTCACCGGGAACCTGGCTAAGTACCTCAATGATGCCCACACCCTTGTAAATAAGCATATCCCGAAGGCCAACGCCATTACACAGCGAGAATTTGTGGACCAAGTCAACAAGGTTTACGGACTGGTATATGACATCCGGGGTACGGATGCAGCTTCTGCCTATCAGTTTTATCTTACCGATAGCACCTCCCGTTTTATGCGCGGTGCCTTGTATTTTAACCTTGTACCCAACAATGATTCCCTGGCTCCTGTGATTGATTTTCTTAAGGTGGACATAGAACACATGATCAACACATTTCGCTGGAAAAAGATTAAATAGCACGCTACCCAACCATGAAAAAAATTGCACTCCTTCTCTTCATGATATTTACCTGTGGATTGGTTTCTGCCCAGCAGATGAAAAATGCCGAAGTGAAGATCACGGCCACGCCTGCCGGGATGCTTCAGCTGGGGGCCATGGGGTTGCCGGTCGAAGAGGGTTTTCATGCCAAGGACGGCACCTGGACAATTGTATTGACACAGCAGGAGATTGACCGTGTGATCAATGCCGGTTACCCGGTAGAGATTCTTCACGATGATTATACAAAATTTATAACCGATCGGAATCGGAAGGACGCTTCCCTGATTGATTACATCAACAGCCACAAGCAGGATTTCAACAATACCGATGTAAGCAATTACACGATTCCGCAGCATTTCAAACTGGGATCCATGGGAGGTTACCTTACCCTGGCGGAGCTATATAGTGAACTCGACAGCATGCGGATCCTTTTCCCGAACCTGATCTCTGCCAGGTTCACCATTGGCAACTCAAATTCTATCGAAGGCAGGCCGCTCTATGCCGTGCGTATCTCCAACAATCCAAACCAGTCGCAAAGCAAACCCAGGGTGTTTTACAACGCGCTCACCCACGCCCGGGAGCCGATGGGCATGCAGCAATTCATCTTTTTCATGTGGTACCTGCTGGAAAACTATGCATCGAGCGATGAGATCCAATACCTGGTCAACAACCTCGAGCTTTATTTTCTGCCGGTCTGCAACCCTGACGGATATGAGTACAACCATGTCAGTGCGCCTTTGGGCGGCGGCAACTGGCGCAAAAACCGGAGGAACAACAACAACGGCACCTGGGGGGTTGACCTCAACCGGAACTACGGCTACAAATGGGGATACGATAACAACGGGTCATCGCCCAACCCCGGTGATGAAACCTACCGTGGTCCTTCCGCCTTCTCGGAACCGGAAACCCAGGTAGTGCGTGATTTCTGTATTGAACGGGGATTCCGCATGGCGATGAATTATCATACTTTCAGCAACTACCTGTTATATCCCTGGTCTTGGCAAACCAAGCTTACGCCCGACAGCACTCTCGAACTGAATTATGCAGACTATTTTACCCGGCAAAACGGATATCTTGCCGGAACACCCGGCCAGATCCTCTATAATACCAATGGCGACTGCATGGATTGGGAGTATGGAGAACAGGCCGCCAAGCCTAAGATCATTGCCTTTACAGTGGAAACAGGCAATCAGAACGACGGATTCTGGCCCCCGGTGAGCCGGATCATCCCACTGGCACAGGAGAACATGTACTCGGATTTTATGGTCGCCCATTTTGCCCTGAGGTATGCTGTGGTGAACGACTTATCGCCCGTGATTACACCCGAAAAGCAGGGGTATTTTAAATTTGATTTCAAACGCTTCGGAATCGACGGACCGGCCAACTACCAGGTGTCGGTCCTCCCAATGGATACCACCCGGATCATTGCAACCGGGGGGAGCCGGATTTTTACAAACCCTGCCCAGTTCCTGAGTTACTCCGATTCCATTTCCTATACCTTCAACCCCGATATTGTTACCGGAACAGAGATCAGCTTTATTTACCTCATCAGTAACGGGATGTACACCTTCCGCGATACGGTTACAAAATTTTTCGGCCCCCCGCTGGTCGTCTTCAGCGACAGCTGCAGTAACATGGCCAAATGGACCTCGGCGAAATGGAATGTATCTTCCTCTCAATACCATTCAGCCCCTGGTTCCATTACCGATTCCCCTTCCGGAAATTATCCGTCGAATGCCGATTTCCCGGTAACCTCCATCAATAAGGTCGATCTGCAAAATTCACCGGTGGCGGTTGTGAACTACTGGGCAAGGTGGAATACCGAGAAAGGTTTTGATTTTGCACAGTTTAAAATTTCCGACGACAACGGCCTTTCATGGGTGCCAAAAGCCGGAAAATATACCGTAACCGGTACAGAATTCGAAGCCCTTGGACAACCAGTTTATGATGGTAAAAAACTCAGCTGGGTCAACGAACAAATCATCTTGAAAGATTACCTGAACAAGGATATCAAGCTCCGGTTTATCCTCAAAAGTGATGGGGGAATGAATTTCGATGGTTTTTATTTTGACGATATTTCGGTTACCATTGTCGATATGACCGGCGTCGGAATGGAAAACATCCCTGCAGGAAAAGCCCGGATATCTGATCCCGTTCCAAACCCGGCAAACGATATGTTCACGATTCGGTATGATCTCACCGGCCAGGTAACGGGAACTTTCGGTCAACTAAATTCAGACCCGATCACCTTCGAACTCTTTAATTCTCAGTGGATACGGGTACGTGAGACGATCCTGGATACGCCAACCGGGAAAGTTTCCACGCGGGTGAATGACTTGTCGCCAGGCATCTATTTCTACCGAATCAGGTTCGCCTTCGGGACTACCGGCGTGAAAAAACTTGTGGTGGTCCGTTAAACAACCAAGCCGGACAGCAGGATAAATTTGTTTTCCGACGGTGAATCGGCTTATTCAGTGCGGTTCATCACGTCGATTTGCCGCTGGATGGACTCTTCGTGCACCGTTTCCAGGAGTTTCAGGATAAACTCTTTACTCAGGCCCATGCGTATTCCCGCCTCAATGCGGTCGAGGGTGAGCTGATTCCACCTTTTCAACTGCAGGATGGTGATACGGTTTGCCTTTTTGTAGTAGCCGATCTCTTCCACAACATCCATACGACGTGCGAGGATGTCCATCAACTCCTCATCGAGTTTATCGATTTCGGAACGCAGCGATTCAAGCCGGTTCTGAAACTCCCCGGGTACGGCTTCCTGCCGGTACACCAGTTTTGAAAGCAGCTCTTTCAGCTGCCCCGGGGTGAGTTGCTGGTGCTTGTCGGTAAGCGCTTTGGAAGGATTGATGTGGGTTTCGATCATCAGCCCCTGCATTTCAAGGTCGAGTGCCTTCTGGGCAACGGGAAGCAACAGATCGCGGTTCCCGCAGATGTGGCTCGGGTCGGCGATTACCGGGAGGTCGGGACAAAGGCTCCGGAGTTCGATGGGGATCTCCCACATGGGGGCGTTTCGATAGGGCGAGCGGTTGAAAAAGGAGAACCCGCGGTGGATGGCCACAAGTTTTTTTATTCCGGCCTGGTTCAGCCGTTCGATGGCGCCCATCCAGGTTTTCAGGTCGGGGTTGAGCGGGTTTTTCACCATCACCGGCAGGTCATGACCTTCGAGCGCTTCGGCGATCTCCTGCACCGAAAAGGGGCTCACCGAGGTACGGGCTCCGATCCAGAGGATGTCGATGCCGTGGTCGATAGCCTGTTTTACATGCAGCGGACTGGCTACCTCCACGGTGATCAGCAGGCCGGTCTCCGCTTTTACACGCTGCAACCATTTCAGCCCTTTTTTACCGACCCCTTCAAAAGTTGAAGGACGCGTGCGGGGTTTCCAGATCCCTGCCCTGAATACCGTAATGCCGCCGATGGCTGCAAGGCCGGTGGCCGTCTCCATCACCTGGCATTCTGTTTCGGCGCTGCACGGACCGGCGATGATCAACGGTAGTCCTGCGGAGGGCAACCAGGAGTTCAGCGGAACAATATCAAGCTGCATTGTCATGCGACAAAAATACGCAATTTATACGCTCCGGAAGATCAGTTTCCATCCATTTGATAAAACCTTCAGCGCAGAAACCACAATGGCGATGATCAGCAGTATGGGAAGCACCTGATCAAGCCACATGAGGCCGTGGGTATTGCTGAAATCGAAAGGAAAAATGTAATACAGTGCGAGGAGTGTTACCACCTTAGCCGCCTCGGTGACGATCCTGCCGAGATAACGAACGGCCCGCTGGGCGAATACCAGCATCAGCAGGTTGCCGCCGATCTGAACGAAGGTGTTGGTCACCAGGATCCATACTACGGCGCCAAAACTTTCGGTGATGAAGGAGATGTGCCAGGCGGCGCATGCCGTTTTCGTCGGTTCTTCGTGTGCAGCGGGACAGAAATTCAGTATGATGGTTCATGAATGATGATTTTGTTGGCTTTGACGCGCTGGCGCTGGTAAAGTTACAGATAAAGGGAAAGGCAACAATGGATAACGAATAATTCCCGCCATTTCAGTAAATTTGCGGTTCAAAATATTTTTATGGAACACCAAAGAAGATCGAAGATCAGCGATTTGCTCAAGTCGAAAGAGTATGGTAAAGAAGTACTGGTAAAAGGCTGGGTACGTACCCGCCGCGGGAACAAGAATGTAAATTTCATCGCCCTCAACGACGGGTCGGTGGTGCACCACATCCAGGTGGTGGCCGAAGTAGCGAATTTCGACGAGAACTTGCTGAAACTGGTAACCACCGGAAGCTGTCTTGCCGTGAAGGGAGTTCTTGTGGAGTCGCAGGGACAGGGGCAAAACGTTGAGATCCAGGCCCGGGAGATTGAAGTTTACGGCAGCGCCGATGCAGAAACCTATCCCCTGCAGAAGAAAGGCCACACGCTGGAGTTCCTGCGTGAGATCGCCCATCTGCGCCCGCGCACGAACACCTTTGGCGCTGTGCTGCGCATCCGTCATGCCATGGCCTATGCCATCCACAAATATTTCAATGACCAGGGTTTTTTCTACATCCATGCCCCCATCATTACCGGCAGCGATGCCGAAGGTGCCGGCGCCATGTTCCGCGTTACCACGCTGGATGCAGGAAATCCGCCCCGGCTGCCTGGCGGAGAGATTGACTATGCCCAGGATTTTTTCGGAAAAGAGACAAATCTTACCGTGAGCGGACAGCTCGAAGCAGAACTTGCCGCCATGGCCCTGTCACTGGTTTATACCTTTGGACCCACCTTCCGGGCCGAGAATTCCAACACGCCGCGCCACCTGGCCGAATTCTGGATGATCGAACCGGAGATGGCCTTTTACGACATCAACGACAACATGGATCTGGCCGAGGAGTTCCTGAAATACCTGATGCAATATGCCCTCGACCACTGTTACGATGATCTGGAGTTCCTCAACAAAATGTACGACAACGAGCTCATCGACCGGCTGAAAGGGGTGATCGGCAGTAGCTTTGAACGCCTTACCTATACAAAAGCCGTGGAGATTCTGATGGCCTCCGGACAAACCTGGGAGTATCCTGTTTCGTGGGGCGCCGACCTGCAGGCCGAACATGAACGCTACCTCGTGGAAAAACATTTCGGCAAGCCGGTCATCCTCACCGACTATCCCAAAGACATCAAGGCATTTTACATGAAACAGAACACCGACGGCAAGACCGTTCGCGGTATGGATGTCCTCTTTCCCAAGATCGGTGAGATCATCGGCGGGTCGCAGCGTGAAGAGAACCTGGATGCCCTGATGAACCGCATCCATGAGATGAACATCCCCGAAAAGGATGTGTGGTGGTATCTCGATACCCGCAAGTTCGGCACCACCCCCCACGCCGGCTTCGGCCTGGGCTTCGAACGGCTCATCCTCTTCGTCACCGGCATGGCCAACATCCGCGATGTGATCCCCTTCCCGCGCACACCGAAGAATGCAGAGTTTTAGGCTATTTCATCAGGAATTCATAGACGTTTTCAGGGGTGATGGTTTGAAAGGGAGTATCCGGATAATTCCTTGTAAACCCTTTTGGTACCCTGGCGGGTTTTGAGCCCAATTTGAATTCGAAGGCCTCCAACGTCTCACCATTCTCTTCAATCAGGTCAATTTCCTGCTGGTCATAGGTCCGCCAGAAATAGAAAGAGGAAAAATTCTGTGCGTAGGTCTGTTTCTTTATTCGTTCTGAAATACAGAAATTCTCCCACAATTTCCCCTGATCATCTCGAAGCTGCAAGGGTTCAAACCTGGAAATTATGGCATTTCGGATACCGTTATCCCAGAAATAAAACCGGGGAGATTTGTTGATCTCCTTTCTCAAATTCCTACTAAATCCCGAGAGACGAAAAATGATATATGATTTCTCAAGGATTTCGAGGTATCGCTGAATCGTTTTCACCGTGGTATGAAGGTTCGTTGCCAATTCATTATAAGAGACGTCGTTGCAAATCTGGTATGCCAGGTTTCTCAGCAGGTTCATAACGAAAAGACTGTCCTTTACATGATCAAGTTGAAGTACATCTTTTAGCAGATAACCGTTCCTGATATTTTCGAGCAGGAGGCGTTTTTCCGTTTCAGTCTCTGTCAGAAAAACCTGAGGGTAGGAACCGTATACAAGCAAATTCGGGAGCAAACGCTGAACAGAAACGAAATCTGAGGAGAGCTCTTTCAATGAAAAAGGATGAAGCTGAAAAAATCTGGAACGGCCGGTTAGCGGTTCGCCAATTTTATAGCGGAGATCGAAAGCCGAGGAGCCTGTTACAAAGATGGCGATTTGTGGATTTGTATCGACAATGAGTTTCAGGTTGGCTCCGATTTCGGGAATACCCTGGGCCTCATCAATGAAAACAATGTCGTACCCGGCTAGCATCCTGCTCAACACAGATTGTTTTCTGGAAGAGAGCATCGGGACTATATCATAATCCTCTCCATTGAGCTGCAGTATCTTTTTATCCGGAAACAATCCGGCGAGTTGTTGCAGAAGTACTGTTTTGCCGGTGCGTCGGGCACCAAAGAGCGCGGTAACATGCCCGGGACGAATATCCCTGAAGACAGAGTTTTCTATCAGTCTGTTAATCATAATTTGTTATATCATGGTATACAAATTTACGTAAAATTGCATACAAATGTATTTAAAATATTAAAAAATTTTGGATCACCCGGAGAATCTGATGTGTTCCCCTGCCCACGTACCCCGTAGAATGCAGCGTTTAAAGGCGGGATCTAATTGCCACATCACCGCATTACCACATCATCACATCAATTATTTCTTTCCGGAATAATGCAAGACTGCTTTTTCGATCCGCTTTTTAACTGCAGTCCATTTCAATCCGGGGTTGTCGATCATCACAGGCCAGTCGGCGAGATCAACATCCTTAAACCAGATGAGGCTCTTGAGAATAAAGGTGTCGTTTGGTTGTTTGTACTTCTCCCGGTAAAAACCCAGCATTTCGCCCAATTCATAACGCGGGAGCAGATAGAATATGTCAACAAAATCTTTCGAACGCTGTCCGCTTGTGACAATTGCATTGAGTTTCATGGCAATAATATCAGGTTCTGACAATACCGTAATGCCATCGATCAACAGCGGTGATGCCAGCAAATGATAACGATGGGCAAGAATGTCTACCTTGATATTTTCAATTGCTCCCCTCAGGGTGTTGGCAGCGGTGAAAAACAACTCATAAGGGAAATCCTGCTGAAGGTTTTCGAGTAATACTGCAGCATCAAAACCGACATTGGAAAACAGATCGATGTCCACCGATTTACGATGTCCCAGGTAAAGGGCCAGAGCAGTTCCTCCTGCAAGATAAAAATTGCCAAGATAGGGTTTGGACTGAAGAGATTCTATGAGTTCCAGTGTTGATTTTTCAACCGTTTCCTTGTGTGACATCGGAATCTGTTTGCCGGGATCTGAAATATTTTTTTAATGTAGTTAAAGGTCTTCGGATCGATATAGTTTAAATTTGTCAACACGTTAATAACCTTATCCTTACCGTAATATTCCACCACCAGGTTGATCTCATTCTGCGTTCCAAGGTTGAAAATCCGCTCAATGATCAATCGGGCCGCTGCTGAATCCTCAAAAGCCGACAGTTCAACATCCCAAAAATAAGATGGGTTTAATTGTCCGGTAATACCCGTTGGATGGACCATACAATTGCAATGCGTTGTTCCAGTCAAAGGTAATAAAAGTCTTCCAAATTTCTTTTTTTATCTTAACCAAGTAAACTCATCATCATATCACCACATTACCACATCATCACATTACCACATCACCACATTATTCTTTATCACATTAAATTTTTCGTATCTTAGCCATGAGAAAAATGTGATGGAAAAACGTTGGGCGATAAAACCGCCGGGTGATCCGGTGATGGTGAGGGAGATAGGGCAGGCGTTGGGCATAGACCAGTACCTGGCGAATCTGGTTGTGCAGCGTGGCATCACAACGTTCGAACAGGCGAAGTCGTTTTTCCGTCCGTCGCTAAGCGACCTGTTTGATCCGTTTCGCATGCGCGACATGGACAAGGCGGTCGCACGCATCCATGAGGCCATTGTCGCCAACGAAAAGATCATGGTATACGGCGATTATGATGTCGACGGAACTTCAGCCGTAGCGCTGGTTTACACCTTTTTCCACAGTTTTTACGAACACCTTGATTTTTATATTCCCGACCGTGATACCGAAGGGTACGGTATCTCATTCCGGGGAATTGACTATGCTGCAGAAAATGGATTTACCCTGGTAATTGCGCTGGATTGCGGCATCAAAGCAGTTGAAAAGGTGGCCTATGCCACCGAACACAACCTCGATTTCATCATCTGCGACCACCATCGCCCCGGTCCGGAGCTTCCTGCCGCCTTCGCCATCCTCGACCCGAAACGTGCCGATTGTACGTATCCCTATAAAGAACTCTCGGGCTGCGGTATCGGCTTCAAGCTGATTCAGGCCTACGCTCAGGTAAATTGCATCCCTTTCAGCGAACTTACCCGGTACCTCGATCTGGTTGCCATCAGCATCGCTTCCGACATTGTCGACATTACAGGAGAAAACCGCATCCTGGCGCATTTCGGACTGAAGCTGATCAACACGATGCCGCGTCCGGGGCTGGAGGCGCTTCTGCGTTATGCCCAGATGATGAAGCACGATGTGGCAACCGGCAAGTGTGTCTTCAACCGCGAACTAACGATTACCGACCTGGTCTTCATGATTGGTCCCCGCATCAATGCTGCAGGCCGTATCGAAAACGGAAAAAATTCCGTAAAACTGCTCATCACGCAGGACCTTGACGAAGCGTTGAAGCTCGGCGACCAGATCAACAACTACAACATTGAGCGCAAGAACCTTGATGCACTGGCTACCATGCAGGCCAGCGAAATGATCAAAGGCGACGAGAAGCTGAGAAACGCCAAATCGACGGTAATCTATCATCCCGACTGGCACAAGGGGGTGATCGGTATCGTGGCATCACGCCTCACCGAGACCTTTTACCGACCCACGATCGTGCTCACCCTGAGCAATGGCCTCATCACGGGATCGGCACGCTCGGTGAAGGATTTCGACATTTATGAAATTGTGGATTCGTGCAGCGACCTGTTAGCGCACTTCGGCGGGCATAAGTTTGCTGCCGGACTTTCGCTTAAACCCGAGAACCTGGAAGCGTTTGCACAAAAGTTTGAATTGGCAGTGACCACAAAGTTGAACGGCACCGAACTCGTTCCTGTGGTGGATATCGACCTGGAGTTGCCGCTGAATGCCATCAACAGTAAGTTTTACAGTGTGCTCAGGCAGTTCGCCCCTTTCGGTCCGGGAAACATGGCGCCCCTGTTTGTGACCAAAGGACTTGTAGATGCCGGTGGGTCGCGCATCGTCGGTAAAAATCACCTCAAGCTGAGTGTGGTACATCCGGAGATTACGGGTGGGCCATTTTCCGCCATTGCCTTTCAGCAGGGTACGCACTTTAGGCAGATCGAACTCGGAATTCCTTTCAACCTCTGTTACCACGTTGAGGAAAATGAGTGGAACGGCTCGGTGAACCTTCAGTTGAACATCAAGGATATTAAATTCTCGGATTAGCAGGCCTCGGTTCCGAAGCACACATCCATCTTACGGGCCTTCTCGATGAGAGAATGGTCCATGGGAACCAGCCTCAGTTGTCCGCCAACCTCCGTAAGTGGCACGGAGGTCACTGTATTTCCCTTCAGTGAAACCATCTCTCCGAATTTTTTCTGGGCGATCAGTTCAACGGCGTACGCGCCATAACGTGTTGCCAGCACCCGGTCCATGGGTGAAGGACTCCCTCCACGCTGGATGTATCCCAGGATCGTCTCGCGGGTTTCCAGTCCGGTGAGTTCAAGGATGTTCCGACCGATATACCGGGCAGCCGATTCATTTTTCGGCTTCTCGATCCCTTCTGCAACCACCACAATGGAATAGGGCTTTTTATTGACTGCCCGTTTTTTCAGATATTTGGCAACATAGCTGACGTCGAATTTTATCTCCGGAAGAAGGATTACATCACCTCCGCTGGCCATACCTGAGTAGAGGGCGAGCCAGCCGGCGTGGTGGCCCATCACTTCGATGACCATGATGCGTTTGTGGCTGTTGGCGGTAGAGTGGAGCCGGTCGATGGCTTCGGTGGCGATCCAGAGCGCCGAATCAAAACCGAAGGTGACATCTGTTCCGTATACATCATTATCGATGGTTTTAGGAATTCCGATCACATTGAGTCCCTCTTCTGCGAGGTTGGCAGCTGTGCGCTGAGTTCCGTTGCCGCCGATACAGACGAGGGCATCCAGCCCCAACTCCCTGTAATGCTTTTTGATGAGCTTGGGTTTATCGATGGCATTGAACGGACTTCCTTTCTTGAACGGGTTTTCCCTTGAAGTACCGAGGATGGTGCCACCCAGGGTAAGTATTCCCGATAACTGGCCCTCGTCAAGTTTTGTATACTCCTGGTTGATGAGGCCCAGGAAACCAGAAGAGATACCGATCACCTCCATCCCGTATTCCAGAATGGCCGTCTTTCCAACTCCGCGTATCGCAGCATTGATCCCGGGGCAGTCACCGCCGGCTGTAAGGATTCCGATTTTCATACTATTTTAATTCAAATGATCCTTCTCCGATCGCTTTGTCGTCAGCAAAAACACTCACGATATACTTCCCTTTCATGGCGGGTTTGTCGTTGTCTTTTTTGGTCCAGTCGACGCATACATTGAGGGCCTTTCCCTGGTAGGAGATATCCTCGCGGAGTGAATAGGGAAGCGTTTGTCCGTTGAAGACAAAGGTGTCGTATTTGCTCTTGATCACCACCACCCCATCCGGGCGCTGAATGCGGATATAGATGATCTTTTTCCCGGTGGTGACCAGGGGGTTTTCCCCGATGGTAAAGCAGACCTTCAAACGATCGGTACGGGTTGCTTTATCGGTTATCTGCTCCTTGTTCCCGCCTTTGAGTTTGTAGGGAGTAGCCGAAACATCGTAGGCTTTAATATAGGCAGCCTGATCCATCTTTTGTTTTAACTCCTCCTTGTCTTTCATCAGGTTCTGGTTCCTTCCCTGCTCCGTTTTCACATCCTGGCGGATCTTCTCATTTTCAGCCTGTAGTTCACGGTTTACGGTATAGAGTGAATCCATCTGGTGTACATAACCCTGAGCAACTTTCTGAAGCAAGGCAAATTTCTTGCGGATCTTGTTGTATTCCCATTCGGTATCGAGCAGCTTTTTGATCTCTGTTGCGTTGCGCTGGATGATGCTGTCTTTTGCAGAAAGCGAATCCGACAGTGCGCCGTACGCGGTTTTGATCTTGTTGTGTTCACCCATCAGTGAGTCGAGTTCATGTTGCATCTCGGTTTTTTCAACCTCCTTTTCCTTCACCAGCCTGAGCAGTTGTGAACGCTGAATGAACAGCCAGAAGATCACGACGAGCAGAAGAATGGCCAGCACGGCCAGGTAGACCTTGAATTTTCGGGAAGTGGTGTTTTGTTCTTCCATGGGAATCATGCTTTATGTTAACAACGCTAAAAGTAAGAGAAAAATCGAATCAGTGGCTTGATGGCCCCACCTGTTTGATCACTTCGCCATGCTGCTTTACGATCTCCTTCAGCCACCAGTCCGGGTAGCCGGGTTGTGAAGGCATCACCGGCTGGCCATATGGGTTTGTCTCAAATTTTCCGTCTTTTTCCTTCTTGATGTTGCCGTCGATGTACTTCACGAGGAGGTACTGAAAGAGCTCCTGCCAGCGTTTTACGGTGGCCTGGGCTGTTGTTACCGAGTAATTGGTGATGTATTTGATCGCCGCCTGTTTATCGGTTTTGTAAAGTTCTGCAGCCTTTTTATCAATACTGCCGGTAGTCTGTTCAATATATTTTTTCTCCAGCTCCTGTTGTACCGGCTGGATATCTTTGATCATATAGCTGTATTTTGTATACGCCCAGTTCGAAACCATGCTGAAGGCCCAGAATGCCGAGGTGGGGGAGTAGTGCAGCAGGTCGCCATTGCCCACTTTGAATGCATCGGGAACCCTGTTCATGCCGCAGTACAAGGGGGAGTAGCACATGGTGTAGGTGTCGTCGACGCCGAACCAGAATATCCCGCCAATGGGATCGGGCAGCCAGTTGCGCGACTGTGCCACGAAAACGAAACCGGTTTGCTGAGTGGAGGTGGCGCGTTCGTGAACATAGCTGACACTGTCAACTTTGAACGACATCGGACGCCAGCGATAGGGAGCGGCAAAAGGTCCGGCCCCGAGGTCGTTGTTCATGTCCATTTTGGTGCCTTCGTAATGATCGCGCATCAGGTTCATCACATCGTGTACACTCACTTTTTTATCGGGTTTTACCCATAATGGCATACGGTTGGTCGGATAATCATACTTTCCTTTGATAATGTGTCCCATGGCATAGTTCTGGTACTGCCCCATATTCGAGTTTACCCGGTTGAACATGGCCCACACCCGGGCTTCGCAGGCACGGGCTCCGCTGAAATCGAGCGGCGCGTAGGTGTCGGAGAAGCTGAATTCCTTGTCCTCCCCGTTAAAATATTTCATCTTGCGGGCAAAGGAGATCACGTCGGGAGCATAGATGCAGTTCTCCGGATCGTTTATTGGGAACTGGGTGATGCGCGGGTGGTTGGCATGACCGCTGATGTAGCCGTCGGGGATGCGCATGGCAACCCACACAGCTCCTTTTTCTTCCTTTCCTTTACCGATCATCTCCAGGATCCACGCTTCATTGGGGTCGGAGATGGAAAATGATTCTCCGCTGCTGGCATAGCCGTATTTCGAGGTCAGTTCGCCGAATGTACGGATGGCTTCCCGGGCGTTTTTGGCCCGTTGCAGGGTGATGTAGATCAGGCTGCCGTAATCGACAATGGCACCGGGCTGACTTCCCAACTCTTCCCGCCCGCCAAACGTCGTTTCACCGATCGCCAGCTGGTGCTCGTTCATGTTTCCGATCACCTGGTAGGTGTGGGCTACCTGCGGAATTTTGCCCAGTGGCTTGCCCGTATCCCATTCGGTAACGTCGAGCATGGCGTTCGCCGGCCAGTTTTTTGAAGGCCAGAAGTACAATTCACCATACAGTGTATGCGAATCGGCGGAGTAAGTGATCATCACAGAACCATCGGTTGAGGCGCCTTTCGTGATAATGAAATTGGTGCAGGCTAAAGACTGATGGGCAAAGCCGGCCACGAGCAGCAGAAGTGTGAAGGAGAGCAGGAATTTTTTCATAGGAATGGATTTATAGATAGAAAGTTTGAACTGCGAACATTGGAAATCTGAGGTCACGCTGACGAATAGCCCTATGGGCCAATATCAGTGCAAAGGTATAAAAGCCAAGCCAAAAAACAAACAGTAAATTCATGGGTAAAGCTCAGGTTTATCGGGAATTCCACTATTTTTGCAAATTCAATTATTATCCCAGCAGGATGAAACCGAGATTATTGACATTTCTGCGACCACTTTGTGCAGCAGTGACCATGGCTGTCATTTCAACAGTATCCGTCGCCCAGGTAAGCATTGAAGATTCCACCATCTTCACCCCGATCATTTATGCCACTTACTCCTATACCTGGCCGGGAGGAGACCTGTCTCAGCGATTTGGAAGCAACTCGAACATCGGCGGGGGATTTATGTTGAAAACAGCGAGAAACTGGATGTTTGGGGTGGAGGGAAATTATATGTTCGGACAATCTGTAAAAAACAGCGATTCCCTCCTGAAGAACATCTCCACAAGCCAGGGCTTCATCATCGATGCCAACGGGATGTATGCCGATCTGGTTTATTATGAAAGAGGATTTAATTTCCTGGCCAAATTCGGTAAGATCATCCCGGTGCTGGCCCCAAACCCCAACTGCGGTCTCATGATCACGGCGGGTGCCGGTTATATCCAGAATAAGATCCGCATTCATAACCCCGGTAATACCGCCCCGCAGCTTCTGGACGATTACAAGAAGGGATATGATAAGCTGAACGGAGGGATTGTATTCCAGGGAACCATTGGCTATATGTATCTTAGCAACACCCGGCTGCTGAATTTTTATGTGGGATTTGAATTTATGCAGACCTGGACGAAAAGTTTGCGGGATTTCGATTTCGAAACTCGGCAGAAGGACACCAAAAGCTACAACAGCCAGTTTTATGGAGTCAAGGTAAAATGGATGATCCCGCTCTATCGCCGCACACCCAAGGAGTACTACCTTTATTAATCTGCATGCGACACCTCTATTCCGCTTTTATCTTTCTTTATGGCACCGCACTAAAATTGGCCTCCCGCTTTAATCCCAAAGCCAGGTTGTGGGTGGATGGCCGCAAAGGATGGTACGAAATACTGGAAAAAGCCTTGCGCGAAGACAATGGAGCTGCCAACCCGCGCGTATGGTTTCATGCCTCGTCGCTGGGGGAGTTCGAGCAGGGGCGTCCGGTCATCGAAGCCTACCGCGAAGCAAACCCCGGCCACCGTATCGTGCTGACCTTCTTTTCACCTTCGGGCTTTGAAGTGAGAAAGGGTTATGAGGGGGCAGACTGGGTCTTATACCTTCCGCTGGATACCCGTTTAAATGCCCGCAGATGGCTGGACCTGGTGAAACCTCAACGCGCTGTCTTCATAAAATACGACTACTGGTATAACTTCCTTTCTGAGCTCAGAATGCATAGCATTCCCGTTTTCTTTGTCTCCGCGCTGTTCCGGCCCGGACAGCATTTTTTCAGGTGGTACGGGGGGTGGTTCCGCGCGCAGCTTGCCAATGTGACGTGGTTCTTTGTGCAGAATGAAACCTCTGAAGTCCTTCTGAAATCAATCGGGCTAAATAATACCACCCGCACCGGAGATACACGCTTCGACAGGGTTCATGCAATTGCATTGAAAAAGCAGTCCTTCCTGCTGATTGAAAAATTCATGGGGAAGGAGAGGATCTTTATCTGCGGAAGTACCTGGAAAGAGGATGAAAATCTGCTCCTTCCGATGATCTCAGGTGGTAAAACCGGACTGAAATTCATCGTGGCGCCTCACGATACCGGTGCCGACCGGATCGCAGCCATCTCCAGCCGGCTGGATCAGCCGTTTTTACGCTATTCGCAGCTGACGAATGAAAATGCAGGCGAGGTCAATATACTCCTCATTGATTCGGTGGGTATTCTTGCGCAGTTGTACCAGTATGCCACGCTGGCTTATGTTGGCGGGGGGTTCGGCAGTGGCTTGCACAATATTCAGGAGCCTGTCACCTTTGGTGTGCCTGTGTTCTTCGGTCCGGGTTACCACAAATTCAGGGAAGCGGTCGACCTTGTGGCCGCGGGGGGTGTCTTTTCCGTGGAGAGCGAACCGGAGCTTACCGCCAAGATCAGGGAGCTGCTCAACAACAAAGAGCTGTATCAACGCACCTCAGCCATCTGTAAGGCATACGTAGACGCCAACCGCGGCGCCACCGCAAAGATCATGCAGTTTCTGAACAGACAACCCCACCCGAAATAATTCCCCGAAATCCCCACATTACCACATTACCACATTATCACATCATCACATTATTTTTGCCACTTTCCAAAAAACCTTATCTTTGGCTTAGCAATTTATGTTAAACTCAAAATTATTCCTATGAAAAAATCTCTGTTATGGTCATGCGTCACCCTCGTTATGATCACGTTTCTTGCCAGCTCATGCTCTGCACCGGTCACCCTTACAAGCTGGAAAAATCCAAAAGAAAATCAACAGATTGCCAATGTCTGTGTGTGGGCCATGTTCGACAAGCTGGAGTACCAGAAACCTTTCGAGCAATACTCCTCAGGATACTTTAATAGCCGTGGACTCAAGTCGATGATGTCGTTAAGTTTCCTTCCGCCGGGCCACAAATATGAACTGCCGGAACTAGAGAAAAAGTTCGACAGTCTGGGTGTCGACGGGATCCTGATCGTATCCTATGTGAACACCGACAAATCGGAGAGTTACGTTCCACCCACAGCCACTGTATATCCCGACTATTATGGCAGTTACTATGGGTATTACAGCTGGGGTTACCCGATGTATGCCGGCGGTTACAACGTTGTTTCGAGCGGAGGCTACTGGGTGACAAGCTCAACCGTCAATCTGAAAGCCAATCTATACGACAACTCCAATAACGCACTTCTCTGGTCGGCCGATATAACGGTTACTGACCCGCAGTATCTTGACCAGGTTTCAAACCAGATTGCCTCGTATATTTATTCTGACTGGCAGAACTCCGGGTTGCTGAAACCGCAGACCAAAAAATAAACCGGTACCATGTTGTGGCGACGCATTGCGATGCGTCGCTACAACATGGTATATTGGAAATCCTGGTTTCGTTGCTGCGGTTCGAAGCCGGCATCACGGATCGCCTGCTGGATTCCTTCGGCATCGAATTTATGGTAGGCGCCGGCTTTGGAAACCACGTTCTCCTCGATCATAATGCTCCCGAAATCGTTGGCTCCGGCATGGAGGCACAGCTGACCGGTATCTTTTCCGACAGTTAGCCAGGATGCCTGGATATTCGGGATGTTTGGCAGCATGATCCGGCTGATGGCGATCATACGGATATACTCTTCGGGGGTCACTTTGTTGGTGACTCCCGATTTTTTTTTCAGCACGGTTCCTTCGTCCTGGAATGGCCAGGGGATGAAAGAGAGAAAACCTTTGTGGCCCTGTGGTTTATGAGCCTGGAGCAGGCGTAGTGAAACCAAATGCTGAAGGCGTTCTTCCAGGGTTTCAACATGACCGAACATCATGGTGGCCGAGGTGGTCAGATTCAGTTCATGGGCGGCTTTCATCACCTCCAGCCACTCAGCAACGGTACATTTCACAGGGGAGAGGATTTTTCGGACCCGGTCGACCAGGATCTCTGCTCCGGCTCCCGGGAGGCTGTCCATACCGGCTGTAACCAGACGTTTTAAAACTGTCTTGTAGGTCAGCTTTTCCATTTTTGCCAGGTGAACAATTTCCGGGGGACCCAGGGCATGGAGTCGGACCTCCGGGTAGTGCCTTTTCAGGTCGGAAAAAAGGTTCTCGTAAAAATCGATGCTGAGTTTCGGATGCATGCCACCTTGCAGCAGGAGCTGGTTCCCTCCGAGACGTTTCATCTCCTCGATCTTGCTGCAATATTCCGGGATGGTGGTGATGTAGGCTTCCGGACTCTGTGAGGTCTTATAAAAATTACAAAACCTGCATCCGGAGATACACACGTTGGTGATGTTTACATTGCGGTCAATGATCCAGGTTACTTTTCCATGGGGATGATGGTTTCTGCGCAGCTCATTCCCGAGAAACATTAAACCGGCCAGCGGAAGCTTTGTGAAAAGTTCCGCTCCTTCTTCGATCGACAGGTGCTCCATCCGGAGGGCCCGTTCGCTTATTTTTTCTAAATTTGCCATCAGATTGAGGACAAAATTACGAAAAATCATGCTACCAATAGTTACTCTTACTTCGAAGGAACAAGAGGTTCAGAACCTCGTACTGGTTGTATCGGACCTTTTGAACCTGCCTTCGGGACTTTTTTCGGCCGCGGAAAAAAAATATCTGAAATCACAGCAGGAGCTGAACAGGGAGATGGTCAGCTTTAACAGACTGGATTATTGGGTTTATGTCTGTTTTATCCGGGCGGAGAAGGAACAATCCAAACGTTTGGAAAACTGCCGGAACAATGGTGACAAGACAGCCGCTTCCCTGAATGAAAACAAGGCGTTGCGGGCAGTCGTGTTCGACGTTGCGGAAAATCCCGAAGAGGTACTCGCTTTTGTTGAAGGGATGGTTCTCGGAAGCTATCAGTTCCTTAAGTATAAAAGCAAGGAGGAGAAAGTCAATACCCTGGCGGCCATTGAGATTTACTCGCCGGTTATCGGGGAGCGGGAGATCCGTTTGCTCAATATTCTGTGCGATGCCGTTCACCGTTGCAGAAACCTTGTCAACGAGCCGAATTCCTATCTCACCGCCACTGTTTTTGCCAGTGAGGTGAAGCGCATGGCCACTGATTGCGGTGCCAGGGCCGAAGTGCTGAACAAAGCCAAAATTGAGGCTTTAAAAATGGGCGGAATCCTTGGCGTAAACAAAGGAAGCCACGAACCACCCACATTCACCGTGATGGAGTGGAAGCCCGCAAAAGCGGTCAACAAAAGCCCTATCATCTTTGTCGGAAAAGGTGTTGTTTACGATACGGGTGGCATGAATCTCAAGCCAGGCGATTCGATGAGCCATATGAAAGACGACATGGCGGGCGCTGCTGCGGTAGCTTCCGCAATATTTGCCATTGCCCTGGCGAAACTTCCGGTTTACGTAATCGGACTAATGCCGGCTACGGATAACCGACCGGGAATGAAGGCCATTGTTCCGGGAGATATCCTTACCATGCACAACGGCATGACCGTGGAGGTGGTGAATACCGATGCTGAAGGACGCCTGTTACTTGCCGATGCGCTCAGCTATGCGAAAAAGTACAATCCGGTGCTGGTAATCGATCTGGCTACCCTCACCGGCGCGGCAGTTCGCGCCATCGGCAGATTCGGGGCCGTGGCCATGCAATCCAATGCTTCCACCGAGCTCAACAAGCTGAAGGCAAGTGGACTGGCCATGCATGAACGGCTGGTGGAGTTCCCGATGTGGGAGGAATACAATGAACCGCTAAAATCGGATCTGGCAGATATGAAAAATCTCGGCGCCCCCGAAGCAGGGATGATCACGGCCGGAAAATTTCTCGAGAAATTTACAAGTTATCCATATATACACCTTGATTTTGGCGGACCGGCATTCATCGAAAAATGCGATTCGTACCGGGGCAAAGGAGGCACCGGATTCGGTGTGAGGCTGCTGTTTGATTTTGTAAAAATGTATATTTGCAAAAACCTAAACCCAGATGGAACTACCTGTTGAAAAGGAAAAACGTGTACGGATCGGAATAACCCATGGAGATGTAAACGGGATCAGTTACGAGATCATTATCAAAACCCTGCTCGATCAACGATTGATGGAGCTCTACACGCTGGTGGTTTATGGCTCCTCGAAAGTGGCGTCATATCACCGGAAAGCTTTAAACATCAACGAATTTAATTTTAACCTTGTGAAAAAGGCCGACCAGGCACACCCACGACGGCCCAACATCGTGAATATCCATGATGAGGAGATCAAGATCGACCTTGGAACCTCAACTGCCCTTGCAGGAGAACTCTCGCTGCTTTCGCTCGATGCGGCCCTCGAAGATCTCCAGAAGGGACTCATCGATGTGATCGTAACAGCGCCTATAAACAAGAAGAACATACAGTCTCCCGGCTTTACCTTCCCGGGTCAGACCGAATATTTTGCCCGGAAATTCCAAAGCGAGAATTATCTCATGCTGATGGTGAACAACAATGTTCGCATCGGCATGGTAACCGGACACCTGCCGGTAAACCAGGTAAAAGATGCCATTACCACCGAGCTTATCCTTAAGAAAATACAGGTGATGAACCATTCGCTGATGCGGGATTTCGGCATTGTGAAACCCAGGATCGCCGTATTGGCGCTCAACCCACATGCCGGCGACGACGGATTGATTGGCACCGAGGAGAAAACCGTGATACGGCCCGCTATTGAGAAGGCATACAACCAGAACATCCTGGCTTTTGGTCCCTATCCGGCCGACGGATTCTTTGGTGCAGCCTCCTTCCGGAATTTTGACGGGATCCTGGCCATGTACCACGACCAGGGCATGATCCCCTTTAAGCTGATGTCGTTTGAGGAGGGGGTAAACTTTACCGCCGGACTATCCATGGTTCGTACCGCTCCGGCTCACGGAACGGCTTATGAACTGGCCGGGAAGGACCAGGCTTCGCCGGAAGCTTTCAAAAATGCGATCTACATGGCCGCTGATATTTTCCTGCACCGGCTGGCCTACGACGATCTTCGCGCCAACCAGCTGCATCCGGGTTCCAACAACCGGCCGACGTCAGCCTCCGAACCAGAAAAATGAGTTTCATGGAGAACTTCTCCTACACTGTCGCCGGAATTGCGGAAATTTGCCGCGGAAAGTTGTTGACACAACGTGCCGATGACCAGGCGGTTACAGATTTGCTGATTGACAGCCGGCACCTGATTCATCCCGAAAATTGTCTGTTTATCGCCTTGGTCTCGCCCAGAAATGACGGACACAAATACATCCGTGGTCTTTATCAGAAAGGGGTGAGGAGTTTTTTGGTTGAACAGCCCCCACCCGGCCTCCCCCCATGGGGGGAGGAGCTATTTCCGGAGGCGCTTTTCATCGTGGTTTCCGATACCCTGCGGGCACTGCAGGAGCTTGCCGCATTTCACCGCAGCCGGTTTCAGTTCCCGGTCGTCGGCATCACCGGGAGTAATGGTAAGACAATCGTGAAAGAGTGGCTGTTTCAACTGCTGAATGGCGATTACAGCATCATCCGGAGTCCGAAAAGTTACAACTCGCAGATTGGCGTGGCGCTTTCGATCTGGAAGACCGGGAAGGAGCATGACCTCGCCCTTTTTGAGGCGGGCATTTCGCAACCGGGTGAGATGGAAAAGCTGGAAACCATGGTTCGACCTTCGCTGGGTGTTTTTACCAACATCGGCGCTGCCCACGATGAACATTTTTCCGGCCGCAGGCAAAAGGTGGAGGAGAAACTGAAGCTTTTCGTCCACGCAAAAACACTCGTGTATTGTGCCGATCACACCCTCATCGCCGGGGTGCTGAAAGCAGATCAAGCTTATTCGGGGCTTAAAACCTTTACCTGGAGCCATGGCCGGAAGGCTGACCTGCAGATCACGTCGGTGGAAAAAGCCCTGAACGAAACCACCATCAGCGCCAGGTACCAGTCGGTTTTATATTCGTTCAGACTGCCGTTTACCGACGAAGCTTCCATCGAAAACGTAATGCATTGCTGGGCCCTGATGCTGGTCCTGGGTTATCCTGCCTCGTGCATCGTACAACCGGCATCAACACTCAGCCCCATCGCCATGCGCCTCGAACTGAAGGAGGCCATAAATCACTGTTCACTCATCAACGACAGCTATAATTCCGACATCAACTCCCTGAGTATCGCTCTCGGGTTCCTGAACCAGCAAACCCGTCACCGGAAAAAAACCGTCATACTTTCCGACATCCTGCAGACCGGGCGCGACAAAACAGACCTTTACCGGGAAATCGGCGAACTGCTGGCCGGTCAACACATCGACCGCGTGATCGGCATTGGCCGCGACATTGCCAGCCAGGCGGACAAATTTCCGATGGAAAAATCCTTTTTCGGCACCACCGACGATTTTCTGAATCACTTTCCCTTCTCCACCATCCGTGAGGAAGCCATCCTGCTAAAAGGCGCACGCATCTTCGAATTCGAGAAGATCAGCAGCCTGTTGCAGCAGAAAGCCCACGAAACAGTGATGGAGGTGAACCTCGATGCCCTCGTGCACAACCTCAACCATTACCGTTCACGGCTGAAACCGGGCACACGAACCATGGCCATGGTGAAGGCGTTTTCCTATGGCAGCGGAAGCTATGAGATTGCCGGCATCCTGCAGTTTCATCAGGTCGATTACCTGGCTGTGGCTTATGCCGATGAAGGGGTGGAGCTGCGGAAGGCAAGGATTCACTTGCCCGTCATGGTGATGAGTCCCGAAGAACAGAGCCTGGATACCCTGCTCAAGTTCAACCTGGAGCCCGAAATCTATAACCTGCGCATTTTACTTCAGCTCCTGGCGGCCATCGCACGCAACCAGTCCTCCGCGCAGGAAGAGGTGCGGATCCACTTAAAACTCGATACCGGAATGCACCGCCTTGGATTCGGGCCGGAAGAGATCCCGGCGCTGTTGGAAAAGCTTAAACAGAATCCGAACCTGCGGGTGCAGTCGGTGTTCTCGCACCTGGCGGCAAGCGACGATCCCGCTGAAGATGAATTTACCCGGAACCAGATCGCCCGGTTCGAAGATATGAGTAAATTAATTACTCAACAACTTGCAAACCCCGTGTTGCGTCACATTTTGAATTCTGCCGGGATCAGTAGGTTCCCTGAAGCTCAATTCGACATGGTAAGGCTCGGAATAGGACTTTACGGAGTTGGGGCTGATGCGGTGGAACAGGGAAACCTTCGTAATGTCAGCACCCTGAAGTCGGTGATCACGCAGATAAAAAGGGTAAAAGCCGGCGAAACCGTGGGGTATAACCGTAAAGGCAGCGTGGAAAAGGATACGACCATTGCGATCGTTCCCATCGGCTATGCCGACGGCCTCAACCGCAGATTGGGAAACGGCGTGGGTGTGGTTTATATCCATGGACAACCGGCACCTGTGATTGGGAATATTTGTATGGACCTCACGATGGTTGATATAACCGCCATTGGCCATGGGCCTTCAGGTATTGGGCAGGTTGCATCAACTCCTTCCTCGTCTGGCGGAGGTCTGGAGGTGGCGGTTCAGGAGGGCGACCCGGTGATTATTTTCAGCGACGACCATCCCGTTGCGGAGGTTGCAGCTTTGCTTGGGACGATCCCGTATGAAGTTCTGACGAGCATTTCGCGCAGGGTGAAGCGTATCTATTACCACGAATAGGAACTACCTGCCTATTTTCTTGTATTTTTGCGGCTACAACCGGAATTATGGAATCGTTTACCCTTTCAATCCTCATCCCTGCCTACAATGAGGCGCGCACCATTCACCGGATCCTCGACAAGGTGCTGGCTGTTGAGCTGTATGCCGGTGTAAAAAAGGAGATCATCATTGTGGACGACCATAGCAGCGATGATACCGTAAATGTGGTAAACCGCTACATAGCCGACCATCCGGGATTCGCCATCGGCCTCTTCACACAGCCCCGTAATCTTGGGAAAGGGGCGGCGCTGCACCGTGGCATCGAGCTGGCAACAGGAGAATTTGTCATTATCCAGGATGCCGACCTTGAATACGATCCGCAGGAGTACAACCTGCTGCTCAAGCCCATCCTCGACGGTTTTGCCGACGTGGTTTACGGGTCCCGTTTCATGGGCGGCAGACCCCACCGGATCCTTTTTTTCTGGCATTCCATCGGCAACAAGGTCCTTACTTTCCTGTCGAACATGTTCACCAACCTGAACCTGTCCGACATGGAGACCTGCTACAAGCTCTTCCGCGCCGAATATCTCAAAAAGATAAGCTTCAAGGAGCGCAGGTTCGGTTTTGAACCTGAGGTGACTTCAAAAATAGCCCGTTTCCCTGGGATCCGGATCTACGAAGTGGGGATATCCTATTACGGGCGAACCTACGAAGAGGGAAAAAAGATCAGGATGAAAGACGCCATGCGGGCTGTATGGTGCCTTTTGAAGTACAATATTTTCGATCGAAAGTACCTCCGGTAACGAATGACCTCCTTCCTTTCCATATGGGCGGTCATCTCGGCAACAACAGGTATTTTACTTCTATGGCTGCTTCTCCGGCGATTTTTCTCCGTTTCCGTTTCCATCCTGACCCTCATTGCAGTCGTTCTCGGTACCAACTACTTCCGGTGGATTTTTTTTGAAGGAGCTACCGCCCATAATTTCCTCTTTACCTTGTTTGCCGCCTTCCTGCTGCTGACCCTGAACTGGCATCGCGACCGGCGCTGGATCTGGCTTCTGCTGATGCTGCCCACCCTGTTGCTGGCTTGCTTTTTCCACGACCTGGCCGTAATCATCCTCCTGGTACCGTTGCTGTATGGGATTTACGATAAAACCTCCTGGGATGAAAACGTGCTGCGCATCCGGGACCACCGCGGCCAGTACCTTTTCCTGTTGTTCATGGTCATTTTGTCGGCCGGACTAACGCGTTTTGCCTGGTTTGCCGAACCGGGAACCACCTTATATTTCGGCGATCCAAAAGCATCTATCTATACCTGGATTGCGGCCAACTTCCAGCTGATCCTCTTCTCCTTTAACAAGGGATGGCTGGTCTACACTCCCATGATGCTGCTGGTATTTCCCGGGATGTATTTTCTGGCGGAGCGAAACAAGCCGCTTTTCTACGGGTTCTTTCTCTTTTTCCTCTTTTGGTTCCTGCTCAAGGCCAGTCACCCGTTATGGGCAACCGGCGCTGGCTTCGGGCAACGTTTTTTTATCGAGACCTATCCTCTTCTGGCGCTTGCGGTTGGCTATTATTTTCAGTGGATGCTTGAGAAAAAGCCATGGGTAAGGGTTTTTCTGCTGATCCTTCCTGTTTTTTTTCTTCTGCTGAACCTGTTTCAGACCTGGCAATACACAAATAATATCCTTGTTGCCGAAAACATGAACCGGGAATATTACCAGGCTGTATTCGGAAAGACCACGGCCGACAGCAGCGCAAGAAAAATCATGGCGAAATACCGGAACCCGATGCCTGAAACGATGCCGGCAGGCGGAAGTTACGCAGTTTCAAAGATCGGTAGTTGGGACTATGAAGTACCTCTTCCCGGTTATGAACCCTTTTACAACAGCAGCGTGTCCCATTCCGGTAAACGGTCGTGGCGAACATGTAAAGAGAAACCTTTCTCCCCGGGTCTGAACCGGAAGATCAGGGACCTGTCGCCCCACGATACCGTCTGGATCAGGGTCACCGCCTGGCTCTATTTTACCTGTCACAAGGCCGAAAGTTGCGTTAACCTCGTGATCTTATGCAACCATTCGGGAACGGTTTATAAGTATATGTCAAAGAATTATTCCAACAAACTGGAGACCGGGATATGGAACAAGGTGACATACGACTACCAGCTCCCTTCCCATCTGCAAGGGCCCGACGATGAACTGAATGTCTATTTCTGGAATTCCGGTGAACGAGAGGTCCTCCTGGATGATTTCACCGTGGAACTTTTTGAACCCAAACAAGGAAAATGAGGAAGCGAACCAAAGGCCAGAAATGGTTTGATCGGATGCTCTTCGTCCTGCTTTTTCTAGGGTCGCTTCTGCTTGCCGGAAACTTTGCATTTAAAGACGGAAAGCAAGTGCCACCCGGGATATTCTTCTCCGATAAGAGTCATTACTATGTGTATCTGCCGGCTACCTTCATTTATGGCTGGGATGTACAAAAATTTCCGCATCACCAGGATACCGTTTACCAGGGGTTCATCCTCGACTACAAAGCCAACAAGTTGGTTATCAAAGTTACTTGTGGTGTAGCCATCCTGTGTGCTCCATTCTTCCTGGCTACCCATGCCATGGCCCTCGCCTCCGGGGTGAGTGCCGATGGTTTCGGCGATTTTTACGTGCGCGGTGCGGTTATTCCTCCGGTTTTCTATTTCATCCTCGGCCTCTGGTTTCTGTATCTTTTTCTCCTTCATTATTTCAAGCGCTGGCTCTCCCTGCTTACCGTGTTTCTTGTCGCACTCGGGACAAATGTTTACTATTACGGCCTCGTGGAAGGTTGGATGTCGCACATCTTCTCCTTCTTCCTTTTCTCCTTCGTCCTCTATCAGCTAAAGCGTTTTCTGGATGAAGGAATGGTTCCTTTCCGACGTTTCCTGGTCGTTGCAGTGGCTATTTCACTGGCTGTCCTTATCCGCCCGACCAATATTTTCCTGCTGCTGTGGTTGATCCTGCTTGATGCTGCCACCCTCAGGGATATCTGGAAGCGTATCCTTTTTTTCCTGCGACCGGTCTACTTTCTCTCGTTCCTGTTCACCGGCATACTCATCTTTGTTCCCCAGTTTATATACTGGTATTACCTTTCCGGGAAGCTCCTCTATTTTTCCTATCCCGGGGAGGGATTTTTTTACTGGAAGAATCCCATGATCTTCGAGGTATGGTTTGCCCAGCTTAACGGGTTGTTTGTTTATAATCCGCTTGCACTGCTGATGGTGGCAGGTATCCTCTGGATGATCGTAAAGCGGATCGCAAATGGCTGGTTTTTGTTACTCTTTTTTCTCCTCAACAGTTATATCATCGGATCGTGGCACGTCTGGTTTTTCGGCGGGAGTTTCGGCTCACGCCCGTTTGCCGAATTTTTTGCCCTTTTCGCCCTGGGCCTGGCCTATTTTCTTTCGATGATATTCCGCCTGAAAAACATGTTTCTCCGCAGCACGATGCTGGTACTGCTGCTCCTCTGTACCTTGTACAACCAGCGGATGATCTACAATCCCCGATGGAACACCTCCGCGACCTGGGCCTGGGACGATCTGCGGGATTACCTGCATGAGAACAACATACTGCATTTCGAAAAAGGTAGCTACCGCCACATTCAGGATTACGAGAACATCAACTTCGACCAAACCGTTAGCAAGACGATGTATAACATGCATTCTCCGACCCGGAGTTGCATGGTCCGTTCTCAATACGAGTTTGCCTGCCATTACGAGCACCCCCTGGGCCGGTTTCTTGACCACGACATCACCCGGATCACCACACGCTGCTGGGTAGATCCGTTTGTGCGCGACAACTGCGGCGCACTTCTCGTAGTCCTGGTGGAGAATGAAAAGCATCAGACTTTCCTGTACAAAGCAGTACCGGTCGACAATCCGGATTCAAAATCGTGCCGGTGGGGAGAGGTTTCAGTCGGGATAACCCTTGAACCGTGGATGAACGATTCGGGATACAAATTCAGGAGTTACCTCTGGAATCCGCGCAGGACTACTTTCCTGGTGGATGATTTTGAAGTTACCTTTGAATAACCGCGGCACGACTCAGCGCAGACTATCCGTGAGGGGTTTCTGCGGAACATTCAACAGGTCGAAATGCAGAAAGGCAAGGAATGACTGGAATCCCAGGATGACGGGCAAGCCGGCAAGGATAACGGTACCCGCCGTTGCCGGTTGTCCGCTCACAATGCTTTCTCCCCACTTCAGGAACCCGAAGGTCAGACCAAAGGCAAAAAAGAGCAGCGTCATGACCAGTTCGAGGGATCCGATGTTAAAGTCACGCAGAAAATAGTTGTAGAAGATCCGTTTGCAGAAACGATTCAGATATTTGAACGGAAAGCGAAATAGCGTACCTCCGATCCGGAGATTGCTTTTCTCATCACCATAAACAGCCTTCATGGGCATATCGTGCACCACAGCGCGGATCGTGTTGAGACGGAAAAGCATGTCGTTTTCGAAGAAGAACCGGTTGTCGATCTTGTCGAGCGGAAGCATGGAGAGCGCCTCCCGGCCGATGGCGGTGAGTCCGTTGGCAGGATCCATCACCTGCCAGTAACCGCTCACTGCCTTGCTGATAAACGATAGAAAGGAGTTGCCCAGTTTGCGTGCAACAGGCATTCCCGCCAGGTTCACCAGGTCGTAGAACCGGTTTCCTTTCACATAGTCGGCATTTCCCTTAACGATCGGATCGACCAACCGGCCAATCAGTGATGGGTCCATCTGTCCGTCGCCATCGAGTTTTACAACAATGCCGGCCCCCTCTTCCAGCGCTTTGCGGTAACCTGTTTTCACCGCTCCGCCAACGCCCAGGTTTTTCGCATGAAAGATCACGGTGACTCGTGGGTCTTGTTGGGACTCGGCAATGAATTTCCCACTTCCATCGGGACAGGCATCGTCCACCGCATAGATTCGATCGACCTCCGGTCCGATGGCGGCCAGCACCCCGAGGATTTTACTTTTAACCTTGTAGCATGGAATAACGACGGCGATCATTGGGAGCTTAATTGGGAAGTCAAATATAGCAAGAAAATCTCCTTATATTTGATCTCAATAATTCCTTTTTTACCACTGAGGCACTAAGGACACCAAGGGTCACTTAGAGCAGGGAAGTTTCATTTGTTGTTTTATTTCTTAGTGTTTCTTTGTGATCTAAGTGTCTGAGTGGTAAAAAAATGAAACCACTAAGGCACTAAGGACACTGAGGCTCACTTAGAAAAAATGAAAGTTATGACGCAGAAACAAATCAATGAGATCGCATACAAAATTGTGGGTTGTGCGATCGAGGTACATAAAAATCTGGGCCCTGGATTGCTGGAATCTGTGTATCAAATTTGCCTGGTTGAGGAACTTCGAGCCTCAGGATTAATGGTTAGTTCGCAGGTTTCTGTCCCTGTAATTTATAAAGAGAAAGATCTGGGTGGTCTTTTAAAACTTGATTTGCTTGTCGAAGACCAGATTATTGTGGAGTTGAAAGCAGTGGATACCATGATACCATTGTTTAAAGCACAGCTTTTATCATATCTCAAACTGACAGGAAAACCAAAAGGGTTACTGATTAATTTTCACTGTGAAAATATTGTAGAAGGATTGGTTCCGCTTGTAACCGATGAGTTTGCCAAACTACCAAAATCTTAGTGTTTCTTAGTGATCTCAGTGCCTAAGTGGTAAAATAATAACCACTGAGACACTAAGGGCACTTAGGATCACTTAGAAAAAAGTATTTTTGCGCTGATAAACAGATCCCGATGAACCGGCTGAAAGACCTGCTCCTCCTTTTCCTTCTCCTCCTTCTCCTCCTGCCGGCGGTTCAGAAGAAGACCGGGTTCATCCGATCGAAGGCCTTGAACGGTTACTTTGCAGCTACCGCCAAGCCTGCCTTTTCATGCAGCACCTGGATGAAGGGAGCCTTTCAGGAGCAGTACCGGCTGCACACCGAAGATTCGGCAGGTTTCAAATCCGATATGGTGCGGCTCTACAACCAGGTAGATTTTACCCTCTTCTCAATCCCCCATGCCAGTAAGATTGTGGCAGGGAAAAAGGATTACATGTTTGCTGATTCCTACATTCAGGGGTACCTCGGGACGGATTTTGTTGGAAAGTATTACATCGAACAGAAGGTGAAGCGGGCCAGGTTCCTTCAGGACTGGCTATGGAAAGAGAAGGGGATTCTGCTGATGGTGGCATTTGCACCGGGCAAGGGGTTTTTCTATCCGGAATATATCCCCGACCGGTACCTGAAAAACAGGAAAGGAGAGACCAACTACGATTACTATGTGAAACAGTGTATCAGCCAGGGGGTTAATCATATCGATTTCAATCGCTGGCTGATCCTGATGAAAGACACATCACGGTACATGCTCTATCCCAAAACCGGTATCCACTGGAGCAGTTACGGAGCCTTCCTGTGCGCCGATTCGCTACGGAAATACATCGAACAGAAGATGAACCGGAAGCTTCCGCACCTGGTGCTCGACTCCATCGAAGTGGCGGCTGTGGCGCGTGATGAAGACAACGACATCGACCGTACCATGAACCTCATCTGGAAGATTCCGCATCCTTTGATGGCCTATCCGAAATTCCATTTTACCTACGATTCGCTGCAGCCCAAGCCCAAAGCGCTATTTGTGGGTGACAGCTTCTACTGGTATTGGCATTACAACGGCATCATCAGCAACACCTTTGCCAACATGGCTTTCTGGTATTACAACCAGGATGTTTATCCCGAGCACTTCAAAACGCCCACAAACACCGGCAATCTCAACTATCCCGACTCCATCCTGAGCCAGCAGGTGATCATCCTGTTGCAAACGAATGGCGGTTACGGAGACCTTGGCAGCGGGTGGGTAGACCGGGCCTGGGATTATTTCTATCCCGGACCCACCAAAGAAAAGGAGATCGAAGCCCGGATGCGCACAACCCCCTCGTGGGCCGAGTCGCTGGCACGGAAGGCTAAAGAACGGGGTATTACCACCGATGCCATGAGCCGGTTGGATGCGATTTATATTGTTGGACAGGATGCAAAACGAATTCGAAAAAAATAGCCGCCCATGATTTTCAGCAGCAGCCTCTTTTTACTCTATTTCTTACCCATTTTCCTCGTCGGATATTACCTGATCGACCGGAAATTCAAAAACTGGCTGCTGCTTGCTGCCAGTATCTTTTTTTATGCCTGGGGCGCTCCGAAATTTGTCTTTTACGTGGGCACTGCCGTGGTGGTCGACTATTTCGTCATCGCCTGGATGAGCAGAAGCGACGGAGCTCCGCGCAAGGTGCTCTTCTGGCTTTCCGTGATGCTGAATCTCGCCCTGCTGATCTATTTCAAGTACATGAACTTTTTTGTGGACCAGCTTCAATACATCCTTTCCCTGGGTGGCCACAAACCTGCCGAATGGACACGCATCGCACTGCCGGTGGGGATCTCCTTCATCACCTTCCAGAAGCTCTCCTACACCCTCGATGTTTATAAGCGAAGGCATGCGGTGATGACGAAGCTGAAGGACTATGCTTTGTATATTTTCATGTTCCCGCAACTGCTTTCCGGACCGATTGTACGACCCGGCCAGATCTACTCCCAGATTCTGAACCGCGAAGAACAGGAGACGACCGACCTGCGGCTTGCCGGATTTTACCGTTTTATGATCGGGATGGCAAAAAAGGTGCTGATCGCCGATACGCTGGGTGTACAGGTGAATCAGATCTTTGCCCTCAGCTCCGGTGAACTCTCCACCTCCCTGGCCTGGATCGGCGCATTTGCCTACAGTTTCCAGATCTATTTCGATTTCTCAGGTTATTCTGATATGGCCATCGGACTGGCGCTGATGCTGGGGTTCCGGCTTCCCGAGAACTTCAACTTTCCCTACATCTCCCAGAACATCACCGAGTTCTGGCGGCGTTGGCACATCACGCTGTCGTTCTGGTTTCGCGACTACATCTTTCTGCCACTGGCCTACTGGACGTCGCGCAAACTGCCCAAAGAAAAATATTTCGACCTGCGGGCCGACAAGGTGATTTACCTCATCGCCACCACCGTCACCTTCCTGCTGTGCGGCTTCTGGCACGGCGCCGCCTGGACTTTTATCCTCTGGGGCGGCTACATGGGGGTGTTCCTTGTTCTCGATCGGCTCTTCCTGCTGAAGCAGATGAAGAAAATCGGCCGGATTCCACGCATTGCCATCACCTTCGTCATCCTGATGTTCGGCTGGATCATCTTCCGTGCAGAGAGCTTCGATTATCTCTGGTTTTTCCTGCGCCGGATGTTCAGTTTTCAGTCGGCCGAAAATGCCGTATGGCTCAACCCGAAGTTCTGGACCATGCTCGTTTTCGCCATGATCTTCTCCTTCTGGGGGATTTTTAAAAAGGCGGAAAGCTGGGTCGACACGCTCTATTTTTCACCCCGCAACAGCATCCTCATCCTCTTCACGGTCATTGCCATCCTGCTGCTAATCCTCAATGAAGCAACCATCTCCTCCTCGGGGTTCAGTCCGTTCATCTACTTCAGATTCTGATTGGCTCCCATGAGAACTTTTAAACCGGCAGTACTCATTTTTGTCTGTGCACTCCTTCTCTTCCCGGCTCTTCAGGATAAATTCCGGATCATAAAAGAGCGCAAACCTGATGGATATTACGTTCCAAAGCCAACGCCATCTTTCAGCGGATTAACCCGGACGCGCTGGTTCGACGGAACCTTTCAGGAGGAGTTCATGAGCCGGCTCGACGACCATGCCGGGTTTCATAACACACTGGTGCGCATTAACTGCCAGTTCGACTACAGCCTTTTTGGCATCACCCATGCTCCCGGTTTTATCTCCGGAAAATCGGGCTATCTGTTCGAAGAGGATTACATTCACGAATACAAAGGCACCTTTTTTATCGGTGAAAAGGTCGTCGACCGGAAGGTAAGGATGCTTAAGAATATCCAGGACAGTCTTGGCTCGTACGGCGTTCCGCTGGTGGTTGTTTACGAGCCGGGAAAAGCCTCTTTCTATCCCGAATACTTTCCATCCCGGTTCAGGAATAAAAAAAAGGGTCCTTCGAATTACGACCGGTTTGTTACAGCCTCCGCAGCTGCCGGACTGAAGTTCATCGACCTGAACAGCTGGTTTCTGTCCATGAAGGATACTTCGCGGTTTCCGCTGTTCCCGAAGTATGGGATGCACTGGAGCCTGTATGGAGTCTCCAAAGCCATGGATACCCTGGTGAGTTATCTGACCGGAACCTGCCGACTTACCCTGCCCGCCTGCCGGAAAACCGGATTTACTGCCTTTACGAATTCGCCCGGCACAGATTATGACATTGGATCAATTCTGAACCTTTTGTGGCATCTTCCGCAAATTTCGGGAGGCGCGGCGGTTGTAAAGTTTGAGGATGATTCCGGCAGGCGAAATCTCCGTGTGCTCATCATTGCCGACAGCTATTACCTGAATATCCTGGAACCCTACGGAAGGAAGCTGTTCAGGAGTCAGGAGTACCGGTATTACAACAAGAAGCTCTATCCGCGCCACAATGTGACACCTCCGCAATATGCCGACAAGTCTGATATGCGGAATAAGCTGAAAAAATTCGACCTGGTGCTGTTGATGAGTTCGGAGATAAACCTGCACAGTACCTTCTGGAATTTCCCCGACGAGGCTTTTTATGCTTTTCATCCCTGGCCTCCGCAGCCTGCGCTGGAGCGGATTGAAAACGATATCCGCAACGACCGCGAATGGTTCCGGTTTATGGTGGCCAAATCACGCAGCACCGGCCGGCCCCTGGAAGAGATGATCAGCGAAGATGCACAATTTATGTTCTTTAGCACCTTCGCGGATATTCCGGCAAAAAGTTATCTCGACACCATTGATTACATCGGGATGGAGATCCGCAGGAACGGAGACTGGCTGGCCGCGGTTCAGAAAAAGGCGCAGGACAACCACCTCTCCCTCGACTCGATGATCAGGGTGGATGCGACCTATACCTATATGCAGAAACGTCAGAAAAAATGGTAACCGCCGCTACTTCAGGATCATTTTCCGTAACTTTGTTTTAAATCCCTGCTTGATGAAAAAAATTTCCGTTTTGTTTCTGCTGATCTTTTTTGCGGGAATCGTCTCCCGGGCACAGGATTACCCTGCACAACAAGGAAAAGAGCCGGTTTCGCTCACCCCGGAAGAGTTGTTTGTTTTGTCGAACGTTCCGGAGCTCAAACTCCCCGATGAGTACAAGGGACCGAATGCACCCCTGCTGCCCGGATCGGTCGATAACTCGACGCAACCCTATTTCAGACCGATTACCTGGCAGTCGGGCTACGAATGCGGACAGTCGGCCGGCATTACCTTCAACTTCTGCTATGAGGTTGACCGGTTGCGCAACCTCCCCGCCAATATGCCCGATAATCAGTACCCAAGCCATTTCACATGGGATTTTTTGAACAATGCCAACAACTACCAGGGAGCCAGCGCCTTTGATTCGTGGGAAATCCTCCGGGCTTGCGGCAACATGAACGTTACCGATTATGGCGGACAGATAAACACCGGGGGGTACCTGCGATGGATCACCGGCTATGACAAGTACTACAACGGGATGAAGAACCGCATCACCGGGGTGAAAGCCATCCAGGTCGACACACCCGAGGGGCTTCAGACGCTGCGATATTGGCTTACGGAACACCTGAACGGATCTACTGTTGGCGGGGTGGCCAATATCTACGGACAATATTTCGGAACCCCCACAACCGTCCTTCCGGGAGGCACCCCCGAAGCCGGCAAATGTGTACAGACATTCTGGGGCAGCAGTCCGTCGCACACCTGGACCGTTGTCGGTTTCAACGATTCCATCCGGTACGACTTCAACGGCGATGGCCTGTACACAAACAACCTCGACATCAACGGCGATGGCGTGGTGGATATGCACGACTGGGAGATCGGTGGCATAAAAATCGCCAATGGCTACGCAGGACCGGGCTGGAGCAACCAGGGATTCTGCTATACCATGTACAAAAACCTGGCTGATAACATCGGACTGGGAGGGATATGGAACCACAGGGTATATGTGATCGATGCCAAGCAGACCTGTTCGCCGCAACTTACCATGAAGGTGACCCTGAAGCACAACATCCGCAACATGATCAAGGTAACGGCCGGCGTGAACCCGGATGTTGCCGCAACGCTGCCGGCCTACGTTCTCGAATTCCCGATCTTTAAAAACCAGGGAGGCGCCCAGTTTATGACCGGAGGCGGCACCGAAGCCGACAAAACCATTGAGTTCGGACTTGACCTGGCTCCGCTCCTGACAAACATCTTGCCGGGGGTGGCAGCAAAATATTTCCTCCAGGTGCAGGAAACCGATCCGACCGGAACGGGAACGGGGGAAGTCACAAGCTGGTCGCTCATCGACTACACCTCAGGGTCGCCGGTGCAGATAAATTATCCCACCAGCAACACACCGCTGGTAAACAATGGCACGACCCGGCTGAGCCAGGTGGCTACCGTAAACGTCAACAAACCTGATATCGTTACAGCTACCCTTCCTGCTGCCCCGCTGTATCAGCCCTACAACGCCACACTCTCCGCCAGTGGCGGCACCGCACCCTACCTTTGGGATGCGAAGCTTGATTACCCGGAATCGAACAGCACGGCCACATTTCCGGTAGTAACAGCACAACAGCTGACCCTTACCAACAACAATACAGGCTATGCCGTGAAAACCATCGATTTTCAGTTCCCGTTCTATAAAAAACTGGTGAACAAGGTGTACCTCTATGCCGACGGACACATCCTTTTCGATGACCAGCCCTACACCTATCCGTACCTTATCGACAAACAACTTCTTTTCCGGCAAACCCCCATCATTGCTCCATTTATGGCCGACCTGGCCATCTACCCGTCCAATGCTCAGGGGATCTGGTACGAAGGAAATACCAGCTATGCCATCTTCCGCTGGAAGGCCTCTTTCTCGGGAATGGCCGGTGCCACAAACCTGAATTTTGCCGTGAAGATTTATCCGAACGGGAACATCGAATTCTACTACGGTGATATGGTCTTTCCGATCGGGACACCGTGGACAGGCGGTTTATCGGCCGGAGATAATAAGAATTACCAGTATTCATTGCTAAACAGCGCGCCCACTGTATCAAACAATACCCTCGACCATTTCAACGGTTGCCAGTACCCGGTGGAGATGACGGTAACCGAAGATGGCCATTTTACCGGAACACCAACTTACCCATACAACAATCTGCCGGTGAAATTCATGGTTACCGACAACAACTTCATCACCTCGGTAAAATCCATTCTGTTCAACACCTACGGACTGATGGTGAATTATACCATCAATTCGGGCGGCGACAGTATCATTGAATTCGGAGAGACAGCCAATATCAGCCTGAGCATCACCAACTACGGTCCGCTGCCCATCCACAACATCAATATGTCGCTGACGGAAACAGATCCTTTTATCACCATGACCGACAGCCTTGAATTCGTTTCTGTGATCAATGGCGGACAAACATTGACGCTTCCGGGTGCGTTCGTCTTTTCTGTTGCACCGAATGTGCCCGACAATCATCCGTTTACGCTCGTTTTGCATACCTTGTCGCAGGAGCAGGGATTTCAGAAGGATCTTAATCTGATGGCCAGAGCACCGCTTTTTCACATCACCGGTATCGTACTTAACGATGGCGACAACGGAAAACTCGATGCCGGGGAGAGCACCGACATGCTGGTCACTTTTCACAACCAGGGCGGAGCAAAAGCTTCCATGATCAATGTTGTACTATCCACAGCCGATAGCAACCTGATCCTCAACACCGGAGTCGCCTCGATGGGGCAGTTGAAAGCCGACTCCTCAAAAACGGTGACATTTCACATTACCGGCGGAAACCAGGCGCCCTTTGAACACATCTACCGGATCGGCGTTGCCATTACCGCCAACAACAGCTTTTCCGCCATCGACAGCCTTTTCCTCTTCGCAGGGGAGATTGTTGAGGATTATGAAACAGGCAACTTTACCAAGTTCCAGTGGTACAATACCGGCACATGGCCCTGGCAGATTGAGAGTACGCTGAAAAAGGAGGGCAATTACAGTGGCCGCTCCGGGGTGATCCAGGATAACCAGGAGTCGGTGATCAACCTGAACGCCATGGTGCTCGAAGACGGGTTCATCAGTTTCTGGAAATATATCTCCTGTGAGCATGATGGCAGCGGAAACAAGAATTACGACTACTTCGCTTTCTATATCGATAACTTCGAGATGGGCCGATGGGACGGAGATATTCCCTGGAGTTTTGAGACATTCCCGGTGACAGAAGGATACCACACCTTCACCTTCCTGTACCATAAGGACTATTCCGTGAGCTATGGACTCGATGGCGGATTTATCGATTATATCACCTTCCCGTTAATGGAGGGGGTGGTTCCGCAGCTTTCCGTGAGCCCGCCGGCCATCGAGAAGACCCTTGACCCGGGCCAGTCGGCCACCGATTCGGTAGTATTCACCAACACCGGAGGAGGAATCATGCACTATTCGGCCATGGTGTTCGATACCGCGATGGATAAAAGCGACGACACCGGCGATAACCTCACCGGATCCTACATCAACTGCTACAGCGACGGGTTCGTGCCTGGTCAGGCTTTCAGCTGGACCTTTGTGGCGCATAATCTCTCGGCCGACAACGAATATATTGAACATATCAAGATGGATTTCCCGCCGGGCGTGGTGGTAAACACAGCCACCAATTTTTCAGGCGCCACGCTCGGCGACCTTGTTTTTGAGGGTGGTACCGGCAACGAAGCCAGCCTCAATTGGCACGGAACAAGTTCCGGTAACCGCGGGGTGCTGAGGCCAAATGAAACGGCTACCGCAATGGTGACAGGCACCGTGAACAAGTCATTCAACAACGATGCCTTTCTGGTTTACGATCTACGGGGCGACACCATCGGAAATAGCCCGCATGTTCAACCCGGTCATGTGAAACTGAACAACTATGGTTTGGCCAACACCTGGGTAACGCTTGGCAGCAGCACCGGAACCCTGTTGCATAACCAGTCGGGCACAGTGGATGTGACCATCAACGCAGCTACTTTCTCCCCCGGCACTTATACCTGCAAAATCGTTGCCCGCGATCTGTTCAACAACAAATCCGTGATCCCCGTGGTGGTGCATGTTCGCGAACCCATCGGAATCCCCGGTGACAAGTCCCCTGCGGAAAACATGAAACTTTCTGCCTGGCCCAACCCTTTCACCGCACAGACCATGATCCGATACCAGCTGAACCAGACTGGTGAGGTATCGCTGGAAATTTGCAACCCACTTGGGGTCCCTGTGAAAACCTTCAATCCGGCAGAGATACGGAATGCCAAAGGGCTCCTTTCCTGGGATGGCCGCGATGATCATGGAGAACTCCTGCCATCGGGAGTTTACCTCAGCCGGCTGACATCGGGTGGTTATTCCGAAACCCTCAAAATCATCCTTATCCGATAATTGACCACTCATGCCCAGAAAGAAAAAGCGCCTTCTGATTCTTGGAATTCTTCTAGCCATATCCTTTATTGCCGCCGCGATCGGCTGGCGGTATTTTCCCTTCAACAAAGTGATGAAGGTCTCCACCGGTACCGAGAAAGAGTTTGCCAATCCGCAGCAGATCAGGGCACAGGCGCCAAACACACTCTATTTCGATTTCGAGGTCGCCCCGGGAAAAGAGATGCCTGGCGGTTTCTGCAAGGGGCTGGCACATTCCGGGCAGTATTCAGTGAAAGCCTTTGGCCAGAACAGTTACAGCACGGCCATTGAACGGAAGGCCGGCGAGATCGGCCTGCAGAACCTCCGGGCGGTGGCGGTGAGCGCCTGGGTATACGTAAAACCTACCACGAATGACGTTACCGCTGCCCTCGTCTTTGCTGTTTCCAACGATCTTGGCGTGAATGTCCTGTGGCAGGGGGTAGGCCTCCGCGACCCCCTGGTGCCGCGCGGAAAATGGTTCAAGGTGAGTGGTTATTTCGATCTTTCCGCAGTCGTGTTCAAACCCGATTACAAGATCCAGGTATATTTCTGGAACAACAGCCGCACCGATATTCTCGTGGATGACTACTTCATCTCCTTTGGCGGACCGGTCGACCGGCGAGGCGACTCGGCACTGGTCGATCTCACGCGTGGTGCGGGATTCACGCCGAAATTCAACGTTCCTCCCTTCCCCGTCGCCTTCCTCGAGAAACAGAATGACGGAAAGATGATCCCGGCGGCAGAAATAGGCCAGAACGACAAGGTGGTTTCTGGCAGTTTTCTCCCGGGTGGCAGGGATGAGATCCTCGTGATGTCAGGGAGCTCAAAAGCTGACCTCTGGAGCTGGTGTTCCGACTTGCGGGAGTTCAGAAAGCAATCGCTGGCCCTGCCTCAGCAGATCCCCGGAATCGGGAAGATCACCCGGATCATCAAGGGGAAATTTCTGGCAGGTGAAGTTGATCAGGTCATCATCGCCGGCGAAAAAGGATATCTGCTGGGTACAATTGATCAGGCAGGTGATCCATGCAAAGAGACAAAAACAAACCGGCCTGCTCTCCGGATCCTTTCGAAATCCGACTCCCCGATGCAGCTGCTTGCAGCCGGCGATTTCAAAGGCGACCGCATCGACGAACTGCTCACCGTTCGCGACAATGGGACCTGGAGACTCTTCCGGTTCCAGGCAGCAGCTAATGGCGGTGACTGGAAGATCGTGGCGGAAGATGACCAGCCGGTGAAGGAGTGGGTAAAAGGAACCTATGAAACCGGATTCTCCGCCGGAAAATTTCGCCCGGGCAGCGCCGATCAGCTGCTGGCCATTTCGAGGGAGAAGTCAGGCAAGTCCTCGTGGACCCTGCTCCGGCTCAACAATGGAAAACTTCGGTGGGAACCGCTATATCCCGCAAGGGGTGGCACCAAAGGAAGTGAACTCTATACCGGTCACACCGTGGGCCTGGACACCCTCAAACCCGCCGACCTCTTTTTTCCCGCCGGTAATGCCTCCTCCTTCATCCGCTACAACCGCGACTGGCGCTTCGACCTCAAGGATATCCGGTTTAACGACTCCACTTTCCAGGTTCTGCAGAATATCGATTTCCGCGGTTATCAGGCGAGCCATAATCCCAAATATTACGAATCGCTGCTGCTGGTCCCGGGTAATTTTGCCGGAGCCGCCGGGTTCTTTGTTTCCGGCCGGATCGCCAGAGAACGAAACGATGGTTCAATCCTTCCCGATTTCAATGATATTTACGCTTTTCCGCAAACCGCTTCCAAATAGCAGCACTCCATGACCGAATTTCGCCTCAAGACTTATCACATCTGCCTTCTGCTGATCCTTTTTATTCCATTGATACTCGCCGGTTGCGGACAGGCGGGCCGTTCGGCTGAAACCATCAGCGAGCAGTTCGTTCTGCGCGATTTCGATCCCATGATCAACTGGAAAGCCGGCCAGACGTTGAGTCTCGACTACACAGAAGCCATGCAGCAGGGGTTCATAATTCCCACCACACGACAGACCAAGGATGGTTTTTTCGATTTTGAGTTCAGCGTGAAGAATACAGGTACGGCGCCGCAAAAATTCCTTTACAAGATCTACTACCAGAACGAATCCTACAAGTTTCCCGAGCGGGGGCAGATCGACACCACCAAACAGCATCCCGACTGCTGGGAGAATTTTTACGGAAGCTGGGAGGATGTGAATGTGACCTTTGCTGAAACGGAGGTAATTCCCGCCGACAAGGACTTCCACAAGGTGAGCGGCAAATTCCGCATCGTGGGGAACCCGAGGGATGAGAAGCGCTATTTTTCGGGCAACACCAACGACCGCTGGAAAAGGAACCCCCGGGTGGGCGATTACAGCTTCCTGCTGGTGGTGACGGCAGAGGAGAACATCAAAACCAATAAAATCCCGGCTGCGGTGCAGAACATCAGTCTGCTCACCCCGACAGGCTTCATCCATCCCTACTTCTATTTTCTTTATGGTGAAGGAGCAAGGCTGAAAAATACCATCGTCCAGAAGTCGGCAAAGCTGCTGAAGGTGATGGCCAACGCCGATCCGGGCGCAGGGATCTACATCAACCCCAATGCCTTTCCCAAAGAGGTGGCCGACAAGTACAAGGCCGATCGCTGCGGACAGGACTCCGCGCTTTACCGAACGGCTGCCTTCGAACAGTTTATGCACTACATCGACCCCTCCACGAAGATGAACAACATTCCGGTGATCGAAGATATCCTGGGCGGTGAATACGCGCGCCTCGATTACAACTGGAACAAAAGGTTTTACCGCAAGGAGGAGCTCATCGCCATCACCTCCACCGTGGCCAAACGGCCCTGCGAAACAGTGGTTTCCGACCCGGTGAACCACAAGATCACCATCCGCAATCCGAAATCGGAGTTCGGCAACTGGCAGAAGCAAAATGTGGGGGTGATCACCCGCCACGGCATGACCTACGGCAAGTGGACCGTGAAGTGTAAACTGACCGAGTTGCTCAACAAAAACAACATGTGGAACGGCCTCACCAACGCCATATGGCTCATTACGCAGGCCCAGGCCGACTGGAATTTCCGGCGCGACTGCAACAACGGCGGTTACATGGCCAACTACTACGGCGGACAGCAGGACCAGCGGGTGAAGAATGTGGGCTATTCGGAGATCGACTTCGAGATATTGAAGACCGTGCCTTATTGTCCGTCGTGGGTCTTGCCGCCCGCCTACAGCTACGGCATCGACGACCAGTACAACGTGCAGAACTGGAATGTCCCCTTCCCGGAAGAGATTTTAGCCGACGATGCCAACATCACCGTGGCCTGCACCAACTGGGACATGGCCTGCTGGGATCCGGCCGAATTCCACGACAACTGCTACCCCGTCACCTGGAACGGGCAAACCTTCTGGGCCCACCGCTGGGACAAGAACTACCGGGCGCTGACACAGAAAACCCAGGAACCCGACAATGAACTCTTCGGATCGGAATACTACTATTTTCAGATCGACTGGGAACCCACCGAGATCATCTGGCGTATCGGTCCGTCGAAGGATAAACTACGCGTGGTGGGCTACATGAACGACAAGGTGACCTCCATTGCCAACAACCAGATGCTCCTCATCATCACCCAGGAGTACCACAATACCAAGTGGTGGATCGGCTCCGCCTATTCGCAGGATAACACCCCCTTCCCGGGAAAGGATTATACCGGGGAGATTTACGAAGTGACGGTGGAGTAGGGGGGATTCTTGTGAGATATCGCATGAAAGTCATCCGAAAATATTTTCTTCTCGCACTGCTGATCTCCGGCTTTTACGCCTGCAACAGGATCAATCCACATCATGAAAGCTCCGGCATGACCAGGGCAGTTTTGATGGACTCCATCCACCGGCTCGATTCGCTGGTTTTTCTGAATAAGTTCTCCAACCGGCCAAGGGCCGTTAACTTAGCCAGAACTGCTTTGCAACTGGCAGTAAAATCGGAGGATACCGGCTCCCTGATCCTGGCATACAACACCCTCGGAAACTCCTTCAGCAAGGACAATGTGGACTCCTCCTACCGCTACTACTCAGAGGCCCTCAGTCTCGCAGAAAAGGCACGGCTGATCGATTCCTTTCCACAGGTACTGTTCAATATTGCCATGCTGTACTATCAGGCAGCTGATCTGAAAACTACAGTGCGCTTGCTCGACTCGGTGGTACAAATGGGGAGACATGGCCCACGCTGGAATGTTGTAGCCGATGCATATAATATCCTCGGTACGGTGAAGCTGGAAGTCGGTCTTGATTCAGAAGCGCTGAACTATTACCGGAAAGCGGCCGGACTCTCGCAACAAAAAAACCTTTTCCGGCAGTATGGAAATGCACTGACCAATATTGCAAATTTTGAACCCGACTGCGCGAAAGCCATTTCTTTACATCAGGAGGCCATACGAAATCTAATGAAAGCCCCCGGGGATGAACCCTCCATTGCGGGTATTTACGGAAATCTCGGACTGTTGATGAAACAACCCGATTCGGCGATTTTCTATTGTCTTAAGGGAACGGAGATAGCAGAAAAATATGGGTTCAGGGAGATTCTGATCAGCATCTGGAATAACCTGGCTTACGGGTATCTTGATAAAGGTGAATTGAATCTGGCCGACCGGCTGATCCGTGAGAGAGCCATCCCTGCGGCCCTGAAGGACTCGGCATACAGCCAGCTTGCCACACTCTGCGACACTTATGCCGACATTCTGAATGCCATGGGAAAAAAGGCGGAGGCATTCGATTATTTAAAACTGGCCATTGAATACCAGGCCAGGGCCAGTGTGAAAACCGCCGGCGAACAGGTCAGGCTGCTGTCGGCCCTCACGGAGGCAAAAAACCGCGAATTGCTCATTCGCAACCAGGAGATCGATATCCAGCTGGAGCGCACCCGCGCCAGGCAATATCTGACCTACCTCCTCATTGCGTTGGTTGTCGCGACCGCTCTGATTCTCCTGTTCCTCTGGTACCGGCAGCAGGCAAAATTCAAACTTCAAACCGTAAGGCTGGATTCAGCACGCCGCATCATCGAGGCCGGGGAGAGCGAAAAAACGGAGTTGGGCCGGGAGCTGCACGATATCTCCACCCACCTCTCCATGGGGTTGCGGAGGATCGTGGATGAGGTACCGCTTGCTGAAGAGAATGACCGGCAGCGGCTTCATGAAGAGATCGAATCCGCACGGCTTACCATTCGCGGACTCTCGCACCGGCTGCACAAGGAACTCGTTGGATCTGCCAAGCTCCGCAACCTCATTAGCGCCCTCTGTGAGGAGACAGTCAAAACGGGCATCATCGACCTGGATTATGCGCTTGGCGAATCCATTCCTGTCATGAACCATCAAACGGTGTTAAATAGTTACCGGATCGTGCAGGAACTCCTTTCCAATGCCACACATCATGCACCGGGAAGCAGTGTTGAGCTCGATATCTACTGGAACGAAGGGTTGTACATCAACTATACCGACAATGGTCCCGGATTTGAACCGGGGAGAGTGGCCGGTTCCATGGGACTGATCAACATCCGCGACCGGATCCTGATTCTTGGCGGACGCTATACGTTGAATTCCGCCCCCGGAGAGGGTACATCCTGGGAAATTTTCCTACCTTCGGAAAAAAATAGGCCAAACCCCGCCTGATCCTGTGATCCGCCTTCTGATAATCGACGACCACCCCGTTGCCATCAACGGACTGCGCAATATGTTTCGCCCCTCCCGCGATGGCATTGAGGTGACGGCATGCTATCCCACCACAGAGGCCGCTGTTGCCAATACCGGTAAAGAGCGTTTTGACATCGTGGTTTTGGATCTGCACCTGGGTAAAAGCGATCCGGTCACCAACCTGCATTTCATTGAGGATAAATTTCCGGGAAAACCGGTCATCATCTTTACCTCCGAAGAGTCGGAAGAGTGGCAACGCCGCATGTTTGAGGCCGGCGCACAGGGCTATGTCCTGAAATCAGCCGAACGCAGGGAGATCATGGCCATCATCGGGATGGTCTCCGCAGGCAAGGTTATCTTCCCTGATTTTGCGAATGAGCAAGATAACACTTCGCTCACACGCAACCAGCAATCAATCCTGCATGATCTTGCGCAGGGGTTTTCCTATAAAGAGATTGCCGAAAAAAAAAGGACAACGGTATCAACCATCGAAAAAACGACCTTCCACCTGCGCAACAAATTCAAGGTACGCAACAACATCGAGCTGATCACCCTGCTCCGCGATAAGAAAATACTGTAATCTTATCTTCCATCGAAAAACGTGGCGTCCGGTCCGGACGCCAATTTATTTTCATAACACCTTAACCTCCAGGTCTTTATTATTTTACCGCCCAGAATTTCTTCCGGGTTCCTGCAATCACAGGTTTACGGGTTCCTGCAATTGACTTGGATTATTTCCTTTGCGATATTTGAGGAAAAATTTATCGTCATGAAAAACAACTACATCGGACGACTTCTATTTGACCTTATTTGCGCGAGTTTTAACTCATATTGTCAGCAACTAAAAGGAATTATTGTTGATGATAATGAATTAAATCATAAATATTTTACCGTATAAATTTCATGGTGAATGGAATTACACCGTAAAACTAATTTATTGCTAATTGTAAATATTTATTTCCAAGCCCAAAATATTATTTATTAACAAGCCATGAGATAATTCTGTGGTTTTATTTTTTTTCTAACCTAAATTCAAAAAGCTATGAAAAAGCTCATTATCGTTGTGCTCATTGGGGGACTGATTCCCTTATTTAGTTGTACAAAGGAAAAAAAGTCATCAAGCAAGCAAGATGCCGTATCAAATTACAAATCAGGAAGAGGTGGTGAAAACCTGGACTCTTTAGTAGGAACGAACCGGAACTATATTGGTCTGATTAGGGAAATAAGTACCTTTACCAATAAACTAATTTCAAGTGACTTGACATTTGCACAATATAAAGACTTTCTTTTGCACGAAGACATTGATTCAATAAATTCGAGAATTGAGCTCACCTCAAGTGAGATTGCTCATTATGATACAATATTCGAATTCTATGCAGGTCAACTGTCTGATGATTTTCGCTTCGATACCATCTCTGTTATACCATGTGCATCTTGCGGATATACGATTGAAGAAAAGATTGATTTATCTGAAGGTTACTGGGACTACTTCAGGACTGACACGAGTAGAATTGCTTCCTATTATGGAAGTCTGTTAGATACTCAGCAGGGAGGCTGTGCTAGTCCATGGGGTTATGCCATTTGTTGCGCCGCCTGCGTATTAACTTTTGGAGAAATTCCACCGTTATGTGTGATTTGTATCTGGCAATGTGCTTGTCAATTTTGCCCTAGCCCTAATATAGGTTGCAGTTTTATGACCGAGTAGAAATTTTAAGATTTTAACTAATTTATATTAATAAATGTAACTATGAATGCATCTCTAATTTTAGTAGTAAGCGTTGTAGTGTATCTGCTATTTTATTTCTTTGTGATTAGAAAATACAAGATTTATACGCTCCCTATTACCAAAATCATTATTATTTCAGTATCAGGTATAGCAATCGGTTATTTGGTTTCTGAACTTCAGATTATGTATACATCGCACTTATTGGGTTTACTTATCCTATTTGCTGTAGGGCTGGTATATTACAGTGTTAAATTGGTAAGGGAATCTAAGTAATTCTTTTATGCGTTTCCGAAATCGAAATCCAGTTTTACCCGTTTTGCAGGGTGAGGTCACTTGTCCGCTACCTTAAAGCTTTAGAAATATTTGGGGTGCACAATGACAGGGAAGGTTAAAACGTACCTCCAAATTCTACTTCATCCCGAAATACATGGCGTGCAATCTGCACGCCATGTATTGTTTATAACACCTTAACATCCGGGTGTTTAGCATTTCACCACCGCGAATTACTTCCGGTTTCCTGCAATTTGTGATTTCCGGTTTCCTGCAATTGACAAGCATTCACGACCATACTATATTTGGCGAAAACAAATTATGAAGATCCCCCGTCTCCTTTTCGCCCTCCTTTTAGGATTTACTGCCGCCCTGCCACTGTTCGCCCAAAACCAGGGTAACCCGCAACCACAACTTCCGCTCAGTCCTTCGGGATCACCCCTCTTCGGGAAAGATATCGTGATCAATGACCAGCCGGGGCAAAACCAGCAGGGGGTTACTATTTGTTCTGCTTTTAATGGATGGCTCTATTCAGCCTATTCCCATAATAATCCCGACAACATGACTTCTGTGACAATCATGAAATCAACCGATAATGGCATCACCTGGATACAACTTTTTGATGGTTCGGTTGGGATGACCGGTATCACAATACCGAAAGTTGAATTATTGGTATGCGGATCAAATGAATCAGAAATTAAGCTCTTTCTCGGAATGCAATATTGCGATACTGCGTTTAATTCGACGGGCGTAGGAGTTGACAGGTTAGATGGAAATACCGGATTTTTGGAGGAGGTTCTGTTTGAGGACGGATCTGTCAGGGATTTTGCCCTTGCCCAGGATAATTTATTTCCTGCATTGAATGCAAATCCCTTTAGCATCGGACTACTATTTTCAAAAGTTGGTTACGCCGATTCACTGATATTAAAAACATCAGGTAATGGAGGAGTTTCATTCAATTCGCAAAAAATTGTGGCCATTGAACCACATAATTCAACTGACATCTTTAAAAAAGTTGCGTTGTCATATGGTATCTGCCCTTCGAAAAATACAGGCCGGTACTTTGCCGCCTGGGAGAAACAAAATAAATACAGTACATCCAACCTGGGACATATATTTACGGCTCACTCAGAGCCATACTTTAACAGCGTTTTTACAACTCCGGTTTGCCTTGACAATCTTGATCCAGCCATCACAAACAGGTGTAATACTCCTGTGATCGCATGCCAGGCAAACAATATCGACAACGATAGTTCAAACCTCACAGAGATTATTTTATTCCAAAAATATTTGCAAGGAAGTAACGAGGCAGACCTGCAGGGGTGTTACAACCTCCAATCCACGTCGTCATCTTATTTCAACTTGATGACCCTGGGTAGTTCGACTGACACCAGGTCACAACCCGACATTTGCTTCAATCCATTTGATTCAAAGTTCCTGGTAACCTATTTCAATTCATCCAAACATCTGTTACCGTTTCTCACTAACCAGTTTAATCTTACAACGCCTGATTCCTGGGCAATTGTTACCCCTGGGTACAATGATCACTCGGAGATTGAGTCGCCAAATCCTAAAGTGGAAATCAATTACATTCAGTACAGTAGTGTTAATGTCTGGTTGGAAAATCGATATGGTGCTAACAACTTATCTATGTTCGATGCGCAATATAGTACTTATACAGGATATGATAGGAATCCTAAATTTAAGAAAGATTTAGTTATACATCTATTTCCGAATCCATGTACTGATTATGTCACTATTCAATTTGATCTGCCAGAAGAAGAAATCGCTAATGTGTTAATATTTGATCCTATCGGAAACAAGATGGAATCGAAAAGAACAGAAATTATTAATGCAGGAATCCATGAGTATAAACTTAATGTTTCAAATTTCTCAACGGGTTGCTATTTCTACAAAGTTGAAACAAAACACACGATTAGTAGCGGTAAGCTATTGGTTATTAGATAATATAAAACTCACATTTCAATATTTTTCAACTTTTAAATCCACTTAATTATATGGAAAAACATTTGTTTTCAGACAGAAATTGGAGGTTCGTCTATAGTGTAGCTGTTTTATTGTTCATTTTGGCTTTTTCAGAAATAAGGGCACAGGATTACCACAAATTATATGGTGGCGGTCAAAGTGTGATATACCAAACCGGAAATGCTAAAATTTTGATCAGGGCAAGCTCCATATCTACGGAGCCGTTGTTTAAAGTAGAAGGGAGAAATGGATTAGGGAATTCACTTGGCACAGTTCAAACGTTGGTTAGTTTCGGTGATAAACCCTATGGGATTTATCAAACTGCACCAACAATCTTTGATGCTTCCTCCTTCGGTAATTATTTTGAAAGCCGTGTGAACATTGGCCAATCCACATTCCCGGATATGTTAGGGGTCCTTGGCGATTTCGGACTTCGGCCATCGGCAAACCAAGACACCATACATTTTAATGTTTATAATGTTGGAGGATGTTCCCCAACAATTGCGTATCGCTTCCATGACCTTCAGAATACCGGAACACCGCTTACAATAAATAATTGCACCGTGAAAGCCCCGATTTTTGAAACCGTCTCGCTGAAAATAGCAAAAAATCCCGGGGAGAATCTGGTTCTTATAAGTGACCCGGAGGGCAATGCCTCATGGGCTGACCCTTCGAGATTACATGATGATGACTGGCTTCCGCGCAGTGCGTCAGGAGATGCCGGAGAGTTGATGAACCTCTGTATGAATGATAAAAAATATACTGCTGTGGGTATTGGTACCGAATCTCCGAAAAGCAGGCTCCATGTGGTTGACGGCAACATCATGATTTCGCGTAGTGCGCTGAGCGCTCCCGGAAGTGCCAATGGCAGTCTGCTGTTTGGCGAAGTTATCAACCCGCAGTCGCCATCAGGCGAGTGGGGTATTGAATACTTTCACGAAGGATTGAATTTTAAGAAAGTACCGACTACCGGTGATCCCGGTAAAAATAACTGCCTCTTCCTGAAAAACAACGGGAATGTGGGTATCGCGACGGAACTTCCGTTGGATAGATTTCAGGTGAATGATGGAATTGGTAAGGTAATTATCGGTGCGGGTCCCGTTTTGTATGCCCCGGTCGACGAGGGAGCCATCGGGGGAAAGAGCAGGAGTTTGAAAAACTCCGACAATCCTTCCGAAACCGGCCTCGGTTACCTGGGGTTTAATGTGGTTCACAACGATCTTGGCTGGCTGACCACAGGCGATGGGAATTACAACGGATATAGTATGATTTATAACAGTCTGGGAGGTGATATGTTTTTCAGCTCGGCCCATTCATCGGGGGGAACGAACCGTCAACTCTCTCAGGAGGAGATTGAAACCAATACGAAGCTTACCATTCATCAATCCGGCAATATCGGAATTGGAACATTGTCGCCCGATGTTGCACTGGATATCCGGAGATACTACAATGCGAGTATTCAATGTTTTACAGAAAATCCCTATACTGCCTCAATATGGGTCAGGAATAACCTGAATGGTTATGGACTGGTTACCGACAATCAGGGAACCGGCCATATCTCTTTATTTGGCACCACTCCAACCCCCATAATGTCATTCGAATCCGGGAAAGTAACTGTCGTCGGAGATCTCGGTGTTTCGGCTAATCTAAGTGTTTCCGGCAAAGTCGGAATTGGCGCTGTTACCCCGGGCAACTATCCAAACAATACAAGTAAACTATATGTGGAAGGCGGCATTACCACCGAAGAGGTACATGTGAATCTTAAGACAGACTGGTCTGACTTTGTATTTACCACGGACTATAAATTACGGTCGCTTTCCGACCTCGAACAATACATTGTAACAAACAAACATCTGCCGGAAGTTCCGACAAGTGCGGAGGTGGAAAAAGATGGAATTGAACTTGGGAAGATGAATGCGCTGCTTCTGCAGAAAGTTGAGGAATTGACTTTGTATATCCTGCAATTGGAGAAAAGAATGGCGGAACTGGAATCGAAGCAAACAAAATAGGCAAAATTCAAATTATATCCAATGAAAATTATTTATAAAAGAATCCTACAACTTCTGATTATATCTTCGTTTTTGAATACTTCCTCGGTTAAAAGCCAGCCCAATTCTAATGATTTGAATAACTTGCATAAGTATTGGTATTACCGGGAAAGGTTGAAGCATTTTGTCATTCCTGGGTGTAATTATGCGGAAAGCAATATGGCCTCTATTGCCAATAAAAACATGACAACAGATGTGAATGGATCTGGAACATTGGATTTTGGTCAAAATGGTGTATATTTTGGTTATTATATGGGAATATTGGCAACCGAATATTATTTGTTATCTGCCAATAACCAAACAATCGCGGCAGCTAAAACAGAGGTTGAAGTTATAGCAGCACTAGAGCAGTTTATTATTAATAAGTGCACATAATAGTTAGTATAATATAAAAAGAATGTTTATCTTTGGTCATGAAAAAACATGACCTGAGAAAATTAAGTATCTCTGCCCAGGAGGCCATCCGAGTCAAGGTATTGGAAGCACTGGACAATG
>JANXZO010000025.1 GCA_025355465.1 Bacteroidales bacterium
CATGACACATTCCGCCCACTCCAAGTGTACTCAAGAACGACAGTATCAATGGCAGTTTCTCAGTTGAGCCGAGAGATTTCACCACTGACTTATCATTCCGCCTGCGCACCCTTTAAACCCAATGAATCCGGATAACGCTTGGATCCTCCGTATTACCGCGGCTGCTGGCACGGAGTTAGCCGATCCTTATTCTTACGGTACCATCAGCACCGGTTCGCGACCGGTGGTTTTTTCCCGTACAAAAGAAGTTTACAACCCGTAGGGCCGTCATCCTTCACGCGGCATGGCTGGTTCAGACTTGCGTCCATTGACCAATATTCCTTACTGCTGCCTCCCGTAGGAGTCTGGTCCGTGTCTCAGTACCAGTGTGGGGGTAAGTCCTCTCAGAACCCCTAGACATCGCAGTCTTGGTGAGCCGTTACCTCACCAACTAACTAATGTCGCGCATGCTCATCCAAAACCGCCGGAGCTTTAATTATAAAATGATGCCACTTCATAATATTATGGGGTATTAATCCCGATTTCTCGGGGCTATCCCCCAGTTAAGGGTAGATTGCATACGTGTTACGCACCCGTGCGCCACTCGCCACCAAGTATTGCTACTCGTGCTGCCGTTCGACTTGCATGTATTAGGCCTGCCGCTAGCGTTAATCCTGAGCCAGGATCAAACTCTCCATTGTAAAAGGAAAATTTAATACTGTATCGGGTTAACTATTACCAAAAAGAAATTAACTAGGTTAATTATTAATCTGGGATATTTGCTACTACATTTACTTCAGTCTTTCAAAGAACGTTCACGTTTCCCCTTTCAGGTACTTTGTTTTAAAATCGGACTGCAAAATTACAACCTTTTTTCATTCCACCAAACTTTTTTTAAAAAAATATAAAAAAGTTTTTCCCTACTGTCAAAACACTCTCTAATCCTACGCCACTACTGGTTTTTCTTGCAATCAAATTCAAAGAACATCGAAACGGGAGTGCAAAATTACAAATTATATTTTAACTACCAAGAGAATTCTGAGAAAATATTGAAAATAATTACAAAATCTGAAGTCATTTAACGTAATGCAATAATCGATAGTGATTTACAGTTTTCATTATTTTATGATTATCTTTGTGGTATTGGAACTAACGCTGAAAATCTATTGAATAAATGAACTTCCACCGCTTAAAATCAACGGTTCTTTTGTGTTTACTCCTTTTACCTGTTCAGGAGGTTATCGCCCAGGATTCAATCCCTTCATTATCGGCAAACCCACGTCGGCCCGATACTTTCTGGCGTCGGGTGAGGGTTGGCGGTAACCTGGGCTTTCAGTTCGGCAGTGTTACAGGAATCACCATCTCTCCGGAAGCATGCGTGCGGACAGTAGACCAATTGTATGTCGGATTGCGCATAATTTACCAGTACTATAATATAAAGAACCAATTCATTGATGGGGAGACAGGTGATTGGATAGGGTATGAATCCAGTGTTTATGGCGGTGGAATTTACCTTCGGTACTATCTTGGAAGTCTCTTTGATGGCTTTCTGGCCAACATTTTTGCCCATGTTGAATATGAATACCTGACCTATAACAGGCCCTTTGTGGAGGATCCCTACGGAAAGATAATCGATCCCTATTCCAGAATTACCTTCTCGCGTGGAAAAATGAACATAGAGTTCAACAGTATATTTATTGGTGGAGGTTACCGGCAGCCAATCGGGAACCGTGTGGCCATGGAATTCCTGCTACTGTTTAATCTTAACGACTCTTACAACTCACCTTACTCCAATCCGATTTTCAGACTTGGTGTTGGTGTCGGTCTTTAAGGAATAGAGCCATGATGGCCGTGTCCGGTCTGTGGCTTTGTCAATTTGTTACTTCCGGTATATTTGCAAGTATTTCCAGCAACAGTGCCCAGAATTTAACTGTACTTTCAATATGCAGACGTTCGTCGGGCGAGTGGGCCCCCTTTATCGTAGGGCCAAAAGAAATCATGTCCATGCCGGGGTAAATAGCCCCAATAAGTCCGCATTCAAGCCCTGCATGAATGGCCAGCACTTCAGGCTCACCCTTGAAAAGCCGTTTGTAAGATTCCACCGAGATCCGTAGAATTTCCGAATCCGGATCAGGAGCCCATCCCGGATAACCTGAGGAATGTTCCACGCCAGCACCGGCTAAACGGAATACAGAAGCAACCATATCTGCAATGTCCTTTTTGGAAGTGTCGACAGAACTGCGCTGGCTTGTTGTGACAAGTATTTTGTTATCCCTGATCTTTACCGAAGCGAGGTTTGTAGAGGTTTCCACAAAGTTGGGGATGTCGCGCGACATGGCCATCACACCGTGCGGACAGGCATAGACTGATTCCAGAAGCCTTTTCTGAAGTCCTGCTTCAAGTACCACAGGAGAGAGGTCAGTTTTCACGGCACTGAGTTTCAGGTCGGGTTCTGTGGTATGCAACTCAAAAGTGAACATTTTATGGTACTCTTTCACACTCGCTTCAAACGCAGTGGTCTTGTCGGCAGGTACTGTGATGGAGGCAAAGCCTTCCCGGGCCAGCGCATTTCGTAGATTCCCCGCATCCATTAACGCCACCCGGACATTAAGATCACGGGATACATTCCACAGAAAGCGGTTGAGCAACCGAACTGCATTACCCAGTCCTTTGTTGATGTCGTCGCCTGAATGGCCACCTTTCAGTCCGGTCACACTCACGTTGTAACCCACTGCCCCTGCCGGAGGATGTTCAGTAACCAGGTCAAATGTGGCCACGGTATCTTTGCCACCGGCACACCCGATAAAGATCTGGCCCTCGTCCTCTGAATCAAGATTCAACAAGATCCTGCCCGTGAGTTGTCCTGGTTTCAGTGCAAACGCGCCGGTAAGTCCTGTTTCTTCATCCATTGTGAAAAGCGCTTCAATTGGTCCGTGGGGGATATCTGTAGCTTCGAGAATTGCCAGGGATGCAGCGATCCCAATACCATCGTCAGCTCCCAATGTGGTTCCCTTCGCCTTTACCCAATCGCCGTCTATCCACGGCCTGATGGGGTCGACGTTGAAATCATGCAGGGTATCTGAATTTTTCTCACATACCATGTCGAGATGAGACTGGAGGATTACTCCCTTGCGGGTTTCGAATCCTGGTGTGGCAGGCTTACGGACAAGCACATTTCCTGCGGAATCAACCTGATACCATAACTTATTTTCCTTTGCGAAACCAACAAGATAGGCTGCAATTTTCTCCTCTTTTTTGGAAGGTCGCGGTATTTTGCAGATTTCGGAGAAGAAGTGCCAGAGTCGTTCCGGCTTTAGCTGGTGGATGTTGTTGTTCATGAGAGCGTTGTTTTACAATCACAAAAATATCTATATTGGAGATAGTTTCCCTGAAATTTTGTTACTTTTACCCTGAAATAAATATTATTCGTCTGCCGTGCATATCCGTTTTCCTAATTTCAGCTGGTTCCGGAGTCTGGCCTTCCGGTACAGTCTCTTCTTTTTGACGGCCATCCTGATCATCTTTTTCATCGCCTTTGCCTACAGTTATGGATTCTCCATTAAACTCCTTGTCGAAAACGCACAGAAGGATGCAAACATCCTCACCGAGCAAACGATTACCAGGCTGGAGAATGTATTACAGCCTGTTGAATTGGTTCCAGTTACCCTGGTTCATGCATTGGAAGGTCCGAATATACAATATAATGATATTTTCAGAATTGCCCGCGATTACATTATCCAAAGTCCTGTAGTGTTCGGCACCTGCCTTGCTTTCGAGCCTTATGCCTACGATTCGGCTAGTTACTGGTATGCTCCATATTATTTTGAGAGCAGAAAATCCGTGAAGTTAAAGATGCTTGGAGGTACAGACTATGATTATTTTAAGAAGGATTGGTACAGACTGCCCAAAATACTTGACAAACCTGTGTGGACAGAGCCATATTACGACCAGGGAGGCGGGGATACCATGATGTGTACATACTCAGTGCCGATCCATAAGCTGATCAAGGGTCGTCGGGTATTTGTCGGCGTACTCACCATGGACATTTCTCTTGGTGCCTTTGAAAAGATAGTCAAAGCAGTGAAGGTTTACAAGACAGGATATGGTTTTCTCGTTTCACAGAAAGGCAAGATCATTAACTATCCGGATCCTAAGTTCAAGGATAAGAGCATCATTGAGATCGCCCGTACCGGACATGGAGAAAGATCGATGAACGCGGTGAATAATATGCTGGCGGGAAAAACAGGATTTACTGTTACGGATGGATTGAATTCAAAGGGGACCCCAAGTTTTCTCTCCTATGCACCGGTAGCTTCAACCGGATGGTCATTTGGAGTGATCTTTCCGGCCAATGAACTCTTGTCGGACCTGATAAAATTTCTCAAACAATTGATGGTCATCTTCGCGATCAGTGTATTTACCTTATTCGTCATCACCATTTTTATTACACGGAAGTTTACACGACCGATCATTCGTCTGGTTGATGCTACCCGAAGGATCGGACAGGGTGACTTTAATGCAAAGCTCCCAAAGCCCCGGTCGAAAGATGAGATTGCGCAGCTGACCAATGCTTTTGCATCGATGCAGGTTGAACTGGTCAGTTTTGTTGACAACCTTCAGGAGGCTACTGTTGCGAAAGAGAAGATAGAGAGCGAGCTCAATGTAGCTCATACGATCCAGATGGGGATGTTGCCCAAAGGGTTCGTCACCCGTGAAGACTGGGACCTTTATGCAGTGCTCGAACCTGCGAAAGCTGTGGGCGGAGACTTATATGATTTCTTTTTCCTCGACCATGATCACCTTTGCATTGCAATTGCTGATGTTGCCGGGAAGGGGGTTCCTGCTTCTCTTTTCATGATGGTGACGCGTACGCTGCTCAGGGCAAAGGCTGTGGCCGGGCTTCCGCTGACTGATGTCATTGCAGGAATCAACAAGGAGTTGTGCCAGGATAATCCACACCAGATGTTTGTTACATTTTTTGCCGGGATCATTGACTTGCGTAATGGGGTGATGGAGTTCTGCAATTGTGGTCATAATCACCCCTATTACATGACTGCAGACGGAAAGTTGAGTTCGCTGAAATTCCTGAGTGGGTTACCGCTAGGGATCTTCGATACCGTTATGTATAAGTCTTCAGAGTTTATCTTTCATCCCGGAGAACTGCTCTTGTTAAATACAGACGGAGTGCCTGATGCCCTTGCCGGCAACAATGAATTCTTTACCGATGCACGGCTAATGAAAACCCTTTCCAGTCTTACTGGCATGACGGCAAAGGAGACAACGCAGAAGTTGATCAGGACAGTACAGGATTTTGCTTATGGCATGGAACAGGCCGACGATATTACCATCCTGGCTTTAAAATATAACGGTAACAATGGGGTCAAACCAACGGTTATGCAGAATGTACGCTTGAAATTGGACAATCAGCTCAGTGAACTGGACAAACTTGTTCTAACGCTTGAAGAACTTGCTGAAAATTGGAATCTCCCGGCAAAGGTGGTCATGGAAATAAACCTTGCTCTTGAGGAACTTTTCACCAACATTGTCTTTTATGCCTATGATAATCCTGGTGATCATGTCATAACCGTCGATTTTCAACTGAATCCCGACCGGTGTATCCAGATTGTAATTACCGACGACGGGAAACCATTCAATCTTCTTGAAAAGACTGCAGATGAGTATCTAGCTAAGCCAATTGAAGAACGTAAAATTGGCGGACTCGGGATTCATTTTGTTCGTGAGATGATGAATGCCGTTGATTATAAGCGCAGCGAAAATAAAAATGTTGTAACTTTAACAAAGAATTTTTAACAATAAATTTACAGAAGTCTATGGAAATCATTGAAAAAAAGATGGATTCGTGTACGGTCCTTTCCATTATTGGCCGGCTTGATACGACAAATTACAGCATCCTTGAGAAAAAACTCATGGAGATGATAGCCAACCAGCAGGACAGGATCGTTGTTGAGTGTTCGAAGATGGATTATGTGAGCAGCAGCGGACTCCGGATTTTGTTGATGGCACTTAAAAAGATCACCTTATCGAAAGGAAAGTTCGTTTTGTGCGGACTACAGGATAATATCCGGGAGATCTTTGAGATTTCGGGGTTCACCAACATTTTTGAAATCCATCCTGCCCAGGAAGAGGCCATTAAGGTTTTCTGATGCTTCATTACGTCAATTTTACTGATCCTAACTCTGAGGAGATGTTGAGGATGCTGGATAGTATTCCGACATGTCCCGGTGTTTGCATTTTCATGGACATCAACAAGTCGACCGACATGAAATATGAGGGTGGTTTGAAGGAATGGGGGCGGAAGTTAAACAATACCTTCAATGTGTTGTTGCGAGCCAATCATTTGCAGGGCAACCTGGTGAAAGGCATTGGTGATGAGATGATGCTGTTTATAACTGATGAGGAGCTGCTTAATAAGAACTCCGACGGGAACTGTTTCGGACTGCTTTCCAATATTTTCGATTCGCTTTCTGTCATCAGAAGCCACCCGGTTGCCGGGATGTTCCTTAACTGCAAGGTAGCGCTGCATTATTGCACGGAAGTACACAATATCACCTTCTTCGAGGGCGCCAATGATTACTACGGCAGCGACATTGATCTTACCGCAAGACTCATGTCCAAAAGTATTGAAAACAGGATTGTTCTGAGCGAGAAGTTTTATGTGAAGGTGCAGAATGACCTTATTGATCTTGGGATGGATCCGGATTCAGGCTGTGTGAAACTAATCTCGGAAAGATATATCGAGAATTTTAAAGGAGTCCCGACAAGTACGGCTTTTCGGGTGTTGGATGTAGCGAGTTAATGTTGGTTTTATTGCCCTTTCACTTCATAACCCTGTTATCTTTTCACCATGCCCCCCATCCTTATCTATATCATATTAATTCTAACGGTACTCGGCAGTGGCTCACTTGTATTTCTGTTCAAGGAAGGCAATGACCGCGTATTGAAGTTTCTGCTGGCATTCAGCGGAGCCTTTCTGATAGGGCTTATTTTTTTGAAGCTGGTTCCCGAAGTATTCAGCAATGCCGGAGCATTTACCGGTTTATTTGTAATCCTGGGGTTTCTTCTTCAGCTATCGCTCGAACTCATCACTGACGGAGCAGAGCATGGTCATCACCATGAGCATTCTGACGATGAAACAGTTTCGCCATTTCTTTTGCTGATCGGGATTTGCATTCACTCATTTCTGGAAGGAATGCCCATTGTTCAGAGTTTCGACACCAAGGTTCAGCACACCCTGGTGCTGGGTATCGTAGTGCATAATATTCCCATCTCTCTCACCCTGATGAGCCTTTTCCTGCACTACGGACTTACCCGTACCAAAGCCTTCATCTTCCTCGCAATTTTTTCCCTTATGACTCCTTTGGGGTCGTTGCTTGGCAATTTCCTGGAGCGCTACATCACAGTCTCGCTTGAGGGTTTATTCAACTATGTTCTGGCTGTGGTGATTGGTATCTTTCTTCATGTTTCCACCTCGATCCTTTTTGAAACAGAGGAGAATCATCGATATAACATTCAGAAATTCATCACGGTAGTTGTCGGCCTTGCCATTGCATTCGGAATTTCTTTACTGTAATCCCCGGAAATCTTTGTTGGAAAGAAAATTATCCTTAATTTTGCGCTCCCAAACCCGATCATTATTTCGGGAAGGCCCAGGTGGTGAAATTGGTAGACACGCTACTTTGAGGGGGTAGTGTCCTTAGGATGTGCAAGTTCGAGTCTTGTCCTGGGCACCAGCAGCAGGAATGGTTGAAAAATCATTCCTGCTTTTTTTTTACCTTTCTGGAAAACATTATATTTGGATTTTAATGTTAGGTGAAAAGCCTTATGGAGTCCAAGGTCCTGCCCACAATCCTCATTGTAGATGACATCGAATCGAATGTGCAGATTATCGAACATTCCATCCGGGGGCTCAATGTTAATATTATAAAGGCCTATTCAGGGAAAGAGGCGCTTGAGAAGATTTCCGGTCACGATCTTGCATTGGCACTACTCGATATGGAGATGCCTGTAATGGGAGGACAGGAGTTGGCCAGGCTTATTCATTCGGACCATTCACGCGACATGGTACCGATCATCTTTGTAACCGCTTATTCGTTTCATGAAGTTCATATCGAGAAGTACTATGAGACGGGAATAATCGACTTTATTATTAAGCCATTTCATAAGAACATCCTGGTTAGTAAGATCAAAATTTTACTGGAGCTATATAGCCAGAAGCAACGGATACGGGAATCGGAAAAAATGTACCGCATGTTGCTGGACGCTTCTCCCGAAGGGATCATTATAATGAGTATTTCCGGGCTGATCAGAGAAATATCGTCCATTGCCATGAGAGTCTTCAATATTGCCCAAAAGGATGAATTTATAGGGCATCACATCACTGCATTGTTTCCGCTGGAGGAGAAGGAGCGACTGAACGAAATGATCAGAACCACGCTGGGTGAAGGTCTGACCCAGAATGTCGAATTCACGCTGAGCAAGGCTGATCAGACCCGTTTCTTTGCAGAAATAAGCACCACACTGATCGTCGACAGCAATGGTCATCCGCAATCATTAATGACCATTATCCGCGACATAACGGAGCGCAAACGGATTGAGCAGCATTTAATACATACGGAACGGCTGGCCGGCCTGGGTGAAATGGCCGCAGGAATTGCCCATGAGATAAATCAACCGTTGAATACGATCTCGATCGGACTTGAAAATTTACTGCATGAAGTCCTACACAACCGAATTGATCCGGGTTACCTGCAAAACAAATCCAGGAAGATCTTTGAGAACATCTCAAGGATTGATCACATTATCGATCATATCCGTACTTTTTCGCGGACCAGCGATGGCGATTTTGGCAATGAATTCAGCGTAAATGAGAGTATTGTGAATGCCGTTGCCATGATATCCGGCCAATTGAAGCATGCCGGGATAGAACTGATCCTTGAAATGGATGAGAAATTACCATCGGTAGTTGGTAATACCTATAAATTTGAACAAGTGATCCTTAATATGTTGATAAATGCCAAGGATGCCATTGAGGAGCGATACAATCTGGTAAAGAGCCGCTGGCACAAAATAATCGGAGTAAAGACGCAACCGGGCAAGAATCAAGTTATCGTAGTTGTTTCCGATAATGGAATTGGAATCAAACCCGACGAACTGGACAAGATCATGTTGCCTTTTCATACAACCAAAGAGGCGGGGAAAGGAACCGGACTTGGTCTCTCTATTTCTTTCGGGATTATCCGGGAGATGAACGGGAGCATCGAAGTGACCAGCAAGTATTCGGAAGGAACCAATGTAAGAATTGTGATTCCGGAGAGTGTTAATCAAGATTTAAACCATGATGAATAAAATCAGCGTCCTGATCCTCGATGATGAGCGTCAGTTTACAGAAGAGCTTGAGGAATTCTTCCGGAACAGGGGATTTGATCCATCCATTGCCAATTCCGGTGAGGAAGGGTTGGCATTACTTAAGCAAAAAAAGGTTGACCTGTTGATCCTGGATGTCCGCCTGCCAGGTATCAGCGGGCTTGATGTACTTAAGGAGGTAAAGTTACGATATCCCTCCATGGAGGTTATTGTTGTTTCTGCCCACGGTGATATGGACACTGTTATCAGTGCCATGAGACTGGGGGCCCTGGATTATCTCCGGAAGCCCTTTCGCCAGCTGGATATCCGGATTGCCATTGAGCGTACACGGAAGTTTATTCATTTGCAGCAACGGCTCAAACAGATCGAGGAGAAAAGTTCATTGATCACCAAGGCATTGGAAGAGCGGATAGAGCGGAACCTGATCGGTGTGAGTGAGGAGATCAGAAAGGTATTAGGAATGGCCATGACCGCTGCAAAATTCCCGGATACGCATGTGCTGATTACCGGCGAGAGCGGCACCGGCAAGGAGAATATTGCACGGATTATTCATTTTGCCAGTGATCGTAAGGATAACCTGTTATATGCGGTAAACAGCAGTTCCGTGCCAGAATCGTTGATCGAGAGTGAGTTTTTTGGTCATAAAAAAGGATCATTCACCGGAGCGGCAAGTGATAAAAAGGGTTTTTTTGAAATTTGCGATCACGGGACCTTGTTCTTTGATGAGATTGCTGATATGCCGATGAACATGCAATCGAAGGTACTGCGGGCGATTGAAGAAAAGCAGATCACGAGGGTAGGGGATACAGAGCCTGTAAGGACTGACTTTCGGATCATCTCGGCCACCAACCACGACCTTGATCAGATGGTGACTGAAAAAAAGTTCAGGCTGGACCTCTTTCACAGGCTGAACACATTGCACATCTATATTCCTCCCTTACGGGAACGGCCCGATGATATCGCTCCACTGTTACATCATTTTGCGTCTGAATTTTCCAAAAAGATAAACCGTCCTGCTCCTGCCATTGAAAAAGGCGTTGTTCCCCTGCTGATGCAGTATGACTTTCCCGGAAATATTCGGGAATTAAAAAATCTTGTCGAACGGGCGGTTATTCTCTCTTTTGGCGGAACCCTCTGTGTGAGCGATTTTCCGTTGAAACCCAAAAGAGAGAGACCTAAAGGAGCCGCACTGCCGAAGCAAACCCTCATAGATGCTGAAATCGACATGATTAAAAGTGCCTTGCATGAATTGGGTTTCAACCAGAAAGTTACTGCCGCCCAACTGGGAATTTCCCGTGATGCACTGATCCGGAAAATGAAAAAATTCGGCATCACCATTATCCGCACCGACCAGACCGACTGATAACCGCACATTTGTGCGATTATTCAAATTCAATTCCGGACACAATAGTTGGGTTTATTACTTCTTGCCTTTCTTCCTGATTTTTTAACTTGCAGATAGTATGCTTGTTAGAATTGATTTTTTGGTGTCTGCCTTCCCCGGCATGCCTTTTGCATATTGGTTAAAAACCAACAATCTGAAATATGAGAAAACCGGAAAAATTCAACATGAAAAGGATACCATTTAAATCAACAGAAACCAAAAACAACAACACCATGAAAAAATTATTTCTACTATTGATTGTGACATTATTTGCAGCCATGGCATCCGCCTATGGGCAATCTTGTACACCTGGTCCGCTGAATCCGGCTGCGGGGAATCCTTACAATTACAAGGTGATCATCGGAAATCCGCCCTACAATGGCACACTTGGGAGTTTTACCTGGTATGTAACGACCAATGTGGACCTGCTCAGCACCACGGGAGTCCTTCCGAGTCCGGGTCCTGAGATCATTGCAACCGGAACCTACAACGCGCCGGCGGTGGGACAGGATCAGATTGACATCACGTGGACTGCCCAGGCGGTTGTTAACGGGATGACCAATCCATATTACCTGGTGGTGAAGTTCGCCGGAAACAACGGAATTTGCGATGCCATGAACATGAAGGTATGGCAGGTCACGCCCATCAATACATTCCTTTTGGCGATCAACAATATGGGTGGTGCGGGAAACAACGGAACCTATTGCGCAGCCCCGGTCAGCTCTGCGATCGTAACCCCCGGAGCCAGTCCGACGGTAAACTACCAGTATGGGGTGAACTCTATTTATGCCAGGGTTACCGCTTCTCAATACACCGGTCCGTGGACCCCTTCGTTCCGCATCGACGGGCTTGATGCAGTTCAGACACTCACCAGTGTAGTGTGGAGTACAGACTCGTTATTCACCACAACGCATACCACGACCATTGCCGGTAATGTTGCCACCTCCGCCGACGTTGCAACCGCAGCGTTCGACGGCAGTGCAAAGATTTGGGTTAAGGTTGATATTACGAACAACAGTTTTGAAACGCTTGCAGACCTTGCCATTGTTCTCGGTGTTGACGGGGTTATTACCGTAGGCGCAACCACCCTCAATGACGTTAAATCACTGACCGACTGTTCTGACGAAATCATTTTCGGAAAGTTTACAAACCAGACCATCAAAGCTCGTCCGACTGTTACCCCCGATCCCGCAACCGGTCCTTTTATTGTTAAAAATCCTTAACCTCTGTTCAGTCAACTCTGCCATTTGTGTGGCGACCTGAATGTTAAACGGTGAGGAGGATTTTTATGTTTGTCTGTCAATTCCCGGCTGGTCTTCCTGACTGGCCGGGAGATGACTTAATCCCGGGATAATTTAACGAAATGCAACGTGAATCTGGCACCCAAAAATTTTGGTTTATCATCCTGGTGGCAATGTTTGTCTTACAGGAAGGGATTGCCCAGGATGGCCAGACTGTGCAGGAAGGACAGATGTATGGACTGGGAGTTATTCCCATTGCAGGGGGAACTTATTTTTGGCATGTATTCAAAGACCATACGCTCCAGACAGAGGCCGATACTTCGGAGGTTGTGTTCCCATCGGGAAATGAGGGTTCTTCCGTTCCAGTCGTCTGGTTGAAAAGCGGCCTCTATTACTTCACTGTTTCGGCTGAGAATGAGCGCGGTTGTTCCAATCTGAAGGTGGGGATGATCACCGTGGATGCCTTGTCCATGTTGCTTCCCACGATCAGAATCAGATTGGACAAGAACCCTGTTTGTGCGGGAACCAAGGTCAGATTTTGGGCCTTGACCACCAATCAGGGGCTTGATGCCAAGTTTCGCTGGTATAAAAATGGCCGGATTGTCGGTACCGACTGGCCAAACTATTCGGACAGCACGCTGGCTGATAACGATCGGATCAGTTGTATCATGACACAATTACCAACCCGCTCCACAGATGACCCCCTAAGTGCACAATCTAATGAGCTCATTGTAACTGTTTACACCACAGAAGCTGGATTTTCGATTCGGGAGAAGGGAGGCGGATCCACCGGAAGCATTTCTCTGATCAACCAATCGACCGGAGCTGATGAGTACGACTGGGACCTCGGCAACGGGTTTTCGTCGATGCTGGAAAATCCTGAGATCTCGTATACGGAAGACGGAATCTACCTGATCAGACTTGTGGCGCGGAAGGTTGGCTACTGTGCTGATACGGCAGAGATAAAATACCGGATGATGTTCAAAGGGTTGTATATCCCCAATGCATTTGCACCTGGTGCAACCACTGGATTACCCGGTGTATTCAAACCTGCCGGAATCAACCTGAAGCGGTTTAAGATCGAAATATTTGATAATTGGGGTCATCCTTTGTGGCAATCAACAGCCCTGGATGAGAGCGGAATACCAACCGAATCATGGGATGGAACCTACCTGGGCAGGCTGATGCCACAGGATACATATCTGTGGAAAGCAGAGGCGGAGTTCACGGACGGTACAGTTTGGGAAGGTTCTGATATCGGGAAAGGGGCGGCTAAGACGATAGGCACTGTTACTTTACTGAGATAAAGCAGGAGGAAGAGATGAGACACAATTCCTTATTTGCCGTAACCATTTTTATCGGGATGATGTTTGCAGTTATTGAAGTAAGGGCGCAGGATCCCAACTATTCGCAGTGGTTAAACGCCCCGTTGTATTATAACCCGGCCTATACCGGCCTCAACAGCGGATTACGGGCAAGACTCTCTTGCCGGGATCAGTGGCCGAACCTCCCGGTGGATTTTAAAACCATGTATTTTTCGGCTGATTTCGGAGACAGGAACCTGCCCGGTTCGGGTGGAATAGGACTGCATGTAAACCGCGACAATGAAGGCATCGGGTTTATAAAGAACCTCTCTGTTGCGTTGGCACTTTCGGTGCGGATTCCAATTTTCTATAACATTATCTGTCAGGTAGGACTAAAAGGCGCTTTGATGCAGAAATGGCTTCAGTGGAGTGATTTTGTTTTCAGTGATCAGCTCAGCAACAAATACGGTAATATATATTCCACGCAGATGCCGGCACCGGAAGCACAGTCGAGGCTATCGCCGGATTTTGGAGTGGGTGGACTGATGCAGCTCATCAATAATGCAGGCAATCTTACCATCACTGCGGGATGTGCGGTCGATCATATATTCCAGCCCGACCAATCCTTTATCTCGGTAATCAGGGCGCCGCTGCCCAGGAAGTATGTCGGTCATCTTGATATGGTTATTACGCTGGGGAACGGGCCAAACTCTTCACAAAATCCGGTCAAAGGATTTGCGGACCCATTGCGGCTTAATCCCGGGATCATTTATCAGAACCAGAATAACCTCAGCTCAATACAGGTGGGGGTAAATGCATTAAAATACAATATCTACCTGGGGGGGTATCTAAAAGCGACATCGGTTTACGGGCCTACTACTTCGTTGATGGTGCTGGCAGGCTACCGATACATCGCATCACCGACAACAAATATCAAATTCATGTACAGTTACGACATTCAGGTGTCAAAGAACCTGCAGGGCACCGGAGGCGCGCACGAAATAAGCCTGATCATTGAATTCAAAGGATTGCAGGTAGCCGGACGAAACCGATTCCGTACCTGTACCACGGAGACCGGCCCGGACAGGAATCCAGCCTACCTGGAGTGTAGTCCATTTTAAAAATGGTGAAATGGTGAAATGGTGAAAATTTGTCACGCGACACGCTTCATGCGACACCTTTTTCTGAATTAATTTCAAATTTAATTAGCAGATTTCAGGATAAGTTGTACTTTTGCACCCCCAAGAAGCCCGGATGGCGGAATTGGTAGACGCGCTAGTTTCAGGGACTAGTATCCTTAAGGATGTGCAGGTTCGAGTCCTGTTCCGGGCACCGGGATGTAAAATAAAACGCTGTAAGTTTGTTGCTTACGGCGTTTTTTTTCGGCGTCTGAGTAGGCACCCGTATAATTGCCGAATTGTTCCGATTCGCTTCTGTGATTTAATGTTTTTCGTTTGGGCGAATTGTGAAATTATCGTAAATTTCGGTGATTAAATCCAAGTCCATGAATATTTTCGGAAATAATTATCTCAATATTATTTTCAGTAGCGTAGCCGTTTATCTGTTCCTTATTGTTGCAATCCGGCTTTTCGGAAAGAAGGAACTTGCTCAGTTGTCGGTCTTTGACCTCGTCTTCATCCTGCTTATCAGCAACTCGGTACAAAATGCCATGGTGCTGGGCGACAATACGCTTTTAGGCGGATTACTTGCTGCCCTGGCCCTCTTCCTTGTAAATTACGTGTTGAAATACCTTCAATACCGTTATCCGACATTCGGACGTGCGTTGCAGGGCGACCCTGTCATGCTTGTTTATAAAGGAGAAGTTCTGACTTCCCATCTGAAACTCGCAAAGATCACCGAAGATGAGCTGCTTGAAGCCATTCGCGAGCACGGAGTCTCATCGCCTGCCGAGGTCGACCTTGCCATACTCGAGGTAGATGGCAACATCAGCGTACTTTCCCACGAATATTCGCAGAAAAGCAGTCGACGGAAAAAGGCGCACAAAATCCTTAAGAAGTCCTCTTAGTTTGGTAATATAAGCGCTTAGCTTTCAATGAAAATCATAATTAAACTTTACCGGAATTGCCCCAGGGTGAAAGTCATCTGGCCAATTGTTGTTTTATTTCTCACCCTTGGCGGGATAGATACATTTTCGCAAATGGTACCATCCAAAACTCCCAGAGCACCGTGGAAGGTAAGGCATGATGCGGACGGTTCTGACAAATTCCGTTCAGTTGGTCCATGGGGCAGACCTCGAGGCCGGGTGCGACCTGCTATTCTGGTTCTTGATAATCAGCGGTTTAACCTGTTGTTGATGCGGAGGGGAAACACCGTGACCGTGTTAACAAAGGGAGGTGTATTGGTGGCGGGTAAAATAGAACGGATAAATCGAGATACCCTTTTTCTAACCGGTGGTGTTGTTACGGTTGCAGAATTGGATAAGCTCTGGCAGCCAAGGAATCCCGGGCCCCGAGAATTGCTTCGCGGAGAGCTTAGTCCTGCCTATGTGGCCGATTCCGGCGATTGGCAGATAATCATTCCACCCGACAGCGTATTCCGATATTCCGGCACCTAGAAAAATTATCTTTATAAACAACAAAGGGCCATCAAGGCAGAAAAGCTTGAGTCGCAAAATCCCCTCACCAAAAAGAACTTCCTCAAATGGAATGTAGCCAAGGCAGCCCACCTTGAAGTTGCATTTGCCTATGAGCGCCTTATTAACGACCACTTTACATGGGAGACAGAGCTTAGTGCGATCTTCGGGATACAATCGGCGGATGCCTATTACACCATGCCGATGCCGCTGTACAATTACAATGGATTTTCGGTGACCACCTATCCCAAATTCTTTGTTATTAATCCACGCACCTACGTTTCATTTGTTTTTATGTACCGATACCTGTGGGCTACCGGTATCCGCACCGACTGGCCCGAACCTCCGCACAACGGGAAGTTACAGGTCCAGTATCGCAACGACTTTGGATTTAGTCTGCGGTTGGGAATGATGCGAAATTACCACGGGTTGGTGGTAGACTGGTATATAGGTGGTGGTTTGAAATATATCATGCTGCACCAGTTGGTTTACGGATCTTATCACTATCACGACAGCGGCAGTATGGAATGGTACAACACGGACCATTCTCCCCGAATTCAGGATCAGAACCTATGGGCCCCTGTGATTAACCTGGGTCTGAAAATTGGCTTCGGATTCTGACTTATTTCCTCAACCCGTTATCTGATCCACACTTTTTAGCGGTGCATATGATGGACTAAAACCATGATTAATTGAACGATTACGAATGATGGATTGTGTTGGAGGCGGAGGTGTCCGGATAGGAGCGGAAAGGTTCGGATTTATAAATCGGTACGACGAATTCCCTTGTATTACTTGACATCTGAATACTTTTGCCCTGAAACCTGTAAAATCTATCCGATGAAAAACCAAATGAAACAATGCCTTATTGTTATTCTCTGTACCTGTGCCCTGCTTGGTATTCAGGACCTCACTTTCGCCCTTGATCATGCATCGGCTGCAGCTACCATTCAAACATCTCCTTCCGACCCTGTCGTTTCTTCTGCACCTTTAAGTGCGCCTAAGGAGGAATCACTTGGCGCCACCGTTTGGTATTACATAAAAGGAATTGCCATCCTTGGCTTTTTTGCTTTTGCCGTAGTATACATTGCCATAACCCTGATGAAGAAACCGAAGTTTGTACCGGTAACCCTCGATCAAATGAAGGCAAAACGGCGTTCACAGGGAAAACCTGAATCTTCCGTGATCGACAACGAAGCCGCACAAATCGATGTAGGCCAGGCATTTAATACATGGCAAATTGTTTCAAAACCTGGAGAGGAGGAGTTTCGGAGTCCGTTGAGCATGAGTCAGATCACCACTTCTCATGGTTGTCTCGATTCAGCAATTCGTTCGCTGCCTACGGATCCTGACATCATTAATAATATCAACGACCTGGGCGAAATTCTGAACAACCAGATAAAACGTCGGTTTACCGGTTCCATGAAGCTGATCTACTGTGCACTTGCAGTTTGTGTACTGGCATACCTGACAAGCAAAGGATTTGGTCAGTTTTTTAAACATTACTGGTGGCTTCCGGCATCCATCGTTCTTTATTATTTCGCAAGTTATTCGCCTGAATTTCTGAACACCAAGCGCGAACGCTGGTTCCGTGGGTTTAACATCCACAATGTGCTTATTGGAACCATCCTCGGGTTATTTGCATCTACTTCGGTTACAGATACCTATAAAACTACTTACAGCGATGGCTCTACGAAAAAGACCGAAGAGTGGAATGTGATGTTTTTTATCATGACCGCATTGACACTCATCGTCATTGTCGTCCTCGGTTTCTTCATCTTTCTTTTTGCAGGATTGAACTTTGTTCGCAACTACCTTATATACGTCTGATAAAACCCGATATCATGAAAAGGATTACGATTTTTTTCTTGTTGGCCATAATCATACCCGTCCTGACGGCCCAGGAAGTGGATATTAAGAAAGGCTTAATTGCTAACTATCCGCTCGACGGGAAGACAGGCGACCTGACCGGGAAGAATAAGAACGGCAAAATTTTCGGCGCTGTGGCCACAACTGGTCGTGATGGCAAGGAGGGAGGCGCCTTCCGGTTTAAGGCCAAAGGTGATAGTTATATCACTTTACCTGTGAGCGCAAGTCCCGATAAAGTTCCCATTATCACCGTAACCGCCTGGGTTCAGGCAACAGGAACCACCAGTTCTTATCCACTGATTGCCTGCGGGATCAATAAGGAAACGCGGTCTGTTTATATGAACCATGAAGGGAGTGTTTATCACTGGTATCTGAATGGTGGTGGTGATGGTGCCATCATGGGGCCGGCCATATTTACAAAAAAATGGGTGTTCGTCGCCATGATGTACGATGATAAAAATAAGGAGGCACGTTTTGTTGTTGGCAGTGAGCTATTTAAAGGTAAGGCCTCCATTCGCAGCGGAGATCCTGGCATCATGATTGGAAATTTCGATGGCGACATTGATGAGCTGCGCGTGTACGACCGGTTTCTCAACCTGGCTGAACTTGAATCACTGGCTGGCGGAAAGATTAATGCAACCCAGGAGGACCTTGTGACAGTTGACCGCTATGCTTACAAGAAGGACCGTGAAAAGGCAGAAGCTGCCGAGGTACAACCCGGTGACGTATATATCATCAATACCAGCGAGTTTGTCATACACGATTCTGCCGGAGGCTGGGGCCAGAAGGCTTTGCTGAAGCAGGGTGACACCCTCCGGGTAGATTCCGTTATCGGTAAATACCTGAAAGTCATTTTTATGGGTGGCGAATATGGGTATGTATCGCGCGGAACCTTGCAAGACAATGCCTATCCCGAAGGAGACAGCAGTCTCGGCCATTCAACAAAGGTGACCATGAAGCATATTTTCGATTTTACCAGTATCCGTTCATGGATAATAGTGGTGGTGTGTGCGCTGATCCTGTTCATGGTCAAGAAAAAATTCCTGATGCTGGATGAAATGTTGAACAAGCTGAGGAAGAAGGACATGTACTCCTCAGGTGGCTCAAAGTCAGGTGCAATGGCCGTAAAGCGAACGGTACTGGACAACATTTTTCCGATCGAAAGACTCCGGTGGTGGCCTATCATTCCCGGTGCCATTGCAGGTATTGCTCTGTTTATTGCCTTGATGGTCAACAGCGGGGAAACGGAATGGTTTTTTGCCCAGGGGTTCCACCTCATCCCGGCCGGCTACGACAAGTGGGTGCACTGGTTGCTGTTCAGTATGGTGTGGATGCTGATCTTCGCTTTTGTGGCGATTGCCCTTGAAAGTTACGTGGTAACAGGTCCCATCATCATGTGGCTAAGGATTTTCATACTCATCATTCTAAACCTCATGGCTTTTGCGGTGGCTATTTACCTGGCCGTTGTTGTTGTCGTTATTTCTATCGTCATGCTGGTTCTTACCATGCTGGGATCCGGAAGTTCCAACTATAAATGTCCCCATTGCGGAGGTACTTTCAGCGGCTCCAGAGGAAGTTCCTACACCTGTCCTCACTGCGGAGGTGGCGTATCTACCTGATCCTAATTTTATCTTAAATTTCAAATTATGCCAACCAGCGAATATATTACCTCCCGTGCTTTTCCCGAGAAAAAAATAGAAGAGATATGGGGTAACGGAGCAACGATAAGCGGTTTGACTTATGGCAAAGGGGCCTGGACATTATACATATGTTATGATGGTTCATATGAAAATCAGCATTACTGGACCCGCTCCGATTTTCCTGAACAGTGCATAACAGAAGGCTGGAACAAAGGACTCGATATAACCGAACTCAGCTGGTGCAACGACAACTGGCTGCTGGTTATGTCGAGTAACACCGGCTTCACCGACCAGGTTTGGAGGTTGGGGAGCAAATTCCCGATGAAGGAGGTGGAGAAGGCATGGAATGAAGGTTATTCGGTAACCAGGATCGGATATGGCAATGGTAAATGGTTTGCCGTGTTGTCGAAGGGGAGTGGATTATCGGTGCAAACTGCTACTTTTTTCAGTGATTTCCCGGAGAAGGCAATCGACAAAGCCTGGGAAGATGGTCGGGTCATCACCGACCTGGTATTTGGTGACGGAAAATGGCTGTTGGTGACCTCGGTTTCCGATGTGCCTGAAACACAATCATGGGCCAGCGACTCACTTTATCCGGGCAAGGTAACCGACGAAAGGCTCGCGGAGGGTTACAATATCAACCGGATCAGTTTCGGCAACGGGATATGGGCGGCTGTTTTCGGACAACCTGTGGAAGAAGATGAAGATGAAGACGATGTGGAAGCATCTGAGGAGGAGGAAGAGGACAAAGAGGTAAAGGGAGAGAAGGCCCGGGCCACCGGTGGCGGGAAAAAACCAGAATTAAAACATGATAAAATGGCCATTCAGTATACAGACCTGGCCATTTCGCAGTGGGAAAAGGAGAACTTGGATGAGGCCATTGCAATGTATATGAAGGCCCTGGAGATTGAACCCGGGTTCGTTCTGGCGCTCAGCGGACTGGGCTCGGTTTGGCTGGCCAAAGGAAACGAGGGAAAGGCCATCGAATATTTGCAAAAAGCTTACGACCTTGATCCGGCAGATGACCCGTCTACCTTTATTGAGCTCATCTCACTTTATGCTTCCGCTGAAGCGGATGATAAGCTGATGGCCGTGGTTGCCGCATTTCCTGCCGAAGAACTGGAGAAGGTTGATAATCCTGATACCTTCGTTGAAATAGGGGAGGTTTTTGAGCGGACCAGGAAATTCCGGAAGGCGGTTCAGTTCTATAAGCGGGCCAGTGATTTAAAACCTGGCAACAAGGAGTATGCAGCCGATCTGAAACGCGCTCAGGAAGCCGCAAAAGCCAACAGCGTAGCGGAAAACGAAGAGGAGAAGAAAGCAACGGCAACCGGTCCGCCACCGGCCAATGTTCCGTCGTTGGCGACTGTTGATGAGGTAATCGGCGAACTTAACAACCTTATCGGATTAAAAGAGATAAAAAATGATGTGCAGTCGTTGCTCAAATACATCAAGGTTGAGAAAATGCGCGCGGAAAGGGGCATGTCTTCGAATCCTATCTCCCTGCATACGGTATTCTCGGGTCCTCCGGGCACGGGGAAAACCACTGTTGCAAGGTTGCTCGGTAAGATCTTCAAAGCCACCGGACTACTTGCCAAGGGGCACGTTGTGGAGGTGGACCGTTCGGGCCTTGTGGCAGAATACATCGGACAAACGGCAGTAAAGACGAATGCGGCGGTAGATTCTGCACTCGACGGGATTCTCTTCATTGATGAGGCGTACGCCTTGTTTCGTGGTGATGGCGGCAGTGATTTCGGAAAGGAGGCGATCGATACGCTGATCAAGCGTATGGAGGATGACCGCGGTCGATTGGTTGTCATCGTTGCCGGCTATATCGAGGAGATGAAACATTTTATCGACAGTAACCCCGGAATGCAATCACGGTTCAACCGCTATTTTTATTTCAAGGATTATACGCCGGATGAGTTGCAGGAGATATTCGAAAGGACTTGCAGCCAGAAAGAGTATAAGTTGGCTCCGGATGCGCAGGATAAACTGAAACGGTATTTTCAGTTTATCTATAAATCGCGATTGAAGAGTTTTGGCAATGCAAGGGTAATCCGAAACCAGTTTGAGGAGTTGATCAGGATACAATCGACACGTATCGCAGATTATACCGAAATTCAGCATGATGACCTGAATACCATCACCCTGGCTGATGTAAATGCCGCAGTGGATGATGAATTCGTGGAAGAGACCCCCGAAACCCTGGAAGACATTATGAAAGATCTGAACGGGATGGTGGGCATGGAGAATGTTAAAAAAGATGTGGGGATGCTGATCAACTACATCAGGATTGAGAAGATGCGCCAGGAAAAGGGGTTGTCGAATAACCCTGTAGCTTTACATACTGTATTTTATGGACCTCCAGGAACCGGAAAAACTACCGTGGCAAGGTTGATCGGAAGGATATTTAAAACGCTTGGGATCCTGGCAAAGGGTCATGTCGTGGAGGTTGCCCGTGCCGATTTGGTTGGGGAATATGTGGGACATACCGCGCCCAAAACCAGCAAGGCCATTGACGATGCACTACATGGTATTTTGTTCATCGATGAGGCTTATACGCTAAAGCCGGAAGGGATGGGCAATGATTTCGGACAGGAGGCCATCGACTGTTTACTGAAGCGGATGGAGGATGACCGTGACAAGCTGGTTGTTGTAGTTGCAGGCTATACGGATGAAATGAAGCGGCTCATTGACTCAAATCCGGGTTTGAAATCGCGATTCAACAGGTATTTTTATTTTGAAGACTATGAACCGGCTGAATTGCTTGCCATGTTTACCCGTCTTGTTGATGCGAAAGGCTATAAACTTACCCCGGAAGCCAGGGAGCATTCGGAAGTTTTGTTTCAAAAAGTTTTCGATGCCCGCGACAAAAGCTTTGGCAACGGACGGTTCGTGAGAAACCTGTTTGAACAGATGATCCAGGGCCAGGCCAACAGGATTTCATTATTGCCATCCATCACGGAAGATGAGCTTGTGGTGCTCGGGATCGACGATGTGAAAGAGGTGGCTGCAAAGTACGTCAGTATGCCCCGGTCGGCAGGAAAACCTATTGGTTTCAGGAAAGATTGAGTTGATTACGCAGAGTAGTTCCTGCCCTCCAATCCGTCCGTAAGTTTTTCTGCTTTGAGTTCAGGGGCGTTGATCTGTTTTGCCGACTGCTGGTAAAATGAAGGAGTAACCCCGGTTATTGTCTTGAATGCACTGTTGAAGGCTGATTTTGAATTATAGCCGACGGTTTGTGCAATTCCTTCAATAGACAGATTCCCATATGCCGGATCCGCGAGCAGCTTTCGGGCTTCCCTGATGCGGTAATCATTAAGGAACTGGCTGAAATTTTGCGACGATCGATCGTTGATGATGCGCGATAGGTAAGAGGTGTTCGTGTTCAGTTCCCTGGCTACATCGGCCAGGGTGAGACCCGGATCAAGAAATCGTTTTCCGACCTTCATGATGTGAAGAAGAGCTTTGTACAACCGCTCCTGCAGCTCATCCGGAAGCGAAGGATGGATCATGCTTTTTGAGGTGGGTGCTGAGGCAGATGAGGCCGTGCGGATCGCATGCAGGGTGCGTTGAACCTGCTGTTCCTCCCCCAGTTCAGTTTTCATGGTTTCCATGTCTTTACGCACCAGTTCCCTGTATGTGCTTAATTTGTCGCGGTAGGCACGAATTGTGAACCAGGAAGCTGTAAGGATTAATACGATCGTAGCCAGCATGGCTGCTATCAACGCTTGTTTTCGCTGAATATTCGCTGTGTTTATTTTGTTGTCGGATTGGAGCCTGGTGATCTCCTGCTCCTTTAAAGTCAGGTTGTACCGTGTTTTAATCTCTGCAACGGTACGCAGTCTCTTTTCTTCAAGCAGCGTGTCTTTCAGAGTGATGTATTTCCGAAGATAGCTGAGTGCCAGTGCAGGTTGATTTTTTTGTTCATAATAACCGGCGATTTTCTCCAACCCGTATAGCTCCTGTTGCCTGTAGTTTAATATTTTGGAAAGTTCAAGATTTCTGAGCAGCATTTTAATGGATTCCCGGTCATTTCCGGTTTTTTTATAGTACCCGGCCAGTGAGGAGCAGGAGATGCACATGCTTAGCGGATCGTTTGCTAATGTGGCTGTTTTCAGGGCTTCGCTGTAAAAGTGAAATGCCTTTTCAGACTCTCCCTGGAGGAAATAGACCTCGCCGATGTTGTTGAGGGTAAACGCAATTCCCTGGTAATCTTTTACGTGCCTTCTTAACGCCAATGAATTATCGAAATAATAACGGGCAGAATCATAACGATCCAGATGCAGGTTGTACATTCCCAGCGTGTTGTAAACATATCCGCGGGCAGTATCATTGTTCACTTTTTTTACTGTTGCAAGTGCCCGGTAAAGGAAACTGCCGGTGTTTTCAGGTCCGCTGATCTCAGAAAGGTTCACCAGCATCATCGCTTTGGCGAGGTCGTTGTGTTGTTGCTCCGCCATTTTTAGTGCCCGGAGTTGCAATTGCAATGATTTCTCTGCAAATCCCATATCCTTATAGAGGACGCCTAAAAAATTCAGGGCGTAGATGATCGTTTTCCGATCGCCTGCCTGATCGAAATACTGAATTGATTTTTCCCCAAGCAATATCGCGTCGCTGAATTTATTTTTCAGCTTTGCGATCCGGGCCAGCTTATAGTAAACATCACCAAGACTGGCGTAATTACTGTTTCGTGCCAACCGGGGAATAAGCCGGTGATAATATTGTACGGCAGTTTTTGTATCCTGCTTCTGAAGGTAAAAGTTGCCTAGTTTCAGGAGGATCTCCGGATTTGTTCCTTCCGGGCTGTTATAAGGCCCGGGTGCCAGGCTGGTCAGTAGTACGAAGAGCAGGGGAAGTTGGAAATAGCAGCGGCAGTATGTGAGCATTGAATGGAAACTTGTGGTTATTCTTTGTAAAATTCCCACAGCTCGCCAAAATAACTGTGGTTCCATCCTTCTACGAAATCCTTATATTCATCGTCGGGGATGTTGGTATGTAAGAGTTCAACGGAAGTGCCTGATTTGTGCGGGTGAAGCGTGATGGTCACAATGGATTCCTCTTCCTGGTCGCCGAAATACCATTGCTGAACGATCTGCCGGTTCTCTTCAAATGAGATGTTTCTTCCGGTAATACTGCCATCCCACAAAGAAAATTCAGAACCGGGTTCTGTTGACATTTCAGCTGCTTCCCCTGTCCAGAGTTGAAGGGTTACCGGATTGGTGAGGGCTTTGTAGACATCTGCCGGCGGAGCGGCGATGGTAAAATATTTTTTATACTCTTTCATGGATTATGCAAGATTACGTGTGATCAGTTGTTACCGTAAAGGTATAAAAAGTGCGGGTCTAAAATACAATCCCATAAAATTGGTAAATTGCAGCCACAAAATTGTAAATTCCAATCCGATGAAATTCACTGCAATCCAGATATCGGCCATGCTGAACGGGGTAATTGAAGGCAACCCCGAAGCAACGGTGTCAAAACTTTCCAAAATTGAGGAAGGTGAACCCGGTTCTCTTACATTCCTTGCCAATCCGCTGTATACACAATATATTTATACCACGGATGCCTCCATAGCCATTGTCGGAAAATCTTTTGTGGCCGAGCGTCCCGTTAAGGTAACCCTGGTGAAGGTTGACAATCCGGAAATTGCATTTGCAAAGCTTCTTGAGATCTATAACCAGATCAAAAATAACAAGACAGGAATTTCATCCCTGGCTTTCATTTCGGATTCGGCTGCCATTGGAGAGAATGTCTATGTTGGTGAATTTGCAGTTATCGGAGAAGGGGTTGTGATCGGCAACAACGTGAAGATACACCCCCATGTGAGTATTGCGGAAAATACGGTTATCGGCGACAACACGATCCTCTTTGCCGGGGTGAAGATATATTCTGACAACCAGATCGGAAAGAATTGCGTGATTCATGCAGGAACGGTGATTGGAAGCGACGGATTCAGGTTTGCACAGGGCCCGGAGGGCAACACGAAAATAGCGCAGATCGGAAATGTGCTGATCGAAGATGATGTGGAAACCGGTGCCAATTGCACGATCGACAGGGCCACTCTGGGGTCGACAATCCTCCGGAAAGGGGTGAAACTCGACAACCTTGTCCATATTGCCCACAATGTGGAGGTTGGCGAAAATACTGTCATGGCAGCAGGCACGGGTGTAGCAGGTTCGACAAAGATCGGGAAGAACTGTCTGATCAGCGGACACGTCTCCTTTACCGGCCATATTACCATTGCTGACGGTACCCAACTGGGCGGCGCCACAGGCGTTTCTAAAAGTTTAATCAAACCAGGCCAGGCATACCTCGGATCCCCTGCACTGGAGGCAAGCAAGTTCAGGAAATCGTATGTCTATTTTAGAAACTTTCCCGAAATTATTGCGCGGCTGGAACGGCTGGAGAAACTCGAAAAAGAGCGGAAATAGCTGATTAATTCTTTTTCTGGTAAAGTGTACAATAGACTGTTTTGTAGGCCACTACAAATTCCGTTGAGAGAATGTGATCGATTTTTTCCCAGTTGTCGGTGTTGACCGGATTGCATCCACCAACCAGGAAAACATAATTTATCTTACGGAACGGCTTCCCCTTGGTATGTTCAAATTTTATTAGCCTTCGGTGAACGCCCGGGTTTCCCAGGTAGTAATTTGGTTTGTCTTCCTGGTTTGTACGTACCGGAAAAAAACCTGTTTCGCATTCGTAATTGTAAAGCATCACCATTGGCTTATCGATAGCTATGTAGTCGACAAAATGGCCAATGAACCAGTTGTCCATGCAGTATATGGGAAGTAAAACGCTATTCGGAGCTACAAAATCGGATGCCTTGTTGCAGGAGATGGCAATCTGTTCAAGTTCCAGAACTTTGCTCTCTTTCATGCTCAGGAGTGAAAAGTTGAGGTAGATTGCCAACACTGCCGCCACAAGGCCGGTATAGATGTACAAACGTGAAGCCGCAATCCATAAAATCAGGAGCAGGAAGGCAATAAATCCCAGTCGGTAGGTTGTATAACTCGCACTTCCCATCGCATCAGGTAATGTAAAGTACAATCCCATCAGAAATACAATCGACAAAAATATCCAGCCGGAATAAAATCCGGGCGTGTGATTACTTTCTGAAATTTCTTTTGGTTTGATGATATTCCTGACAAATTTATAGGTGCGGAAGATCAACGCGATAAGAGCAAAAACCACAATCAACCGAAATAAGAGATACGTAAGTTTTCCCTCCCTGATCCCATCAAAGACGATGAGCGGCTGCATGTTCAGAAGGTTGTTCAGGAGAGTCTGGAATGGCAGATGGATGATGCCGCCGGAGCCTGGCCGCGACAGAAAAAAGTAGAAGAAAAGCAGCAGCGGTAAGGCTGAGGCAATAACTACCTGAATCGATTGCCTGATCAAACCGTCCACTGATTTCCTAAGCCCCTTTTTATTATAGGCGAGATCGTAGAAGGCTGAAGACAGAATGTAGCAGGCAATGATTACCAGGAGTGCACCGAAGGCAAGGATATGAGAGAAATAGGTGAGGGTGATCAATCCGGCCAGGCGCAACAGATTCCAGGGTTTTTCCATCACCCCGACCCTCCTGACCCAGAAGGTAAGCGTGATCAATAAGAAAATTATGGCGATACAGAAGTTGTAAAAACCGAAATAGAAAAACATTGACTGTAGGAACGGGAAAATCAGATATGCATAAAAAATATTGTTGGGCGCAATCGTCCGAAGGAGGCTGCGGAAAGCAAAAGGTGTTCCGGCCAGCAGGATCAGGAGAAGAATTTTTTCGGCCAGAAAGGCGGGCAGGATCAACCCGGTAACGGAAAGGATGAGGTGGGCGGTCCAGTTTGGCACCGGCTCCGGATTTATCATGAAGAACTGCCGGATAAGTTCATTGTGACAAACTATGATCTGGCTGATGATTTTGGCGTTGCTCATGTGCGAAGCGCCGTCGAGGGTAGGAAAAAAGTGCAGCGCAAGAAACGGGTACAGGTTGAATAGGGTAATCAGGGTGAAAACCAACAATTCAAGCCTTTGTCCGGTCAGTTTTTTCACAGTCTCAACTTTGGTTAAACAAATGGCATTCAGGACTTATCTGACTGGAATAGCAAAAAATCCTTGATCAGCGGAATCTCTTCTGCATGAATTCCTTTATGCACCAGATAATTTGCATCTTCATCAAAAGCAGCAATAAGTTCGTCAATTCCGGGTATTGGGGCTGACAGTGACCGGCTGTAAAAATCAAACGCTTTTTTGCGATCGCCCAGGCAGAGCGCGGTATGTCCTGCATTCATCAGGTCATAAGCCGAAGGCTCACCGGTTGCAGCAAGCAGTTTATCATATTCTTCTCTGGCCTGCTGCAGTTTGCCAAGTATAAAATGACACCAGGCAAGCGGTCTGAGCAGTTTGAGATTTTCGGGATTAAAAAATCGCAACTTGGTGTAAACCTGTTCTGCCTGTTCAAAATCTTTCAGGTTCAGGTAACACTGTGCCACCTGCCCCTGCAGGGTTAGGTCTTCCGGCTGTATAGATGCAGCGTCACGGAAATATCCAAGTGCCTGATCGTAATCCTTAAGTTTTAAACAGCACCATCCCAGTTTTTTCAAAATCCACAAACGGTCGGAATCGAACAGTTCTGCCATTTTATAATACTCCACTGCCTTTTTATAACGACCCAGTTTCTGGTAGCAGTATCCGATTTTCTCATAGTATTCTCCTGAGGGTGTAGTGTTTTCGATGATATATTCGTACATTCCGATGGCTTCGTAAAAGTGGTCCCGGTCGAAATAAAATGAAGCCAGGCGGGCAGTAAATCCTTCGCGGTAAAAAAAGTTCCTGTAAAAATGGAGCTCACGGAATTGAATATGCTGCTGAAAAATATCGGTAAACTCCTGGCGTAATGGGTACAACTTGAAAAACCGGTACAGGTCCTGGATGTATTGGATGAACACGGCGTTTGCCGACAACGACTGGTCCAGCATCTGCTCCTCCGAGGCCATCTCCTGCATCTGGTTGAATTCAGCTTCGAAGTTTGTCACGATCATGGTGCGCTGCTGAACCGGAATGGCTTGAAAATTCAGGGCAAATGAGTATTTATCGGAGTTGCAGATATAAAATGCCTTTTCGAGACTTTCTAGCAGTCTGATATTAATTTCCTCTGTTTCGGAGAACGGTTTACTGATTCCGGGGTGATCGCGGTGGAATGGTGCAAACCAGTTGCTCATGAGGTTAAAGAAATCGAATCGCTTCAACTGCTGAAATGTGCTCATGAACACATCCCCGCCCTCCATCTGCATCTTCGAAAATTTCTCGATCTTCTCAAAAAGACCGGGAACCTCCTCCACCATATCCTTCCAGCCGGGGTTCTTCCCCTCCATGTCTTCATCCTCCGATTTATCGTCGAGCTGGAGTTTGTCTTCTATCCGCGGCATCATTTTTTTCATCTCAGGAAGGACCTCCTCCTCGAATTCGCGGGTGATCTTCTCAGTCTCTTTGGCCATAAGCAACTGAATGAGGATCAATTCCATGTCGTTGCCAACTGTTTCATCCAGGCTGAGACCGCGCAACCTGTCATTCAGTTCCGGATAGAATCCGACTCGTTTGTCGTAGGTAAGCAGCGACAAAATGACTCCGGTAAGCGCACGTTGCCGTACATTTGCCTCTCCATGCTCAATAAATTCGATAAGCAGGATGAACTTATGAAGGTCGAAATAGCCAAGTAAACTGAGGGTAAGGGCACTCACGGCCAGACATTTTCTGTGCCATTCGATCGTTGCGGAGCTGTTCAGCTTACGTAAATATCCAATCTGCGACTCATCCATCTTTTCGATGAGCCAGATAATTTTGAACAGGTCGTCGTCAGTTTCAGCAGTGACCAGCGGGTGTTCACCAAATTTCCGGGCAAGTACAAGCTTTTCGGTTTTTCTCAGCGAGAGTTCGGTGTCGGTCAGCGATTGCCTGATTTCATCTGCCATTCCCAACATTGTAGCGCAAAGTCCGTTGAGTATTGCTCTTTGTTGCTGGTCCTGGTAACCTTCAAACGCGTAGCGAAGCAACGTTTTATAGTTGTCGGAAAGGGTTTCGAGCTCGTAGAAATAATCTGGCTTGCTGCTAAACCTTACAAATCGCGACAGTTCATCAAGCGCAGCCTTAAGACGCTGATTGTATATATGTTCACAGATTTTATTGTAACGTTGATCGGTCTCTTTACGGGTCATGAAATAGTTGTCATCACGCTGTCAAAGTTACCTAATTTTCGGAACATTGGCGATTTGAACCTTCAGAATCTGACGCCGGTGGTGAGTGTAAAGGCCTGGAAGATGTCGCTGGTATTACCGTAGAAGACATTATTGTCCTGGTTTGCCATCAGGTGGCGGTACTCGAGCCGCACGTAGCCTATCTGAACAGGCCTGTATTCGGCCCCAACGGTAAAGCCCTGCATGTTTAAACCGGTAATTTTTCCCTTCACAAGATATTTTCCGGAGAGAAATCCGTCAGGGTCATCGAAGAACTGATATTGAGCAGTGATTGAAAAATGCTCATTAAATCTATATTGTGCCATCAGAAAGCCGGAAAGCATAACCGCGGTTTTTGCGGTATCAGGCGCAATTCCGGAATTCGTTTGTCCGGCAAAATCAAATTGTCCGGTAATTTCGACCTGCTTTATAGGTCGATAGATGACAATCAGGTTGTTGTAGAGGATGTTATTTTTTATCTCTGCATCGACCAGTGCCTGGTTGCCCCAGAAATTATTGTAGGTGATGGTCAGCTGCTTTACAGGATGGTAGTTAAGGAAAATGATTCCGGCCATATGGGTGTTTTTACCGTACGCCAGAGAGAATGGATTTCCAACCATCATCCCAAAATTTAATTTGTCGTTTACCTTGTACGAGAGCTTAACCCCGAGAAGACTTCCGGGTTCAAAATATCCTCCGGTGGTTACTGTACTTATCTGGTTCAGGGCTGACCAGGAGGATTCAACACCGATGGGGTTGAAAATGTAACCAAAATCTGCCCAGAGGTTCTTTACGATGCGAAAACCAAAATTGGCCTGCCGAAGGTATTTAATAAATTGTGCATCGGGTGAGGCGAGCAGGTTTGGTGCATCGCCATACTGAATAGCCAGTTTACCTCTTACTTTATCTGCGCTGTAGTAGATTTCGAAGGCTGCATGGTTAACCCGGACCTGGTTTTGGACGGGTGAATTGCTAGAGAATGGGATGATGGTACTTGTGTCATCCTTGTTGCCGAGGGTCCAGTTATAATACGTGTCGATATAAAACCCGATGGTGAAATGCTGGAAGTGGTTCAGAATTTTCGAACGCAGTTCATCGGTTATCGTGTCTGCATTGATCTGGGCTTTTAGTGGTGAAGCAGAAAAGCAGAGCAGGAACAGAACCATCCCGACACTGGTTTTTAGGAATAATCCAGGTTTGTAGTCCATAGTTCGAGATTATTTCCATCCGCCACCCAAAGCTGTATACAAGGTGATAACGGAGGTGAGTTCGTTGCTCTGGGCCTGCGACAGGTTGACCTGTGACGAGAATAGCAGGGCCTGTGCCTGAATCACATCGAGATAGCTGGCATACCCGGCATTGTATAACTGATTTGAAAGATCAAATGCAGTTTGGGCGGCATTTACAGTAATTTGCTGGCTTGCCACGATCTCCTTCATCTTATTAACTTCAAGTATGGCATTGGAAACCTCTTTCAGTGATTTGTTGATGGTTTGCAGATAGGTGTAGAGAATCTCCTGCTTATAACCCTGGGCTTTTTTTACCCCGGCCCGCAGCTGACCTCCGCCGAAAATCGGGGCGATAAGGTTACCTAATGCATTATATGCAAATTGCGTGGGATTAAATATAGCGCCGGCATTACCGGAAATACTGAGAGAAGGTAACATCATGGCGCGTGCAACCCCGATGTTGGCATTCGCAGCAACCAGGGTTTGTTCGGCCTGGATGATATCAGGACGGCGTACAATCAGGGCAGGCGCAATGCCGGGTGTTTTGATTCCCGGCATGTTGATCTGGTCAAGCATTGGCCGTCCACGTGGGATTGAATGCGGAGCCTCGCCCAGCAAGGTGCTGAGGGAATTTTCTTCCTGGCCTACCTGCATTTCCAGTTTCGGAACTTCGGTTTCTGCCAGTGCGAGTTCTGCCTCAGCCTGTGCAACCACAAGACCGGAGGCAGTTCCTGCGATCAGTTTGGCTCTGACCAGTTCAAGGGACTTTTGCCTGATTACGATGTTTTCCTGAACGATCCTCAATTCGTTATCAAACTCAAGCAGGTTGAAATAGCTTGAAACAATGTTGTAAATGAGCGAAATTCTGACCGCCTGCTGGTAAGCAATCTGTCCTAAAAGGTTGGCGCGGGCTGCCTCCTTTGAACGGCGGAGTTTACCCCACAAGTCAATTTCCCAGCTGATCCCTGCCATGGCTGAATAGGAGGTGTTCCCCGGGCTTCCAGGTTCCTGATAGGCTGCCTGGGCAGTAGCCGAAATCTGCGGCCATTGCTTGCCCCGTTCGATCTTGAAGCTGGCCCTCGCCTGTTCGATCCGTGCAAAAGCAATCCGGATGTCGTAATTGTTTTGCAGTCCGGTCGTGATTAGTCGCTGTAAAACCGTATCCCTGAATAATTTCACCCATTCGATATTGGCCATGCTGGCAGTATCACCGCTGCTGGCAAAACGGAAAAGGCTGTCAGTTTTAACAACAGGACGTTTATAGTTTGGTCCCACTTTGCATCCGGTAAGTCCGGCGAACATGGCAACGAACAGGATAAGGAAGAGAAGTTTTGTATTTTTAGGAATCATATCAGTTTACGATTGATGAGGTATGATTTTCTGATTTTTGGTCTCGCTATTTCACTATTTTTTTCTTCATCCTGTTTTCCAGTTTCTGAAATGCCACATACAGAGAAGGAACGACAAGTACTCCGCAGATTGTTGCCATAAGCATGCCTCCGAAAACCGAAGTTCCCAGCGCATGACGGCTGGCGGCGCCGGCTCCTGCTGCGGTCATTAGGGGAACAACCCCCAGGATAAAAGCAAAAGAGGTCATGAGAATGGGCCGGAACCTGAGTTTGGCACCCTCCCTGGCTGCTTCGAAGAGCGGCATTCCCCCTTCATATTTTAATTTGGCAAACTCCACGATCAGGATTGCATTTTTGGCCACAAGTCCGATGAGCATGATGAGACCGATTTGTGCATAAATGTTGTTCTGAAGGCCGCGTGCCCACTGCAGCCCGAAGGCGCCAAACACCCCAAATGGGATAGCCAGCAATACCGGGACCGGCAGTAGCCAGCTTTCGTATTTGGCAGCCAGCAGGAAATAGACAAATATGAAACACAGGGCGAAAATATAAGGAGCCTGGCCACCCGACGTAATTTCTTCACGTGTCATCCCCGAGTATTCATATCCGAAGCCGTATGGCAATGTCTTTGCAGCAACCTCCTTCACAGCGGCAATGCCGAGTCCGGTTGAAGAACCGGGAGGAATTCCAATCGTGAAATCGGCCGAGCTGTAAAGGTTGAACCGTTTCACTACATCCGGACCCTGCGTGGGGGTGATGCTGACCAGGGTTCCGAGCGGAATCATTTCGCCCGTGTTACTCCTTACATAAACTTTGGTAATGTCCTCCTTGTTGGCACGATAAATCGCATCAGCCTGGATGATCACCCGGTAGGATTTCCCGAATTTGTTGAAATCATTCACGTAATAACTTCCGAAAAGGCTCTGAAGCGTAGAATAAATGGTGTTGATCGGAACGCCCATCACCTTCGCCTTCTTTTTGTCCACCGTAAGCAGGAATTGCGGGATGTCATTGCGGAAAGAGGTGAATGGAGAGGAGACCGCTTTACTTTGAGAAATGGCTGAATAAAAGGCGCCAACCACCTGGGTTGTTTTTTCGAGGCCAGCTCCCGATTTGTCTTCGATCTGAAGCTCCAACCCTCCGGTTTTTCCCATACCGGATATGGCCGGTGCATTGAATGCCATACAAATGCCGCCTGCAATGTGGTTGAATTTTGCCTGAACACGCTGAATTATTTTTTCCACATGCATCGAGTCAACTTCCCGTTCCTTCCAGGGTTTCAGTTTTACGAAGGCCATCCCGTTGGTGGTGCTCACCGAGTTGTCGAGAATACTGTATCCCGGGATGGTGGTATAAGATTCCACACCCGGGGTTTTTGACAGGATTTCTTCCACCTGCCGCATCACAGCGTCTGTCTTCTCCAGCGCATAGGCTTTGGGTGCGGCGATGTTGATAAAGAAATACCCCTGGTCTTCGGACGGAAGGAAACCGCTGGGCAGAAATTTCATGACGAAGATGCACAACACACAAATCAGCGCCAGGAACATGACCGGACGGGAGAGATGGTGCGTGAAATTTTCAACAATCTTCACATACCCGTGGGTGGTTTTGTCAAAGCCTTTATCGAAAGCCATGAAGAATTTTCCCAACAACCCTTTTTTCTGTTGCTTTTTCTTCAAAAGGAGGACACAAAGCGGCGGTGTAAGGGTAAGTGCAAGTAACGCAGAGATGAGGATGGAAGAGATGAGGGTTAAGGCAAACTGTTTGTACATCACACCCGTAGTTCCGCCAAGGAAGGATACCGGGATAAAGACCGCACACAACACCATGGTGATGGTAAGAATGGCCCCGGTGATCTCTTTCATGGTATGCTTGGTAGCCTCCAATGGCGTGAGTCCTTCCGCATCGATTTTCTCCTGGACCGCTTCCAGCACAACAATGGCATCATCCACTACAATTCCGATGGCAAGTACAAGTGCAAAAAGGGTAAGCATGTTGATGGAAAATCCAAGAAAGGCAAAAGCGGCCAGCGCACCTATCAGGGAGACAGGTACCGTAATGGCCGGGATGAGTGTGGCACGCCAGTCCTGAAGGAAAACGAAAACAACGATGAATACGAGGATGAACGCCTCCATCAGGGTTACGAGCACTTCGTCAATGGAGGCTGAAACGAATTCAACGGTATCAAGACCTTTCTCAAATGTAATTCCGATCGGAAACTCCTTTGCCAGCTCCCTCATGGTTTTGTCACACTCATCGCGCACGGCAACGGCATTGGAGCCGGGCGACTGGTAAATAGCGATACATGGCGCCATTTTCCCGTTGAAGCGACCGTTGGCATCATACGTTTTCATACCCAACTCAATGCGGGCAATGTCTTTCATCTTTACCAGCGATCCGTCTTTGTTCGATTTTACGATGATATCGGCGAACTGCGATTCGTCCACCAGACGGCCCTGAACACGCAACATGATCGACATTTCCTGTCCCATGGCCGCCGGGTTTTTGCCGATCTGACCGGCTGCAGCCTGCACGTTCTGATCTTTGATCGCCGATTGAACATCCTGAACGGTGATACCGTAGCCTGCCATTCGTTCCGGATTAAGCCAGAGACGCATGGAGTAATCATCCCCGCCGAACAGGTTCACGTCGCCCACTCCGCTGATCCGTTTGAGGACGTTCACAATATTTATGTTCAGATAATTGGCGAGAAATTTTGTGTCGTAGGCGGTATCGTTCGATACAAGGGAATAAAGAAGGAGGATGCTCGGCGATTTTTTCATGACAGTAACGCCACCCTGGATGACTTCGGCAGGCAACACGTTCATGGCACGCTGGGTGCGGTTTTGAACGTTTACCGTTGCCATATCCGGATCGGTTCCCACTGAAAAATAAACCGTGATGTTGCAGGAGCCGTCGTTGGCACACTGCGAAGTCATATAGGTCATGTTGTCAACGCCGTTGATCTGCTCTTCCAGGGGTGTAGCGACAGTTTTCTGCACATCTTCTGCATTGGCACCCGGGTAATATGCAGTTACCTGGATGGTGGGAGGAACCACATCAGGGTATTGTGAGATCGGCAGGGTCATCATGCTCAGTATCCCAACCAGGGATATCAGGATGGCAATGACGGATGAAAGGATCGGGCGGGTTATGAAGGACTGCAACATAGAATTCGATTTAGGGGATGCGATTTATTTCTTTACCTGCATTTCCGGTACTTTGAGTGTATCAGGCACCATAACAGGTTTCACCTGCATTCCCTCCTGAAATTTCTGGAAACCTTCGAGCATGATCCGGTCGCCGATTTTAAGTCCGTTAATTACAATGAACGTATTTCCGATGGCACGTCCGATGACGATCGGTATCCGGTTTACTTTATCATCCTTGTCGACAAGAAAAGCGAAGGTCTTTCCCTGGATCTGTGTTGTGGCCGTTTGAGGGATGATAATTCCGTTCTCCTCTTCAAAAAGGACCAGATTCACCTGGGCAAAATTTCCGGGTTTAACCAAACCCTCAGGATTTTTAAAAACTGCACGTAAAGCAATCGTTCCGGTTGCCGGATTAATTTCTCTGTCGAGGAAATCAATAGTCCCTGCATATCCGTAAAGCATTTTGTCCGACAAAGTCAGGTAAACCTGGAACACATCTTTCTTTTCACTGATCTGGGCTCTGTGTTCTTCCCAGTAGCGCATGATCTTCAGGTAGTCATTCTCGTTCATCTGGAAGTTCACATAGATCGGATCAACGGCAGATACCGTGGATAACAGGGTGGATTCACCTTTGCCAACAAGATTTCCCGGACGCACCAGACAGGCCCCGATATATCCTGTTATCGGCGATTCCATCACCGTGTAGGAGAGGTTGAGGCGGGCTGTGGCAAGGTTGGCCTGTGAGCTGGCAACCATGGCGCGGTCCTGCAGTTCCGTAGTCACCGCTTTGTCATAATCATTCTGACTTATTGCATTTGTCGAAAGCAGTGGCTTCAAACGGGCCACGTCAAGTTTCGCTTTTTCCCAGGCTGCGATCTTATTTTGCAGATCAGCCTCCGCGAAGTTTTTACTGTTGATATATTCGCTTTGTTCGATGGTAAACAGTTTCTGACCCTTCTGAACGATGGAACCCTCCTTGAATGACCAGTTTTCGAGGTAGCCTGCAACCCGTGCACGGATCTCGATCGTTGGAATACCTGCAGCCTGACCCACCATTTCGAGATAGACGGGCACTTTGGTCCCTTTCAGTTGCATGACTTTCAGAGACGGGGGGGCTTGCTGCACGACATTTTTCTGTTTGCAACCCTGGGTGAATAGAACTGCCATAAAGCCAGTGAGAACAATACTTAGGAGTCTTGTATTCATTTTCATAAGGTGAAATTTTCAGTGAAAATTGAGAAGTTGTGTTGTCCAAATGTACATGAAAATCTCCGATTGACACACAGACGAATAAAAATCCAGTCCGCTGCTCAAGCGCTTTGCGTGCTCGAAGCACAATCGTATATTAGCGCATAATCAATAAATTTCAGCTTATGATACGAGCATGCGGATTGGATGTACACAAAGATACGATTTTTTGTGCGACATACGATGGTAAAAACACGGCCCGGTAGTGGAGTACTCCACGCTTACCTCATCAATCATTGAGATGGGGAAAGATTTGCAGGGTAAAGGGGCAATAACAATCGCCATGGAAAGCACGGGGATGTACTGGATTCCTGTGTGGAATATTTTAGAAGAGATGGGTTTTACCCTGGTTCTGGTAAACCCGTATCTGATCAAACAGATGCCGGGACGAAAAAGTGACGTGAAGGACGCCCAATGGATTGCAACCCTTTTGCATAAAGGATTGTTGCGAAGCAGCCTGACCCCCTGTAAGGAGATACGGGAACTGCGAACCTACAGTCGACGTTATGTTAAGTTGCAGCAGCGCCAAACATCAGTATTACAGGATATGGAACGAACCCTTGAGATGTGTAGCATCCGGATCACAAGTTTTGTCAGTAACATATCGGGAAAAAGTGTGTTGAAGGTAATTGAGCAAATCATTCAAGGAGAAACAGATCCCGATGTATTGGTTACATGCATCCATGGGCGGATCGTGAACACACATACAAAACAAAAAGTCGGGCAATCGCTTGAAGGCTTTATCACAGAGCATCACAGGTTCATGCTGGAGTTGTCTCTTCAGGAATATGAGTTGTTGATAAGGCAATCAACGATGTGCCTGTCAAAGATGGAGTGCCTGTGCAATGAACATTACGCAAAAGAAATGAAATTACTGATGACCATTCCCGGCATAAGTAATATCTCAGCCATGATTGTGTTAGCCGAAACGGGAGCAGATATGAAGGCCTTTGAGAACAGTGGGAAATTTTCCGGATGGACAGGACTGCGTCCAAGAAATGATGAAAGCGCCGGGAAATACAAGAGCACCGCGACCACCAAAGGAAATCGTTTTTTGCGGGACGTGCTGGTTCAGATTGCATGGGCGGCATCCCGTACTAAAGGGACCTATTTCAAAGAAAAGTTTAACAGGCTGGCCATGCGAAAGTCAAGAAAAAAAGCATTGATTGCCATTGCAAGAAAAATTGGGGTACTGATCTGGAATGTCCTTGCTTATGAACAACCATATAACCCTCAAAAGCTTATCATACTTGACCCGGGAAAAGTACAGGCGAAAATAACGTACCATCAGAAAGGATGGGAACGCCTGCAACTACTGTTACGAAACTAACGCGTAAAGGCCGGTTATCTTTGTGGTGGCTCATAACCCCGTTTTCAAATTGGCCTACGCAACTTGTCCTGAAAAGGACTTTAAGAACACAGACATGAGTTAATACTGATCTCACGATCAGTCAAACTCGCAGGTGAAACTCGCATTCAAAGGCGATTACAACTTGGAAAGGATTTATAGGAGAAAGATAAAAAGAAATGTTAATTTCAAAACAGATAAGAGCAATTCAGGCAGAAAAACTCCGTTGAGATTTTTGTAATTTCGCCGCCCGCAATATTTCTCCCCTGATGAAGATGCCAATCCTACTGAAACTAATCATTATTCTACTTTGTATTGCATCACCTTTCTCCTCCTTTGCGCAACAGGTGGTCTTCTCCAATGACCAGGTAAATCATTACAGGATTGTTTACAACACCGGCGGAGTGAAGCAATTAATTCCCGGCAATATGATGTTGCGGGAAATTGCGAAAGATATTTTGAAGGAGCCCCGGATGGTTAAGCTCGACCTTTCCTTCCGGATGAAGATCCAGGTGACCCGGGATGAAGCCGGCAACCGTTTGAAAATATTTATTCTGGACCCGGCTGTTAAGGGCGATACATGGTACCGGACCTTCCCGGTTCAGGATGTCCTTATACCGAACCGTATTCAACTGGAGATAAAGTGGGCTGCCAGAGCCGATACCTCCGCTTTTACCAATACCGTTTTTCGCAACCAGAAGATTGGCGTGGCCGACACCATGGTGGTGGATGGCGCGATCCCGGCCTTTGATCCCGCGTCGGATACGCTGATGGTGCGTAACGTGGTTCTGTTTTACGACAGCCTCGCCCTGGCCGGATTTATGAACCGGCTGTGGCTCATCAACGATTATTATGCATCGCTGGCAGTTATCGATTCGTTAAATGCGTTGGTAAAGTTGATAAAACCGGATGACATTGCCCGTCTGCCGTTGACTTTCATGCAGGTACAGGAGATCGATAAGGCGGTGGCAATCATTGAAGGCAGGAATTTTGGTGAGATGCTTCTTCGTGGTGGTTACGACCCGAAAGGATTTTCTGAAAAGTTTATTCCCATGTTTAAATATGCCCGAAGTGTCAATTTTACCTTTCGGGAGGAGTTGTTGAAATCGGGTGCAATCCCCTGGAACGGGAATCTGGATGAACTCGCCGGTTATTTTACCGGCCGTCAGCTCTCCTACGTGAGGCGGGCACAGCTCATGGATGCCATTCATGGAAAAATTTACCGCGATTACATCGACCACTGGTTCTCCTCCAATTCTTTCGGGGATGACCTTTCAATTGCCGCGACCCTGCTGTCGAAGATGTATCCGGATGTCAGGGGCGACACACTCATGGCCTATCTGTCAAAAAAGATATACATGTCTTATGAGCAAACCTCGCTCCACCTGATGGAGGAAGGACGATATGCCGATGCCTTTTCATTGATGGAAAATGCGATACTTTTCAGGAAAAGCAATCCCTTTTTTACAAACGGATCGGACGAAGACCGGATCATGAAACTGGCGGCCGGCGGGATCTACTCCTCCTATGCCGGAATTGCCGCCAGCTGTCTTGAAGCCGGGAAATTGACCATGGCCGATGATTATCTTTACAAAGCCAGGCAATTTCGCACTGAACGATCCACATTTATCACCAGTGATTCGCTTTACGAGGCTGTTTTCAGTCGCCTGTTTTTTATGCGGAATGCAGGCTGCGACCAGATCCTTGAACAAGCGCGTTATGCTGAGGCGCTGGATTGTTACCGTTTTCTGGAAGTGACTTATGATAAGCAGAGTCTGATGTCTGTTAAATCGGAACTTGATGCTAAAATCGACCGGTGCCAGCGTGGTGTATTTTACCAGCTCCTGCATGATACCGAGGAGTTCCTGAGACGAGATGAAGTTGATTCTGCATTTGCCCGTTACGAGGCAGCCATCAAACTGCAAGGTCAGCTAAGTTCAGGTTCTGTCGATCGCGGGGCGGAGACGGTTCTCGATTCGCTTGCGCCCGTTTTCGCCCGAATTGGATACCACAGGCTTTTTATTTCCGGTTCCGTTGCGCTTGAGCAGCGACAATTCACCCTTGCACTTGCACAATTCGATGAAGCGCGCGCACTTTCGCAAAAATACGGAATGGCGTCAGATCCTGATATGGATGTACAATATTACCGGGCGTTGAAACAGAACCTGTTGATCAGGCTGACTTCGAACCAGAAAATGATATGGAACAATCAGTTCGACAATGCTGGAGCCTTTCTTTACGAAATCCGGAATGCCGCTATCCAATATGGGCTGGATAATGACGGCGACGTCGTTTATGCAATTGATAAGTACAGTCAAAAAATTGCTGAGCAACGGTGCAGGAATCTGAATGATTCTGTCGAGGTCAGGATAATTGCCTCCGGTCGCAGCATCGCCCTGAAGAATTATATTCTGGCACTGAGGTTTCTGCGGGAAGCCGTCACGCTTACCGTTTCATCCAATGAATGCCGGTATCCGGTTAAGCCGGTCCTTGATACCATAAGACAATACGAAAAGCCTGCAGAATATCAGCAGAAAGTTCTGGATGCCACAACTCATTCTGCCATGGGAGAATACCTTACGGTGGTTACGGAAATGGAAGAGGCATGTGCTGTTTACCGGACGAACCACCTCGAACGATACTTTCCGGAACCGGTTTCTGTGTACGATTTTATCTGGCAGCGTAACAACGTACTGCTAACCGAAACAGCCTTTCATTATTATAAGAACACCGATCATAAAACTGCTCTGCGTTACTTGCAATTGCTCGGTGATCAGGGTTTCCCCGAAAAGCGGTTGACGGAATTAAAGAAGCAGCTTGGCAGTCCGGCCAATGGAAATCCGCTAAAATAAAGCCATTCAATAAACAATAAGTTTACCACGCTCCTTCATGGATCCTGCCTCCAGCAGATAAAAGTAGACACCCGGACCGGCCGGTGAAGTTCCACGCTGATCAGCGGTTACTGTGTGAAAGCCTGGATTCAGTTTTGCCTCTTTCACAGTATTGACAAGTTGTCCATGGCTGTTGAATATCCTGATTGACAGTCCGGAGGTTTCCTTCAAGTTCAATTCGAAATGGAAAATTCCCGAAGAGGGGTTAGGATAAACAAAAATATTTCCTTCCGCAGGCCTACCGGTGACCTCACTGATGGCCGTATATCGTGGTTTGGGCAGTCTCTTTGATGTATAGAGACGATACTCTCCGGGATGAAACGTAACAGGTGCATCAACATTGGAAACATTCAGGGAATCGCCGCTGAAAAATTCATACCACATGCCTGTCCTGGTAAAGCCGGGAATTACATCCTGGTTTATCACATCGAAGTTGCCGAGTACATTCACATCCATGGTGCTGTGCCGCAGGAAAATCCGCTTAACGGCATTCGCCGCATCGATGGTAAAGTCGGTTGTGGCAAAGGCAGGTTCTGTGGTCTTAAGTCCGGCCAGTGCGGAGAAGATTATATTTACATAGTGGCGGCGCCATTCATTGGTGTAATAATCCCAACGGATTGGCTTGGGCGCCAGTCTCGAAGCAGAGGTTCCCGAGGGATAGTTAATGGAGTAATCATAACCCAGTTCGCCGAATTGCCAGATCATTTTTGGCCCTGGTATGGTAAAAAAGAAGGTGGCGGCCAGCTCCATGCGATGCAAGGCTGTTGCAGTATCCATGGCCGAGTAAGGAGGTGCGGTGGCATTTCCCCAGGTTTCGTTTTTATACATCGTACGCTCCTCGTCATGGCTCTCCATATAGGCAACCACATTGGGATTACTCCATCCGCGTTGTTTGTAGGATGCCCAGGAAAAGTCAGACTTGCCGTTGGAGTTATAACCCATGGCCCCCTCTTGGTAAGGACCGGTCAGGTTTCCCCAAAGCAGCATATCGCTGGCGGCAAGTACAGTCTCCTCCGAATTGTCGGCAAAATGCTCGAGAATCATGTAGCCATCGGGTTTTACGTAGTGGAGCACATTGGCGTAGTTTTTCAGGATCGAGATTCGTCCGGCATCGTAATTGCCCCAAAGGCCAACATTATTGGGATAGGAGTTGGTCTGCGTAAAACCCTTGGAGAGGTCGAAGCGGTATCCATCCACATGAAACTCCTGAATCCAGTATTTGATCAGACGTTCCATGTATGTGCGTGTCTGAAAACTTTCATGGTTGAAATCATAGCCGACATTATAGGGATGCCTGGGTATCTGGTTGAACCATGGGTTATTTGGTGCGGGCTGATGGGAAGTTGAGTTCCAGTATAATTTTACAAGGGGTGATTGTCCGAAATGGTGGTTGCAGACAATGTCGAGGATAACGGCAATCCCCCGGGCGTGAGCCGCTTCGACAAACTGCTTCAGTCCGTTCTTTGTGCCATAATATTTATCAACGGCAAATGAGTAATCGGGGTTGTAACCCCAGCTATTGTTGCCCTCAAATTCCATTACAGGCATCAGCTCAATGGCATTAACACCCAGTCGTTTCAGGTAATCGAGTGTGTCGATCAGCGAAGGATAATCATGCTGCACGGTAAAGTCCCTGATCAGGAGCTCATAAATAAAGAGATTTGTCACCGCCGGGGCATGAAAAACAGCTGTGTCCCATGGGTAGGGATCCTGGCCGGGCTGCAGAAAGGTCGCAATTCCGTTTGCTTTTCCGGTTGGATAGGGCTTCAGGTTGGGATAGGTTTCCGGCGAAATATATTTGTCGTCGGGATCGCTGACCTTGTCTGCATAAGGATCACCAATGTAAATTGAGCCATCCACTAAATACTGGAAAATATATTCCTGTTTCGGGACCAGGTTTTTCAATGGCAGCCAGAACCGGTTTCCATCTGGGGTTACATTCATGTACCCGGAGGAGTCGATGGTCCAGCTGTTGAAATCTCCGACTACAAATACATTTGCTTTTCCGGGGGCGTAAAGGCAAAGTGTGACTGACGCACTGTCGGTGTAATTTATCCCTTCATGAATTCCCGCAGGAAGAGGTACTATCGGCGGCCCGGGGATGACAGTGTAAGAAAATGAATCGGCTACACTTCCGGTATTGTTTATCGCCACGATCTTAACCCACTGTTTTACCCAGTCAGTGCCGAAGTTATTGGCTGTAACTGTATCTGTAATATTCTGGCCAACTACGCTTTTCACGGTTGTCCCATTCACCTGGATCTTCATACTGTCGGCCAGTGGACTCATCGCGACAACGGGAATCGGGTCATTTAGTTTTGGGAACAGGGCCCTCTTTGCGGGATTTACGATGTTCACACTGAAGGTATTGGAATAGACATCAACATAAATATCAGATCCGTCGGAATTTCGTCCCACTTTACTGCCATCTGAGTTTCGGAATACAAAAGCCATCTTTTCGATCTGTTCGTAAGCAGGAACTGAATAATAGCCCCTGATCGATGGCTTTATTTTCAACTGGTATTTGTTGTTGCCGAGGGGTGTCATCAGTGCCTTGGGCAGGTTTTCACTCCATCCGGCCACAACGTATTTCCAATCAGTAAGGGAGGTGCTCAGGTTGGTAATCACGCCGGTATGAGCGTATATGGGAGGTGTCACGTTTTTCAATTCGCCATTGCCGAGTGCTGCATCATAGATGAGTGTGCAGGAATCATCGTCATTAGGAGTGGCAGGGTTGACCTGGATAACCTGAGCACTCCCGGTCGATGCCAGGAATAACATTGCGGCAGAGAGAATGAGAAAAATCGTTTTCATCAGGGTGGTTGTTGGTAATTACAAAGGTACTAAAAAGGAGGCCCCTTTGGGCAATCATTCCGGGGCATGAAAAAAGGGTGTCTCAAATTATTGAGACACCCTTTCCGGTTGTTCTGTACCTGAATACAGAACGGGTTGTTAAGCTTAGTTGGCAATAATGATAATCTCTTTGTTGTCATTATTTGCAGCATCGATCTTCAGTGTGATCGTGTATGAAGCTTTGATTGTAGCCTGAAGGTTACCGCTGTTATCAACGATTTTGTTGGTACTTGCACCAACATTCAGCGCAGCATAACCGGCGTCAAAATTGGCACCACCCGACGGGGGAGCAACACCATTCAATGTTCTTACTTTGAATCCCTGATCAGCTTCCAGAATAATATTTGTCCAGGTCCAGGTGTAGAGATCACCAGTTTTTACGGGAACACCAGCATTGTCGCTAATGAGCCGGTTGCCCCAGTTCCATGAACTCGGGTCAGGAATTGCAGTGGGGTTGTCAGCGCTTACGCCAGCACCAACGGCATCACAAACCACACCTGCCCAGTTTGTCAAAGGAAGGCCGCCGGTTTTTGTCATCGTGGCAACATATCCAGTACCCAGGGTATAGGTCATGGTGCAGGTATAAATACCAGGATCAGCGTTTACGATATTTGCACCACCGGGAACGAGAGCGTTTGCGGCACCACCGAAGTTGGTGTTAACCTTCACGCCTTTTTTGCCACCACCAAGATCGATGTTGGTGTCAAGTTCAATTTTCCAGCCGTTTGAATAACGGAATTTCCAGTCACCACCGCGAAGTTCCATGTTGGAGATGGTCCAGTTCATGGTGTTGATGTTGAAAGCGGATTCGGTCATATCAGTTGAACTTCCCCAACCTGCGGGAGTAGCTGCACCAATAAGTCCCCAATGTACGCGGGCTACAACAGCAATGTTGAGTTCATAATCGAAAACTACATGGTAGAAACCATCTTCAGGAACTGTGAAAACGGCTGTCGAAGTTCCGGAAACGGTGCCACGCTGGAAAGCACCAGTCTTGGGCTCAAGGGTGGTCGGGGTGGTTATCACACCAAACCCAGCCATCGGGCCGTATGTGGTCCTTGTAGAACCGGCAATCTTGACTATGCAGAACCCGTCACTGCCTGCCCTGATCGGAATATAGAGCTCCAACAACGATGAACGGAGCTGCATTGTTACCTCATTTGGGGTTGCCTTCATCCTAGCTTTAAGGTTAAAACCGGTAAAGGCCGTGGCACCTCCTTTCACATAGTATCCAGCGGGAAAAGGCACGCTATCAGGGATGAATTTCTTTACGTTTCCGTAGCCAAACCCATCTTTATTGGAGGCAAAGGCCCTTATGTAAAAAGTGTTTCCCGGCTCGAACGTACCAATGCTGTCGAAAAAGTGGTTGAATTCCAGGTGATACGAATTAATGGTAGTGGAATTTGGATTATCTGCAACCGGGTTAGCTGATTTACTCCAGCAAAATCCAAACCGCAGGATTTTACCTGACCCGGTATCTTGGATTTCCCCAACCGCCAGTGCCTTTGCGGCATGTATGTAATAGATTGAATCCGTTTTAACAACCGGAACCTAGAGATTCGTTTCTGGAGTATCGTCCGTTTTTTTACAGCTCAGAGTGGACAGCGCAAATGCAATAATAAAAATCCCTGTCAATACTTTCAAGATGGAGTTCATGATTTTGTTCGATTTGGGCGGGGGAAGTATTGATGCGAAGAAAAAAAAATAATCAAATTATCTGAGAAGGGTTGAAACAAAAAAGGGGGTAATCATTGCGGTATCCCCCTTTTTTAAAAAATTAGTATATTAACCTTTACTGCCGGTGTTAGTTTAATGTAGCAGTAATAGTATAGGTTTCGGTAGCAGCTTCGATTTTTAAAACGATCGTATAGTTTCCAGCAACACCAACTTTTATGTTTCCATTATTGTTGCTGAAGTTTGCTGCTGCAGTGCCTGCCCAGGTGGCGTCGGTATATCCGATTGATTTTCCTGCCCAGTCAGAACCTTGTCTGAATTTAAATTCCTTGGTAGCGATAAGGTCGATAGTGTACGTCCAGGTGTAGTCAGTGCCACTGACTGTGGGTAATGTTGTACCAAAGTTCTGTGTCCAGTCTCCAGGCGTTCCGTCAGGGTTCGTGTAAGCATCACCAATAATACCCATCTCGTATGTAGAATAATTGATCGGTGGAATATTGCCTGTCTTGGTCAGTGTAGCTGTGTAACCTGTACCGAGCGTATAAGCCATGGAGATTGTGTAAATGCCAGGATCTGAATTTACAATGTTTGCCCCGCCCGGAATCAGGCCCGTAGCGCTTGCTCCACCAAAGTTGGTGTTTATTTTTACCCATTTGGTCGGGTCTGAGTCGGTTGTATCAATTTCAACTTTCCAGCCGTCTGAATAGCGAAATTTCCATTCGCCTTTACCAAGGGTCATGTCGGTGATCGTATAGGACATAGAGGTCAGGTTGAAAGCAGATTCGGTAAAATTGGTACTGGTTGACCATCCACCTGGAGTAGCGGCGCCAATACATCCCCAAACAACTTTCATGATAGCAACTTTATTGTACTTTGTATCAAACACAACGTGATAGAATCCGTCGGTAGGAACAGTGAATACAGTTGTGCTTGTAGCAGAAACAGGACCACGTTGGAACGGGAGTTTTGGCTCATCCGTAGTGGGTGTTGTAACAACACCAAATCCTGCGGCAGCACCATAGGTGGTTTTAACTGAACCGGCAACCTGTACGATACTGAAACCAGCTGCGCCTGCTTTGATCGGAAGATAAAGCTCCAGTAAAGTGGAAAGCGGGGCAGGTCTGGGGACAACATTATTGTCGACTTCATTATAGGCCGGCTTCATCATGGCCTTTGAATTGAAATCAGTGTAGGCAGTAACAGCGCCCTTTACATAGTAGCCATCAAGAACGATCACAGGATCGGGTACAGGATCACTGCTCTTCTTGCATGAGCTAACACCGAAAACCAGTGCAAACAATGCAACCATTGCGAGCATTGTTGAAATTTTCATCATCAGATTTTTCATAAACATTGAATTTTAATTAATAAAAGGTTAAACTTAACAACTTGCTTTTTATGGATTAATCAATAAGTTCGGATTCGCATCGGTTGCCCATTTCGGGATTGGGAAAATATTTCTCTCATCTCCGTGACCTGCTTTTTCCCACCAGGCGTCCTTAAATTTACCAAAACGGATGAGGTCCTGCCTGCGGTGTCCCTCACAATACAATTCCCTTCCACGTTCTGCGAGCAATTGCTCCAATGTCGTCCCGCTAAATGGGGTAACCCCGGCACGAATACGTATGGGATTCACCCACTCATCGCCGTTACCTCCCAGCCTGATCAAACATTCGGCTTTCATCAGGTAGATATCTGTAATTCTGAATAACGGTAAATCATTGCTTAAATTTTCCTTGGCACCCATTTTTATTTCGTATTTCCCAATGCGGGCTCCTGTGCACCTGATCTGGAACGGGGTGAAATCTGGCGCCTGCATGTTCAGGGCGGGAAGGTGGGGATCAATATCAAGCGGTTTGTGGGTCAACCCGTCAATAATCACTCCTCCGCCGTTTGTGCTGCTGGCATACTGTGGTCCGAAAATAAAGAATCCGTCTCTTCTCTTGTCAGTCGCTTCATAAGTGTCGAAGAATGTGGGTACAACGGCGAACCCGTTCCATGGGCCTACAGGCATATCATATTTCAGGTTATGCTGGTAATGAAGGGTGCGCATGTGAAGCCTGAATCCCTGGAAATCATTCTCATCATAAGGAATGGAGAAAATTATTTCACTGGAATTCTGGTTATTTGTAATAAAAGGTGCAAGAACATCAGACTCCATGGTGTAGGGCCCAGCAAGCGTGCTGTCGCAATAGTCCATTGCCTCCTGCCAGTGAGGAGTACCGGTATACACTCCGGCGTTCAGGTACAATTTTGCCAGGAGGGCATATGCCATGTATCTCGTACACATATATTTTTTATCAATCGGCTTGAGGCTTGGAAGGGCTCCTTTTAGTGTGGTAACGAGACTGTCAAAAATAGCTGCCCTTTTAATCTTATAAGGTGTTGCAGGTGCATTATTGGCTGTGGTAAGATAGGGCGCATCTCCATAGTTGTCGATAACGAGGTAATAATAAAATGACCTCAGAACTTCAACCTCTTTCATCTTTGCAAGAAGGGCAGCGTTCTGGGGAAGCGTGTGCATCAGGTCGATCACCTGGTTACAGGTGAGGATTCCGGTCCAGAAGCTGTCCCACATGCGGTTTACACCTTCATCGTCGTTCGACCAGGTGTGCTGATACATATTCCGCCATTTGCCACCATCGTCCCAGTCGGCGCCGCGAGTCGGTCCGCAGAGTTCATCCGAGGATATCTCCTGAGCCAGAAACCACCAGCCTCCGTCATCGGCAAAGGGTTTGAGTTTAGTATAGGCGTCAACACTCAGGTTGGCAATCTGGTTCTCATTTTCAGGATAGAGATTGCTAGGGATCTTATCATACACTGGTTCAGCAAGCTTGGTGCAGGAGAACAGTGCGAAAAACAGGGCGAAAAGGGAAAAATATTTTGTTTTCATAGCCAGTTATATTAAAGGGTAACCTTGAAACCTGCAGTAAATGCGCGGGTTTTGGGATAAACATTATATTGATCAACGCCGAATGAGAGCCCGTTTACAGTCGTCTCCGGATCAGCACCTGTGTAACCGGTAATTGTAAAAACATTGTTGGCTGACACATAAATCGAGAGTTTCTTGATCCAGGATACTTTCGACACATTGAAATCATAGCTGAGCGAAATATAATCCAGTTTCAGGAATGAGGCATTCTCAACATAAATATCGGCAATGGCCGGGCCGGAGGTGCGTCCCTGGTTATACCAGTCGATGGCTTCAGGAACAGCATTCAGTGACAACAGGTTGCCCGGGCTGTCGAAGAACATCTTGGTGGCATTGTAAACATGGTTTCCGATCCAGGCGCGCAGTGCAAAGTCCAGGTTCCAGTGTTTGCCGAGGGTAAGGGTGTTCGACCATCCCAGTTCAACCTTGGGTGCCGCTGTCCCTACAATGGTTCTTTCAGCATCTACAAGGTCTGTGGTATAGCCACCGGTTTTTGATTTGTAAACGAATTTGCCTTCATCATTGAGGGCTACATAGGTGGGGAGATAGAATGATCCGATCTCCTGGCCGACTATGATCCCTGTTACATAATTCTGGTCGCCGACCATTCCACGTCCTGAGATGTACCCCTCTTTTCTGACCTGGTCTTCTGATTTGAAATATGAACCGAGGTCAAGAATCTTGGTTTTATTGTGGGAAACTGTGAGCGCCGTTTTCCATGAGAATTTCTGTGACGAGATCGGGTAGGCCTGAATAAAGAGCTCAATCCCCGTATTCGACATGGATCCTGAATTGGCAAATGTGAGGGGAGCAATGTTCGGTGGCTTGGGTACGCTGTACTGTCCAAGGAGGTCGTTGGTGACTTTGTAGTAGACTTCAAGGCTGCCGCTTAACCGGCTGTTGAAAAATCCAAAGTCGATACCGGCATTGACTTCTGAGGTCTGTTCCCATTTAAGGTCTGGATTGGCATTCCATACGGTCGTAAAGGTAATGACCTCTTTCCCTGTTTCAGGATTAATTGCCTTGCCGCTGGGTTGCCAAACCAACATACTGCGGTATTCACCGATGGCCTGGTTTCCTGAAATACCATAGCTGGCACGTAATTTCAACTGACTGAGCCATTTTACATCAGAGAGCCATTTTTCCTGGTCGAGACTCCAACCCAATGCAACAGTCGGGAACCATCCCCATTTATTATTCTCTCCGAATTTGGAGGAGCCGTCTCTGCGCAGTGAAGCAGAGATGAAATATTTGCTTTTAAAATTGTACTGTACACGGCCGAAAAATCCAATCAGTGTGGATTGTCCTCTGAGTGAGCCATAATCGCCCCACTGAACATCGTTAAGCACAGCCAGATTGTCGGGGCCGGCATAGGTTGACTGTGGGTCACGTCCGCCAATCCAGAAACTGTTATAATCATTTTGCTGCCATGAATATCCGAGGAGGGCATTCAGGTTGTGTTTCAGCTTAAAGGATTTGTTGTATGTACCGGTAATCTCAATTACCTTCTGCTGAACGGCATTGTACTGTTTCTTTCCGTAACCATTGTCGGCCGAGGCATAAATATTGGCAGGCCTGAAATAGTTGGTTGTGTTATCGTCGTGGGTAAAGCCAATATTAACTGCGGCAACCAGCCCGGAGACGATTTCGAAATCCGCTTTTAAACTCCCAAGGAATTTTTTGGCATTCCTGTTATTGGTTACCTGGTCAATAACAGCCAGCGGGTTGTTGTAATTGAACACACGGTTCGACTGGTAGTAGTTTCCATCCGGCGTGTACACGGGGTCGGTGGGATTTCGTGACAACGCCTGGTAGATTATGTCATCATTTCCCCATCCGCCATAATTTTCATAATCGTTCTTTTCAAAGGCTCCCATGATGTTTGCAGCCAGATTTAACCGGTCCTTGATGGCCTTCTGATTAACACTGATACGGGCGGTTGTCTGATTTTTACCTGTTCCTTTCATGGTTCCCTGCCAGTTGGAGTTGGTTACTGCGGCCAGGTAGGAGTTGTGTTTGTTGCCTCCTGAAAAACTGAGGGATGTTTGTGTCGCAATTCCTGTCCTGTAAATTGCGTTCTGCCAGTCTGTGTTGGCACCGCCATCAACAAACACACTGTCCATTGTCCAGTTAGGGTGGGTAAGTTGTGCTTTGGCAAGAACCTGTCCGGCAAAATCGCGTGTCTGCCCGGCATCCAGGAGTTTCAGTTTGTGAGCCACATTCTCCATGGAGATCTGTGAACTGAATTCTATGTTGCTGTAAGAGCCATCATCTTTTGTACCATCCTTATTAACACCGGGTCCTTTTCCTTTTTTTGTGGTAATGATGATAACACCGTTTGATCCCTGTGATCCATAGATAGCAGTAGATGCAGCATCCTTGAGGATGTTGTAAGTCTCAATATCATCGGATGAAACGATGTTGGGATCCGCACCAGGAATTCCATCAATGACGTACAGAGGCTGGGTGTTTGATTCAAACCCGGAGGCCCCGCGGATACGTACTTTATAATCAGCACTTGGGTCGCCACCGCTTTTGGAAACAAGCACCCCGGCTGCCTTCCCCTGCATCGATTGAATGGGATTGGTTATAACCCCGGCGTTCAGGTCATCGGCCTTTACTGTACTGACAGCACCGGTTTTATCTGTCTTCTTCTGGGTGCTGTAACCAATTACGATCACGTCGTCGAGGTTGGTCGACTGCACCTGAAGGTTCATATCCAATTTTCCAGCCTGTTTTACTGTAACTTCCTGGGTAATGTAACCCACCATCGAGAAGCGCAGTATCCCGCCTACGGGAGCGCTTATCTTGTACTTTCCGTCAAGGTCACTGACCGTGCCCGTGGTGGTGCCTTTTAACAGCACAGTGGCACCGATCAGATCCTCACCGGTACCCGCTTCAGAAATTACCCCGGAAACTTCAACATTCTGGGCATAAAGGCCCGCTGATCCTCCCAAAAAAAGGAAAATCACCAACAGGGTTTTCAACTTCAGGCGTATTTTTCTTTTCATACACTTTTAGATTTAGTGATATAAATATAATATAATATTACAGGAATAGGCCTTCTATAGTCGGCAAAATTAATAAAATATTAACATTCTAAATAAGGAGAGAATGTTTTTTTTGGTATTACAATATTGAAATACGTAAAAAAAACGACGAAGCTCATTCACTTGTGAATACAAAATACTGCCAACCTGTAAGTTTAACAAGTTCACCAGGGTTGAATTCTCTTTTCTTCCCTGAGAAAAGTTCTGTATAACGTCCGGCAAATTCATTTCCTGTCAGTTGCACTGATTGTTCCGACGCCGTAAGGTTGAGCACTACGAATATTTTATCCTTGGCACCTTTGCGCAGAAAGGCATAGACCGCTTTGTCGTTTGTGGTGGGAATTTTCACAAATGAACCGCCTTTATTTCCGGCATCTAGCAGCGGGTTGATCTTTTTCAGACCGGTCAGCTTTGTATAAAATGGATCAAGGGGATATTTTCCCCATGGGATGGTATCCTTGTCGAAGAACCGAAGCCGTTTGTTCATTGCTGACTCCTGACCACTGTAAACAAGGGGAATTCCCGGGAATGTGAATGTGAACACCGCAAATGTTTTTGCTGCGTCGCCCATACGCTCGTATTCAGTCCCCTGCCATGAATTTTCGTCATGGTTGGAGGTAAAGCGCATGCGGTAAGCATCTGCAGGATAGGATTTATTTTCAACTGCGTACAGGGAGTCAATCTTATCAGCACTCTTTTTCCCTTTCGCAATATTGTTCATAATATGGTGGAAGTTCCATGCGTAAGTTGCATCAAAGGCGCTATCATGCATTTTCGGCGACTCGTCTTCGGCCAACATGAAAACAGGTTTGATTTTTCGCAGCCGTGGAATAGCTTTATTCCAGTAATCTATCGGCACCATTCCTGCCACATCACACCGGTATCCATCAATATCGGTTTGTTTAACCCAATACACAAGCGCATCTGTCATATATTTGCGCAATTCCACATTGCTGAAATCAAGGGCAGCCACATCGGTCCAGTCGGCAACGGGTGAAACAATATTTCCCTTCTCATCCTTTTTGTACCAATCCGGATGTTCCGTGATCAGTTTATTATCCCACGAAGTATGGTTGGCAACCCAATCAACGATAACTTTCATTCCAAGTTCATGGGCTTTTTTAACCAGGTTTTTGAAGTCCTGCAGCGTACCGTATTCAGGATTAACAGCCATGTAGTCGCGAACTGAGTAATAACTGCCAAGACTTCCTTTACGTTCTTTAACCCCGAGTGGATTGATCGGCATGAGCCAAAGGATGCCGACCCCCATGCTCTGTAACCGGGGAAGGTGTTTCTCAAATGCCTTGAAGGTGCCTTCAGGCGTAAACTGCCGGATATTTACTTCATAAATCGTTGCATTCCGGCTCCATTCCACATGGCTTATAGTCTTTTTCTGGGCATAGGTAGCACCCGGCACACTAAGAGTTAAAAGCAGTACTGTTAATGCTGCGGTAACGAGATAGCACGTTTTCATGTCCTACTTGTTAGTCACGATTTCAAATGAATTACCAGGCAGGCTAAGCGAAATTTTTCCGTCTGTCAGGGTGAAAGTATTGCCGAACCTGGCGGTTAATTCTGTTGTTCTAAAGCGATCGGGCAGCTCAAATTCTATTTTACGGGAAGCTCTGTCTTTGTTGAAAATGACCACGACGGCTTTATCGAAGTATGAACGCAGGTAAACATAGACCTTGTCATTTACTTTCAGGGTGGTGAAATCTCCGTAAACAAGCGGCAGACTTGAGCTGCGAAGCCGGGTAAGCTGACTTGTGACAGATTTCAGGTAGGTCTCGTGCTTATCCAGGCTGTCGAGTTTCATCATCCGGCGGTTGTCGGGATCTCCGCCTCCGGGTAGACCAAACTCATCCCCGTAAAAAATTACCGGGACCCCCGGGATGGTCATGTTGAAGGCGATCATGGATGCCAGCTTCCTGTAACCGACCGTATCTTTCACCCGGATGTCTCTTTTCCAGCCAGCCTCCGTGGCATCTTCCATAAAACTTAAGGCATCGCTGGCATAGGAGATAAAACGAGGCATGTCCTGGTTGCCGGTGATATTTCCCATCAGATTGTGTTCGCCATAATAGTCGAACGACTGCTGCAGTGAGAAATTAAGGTCGCGGAACGAGGCGTTGTCGGTGGCAAATGAGTTGCGGACATCCCAGTAGAGGTTAAATTCAAACTGGGCATCGAGCATTCCGGGATTGATATAGCTCTTCACAAGTTCACGGCTGCCAAATGTCTCGCCGATCTGGAACACCTCCCTTCCTTCAGGGATTACCACATCGCGGTTCAGTTTTTCCGTGAGCAACCGCCAGTAGTTCTCGGGAACATGTTTTGCAGCATCATGGCGCATTCCGTCCAATTTGTATTGTTTAATCCAGAAGGCGGCTGAATCACTCACCATCGCTGCAACTTCCGGTTTTGTGAGATCAAATGTGGGCAGAAAAATATCGAACCAGGTTGTCAGTCGTTGTTCATCCCAGTTCCGGATATTTTTTCGTTTACCGGGCAGGTCCAGTTGTGTAATCCAGTCGGGATGTGTTTTAAGCACTGGATAATCCTGATGTGCATGATGAGAAACAAAGTCGAGGATCACGTTTATACCCTTGCTGTGGGCTTCGTTCACCAGCCGCTGCAATTCGTCTGGCGTTCCAAACCGTGTATCGATCGTATTCAGCGAAATAGGCCAATAACCATGATAACCAGAGAATTTCCTGTGCGGGGCAGGGAATTCATTGAATCCGGTATAGGGGTTCTGTGTGATGGGCGAGATCCAAAGGGTATTGATTCCGAGACTGGTGAAATATCCATCTTCAATTGACTTGGTTATCCCGGCAAGGTCACCGCCCTTATAGTTCACCCGGGGGTCAATTTCCTTGTCTTTTACCGGGGCATCATTCGCGGTATTTCCGTTGCGGAAACGGTCAACCATGGCGAAGTACATAATCATCGCCTCCTGATCGGTGCGCTTCAGCTTGGATGCATCGGTAAGCACTTTGCCATCCCGCACCGGGACAAGGATCTGGTTGGAGATGCCTGCTGAATTTACCGCCCATACGCGGATAAAGCTTCTCGTATATGATTTGGCTTTTCGCGGAATGTCAATTGTAAGTCCGGCGCTGTCTCGCCTCCAGAATTTCTGGTCAAGCAGGTGATTGGACCACAGCACGAAGATCGTGTCGGCTTTGTTTTTTAATCCGATGCTGACTTTGCGTCCATCCGCCATCCGGGTGAACAAGCCAGGAAGACCGGACGGATTAAGATTTCCGATCGTGAGCAGGGAATTGTATCCACCGCTTCCATTGGCAACAGAATCCTTGCAGTTGTGGTCGTTCTTCATCTTCCCATCCAGAAATAGTTTATACTGGTACTTCCCGGGGAACAGACTAAGGTCGATATGCCATTTCTTATCTTTCTCAAACATATAACCTGCTACCGGATTCCAGTCATTCATCTGACCCGAAAGCTGAACCCGTTTATATTTTTTATTGCCCGGATCAAAAGTGTAACGGTACCGTGTTTTTGTAGAACGCTCAAGAAGAAGTGAATAGGGGTATCCTTTCGACCACACTTCCATCACGCTCATTCTTGGAAAATTGCGGTCGACGGGCCTGATCACCATCTTGCCCGAATCGGGGGTGATGTAAAAGGAGAGTTGGGGATTTATGAAAATGGAATCTAATTTGTTTGGGAAGCGGAAATAATCCCGGAGTTCGATAACGGTTGAGTCGAGGGTGCTTACGAGAACCGGAGCCGTAAGTTTTATCATCTGGGGTTCCGTAGAAACCCGGATGTCGTCGTTTGATCCGCAACCCGCAAGAATCAATAAATTCAATCCCAAGAGTAAGTAAAGCAGTTGTTTCATTTCCCTGAAAATTAATGGTTAATTGACAAATCTTAAATGATTATCCTAATTTTTAATTGTAATCACCCTGCTGTGTGTTTTGCCTCCGGCAGAGAGGGTGCATAAGTAGTTTCCGGCAGCGTAACTACCTCGGTAGAGACTTACCAGATTGCCTGACTGAGCGATCATGCCCGAAAAAATTGTTTCAACCATTTTACCTCCGGCGGTGGAAAGTGTAAGGGTGGCATAGGAACCCGGTGGCGCTGTGAAACGGATCAGGGTCTTATCCCGGAAGGGGTTAGGGTGGTTTTGTTCCAGCCGGAAACCAGGCTGATCACCGTTTTCGTTAATTCCATCGGGGATACGAAAAAACTGTTCCAATGGAATTTTAAGATGCTCTTTCCAATTACCCCAACTGTGCCCCTGGTGAATTTCCAGCATCTGGTGATTGTAGTTTCTCAGGGTAAGAACAGAATCCAGCTGATGAACCATGGGAATCAGCACCGGGATATCATATTCGCCGATATCCAGATAAAAAACGAGATTGAGCTGTGGTCCGTTGAGAAGCGTGCTGGTGATAGCCGGAATTACGTTGCTGGATTGGGCCGCAATGCAGCCGAGTGCCTCCGGATGGCGGATTCCAATGTATAATGCAATATTTCCGCCGTTTGAAGCACCAAGGGTTGCCCTTCGGTCAGGTTCCTTGCTGGTGTGGTACCTGGAATCAATATCTGGCAGCAACTCCTCCGTGATAAAGGCAGTAAAAAGGTCAATTTTGGCTCCGGCATACTCTGCATCGCGGTTCACGGGTGGGACAAAAATTCCGATTACCGGCATGATCCTGCCCTGCGAGATGAGGTAATCCAGCACATTGGCAGCAGCGCCGAGGCTAAGGTAGTCGGGGCCGTCGTGAAAAACGATCAGGGGGTACTGCTTCCCTGTTTCAGGATAACCGGGCGGGAGGTAAATGCGGATATTCCGGCTGTTGCCAAGGTTGCTGCTGTAAAATGTTGTGTCGTGAATCCTGCCATGGGCGATTTCTGAATGATAGACGATTTCGGGAGGAGCCGGATCCTGGGGCATCCGCAGTTCGGAATTCGGACCATATCCACCGGTGCAGGTATTCGGATTGCGCGGGTCGAGTATCCAGTTATTTACATTCACAACGACTTTGTAATCAAGTCGGGCATCAGCCTCGTAATGGGTGGTAAAGTACCAGAATGTCGTCCCGCTGATCCTTTGAAGGTTGATGTCGGGACTCCAGCCTGTCTGATCTCCGGCAATGCCGACGGATTGTGCCTCTCCGGAATAGATAAAATGGACGAGCGTGTCATATTCAACCAGTGGACAGGTGCTGACTGCCGAAAGAAAACTGTCGGCCACTGACTGCCTTGCATTTTCAGGCAGACCGTTCATCCGCAGGAGAAATTGCTGAAAAGTTTGAGCCTGCAGACTTACCGACCATAAAAAAAAAGCAAATACGATTAAACGCAGTTTATTCATGGACGGGGTATTATTGTTTTACCGTTGTGCGATTACTTTCGCTTACAAATAACCACAATGCTGCGGAGATGGCCAGTGATACCCCGCTGATAATAAAAATAATTCCTTTGTCAGCTGCATCTTTAATTACAGTCCCGATCACTGAACTGGCCACAAGTTGAGGGATCACTACCGAGAGGTTGAAAATGCCCATGAAAAATCCCATCCTGGCTTTATCCACCTTTTCAGACATGATTGCGAACGGCAGGCTTACAACAGCAGCCCATCCCAGGGTAAGGATACACATCATCAGGTAAAGAATGATCGCGCTTTTTGCAAGGAAAACAATGCCAAAATAACCAAGTGACATCATGGCGACCATTAATGCATGGGTTTTTACCCGTCCGATCTTCTTGCTCAGAGGCTCAAGCAGAACCACCGGCCAGATGGCTCCGACCGCATTCAGGATAAAAAACGACCACCCGATCATTTGTCCGAGCCGGGCATTCCGGTCGGTAAGATCCGTGCCGGCAATGGCTGGTAGCTTTTGTTCGAGAAAGGCAAACATATAAACAAACATGGTCTGGATCCCGAGCCAGGAAAATGCATGGGCCAGATATATCCGGTATAGTTGGTTATACTGAAGCAGGTTGATTTTCATACCGCTCCATGAAAGCTTGGTCCTGGCTCCTTTGGATGGTTTCTCCTGGTCGTTCAGGTAGCGGGGCTCCTGAATGAACAGCAGGGGGCCGATCGAAAAAACAAGAACGATAATAACTCCTGCATAGATCAGGAAATAGTTTCCGATCAGTGCACCCATCAGGTAGGCGCCACTGCCGAAAAGGTTTGATATCGATTGCATCCAGGTATACCCTTTGGTTCGTGGCTGTCCACCGGGTGTTACATCCGCTATGATGGAACGGGTAGGATTGAAACTGATGTTGATCGACAGGTCTAGGGTTAAAGCAACCGTAATGGCCACAGCCAGAATACTGCCGATCCCGAAAAAATTGTTGATCTGGTCTATGTTCGGGAGTGCGAAGATCATCAATGCCGCCAGGATACCTCCGATAATGATGAACGGCTTGCGTCGCCCGCCCCAGAACCATACCTTGTCGCTGATGAGCCCGATAATGGGTTGCCCGATTATCCCGGCAATCGGACCGGCAGCCCACACAATGCCGATCTGGTCAATTTCGAGGTTGTATTTGGTTCTCAATATCCAGCTTAACACGGCAATCTGGATAGAAAGGGCAAATCCCATGGCAGTGCTTGGAAGTCCGAGCACTACATAAAAAATGTTGGAGAGGTTTTTCTGGATCTTGAGCATAGACATCTGTTTATTTCAACGATTCAAAACTTCATTAATTCATCAACTCAACCACGAATGATGATTTGGCAGGGATCGTCAGTTTCGACAGGTCAGGTAGTGTCTGACCGGTGATGATCTCCATCCCGGATTTGTATTTTTTCAGAAACTCATCATAACGGCTTGTGGTGATGGTTTTTGACTCTTCATTATTGTTTATCACGACCATGACCGTCTCTTTGCCTTTGTACCGGAAATAGATGTAAATCCCGTCCTCCGGAATAAAATGGCAGAGCTTCCCGGTTTGAAGAACCTCTTTCGATTTCCGGTATTTCAGCAGTCTTTCCGTAAAATTGTACATGTCGTTCTCTTTGTCGGTTCGGCCCTGCGATGTAAAAGCATTCTTCGTATCGGCAGGCCATCCCCCCGGGAAATCACTCCTGAGCGTTCCGTGACTTTTGTCGCTGCCGGTCGTCAGCAGAATTTCGCTGCCGTAAAAGATCTGCGGAGTTCCCCGCGTTGTAAGTACAAACGTCATGGCCAGCTTTACTTTCCTGATGTCGTCGTGCTGAGAATCCAGGTACCGGTTCACATCGTGATTGTCGGCAAACACCACAATGTTTGACGGATTGGCATAGGAGAAATCCTGGGCCAGGACTTCGTAAAGGCGCACAACGCCGGTATTCCATCCTTCTGGCTCGTTGAATGCCTTGTTGAGCGCATCATACAAGGGGAAGTCGAAAACCGATGGCAAATTAGAATTGTAACCGTCCCTGTTCATGGCATCCTTTTGCCAATAGGCAACAGTGGCCGGATAATTCATCCAGCATTCTCCAACGATATTGAAATCAGGGTATTCATTAAGAACAGCTTTTCCCCATTCCGCCATCATCTCTTTGAATGGGTAGGGATGAGTATCCTGCCGGATGCCATCCAACCCGGCAAATTCGATCCACCAGATGCTGTTCTGAATCAGATAGTTTTTAAGAAACGGGTTACGCTGGTTCAGGTCGGGCATTGTTTTGTCGAACCAGCCACGAACGAACAGGTTGCTGTCTCTTTCCGAAACGTACGGGTCGGTGACCGATCCGGCTCGATAGGTGGACCGGGTGAGTTCGGGCCACACGTTGATCCAGTCGGGAGAGGGGAGGTCCCGCATCCACCAGTGCCCGCTTCCGCAGTGGTTGAACACCTGGTCCATGATGAGTTTCATGCCCCGCATATGAATCTGAACTGCCAGGTTGTAGTAATCCAAATTGCTCCCAAACCTGGGATCGATCTTATAATAATCGGTGGTGGAATAGCCGTGATATGAATAGACTTGCTGGTCGTTCTCAAGCAATGGATTGATCCAGATTGCGGTGGCGCCGAGATTCTGAATATAATCGAGGTGATCGGAAATTCCTTTGATGTCGCCACCGTGACGACCGTCTTTATTGGTACGATCGGCCTTCTCCAGAAGAAATCCCAATTTGTCGTTGGTGGTATCACCGTTGGCAAACCGGTCGGGAGTAATAAGATAGATGGCATCCGAGGAGTTGAATCCTTTCCTGGCAGCGGAACCGGGCACCCTTTCTTTGATCTCGTAGTTGTAGGATGTAACCACAGTATTGTTGACAGAAAAGGTGATTTCAACAAAACCGGGCTCTGTGTTGTCGGATAAGACGAGGTCGAGAAAAAGGTAGTTAGGATTGGCGACTTTGAGCACATCCAGCAGTTCGGGCATGTGTTTTATCTCTGACACCAGGCCGACGGTGGTCTTCGAAATATCCTTCCCGTAAACCATCAGTTGGAGGTTATGGTTTTTAAATCCGGTCCACCAGAAGGTCGGTTCGATGCGTTCCAGTTTGATCTGCTGCGAAAAAAGTGAAAACGGAACCAGATACAGTAAAACAAGGGCGAGACGTTTCATAAAATTTTAGTTTTTGATCCTTATTGTTCTAGTCCTGCCAAACAGCACGGTGAGATGCGCAATTTTCTCAGCAAGTTCAGCGCTGAAATCATTCGTTTTGGCTCGCCATACCCAGTTGTTTGAAGTTGTTCCCGGCAAATTCATCCGTGCATCAGTGTCGAGGCCAAGCAGATCCTGCATGGGAACCACGGCGGTGTATGCCACCGACGACCAGGCAAGCCGAATGAATGACCAGTGGAGCTCACTTTCGTCGTGGTCTGTATAATCAAGCACCTGTTTCCGGTCGGCAGCGCCTGCTGACTTATACCATCCAACCACGGTGTCATTATCGTGGGTTCCAGTGTACACGATGCAGTTTTTTACATAATTATAGGGGATGTAGTCATTGGCTTCCGATGAATCAAAGGCAAACTCAAGGATCTTCATGCCGGGGAAGTCAAATTCATCGCGGAGTTCTTCCACATCCGGCGTGATAACTCCCAGGTCTTCGGCAATAATAGGCAGTGTGCCGAGTTCATTCCGGAGGACCTCAAAGAAATCCTTTCCCGGACCATTGACCCATTTTCCATTCATCGCCGTCTTTTCTCCATAGGGGACTGCCCAGTAGGCAGCGAAACCACGAAAATGGTCAATCCGGATCACGTCATACAGGTACAGACTGGTTTTTATACGCTCGATCCACCAACGGTATCCGGTATTTTTCATTTTCTCCCAGTCGAACAGCGGGTTTCCCCAAAGTTGTCCCGTTTCACTGAAGTAATCGGGGGGCACTCCACCCACACGGATCGGGTTCAAATTTTCATCAATTTCGAAAAATTCGGGATTGGCCCAGGCATCGGCACTGTCGAGTGCAATGTAAAGGGGAATGTCACCGATGATCTTTACCTTGTGCTTGTGGGCATGCTCCTTCACAGCCATCCATTGCCTGAAAAAGACAAACTGCAGGAACTTGTGGTAATCGATCTCCTCATGCAACAGCGTCTGAATTACTTTCATGGCCTCTGCTTCCCGGGCTTTTAAACCGGGTTCCCATTCCAGCCAGGGGCGTTGTCCGCGGTTGGCTTTGATAGCCATAAAAAGCGAATAATCATTGATCCATTGCGATTGGTCCTTGATAAAATTCCTGTACGCAAGCTTTTCCTGGCTGTCGCCGTACATCAGAAAATTGTGATATGCCTTGCGAAGTAACGGCAACCTCTCGTCCTGAACATCACCATAGCGAACCGGACCATCGTCGAAGTGCGGGAAATCTGCAAGGTCGTCGGGGTGGAGATATTTACTCTTTACCAGCAGGTCAAAATCTATCAGGTTCGGATTTCCTGCGTGGGCTGAAAAACACTGGTAGGGGGAATCTCCATAGCCCGTCGGACCGAGGGGGAGAATTTGCCAGTATTGTTGTTTTGCTTTTACAAGGAAATCGATGAAATCAAAAGCGGGTTTTCCAAGGCTCCCTATCCCATATTTTCCGGGGAGAGAAGTTGGATGAAGGAGTATTCCGCTGGCACGTTGTTTCAGCATAAAAGGTTTTTTATATCATGTTTGACTTAAAACAATATTCATATCCGGTATTTTTTTCGGTTATTTCTTCATTCCATAAGATGATAGCAGGAATAACCACTGATCGGCCATCAATTGCAATTTTTCGTTCACTTCATTATGATTGATTGATCTTATCAGGAGGAGGTTCTTGCCCGTCTGGTTCCGGCGTATGGCTGATGCGGTCATTAAAAGGTCTGTGGCGTTGTTTGCACCATTGCGCCCATGATTGATCATAAACATTTGCGGGTACTCCTGTTTAGTCCAGCCTGTAAAGCGTGGCGGGTTAACCAAAATCACCGATTTTGGCCGGATCGGCTTGTTGCTTAGCAACCGGCAAACTGGAGGACAGAAATTGTTGTTGGCATAAATCGATATCAGATCAGCAGAGGAATATTTTTCCTTTGCCATGGCATCTCCGATGGCCATGAGGTCTTTTTCCTGTTGTTCCGGTGTTCCCCCGCCAAAAGTTTCCGGATCAGCCACAGCTATTACAAAGCCACGATCGAGAAGGCTGAGAAATGAAGCATTGAATGCCGGTTCATTGTCGCTGCCTTCAAGGCTGTTAATGCAAATGAGCATCGGGTTTGAACCATCGGTGTACGCCATGTTCTGCCGCTGCATGAGGGAAAGGCAAATCTTTCTTCCGTCGTTGAGGGCAAGCGGGATCACCTTCGCGGTATAGTCATCCGGATTATAACCCTTCACCTGAGTCCTCCAGCGAATGGAAAGTTTCCGTGACCTGATGCCGTAGGCATAGCAGGTGAGCGGGTTCCGCATGCCGGAATAACGGAATACGATCTTGTCTTCTGCAGGTTCGTAGGAAATATCACTGATATGGCCCAGCGGATCCGTAAAACTGATCTTGTTCTCTATCTTCTCCTTCTGTTGCCCGGATGGAAATATCTCGGTTATCTGCATTCCTGTCGTCATGTTTTTACGCTGCAGCAGCACGAGGTAATTTTCATTCAGAATGGTATAGCCTTCAATGAATACACTGTCGTTGGGAAGGATTGCCGTGTTCCATCCCGACTGGCCGGGATTCATAACCGGGGCAACGAACAACTTCCGGTTGGGAGCTTTCTGGTTGGAGAGGATCCAAAAGTAATTTCCCCCGAAATGGTTTACACTGTAAATGTGGCCTTGTTCACGGGGAGAAACCAGCCTGGGCTGCTGAAGGTGCTGCAGGTCGGAGGAGAGAAAGGATACCTCGGAGGTGGTTTCTGAAAAACTTTCGATAAAAATAAAGTTACCGGATCGGGAAAGAAACACTTTCAATTTAAAGGCAGGATCGGATTCCCTGAAGAGGATCGCGTCTTCTCCCCCGGAACCGGCTTTCTTCAAACGGACTTCATTGCCGGAGATGTAAATTTTTGACTTCCCATCGGCTCCGTGGCAAGATTGAAATGCAAGACTGTCTTGCGGGTGTTTTGCCGTTTCCCGTCCCAGAAGTTCATTCAAAAGAACAGCCCGGAATTTATCATGTTGTTGAAAAAAGGCTGCCGCGTAATCATTCTCAATTCGACTGTATTTAACAATCGTTGAGTCATCCGACCCTGCCTCAATACCAGCCGGCACCTTTGGCATCGGGTGGCAGCCGGAAAGGCAGAACAGAAGCGGTAGCGCCATCAGTAAGTAAATCCGACAGGTCTCATTTTTTGCCAATTTCATCAGCACTTTACTTTTCATTTCAATGGATGATGTAATTCGTGTTTCGTTTATGCCGCCTGGCGCTCCTTGATAAACAAAGCACTCACCGCGCCCAGGATCATGCTGACTCCAGCCATCACCAGACATAAAATTGGATTATCTGCAAAGAAATATTTGAGGATTAGTCCGCTTAAAATGCCGCTTACAATTTGTGGAATGGTGATCGACATGTTAAACAATCCCATATATACGCCCATCCTGTTTGGTGGTATTGAGCTGGCCAGCATGGCATATGGCATGGCCAGGATACTGCCCCAGGCGATGCCGATTCCGACCATCGGAATGATAAGCATATACGGATCAGTGAAAACAAGGAATGACAACAGCGACAAACCTCCGATACTCAGCGCCAGGGCATGGGTGGCTTTTTTCGAAAAGCGTTTTACAACAACCGGTAGCATCAGGGCGATGATGGCAGAGACGCCATTATAGATGCCAAACAGGATTCCTACCCAATCGCCTGCCTTCTGAAAAATCAATGAATTGGCATCCGTCGTTCCATAAAACCTGAGGGCCACGGCGGGTGTGGTGTACACCCACATTGAAAAAAGGGCGAACCATGAAAAAAACTGTACGAGCAGCAATTTAACCATGATCTGAGGGATGATAAATTTTCCCTTTCGCTCTTTTTGATCATCTTGTTTTAACTGCTCAGGAGGCAATTCGGAAGTGGAAAAGACGGTCCACAGAATGGTGGAAAGCAATACAAAGGCGCCAACATAGAAAGAATAGGTGACGTTGTCGGGAACAAGTCCGTTCGCGCTTGCATTTTTCGATACTCCGAGCCAGTTGCCCAGAATGTACGGAAGCCATGATCCCACGATCGCTCCGATGCCGATAAGCATGGTTTGCACAGAAAAACCCAGCGTATGTTGCTTTTCAGGCAGTTTATCTGCCACGAGTGCCCTGAATGGTTCCATGGAAATGTTGATGGATGCATCCATGATCATCAGTAAGCCACCTCCGATGAACATCGGCGCGATAATACTGGCAAGGTGCGGCGCATTGGGCATCAGAATAAGTGCCAGGCTCGTCAGGAGTGCGCCGACAAGAAAGTAGGGTCTGCGCCGCCCAAGCCTGCACCATGTTTTGTCGCTGAGGTGTCCGACGATCGGTTGAATAATCATGCCGGTTATGGGTGCAACTAACCAGAACCAGCTGAGTTGGTGAACGTCGGCGCCGAATGTCATGAGGATTCTCGATGCATTCCCGTTCTGCAAAGCAAATCCGAATTGTATGCCTAAAAACCCGAAACTCATGTTCCAGATTTGCCAGAATCCCAAGATTGGCTTCTCTTTCATCAGTTGCATCAATTTTTCTTCTTCCTTGGCTCAAAAGTAAGAACTTTCCATTACTTTTATGCCAAATTTAATGGTATGAACCGAAATCTTTTATTGATCAGTAACTCAACCAATGCAGGGGAGGAATACCTGTTATGGCCGCGTGAATATATCGCCTGTTTTTTAAATAAGTTCGGCGTGAAAAAGGTTCTGTTTATCCCCTACGCAGGGGTGAATCTTGATCCCCGGAGTATTGAAAAATCTTTCGACGTTTATGAAGAAAGGGTCAGGAAAATATTCAGGGAGATGGGCTTCGAACTCAACTCCATACATCACGAAGCCAATCCGGTAATTGCTGTCAATGAAGCGGAGTCAATTGTGGTTGGCGGAGGGAATACCTTTCACCTGGCATTGATGATGCAGGAGTTTGGTGTGATGGAGGCAATTCGCCGGAAGATTGTCAGGGGAATCCCTTTCGTTGGTTGGAGTGCCGGGGCCAATGTAGCTTGTCCAACTATGAAAACCACCAATGACATGCCCATCTGCGAGCCACCTTCGTTTAATTGTCTGAAGGTAATCCCGTTTCAGATCAATCCTCACTACCTTGATGCCAATCCCGCCGGGCATGCCGGTGAAACACGCGAACAGCGGTTGTTCGAGTACCTCGCGGTGAACAGGAATACGACCATTGCCGGCTTAAGAGAAGGATGTCTCTTCTGGATTGAAGGTAATATCATTCAGCTTAAGGGTAAAAGATCGCTGAGGGTCTTCCGCTATGGGAAGGAACCGGAAGAGTTTGAGTCAGGATCAGATGTATCCTTCCTGCTCTCCTGAGGATTTATTGTTTCAGGAATTTGGCAACACCTTTGCCGTTACGTACATCAGACACCTTCAGGATATAAAATCCGGCCGGAAGCAGCGTCGCATTGAGACGGGTAACGAGGGCAGGTTCCGGCGACAGGGAAAATACAGTCCTGCCGGTCAGGTCGCAGATTTCGATCAATTTTACGGGCGCCATGGTTTCGATGGTAAACATCTCTGAAACCGGATTGGGATATATCCTTACTGCGTACTCAAGGGTTTCATCAATGCCTACTCCGCCCACTTTGCCAGCCCTCACCATGACTGACTTTCCTGTGGCTGAGTCGCCACCGGCAGCTTTGGGGATGATCCGGAAGAACAGCCATTTGCCAATGTCCGTTGTGTCAACTGTATAGGTTATCCTCCAGGCGGTATCGATCGGAGTGATATTGGTCCCGAGCGAATCGATACTTTTGAACCATTGATATTGTGAAATTCCCTCCGGTATTCCATTCACATTCCAATAGGTGTAGGTTCCGGATAAAATTTTGTGGTTGATCAGATGACCCTGTACAGCCACGTTTGTGACCCATGGCGGTGTGGGAATATTCGGGTTCAGGTTGTTGTACCATTCCAGTGAAACATTCGGAGGCCCTGTTAATGTGTCGTGGAAAGGATAATAACGGTAAGGTTTGCCCTGCAATTCAGCGGATTGCCAGCTGCCGTTGATGCGGTATTTGAATTTCAGGGAATCCCTGCGTATGTAACTCGTATCAATAAATGTGGTCAGGGTGTAAACTGTATCGCCATCCACATCGAACAACACATCATTTCCTCCATTGTTGTTAAATGGTCCTGCAACATCCACAAAATCATTTTCCGGCGAAAACTGATGTGAGTCCACGTAGTAACTCAGGTCTGCCTTAAATGTCATGGGCAACCAGGCCGGATTGATGTTGTTGAAGAAATTGCTGATCCGGAGTATGGAGTCACGAACACGGATCATCCGGTTGGGTTGGCCGGCAAGTTCCTCTTTCAGACTGCCGGCGTTAATCCGGTATTTGTATTCTACGATATCACCGGTGTCGAGGGGAACGCCGATCTGGTATTTAAGGGTCGTATCCACGCGTTGCATCTTTACCGGTGTCCAGCTGTTCATTGTGCCGGCAACCATGACGGAATCAACCGCAGGGTTTAACAGACCTGCTTTTGCTGCATAGGTCATGTTAACGGTGAAAATTGTCAGGTTGAGCGGGATGTTATTCCACCATGCATCAATGGTTGTGTGTCTGTTCACAGGCGTAACCGACCGGGTTAAAACCTCCGGAGTGTCGTTGTTTATCCTGAATTTATAATGTACGGTAACTCCCGAATCCAGAGCAGGAAGTGTTATGGTGTACACTTCGTCGGGTGAAGGAACCATCACGTTGGCTCCGATGCCCTGGTCGCACACGATGTAAACCAGGTCGGTTTCCGGATCGAAAATGTTTTGGGAGACAGCTTTGCTCATATTCACCCGGAATGAAACCGAAAAGGCTGTATCGGCCTTGGCTTCAGCACTCAGAGGACTTCCTGAAAAAAGAAAAAAACAGGTTGACAGCAGGATCAGCGCAGGTAGTTTGCCGAAATTACCGAGGGTATGGAAGTGAGCGTTCATGACACATGATTTTCTGCCACAAAGATAGCAAATTATGCGAAACGCTCGAATACCTGAGCCGTACGGTTGGTGTTATAAACCGAGAGCCGGTGAATTTTTTCATGTTCGTTGTAGGCTGTGGTGTAGATCACGGAACCATCGATTCGCCCGTGACCGCCGAATTGCGGGTCGTCAGAATTAAGAAGCAGCCGGTAATCGCCGGGTTCCGGGATGGCAAAAGTGTAATCCGGGATCGAATGGCTGACATGAAAATTGAACACGAAAATCAAGCCCTGTCTGCTGAAAATAACCGTTTTGTTCTCCTCATCAATGTTAATAAGATCACCATAAACAACATCGAACAGGCTGAATGACCTGATCAGCGAAAGCATTTTTTTGTCAAAGCCTGCCAGATAATGGTATTTCAGATCCGGGTTCTCGAGCAGCGACCATTGCCGTCGTGCGTACTGGAAACTCCAGTTATTCCCTTCACGGGGAAAATCGATCCAATCGGGGTGACCGAATTCGTTTCCCATGAAGTTAAGATAAGACTGACCGCCCAGCGCTATGGTGATCAGCCTTATCATTTTGTGAAGGGCAATTCCGCGGTCGATCCCGGTGCTATGGTCGCGCTTGCTCATCTTGAAATAAATTTCACTCTGCATCAGTCTGAAGGCAATGGTTTGATCGCCAACCAGCGCCTGATCATGCGATTCGCAGTAGGCAATAGTGTGGACCTTGGGAAGACGGTTTGTCATCACGTCCCACATCTCATGCATGTTCCAGTCTTCATCCTTGGTCTCCTTAAGGACCCTGATCCAGTAATCGGGTATTGCCATGCCCAGTCTCCAGTCAAACCCGATACCTCCCTCTTTTACCGGTCTGCATAGTCCCGGCATGCCGGTTACGTCTTCGGCAATGGTAATGGCGTGTGGCTTGATTTTTTGTACCAGTGTGTTGGCAAGTTGCAGGTAAACGAGGGCGTCCCACTCGACACCGTGAAAGAAGTACCCATCCAGGTCCCAGTTTCCGCGGTAACCATGATCGAAATACATCATGGAGGTCACCCCGTCGAAGCGGAATCCATCAAAATGAAACTCTTTCAGCCAGAACTTAATGTTGGAAAGAAGGAACTGAAGAACCTCCCGTTTTCCGTAGTTGAAACATTTGGAATCCCAGTGCGGGTGGTTGCCGCGTTCACCCGGATGAAAATATTGATCGTCGGAACCGTCAAACTGATTCAGGCCCTCCATGGTGTTTTTGGCAGCATGCGAGTGGACGAGGTCCATAATGACCGCGATATCCTGTTCGTGGGCTTTTTTAACAAGATATTTCAGGTCATCCGGGGTTCCGAACCGTGAAGAGACCGCAAAAAAGTTGGTCACATGGTATCCGAAAGAGCCGTAATAGGGATGTTCGGCGATGGCCATCAGTTGGATCGTGTTGTAGCCTGAATTTTTAATATAGGGTATCAGGTAATCTGCAAATTCGGTAAAAGTGCCAACTCCTTCACGCTCCTGGGCCATTCCGATGTGACATTCATAGATAAGAAGTTCATGTAACCGGCTCAGGTCAAACCGGTCGCCTTCCCAGTCAAACTTTTTTGCCGGAGCCCACAACTGACCTGAGAAATCCAGTGTTGAGGTGTCCTGTACGACCCGTCGTATATACGCTGGTATCTTCTCATGCCATCCCGATTCCGAATGAACCAGTACCTTAACCCGTCCAAGATGGGTAAACCTTTCCTTGTATTTGTCGTCAGGAAGGAAAATCTCCCAATTGCCGGAAGCATCCGGCGTGAGACGGTGTGCGTAACGTTGCCAGTCGTTAAAATCGCCAAAAAGATACAGGTCCTGTGCTTTCGGAGCCCATTCACGATAATGCCAACCTTTGCGTTTCCGGTCGTAATGAAATCCATAATGGAGATAGCCATCCGCAAATGCGCTCAGGGTGCCCCATCCCGAATTAATCTCTCCAAGTGTGCCGGTATACCTTTCAAACCTGGCATTAATCTCTTCCGCAGCAGGTTCCAGCCATGGATCTTCCCTGACAATTGCAAACAGGATGCCTTTATTTGTTTCCATCATATTTGATTTCTTTTCTGACGATCTTCACAAATTTATAAATTCTGTCATGATTTTTGGATGAAAAGGCATTTTGTTTTTCCATATCTTTGAGTTGCAATATTCCCGGCAATGGAAAAAGACCAAAAAATTTTTAGGACACCACTGTTTGTTGTATTGCTTTTTTCTAGCCTGATATTATTGCTGTTGCTGGGTGCCCATTTCTATTTTCAGCGGGAGCGAAGGGAGATTAAAGACGATCAGCACAGGTTCCTGGCGGTGATCTCATCGTTTAAGGTCAACGAAATTTCTGCATGGATGAACGAACGGAAGGTCGAAGGACGCTTTGTCGCATCCAACAGGGATTTCCTGACGCTGGTAAAGAAATTGAACACCACACCGGATGATAAAACCCTGCGGGACCAGGTCGAAAGCTGGCTGATACCGGTAAAGAAAAGTTTCAATTACAGCGCTATCGTTGTGTTCAGCCCGCGGGGCGAGCTTCTGGCTTCTGCATTTGATTCCGCCTTTGAATTCGAGATGCCGGATTCGTCGGCGCTGCGGATGCACGCAGTGGATTATTTGGCAAACACGGATATCCACAGGAACAGCCGGACCGGCAGCAAGTCGATCACCAGCGCTTACCCACTCTGGCATGAAAGGGTCCTGATCGGGTTCGTCCTCTTCGGCACTGACCCGGCAAAAATGCTGTTTCCAATGATCACAAACTGGCCGATTAAAATGGCCACCGGAGAGAATCTTCTGATAGAGGTAAATGGCGATACGCTTACTTACCTGGTTGACCGGCCCCAATACAGCAGGGCGCCTTCCTTTCTGCGAAGTCAGACCGGTGATTCTCTGGCCAAGGCGCTGCCTGCCGGTGGAACACTTGCTATGGTTGAGGCCAATGATTACCGGGGAACCCCGGTATTGGCCGATATAATGCGGATTCCCGGAACACGCTGGTCGCTCATTACAAAGATCGACCAGAAGGAGGTATATGCGCCGTTGAGAAGCCGTGCATTCAGCATTTTCCTCTACCTCCTTGCATTTTTTGCGATATCGGTGGTCAGCGTGCTGTTGATGTGGAAAAACCAGCAACTTCAGTTCTACCGGAATCAATATACCATGCAACAAGCCAGCGTAAAAGCGGAAGGCAGGATCAAATTTATGTCGGCATTGCTGGAAGAGGTTAATGATGCCATTATCACCTTCGACAAGGATCTGATGATTCAAAGCTGGAATAAGGGGGCAGAAAAAATTTACGGCTGGACGGCAGAAGATGTAGTGGGTAAATACAGCGGTGGCTCGCTCCGGATCGATTTCTCAAAAGCGTCGCGGGAGGCTGTTTTCAAGGAACTCGAACAGAGCGGAAGCTGGAAAGGGGAGGTGGTACACAAGCGTAAGGATGGAACCACCGTTTACCTGCTCACGTCTACGTCTCAACTTCTTGATGAACAGGGAAATATTCTTGGTATTATGACCATAAGCAAGGATATTTCTGAGGTCATTAATTCTGAAAAATCAAGAAATGCAGTCTACCGGATCTCCGAACTGGCTCATTCGATAAGCGATACCAACGAACTCTATACCTCCATACACATCGTTATCGGGGAGTTGATGGATGCCCGTAACCTTTATATCGCCCTTCTGGAACCGGACAGAAAGACCCTCTCCTTTCCGTATTTTGTGGATGAGAAGGAGTCCCCGCCAACCCCTTCACAGTTGGGAAACGGACTTACCGAATTCGTTCTGAGGTCCGGGAAACCGCTGCTTGCCCGCCCCGAAGATTCACAATATATGATGGACCGGGGGATGATCGAATTGGTTGGCGAACCTTCGCTTGACTGGTTGGGGGTTCCGTTAAAAATCGATCATGAAACCATTGGTGTACTGGTCGTACAGAGTTATTCGCCCAAGATCCGGTATGGGGAAAAGGAAAAGGACATCCTGATCTATGTTTCCGAGCAGATTGCGCTTACCATCCATCGCAGAAAAATACAACAGGAACTGGTCATCGCCAAGCAGAATGCCGACGTTTCCAGTAAACTTACCTCGGCCCTGCTTGCCAACATGAATCATGAGTTGCGAACTCCGATGAACGGTATTCTCGGATTTGCCGAGATCCTGATGAATGAACTTAACGACGATGATGCACGCGGAAAGGCAGCAAATATTCTGATCTCCGGACGGCGGCTGATGGATACCCTGGATGCTATCATGGATCTTTCGTACCTCGAATCAGACAAGGTTACGCGGAAGTTTAAGCCGGTTAAGATCGAAAAGATTGTTAAGAACGTACTCGCTTCGTATGATTCCGTCAGGAGACAGAAAAATCTTGAATTTTATCATAATGTTCCGCCATCCCTGCAAGTCATCGGTGACGAACACCTGGTGCTTCACCTGCTGAAAAACCTGGTCGACAATGCTGTTAAATTTACCGAACAGGGAAGTGTATCCATCCTTGTGAACAACGGACAAAAAGGTGGCGCTCCCATGGTTTCTGTCACTGTGAAGGATACTGGAATCGGTATCTCTCCGGAGAACCACCGCCTGATCTTTGAGGCATTCAGACAAGTAAGTGAAGGTTATGGACGACAGTTTGAAGGGAGTGGTCTGGGGCTGAGCATCAGTAAAAAGATTGTCTCGCTGATGGGAGGGGAGATCAGTTTGGCCAGTGTTTTCGGACAAGGTTCGGAGTTCACATTCAAGCTACCGGCAGTGGAGTGACTATTCCGGACAAAGTCGGCCACTCATTCCGGAGTAAAGTAGGCCAGTGATTCCGGAGCAAAGTAGGCCACCTATATCAAAGGTCATATGGGATTATAAAAGTACTATTTTTTTTCAATTGATTTTCTCCTGAGTG
>JANXZO010000072.1 GCA_025355465.1 Bacteroidales bacterium
GCCAGCTTTTCTAAAAAATTGGCCTGGTTTGGACCAGAATCGCTGGCCTACTTTGCTCCGGAATGAGTGGCCTACTTTACTCCGGAATGAGTGGCCGACTTTAGTCCAGAATCACTGGCCTACTATAGTCCAGAATAGTCAGTGGAGTACTTTTCGATGTCGGAGCCGGTTGCCAGGCCTGGAAATCTGCCTCCGTCAGCGTCGGATCAGTCCGAAAAGGCCATCCTGCCTGATGTTCTCCTTGTGGAGGATAACCTGATAAATCTCCAGCTACTCATGGTCTATATCAAGGACTACTGCAATATATACAGTGCCCTTGACGGGAAGGCGGCCATTGAAATGACAAGACAAAGAAAATTCGATGCCATTCTGATGGATATAAACCTCGGACCCGGTATGGATGGAGTTCAGGTTATGCTGGAAATACGGAAGCGGGCTGAAATGCGCGATATTCCTATTGTTGCCGTAACCGGTTACGCATCTATCGGCGACAGCGACAAGTTGCTGGCGATAGGGTTCAGCGATTACCTGCTTAAGCCCTACGACCGGGAAACCGTTGCAGAATTAATGAGAAGCCTGTTTGCAAAAAATGGTTAAGGATTAACCCAGGAAAGCGATAATCAGAATTATTGCCGTCACGATGGGAACTACCGTCAACACTGTTTTCCGGTCGCGCGCTATGTAGCTGTTCATCACCCCGATCTCCCGCAAACAGGTATCGTCGCCCGGCTTATATACCAGAGCAGCTTTGTACTCCTCCCGTGCAGAGCGGAAGAGATCGATTTTGGTAAAATGACCGGCACGAACAGTATGCTCGTTGAACTTCAGTTGTTCGTGGGTAAGGTGTTCTGCAGGTTCTGAATGATGTGCCATGTGTTTTTATTTTGACCCCAAATGTAAAAAAAATGCTCCGTTAAGGAGCATTTTTTTTAATGAAATTTATAGGAAACCCCCACACCGAGCAGCTCTTTGAACTGCGTTCGCGGTCCGGGTTCTGAAGTTGGTGTTGTTTTTATCATGATGTCGTCGTCGTAGATCAGCTGCGTGGAAATTGACGTAGCGAGCCATTTGTTAACCTTGAGGGTGAGCAGCAGGCTCCAGTTTACATCGATGTTGCCGAAGTTTTTAAGGTAATCGGTGAAGAGTTCGAGGCTACTGGTGATGTTGATGTTTTTGGCAAGGTCTTTATTCAGGTCGGCTCGAAGGTACGGGCCGAATTCTCCGCGAATGTTATTGCCCTTTTCAACGCCAAAAGCTCCCTGGTTGGCAAGCACGGTGTCGAGTACAAAAGTAAACCTGACGGATGCGGGTGAAACGTAGAGATAAAACCATTCTGCCGGGGCATAGGTGATGCCCAATCCCACCACAACATAGCCTGGCGACATGAATTTCGAAATTACGGTACTGTCGTCGGGATAATTGTATCCGGCGGAAAACTGCGATCGGAAGTTGGCAAGAACCGTCAGGTACCACTTTTTGTTGGGATGCAATTCATACCCGTACGCTGTGGTGACTTCGATTTTGTCGTTTGTTTTGGTTGACCTTGCATTGCCTCCTACACCGAGGTACTGGAACCCGTATCCAAAGTCGATCGTGTTGCTCCACATGTGTTTCCCTTTGCGGTAGTTGATCTTTAGATTCACGAAGGCAGCAAGTCCGACGGAGTTTTCACCACCGGCAGCCCAATTGGAAAATGCGGCCTGGGCAATAGCAATAGAGCCTGTTCCCTGAACAAACCATGGCTTTTTGGCAGTATCTGCCGGGGCACCCGACATCACCTCATCTTTAGCTTTGGAAACTTTAATGATATCCTGAGCAAAAAGGTTAGCCGAGAATAAAATTACAAACAGAACAAGTACCGTCTTTTTCATAGCTATGTCTGTTAAATTAGTGATGGATAAATTTACATTAAACTCCGCCTATTTTTTCAGCAGGTCCCGGATCTCTGTAAGCAGTTCTTCCTCCTTTGTAGGACCTGCGGGAGGAGCAGGTGCCTCATCTTTCTTACTGCCAAACCTGTTGATTCCGCGAATCAACATGAAAATCGCAAAAGCAACAATGGTAAAATCAACGACAGACTGGATGAAGTTGCCGATTTTGAGTGTTACGGCTGCCTTCAGCACCTTTCCTGTTGCCGGATCAACGATCGCATCCTTCATGTTGAAGGCGATATCCTTAAAGTCAATACCGCCCACAAGGAGTCCGATGGGAGGCATGATGACATCATTCACGACGGACGAAACGATTTTTCCGAATGCCGCCCCGATGATGATACCAACAGCCAAGTCGATCACATTGCTTTTCATGGCAAATTCTTTGAATTCGTTAAGAATTTTCATAGGTTGCTATTTTGGAAACAAGGTAAATTTACATATTTTTTGGGTCCAAACCTCCTTATTGACCTTGAGCAAGTCTGTATCCTGAATTTTCAATTACAATCTTCAGTTTTTTTGCTTGTGCATCCAGGGTGGTGGTGCCAGCGTACTGTGTACCATCAGGGAGGTTGTTGTATGTGATGTTGAAAGTCACCTTCTGCGACGGATCATCTACCGAAGTAGTTACATCGATACCCATGATCTTCTGGGCGATCTTATCAATAGAGACGGCGAGCAGGTCGCCAGGTTCATTGTAATTCGGGAAACTTAATTTGAACTTTTTTCCGGGGTCAAGAATCTGGATGGCAACATTGCCACCGGCATAAATCTGCTGTACCTTTTCAGCATCGGGAGGCAGGTAGGTCTGGATCTTCGCAATAGCCGCCTTTATATAATTACCCATCTCTTCCTTTTTGTTGGCTGCTAATTTCCCGCGGAGGCCGCCCGGAGTCTTAGTCGGTGTCGATCCGCCGGTTTCGACTTTTGTGAGTTTCCCGTCAACACTGTAATAACATTGATTCTGTTTGACCGATTTCTGTTCACCATCTAAATAGGTCGTTGTGGTTTCGATCCACGAATACTTTTTCATGTTCGCCTTGCTTTCGGCGAGGTTCTTTTTGATCATGGCAACGGTTTCCTTCATGTCGACCTGTGCAAAGATCCCCGAGATTCCTACAAATATTAGCACACTGATAATTAAATACTTCTTTTTCATAGCTGTTTTTTATTGGTGAGATTTTTCATGTTTCTAATTTCCGGCAAATGGCATGGACTGAATTGCATTATTCTTCTGGCTCAAAACGGCTCATACCTACCATACGCCCGATGATAATGGCAATGAAAAACAAGCCGAACATGGCTTCAAAAATGGCAAAGAACCGGACAATTATGTTGGCGGGTGAAATGTCCCCATATCCGATGGTTGCCAGGGTAACGTAACTGAAATAGATCTGGGTGGCCGGAAGTTTTTCATTTTGTGGTGTAGTATACGTGAATGATCCAGGCGAAACAGTTTCTATGTAACAGTAAAGAAATCCAAAACTAAGGCCGATCAGGAGATACACGTTGATTGCATTTGCAATGTCATGATAGGTAAAGACCTTCTTTTTCATCATGTAATAAAAAAGAACACATGCGATAAAGAAAAAGTTGACAATTTTATGAATATAATGAAACTCCCGGAGAAATGTTGAAGGTAAATATATCAGATAAATTTCAGCGATAATTGATATCCCCAGAAGAATGCCTGTAATCCAAAAAACAAGTTTATGACTGGCAATGACGAACATCGCTGAGATCAGCGACATGAACGTCAGTAGGTTGGCAATGATCCGATGCGGTATGGTATCGCAGAGAAACGGAGTAATGAGTAATAGTATCACCAGTGAACATAAAAGTGATATATCGCGGACCAGCCAATTTCGTAAGTGGAACGTTTTTTTCCCGGACATAGACCTCTGTATTTCTGCGCAAGGTAAAAAAAAAGCTTTAGTTGCGTTTGGCCGATTTACGATTTCTCATAATGTTATGCCTTCGCGCTTTTTTTTACTCAGGTTTTGCCCAAAATATGTCTGGGTTGTTGGTACACTTAGGTTTATAACATTCGTTCAATACTGAGGCTAATGCTCCGCAATACATCGTATGATTGCTGTTATAACATTTTGTCATCAAGTCAACTATACCATCGTAAGCAGGCAATTCTTTTGTGCCATCAAAGCGAAATGAATTATGCACCCAATGTAATAAGTTAAAAATTTTTGAAAGTTCATCTCCGGCTCCTGCAATTGAATCCAGATTGAATACTTGCCTCATTTGTACAAGTTCAGGACTTTGTTCTGATTTGTAGGTCCATTTGAGAATAGGTCGATTATCCTTTGAATCATATTTGCTACCTTTCTTTAAGATTGTCAAGTAACTTGATTGCGATGTTTCGGCTTCATATTTAATCTGAGTATAGGCTGAATCTTTGCCATTCAGCAGGATTACAAAATCGTAAGTTTTACCTGGTTGAATTTTGAATGATAGGGTATCCAAATCAGTAAAAAAAATACACTTTAGCGTGTTTTGATGAGGCTTTGTAAATATCTGGTCGTAGTTTAGGCGAAATATACCAAGGTCTGATTTTTGCGTTTTCGCCTTCGCGAGTATTTGCCACATCAGATGGTGCCATTATTATTGGCACTTGAGTCTGTGCAAAAATTGATAGACTTAATAGAATCAATAGGTTTGTAAAAATCCCTTTTCTTTTCATGTTGTTGTGTGGTTTTTTGCAGCATGTGGCATAACGTCTGTCTTTTTACACTTGCGTTCCTGCCTTCACGAAATAGATTCCCTTTCCCAATTCCAAACTCCATATTCAAGGGAACCGGAATGTTGGCCGATGGTACCCTTGTCCAGGTATTTCCCACATATAAAATTGTATGGCCACTTGCCGAAGGATCGTTAGGTGCCGGACGTGACTTCATAAAAACGGTTTATTTAAAATTCAATCAGCATACTTTTCAATTGGCAATTACGCCTATGGCATAATTTATACCTCCTTAAGTCACCATATTAAGAGAAGACTGTTTTACTCATCCTTCTTCTTTTTTGATTTTTCGACACTTAATCCTTTTTTTGCATTCAATGGACTTACTACTTTTTTACCTGTTTTAGATTCCAATTCTTTGAGCGCAACATGGGCTACATTACCTCCTTGTTGGGCAACTTTCTTACTTTCATCAAAATTTGCGGGTAAAACTGCAGCGGAAATGTCTTTGGTAGAAGCCTCTGCAAGCATATTCAAAATCAATTCGGTATTGGTCATATTGTCTCGCAGATTCTCTTTTCTCAATCCTTTGAAAACTTTATATTCTTTGGTGGTTTTACCTGCCCAGGCTTTGGTAATTATATCAGTAAGCGTTGCAAATTGCTGTCCGGCTTTTAAACCTCGATTTTTCCATTCGTCTGTCAGCTCTTTGCGTATTTCAATACTTTTTAGCCTTTGGTTAATCCAGTTTTCTGAATAACCCAATTTTAAATACTGTTCCAATGCCCGATCGATGCTCAATTCCGGGTCCTGTAGTTCATCCAATCTCTCACTTGCTATTTGTGCAAGCCAAAGCTTGAAAGGTTCTGCCCTGGGCGATGGAATTGATTGGATCAATCGAAATACATCTTGTGTCTCAAGGCAGTCGGTTGCATACATTTTGCCATCAGATGAAACAAATTTCAGTTGTACGATTTTTTCGTACAACTGGCTTCCTTCATTACTAAGTCTCCTTTTTAAATCAGACCAGTATCTCTTTGGAATACTACTATCAGTAAGTGTGCTTATGATATCAATTACCGACAAATACCATTTTTCAGTTTTTTCATCCCAATGAATTCTTACTTGTCTCTCTTCGAACAGTTTGATTTCATTCATGACTTATTTTTTTGGCCAGATATGAATAATAGATGGCATGAACCGTGGGCATGCCTGGGAACTGATTTAGCAATTTGCCGGTAATCTTCTGTAAATGATTTAACATGCAAGGTAGCATATTTTTCAATCCCGAATCCTCTCACGCACCTCTTCAAAGATAGCACGGGCTTTATTCAGGGGAAATCCTGATTCTTCGGCCACGCTTAAAATATCTTCCTTTCCGGGATTGCCTGAACCTGCCACAGTTGTGCTGTGAAACCCATTGAATCCACTGCTCCTCACCAGGTCATAGGCAGGACTCACGGCCCATTGTTCACCGTCATGAATGAAAGAGAAGTTTTTTGAATGATCATCCCGGTTTTCAGCAAGAACATTGAATACCATCAAGCGGAACATCTTTCCGCTTTCATTGACATCCCGCGTCAAAGCCATGGTGGCTTTCATCAGGGAGATATAATCGAGAGATGGAAAGCGATGGCTGGCATGCAACAATCCCGCGGCTGAGAGAATAGGTCTCTTTTTTCCCTTTCCCCTGTCAAAACGCCTGACCCCAAAGTATTTTCCGCAGAATAAGCGGGTCTCGGGCATTTCAATTCCGCAGTTCCTGGCCTTGACTGAATATTCGTATTCCATGTGTCCGATATCCCGGGGATCGGTCAGTGCCGGGAATTTAACCAGCCAGTCTTCACCTTCAATCTTAACCATGACCTTGGGTCTTGCTCCTGCTGAGGATTCACCCATGCGGATCAGTTTTTCCAGATCAGTATCCCCGGCGTCATTCAGCACTCTCTGGACTACTGAGGCAATCTGGTCAATATCCTTATCATGATATTCATTTTTTATTCCCCATTCGGGGATATAAGACAAAGCTCCCATGCCATTCGTTCCAACCAGGCTTAGACGATCAAGGCACGTGAGACGGTGAGGATCTATGTGCAGATTGCGCAGCCAACGGTCGGTAAGCAAGGTTCCCCATCCATCGGGCAGACTGTCGGAAAAGACACCGAAAAGCCCATCAAAAGGATCATGTTTTGCAGTGAATAATCCTCCTTGAAGCGGCAGATGGAAGGGGGAAATTGAAAATCCAGATCGCACCCAATCTTCGCTGTACTCAAAAACACAAAGCCGGTCGGGTCTCAAAGCCAGTCGGCCAACCTGGATATCTTCCATGAAGACTGAAAGCACTCTAACCGGTTCAAATCTTTTTTCTTCCACGCTTTCGTTGGGGTTTAGATTGCAGTTTCAGAAGATCATCAATGCTTTTGTATTCTCTGGCAGGAAAAAGGGAAGCAAATTCTTCGCCGGCACCCAGCGTTACGGCGAGCATCAGCAGATGTTTGAGCGAGATTTCGCCATTCTGTTCAAAACGCTTGAGGCTGCCCAATGACACACCCGAACGCTTCGAAAGCGCTTCCTGACTGAGGTTTTCGGAAAGTCTCAGAATTTTCAGCCGGGAACTTATTCCCCTGGCAAGAGCCGTAGGATTGAACAAATCGAAGGATTCCATCTTAACAGATAATATAATGTCTGTTCAATAATAATTCAAAGATAATAAATAAAATATTAACTGTAAAAAAAAATTCGCTACCTCACTGCCTCGCTATTTCGCAATTGATCATAGAAACAACCCCTGGCTTATGCTCACGTTCTTCGTTTTCGGAACATGAAATATAACAAACGGTGCGTGGCACGACTTTTCTATTTCATGTCCATGCGCGGGCGTATCGGTTTTTCCTTATATTTATTGATGAGATCCTTGAGAAACACCTACCTTTGTACATATCAAGCGAAATGGTAACCGTTTTAAAAAAGGGCAGTTCAATCAAACTCTGGCAGAGTCGTGTCAGGCGCCTCAAACCAAAGAGAAAATTAGATGCTTATAAATACTGCGGTAAGGTGAAAATTCATCAAGATCCACTTGCATTGCAACGAGACCTAAGAAATGAATGGGACTAACCTTATCGCAGCCACTCCGCTTCACCATCTCACCATCTCACCATCTCCCTTCAATGGTAATTCCCTTGACTTTACCACACAAAAAAAGGCAGTCTGTTAAACTGCCTTCGTGATCCGGGCGCGATTCGAACGCGCGGCCAGCAGCTTAGAAGGCTGCTGCTCTATCCAGCTGAGCTACCGGACCAAATTGGTGTGCAAAAGTAACAAATATTAAGTTTTTAACAAACAGCATTGCCATCAACGGGAAATCTTAATTTTGCGTCTGATGTCCAACGATACTCAAAATAACTTCCCGGGCGAGAGCGGAGACGCCCCAGAACTCGAAAGTGGAAAGCTTCAAGGTACGATACATCTGGCTGAAATGTACCAGAGCTGGTTTCTTGACTATGCTTCCTATGTAATCTTAGAGCGGGCCGTTCCCGAGATCAGCGACGGGTTGAAACCCGTTCAGCGGCGTATCCTGCATGCCATGAAAGAGCTGGATGACGGGCGTTACAATAAAGTGGCGAACATCATCGGGCACACCATGAAGTATCATCCGCACGGAGATGCCTCTATTGGTGATGCATTGGTTCAACTCGGTCAGAAGGATCTTCTTATCGATTCTCAGGGTAACTGGGGGAATATTCTCACCGGCGACAGTGCAGCAGCACCCCGGTATATCGAGGCGCGACTCTCGAAATTTGCCCTGGACGTGCTTTTTAACGCAAAGACAACCACCTGGAAAGCATCTTACGATGGCCGCAACAAGGAGCCGGTGACCTTACCGGCCAAATTTCCGCTGCTTCTTGCACAGGGGGTTGAGGGAATTGCGGTTGGTCTGGCCTCCAAAATACTGCCGCACAACTTTAATGAACTCATCGACGCCTCCATCAAAATACTGCAGGGGAAGGATTTCGAACTGTTCCCGGATTTTCTCACCGGTGGGATGGTCGATGTATCAAGGTACAACGATGGCATTCGCGGGGGGAAGATTCGTGTACGTGCAAAAATCAACCTGGAGGATAAAAAAACATTGGTGATCAGGGAAATTCCCTTTGGTACCACCACGGGCTCCATCATCGATTCAATTCTGACAGCCAACGACAAAGGGAAGATCAAGATCCGCAAGATTGATGACAATACCGCCGAAAGTGTGGAGATCCTTATTCATCTTGCACCGGGCGTTTCTCCCGATACTACCATGGACGCACTCTACGCGTTTACCGAATGTGAAGTGTCGATCTCTCCTAACTGCTGTGTGATTGATCAGGAGAAACCTCGTTTTATGGGCGTTTCAGAAATCCTGCGGGTGAATACTGCCGGTACAGTTGAGCTTTTAAAAATGGAGTTGCAGATTCGTAAGGATGAACTGCTCGAGCTATTGCACTATAGTTCACTGGAAAAGATATTTATCGAAAATGAGATTTACGAAGGGATAAAAAAGTGCAAAACTACCGAGGAGATCGATGAGGCGATCCGCAAGGGGTTGAAGCCTTTCCTTAAGCAGCTGGTGAGACCAGTCACGGAAGAGGATATACACAAACTTCGCAAGATCCCCATCGAACGGATATCACGCTATAATTCAGCCAGGGCCGATGAAGTCATTGAACGCATCGGCGTGGATATGGATGAGGTAGACAACCATCTTGCTCATCTGATCGATTACACTATTGAATATTACCGGCAAATACGCAAAAAATATGGTAAAAACCGGGACCGCAAGACAGAACTTCGCAGTTTCGACACCATTGAAGCAACCAAGGTAGCCGCTGCGAATGAAAAACTCTATGTGAACCGTACCGAGGGTTTCGCCGGCACCAGTCTGAAAAAGGATGAGTATGTGTGTGACTGCTCAGACATTGATGATATTATCGCCTTCAGAGATGATGGTACATTCATCGTTCTGAAGGTCAGCGATAAGACCTTTGTGGGGCAGAATATCATTCATATCAATGTTTTTAAGAAAAACGACACGCGCACTGTTTATAACCTGATCTACCGGGATGGCAAGAACGGAAAGATTATGGTTAAGCGTTTTAGCGTACTGGGGGTAACCCGCGACAAGGAATACACCGCCACCAAAGGAACAGCCGGGTCGAAAGTGCTCTATTTTACGGCCAACCCAAATGGAGAAGCGGAGGTGATAAAGGTTGACCTTAAACCGAAACCCAGACTTAAAAAGACCACCTTCGATTTCGATTTTACCGATGTTGCCATCAAAGGCCGGAATTCCATCGGCAACACACTTACCAAATATGCGGTAAAAAAGATCGAGCAACGCCAGGAAGGGGTTTCTACGCTGGGCTCGCTCAACGTTTGGTACGATGAAACCGTTCAGCGCCTCAACAACGACGGCCGTGGTATCCTGCTCGGCGCCTTTGCCGGAACCGACCGTATCATCATACTGACACAATCAGGGCACTACCGGTTAACCACATTCGATCTCTCCACCCACTTTGATGAGGATATGATCAGGATCGAAAAATACAGGCCCGACCGCATCTATACCGTGGTTTACCAGGAGAATGGTACGAAACACTATTATCTCAAGAGGTTTACTGCTGATTTGTCGGAAAAGAAAGTTGAGATTATTGAACCCGACAACAAACTTATTATCCTTACGGCAAATCTCTCCCCGCGCATCGCCCTTGCGTATGACATGAAACTAAAAACAAAGGGCGTTGAAGAGGAGGAGGTTGATGTAAAGGAGTTCATTGGGGTGAAAGGGGTGAAGGCCAAAGGTAAAAGGCTGACGTTGCATGCCGTGAAAAAAATTACCCTTATTGAAACTGCAGAACCTGACGCTGAGGAGATTGATAGCGAGCCTTCGGCGACGGAACCCATCCACGACGAGGTTGAGCCAGACCGTGGTGATGACGTGTCGCCACCCGCACCAGATAACACTCTGGCCGCTTTGATCCCGGAAATACCCCCGCGGGTAGTTTCAAAAAAGGTGAAAAATGTGAACCGGGAGGAGTCTGCGAAAAAGGAGGAGGATGGAGGGGATGCGGTACAGATGGAGCTGCCGTTGTGACAAGGTTTAAGATGACAAAGGGGAGAGGATGAAGGGTTGGGTAAGGTGAAAAACAGTTGAAATTGTGGTTTTATGTCGGATGATAAGGTTTTAAAGATTACGGAGGAGGTTAGCTGGGTAGGGGTGCTCGACCGTGACATTGTGACTTTTGATGTTGTGATGGAAACAAAGTTCGGGACCACCTACAATTCCTATTTTATCAATGCAGAGAAAAAGACGGTTGTAGAGACCGTGAAGGAAAAATTCTGGGATGTTTACCTGGAAAAACTAAAGAAGGTTACGGATCCGGCTGAGATCGATTATATTGTCTTAAACCACACAGAACCTGATCACTCAGGATGTCTGCTGCGTTTGCTTGCGATTGCTCCGAAGGCAGTTATTGTGGGCAGCGGAAATGCAATCCGGTATTTGAACGATCTGCTGGGAGTCAGTTTCCCGCATCTTATCGTAAAAGATGGCCACACGCTGGATCTGGGGAACAAAACCCTTCAGTTTGTGGGTGCATCCAATCTGCACTGGCCCGACTCCATGATCACCTACCTCCGGGAGGATCAGCTGCTGTTTACGTGCGACATTTTTGGTGAGCATTATTGCAATGAAGGTGTTTTTGACGATCAGGTGGGAGACTTTGACGATGCCTTCCGGTATTATTTTGATGTGATCATGAAACCTTACAGCCGGTTTATGATCCAGGCTATTGAGCGCATCCGGCCGCTGGAGATAAAATCCATTCTTCCGGGTCATGGTGCGGTACTCCGTGCAAACTGGAAGAAATATGTAGACCTCTCCGAACAATATGCCCGGGAGACCCTGGAAGATGTTCAGCCCAACCGGGTATTTATTGCTTATGTCTCAGCTTACCAGAATACTGGCCTGATTGCTGAAAAAGTTGCCGAAGGAATACGTCAGGCCGGCGATATCGAGGTTGATCTATGCAATCTGGAAGGGATGGATTTTGGCGCCATCGAGCGAAAGATCATACAGGCTTCTGCCATCATTCTGGGTTGCCCAACCTTCAGTCAGAATATTTTGCTGCCAGTTTATCAGGTTCTTGCACTTATTAATCCGATCCGCGATCGCAATAAGCTGGCAGCTGCCTTTGGTTCCTATGGCTGGAGTGGTGAGGGGGTGAAAATTATGACTTCAGCCCTTAGCAACCTCAAATTGCGTGTGATTGACGACGGGTTGATGGTAAAATTTACGCCGCATCACGAAGTACTGGAGAAATGTGTAGCGTACGGACGGGTATTCGGGGTTAAACTGCTGGAAGAAAGGAACGAGCGGTCATAATAATATTGTGGGTTTTCAGTTTATTGATAAATGCATCTGAGTCAGATTTTACGCCTTAATAAAGTTCCTTCCAGCCTGATGGTAATCTTGCTGGCGTCACTTTTTACACTCCCATCCTGTCTGCCGGAGCGCAAAATTGCCACTACTTATGTCAACACTAAGCCCGGTATCAACATTCTTGTATTCCCCCCCGAGGCCATTTTCAAGTATAATCATAAGGGAGAGACGATCGTTGGTTTTGATACGCTTTGTGATGCCTGTAAGGATTCTGCCTTGTGGGTCAACAGCCGATACGTGCAGAATTTGAATGACAGTGTGCTCCTCGAAAATTACATGAACAACTTTATCAGCGAACTGCGTATGTTCGGATTCAATGTTTACCTGGGAGATGCCATGGATTCATTTTTGTTGCGGCAGGAGCCACAGTCGTATGTGCTGAACCTTGAACAGATGCAGATTGATGAATACATCTACCCCCTTGAGGACACGGAGCCTTTTCAGGACACCGTGTACTATAAACGGTTCGATCTGAATGCAATCGATATCAGCAACTGGTTTGAATTGAGCAAGGTCAATCCTTCGGAGAAAGTAAGAAAGACCACGTTGTATACATCGCATTCGGCATACGATACCTTTGACGGTAATTTTATCATCGATCAATGGACAGGAAGCGTAAGATACAGGTACAAGATAGATACGATTAAAATTGCCGATATCAATGAGATGGCGACCTACCTTGGAAAAAAGCACGCGAGTTATGTTTACGATTATTTCATGAATCAGTATATTGCTCAGCACCTCCCGCCCGGCGAGATGCTTCAGTACTACTATCATTTCAACCGCTTCAGAAAAATTGTCGAGCCAACCGACCTGGATAAATTTGAAATTCTCGGCGTAAAGTAGCCGAATGGCTAAAAAGTACTCCTTGCATAGGGAACCACGGTTTGGTCGGAAAAGTCACCGTTAAGAAACTTAAAATACCCGGTTATTCCAATCATGGCTGCATTGTCGGTTGAAAACTGAATGGCCGGGATAAACACATTCCAACCGTATTGGTCGCGGCCGTTCAGAAGCGCCTTTCGCAATCCGGAATTTGCTGAAACACCGCCTGCAATGGCAATCTCCCGGATACCTGTCTGTGCCGAAGCCAGTTTCAGTTTGTCGATAAGTATGCCAACAATGGTGCGCTGTACCGAGGCGCAAAGATCTGCTTTGTTCATCTCAATGAATTGATCATCCTCCTTTAACCGGTCGCGAAGAAAGTATAGAATGGAGGTTTTGAGTCCGCTGAAACTAAAATCAAGTCCGGGAATGGCCGGCTTGGCAAAACTATATTTATGCGGGTCGCCGGCTGCCGCAAGATTGTCCACCATCGGTCCGCCCGGATATGGAAGTCCCATGATTTTGGCAGCTTTATCGAACGCTTCACCGGCTGCGTCGTCGATGGTTTGCCCAAGAATTTCCATGTTGAACCGGCTATTCACCTGAACGATCTGAGTATGACCACCGGAGACCGTCAGACAGAGAAACGGGAAATGAGGAATAGGATTAGAAAGTTCCTCATTCCTGATAAAATGTGCCAGGATATGTGCTTGAAGATGATCAACTGCGATGAGGGGGATGTTAAGGCCGAGAGCCAGGGATTTGGCAAAAGAGATTCCGACCAACAGAGAGCCAAGCAAACCCGGTCCGCGGGTAAAAGCAACCGCAGAAAGTTGATTTTTACTTATATTTGCCTTTTGTATCGCGGTTTCAATAACAGGTATAATGTTTTGTTGGTGGGCACGTGAAGCAAGTTCAGGCACAACGCCTCCGAAATTTTTATGAACATCCTGCCCGGCTGTTACATTGGAGAGAAGGACATCATTTCGAAGAACAGCAGCAGCCGTGTCATCACATGAAGATTCGATACCGAGAGTATAAACTGTCATAAGAAACGCAAAAATACCATAAAAAGGCTCTCCAAAATATTGTTCTATTTCATTGTAGTGATTTTTTCGCTGCTGCTTACCCTGTATTCTGTCTTTCGGAGTAACGGCATGCAATCGTTGCTGATACGTCTTGCCGCAGATTATCTGTCCAAAGAGCTGAAAACGGAAGTCAGGATCCGTGGACTGGATGTCTCCATCAGGAATGGATTGGTCATCAACGATATTCTGATCCGCGACCTGAAAAAGTCAACCTTGTTTTCCGCCCGGGAACTGGGGCTGAGGATAGGCCGTTTCAGCTACAAGAAACACATTCTTCATGTTCAGCGGGTATTTATTGACCGTGGTGTGGTGCAGTTGCTGACTCACAAGGGTGATAGTGTGCTTAACTTCCAGTTCATCATCGATCATTTTGCATCCGGTGATACCGCAAAACGCGTTGATACAACCCCATCGGCACCATGGAATCTATCGGTTGGCTCCGTGAACCTGGTTGATACCCGGTTTCACTTCCAGGATGAAAATGTACCAGCTGCGCCGGAAGGAATGGATTATTCGAATATTGATGTCTCCGGAATCAATCTTGACCTGACCGACATTGCCATTGATGCTGATACGATACGGGCGAATATAAGCCATCTGTCGGCCGTTGAGCGGAGTGGATTTGTATTGCACAACCTCAGCGGGGAGTTTCAGGTCAGTTCCGCATTTCTGAAGGCCCACAACCTGAAAATTCAAACCGACCATTCCGACCTGGCGCTCACTTTCGATTTTTTATATAAACGCTGGGGGGCTTACAATGATTTTCTGACCGACGTAACCATACAAGCTAAGATTGAGCCCTCTTACCTCGATCTTCAGGACATTGGTTATTTTGCTCCGGAGATAAAGGTGATGGAGGACAGGATCAGGCTTTCCGGCGATATTAAAGGAAGTGTCAGCAACTTTAAGGCGAAGAATTTCCGGTTTTCCTTTGGGAAAAATACCTATTTCTGGGGCAACCTCAGCGCTGTCGGGTTGCCAAATGTTGAAGAGACCTTCATTGATGCGAACATTAAGTCGCTCAATACCAACAAGGAGGATATTGAATCCTTGCTGATACCGGGTGATCTTCGCCGACTGGAACTTCCCGGAATCCTTGCCAACATTGGTGTTGCCAGTCTGAAAGGCAATTTTACGGGATTCTACAACGACTTTGTGGCGAATGCCAGGTTTACCACCAATATTGGCAACATTACCACCGACCTGACCCTCAAACGACAGAAGGGAAGTTCTCTGCTTTCCTACACCGGGCAGCTTGATGTTTACCGTTTTAACATCGGAAAACTTTTAAAGGAAGAGAAAGAACTTGGGATCGTCACGCTCCGGTCGGATATCAATGGTTCCGGTTTTGCACTTGAAGATGCAAGGGTCGCCATGAATCTGCGTGTCGATTCTGTCATGTTGCATGGTTACAACCTGACCAATCTGGATATCAGCGGAGCCCTGGAGGAGAAGAAATTTACCGGGAATCTGGAGGTCAACGATACCAACCTGATCCTGGGGTTTACCGGCATCGTCGACCTTGGTGATTCCCTGCCGGTATTTAATTTTGCCGCCAACATCGCACGGGCACAGCTGTTTAAACTCAACCTGCTGAAGAGGGATTCTGTGGTGGATCTGTCCACAAGAATCAATGCGGATTTCAGGGGTAACAGCCTCGATAACATCGACGGAGCGATTAACCTTGAAAATACTGTTTACCGGGAGGGCGGGAAATTGATTACCATGGACAAGTTTTCGTTGATTACGCGGCAGGATACCGCCAACGGGAAGAGTTATCATCTCCAGTCGGATTTCGTGGATGGTGACATCACCGGGAAGTTTTCATTTTCGGCGCTCGTACCTTCGTTGACTAACTTCATACAAAACTATCTGGCCTCCTTCAATTTGAAAGACTCGCTCATTACCAGGAAAGAGATAACTAACCAGGTGATGCATTATAACATCCGGTTTAAAAATACCAGGGAGGTAACCGCGGTCTTTCTTCCTGTCCTTGAACTTGCTCCCCAATCGTCGTTGGAGGGTTTTTACAATGAAGAGGAGGGAATCCTTGTCGCCAATGGGTTTTCCCCGATGCTGCAGGTTGCCGGTGTGGAATTCGACAACTGGTATCTCGAGGCAAAAACCAGACAAGACGACCTCAGTATCAAATCCGGTTGCGCGCACCTTTATCTGAAGAAAATGCAACCTCCGAAGGATTCCGTTGAGGTAAAACTTGATGATCTTGCGCTGATCGCAAACGTGAGACATGATAGCCTGCACTACTCCTTCGCCTGGAATGATACGCTGCAGCGTTCCAAATTCAAGGGATATGCAGATTTTACGCGTTCGGCGGCCATCAAGGTGAAATTTACCGATTTCAGCGTCTATCTCGACAAAAAGCGCTGGACGATTGATACACTGAACACGACGTTTATAGATTCCGCAGCAATTCAGTTCAGGAACCTTGGTTTCAGGGCCGGTGAACAGTTTTTAGTGCTGAACGGCGCTGTTTCATCTTCCCTGGAGGATACACTTCATGTCACCTTCAACAAAGTAGATATTTCAAGGCTCGATTACTTGTTGGGCAGCAGTGTGATCAACATTGATGGCATTCTCAGCGGGGAGGCGAAACTTACCAATCTGTACAAAAATATTTCCATCATTTCCGACCTTAGGGTTGATCAGTTTAAATTCAATAATGAGTTGCTTGGTGATGCTACTTTCAAAGTTGGTTATAATGCCCTTGCATCGCGGTTTGATGTTGAGTCGCAGATAATATATACCGGAAACATCGGAAAGAATATACCATTCGATCTGAAGGGGAGTTACTTTATTGAGAAGTCCAATCCTCATTTTTCCTTCGATCTCAGCCTGAAGAATCTTAATCTGAAAATAGTCCGGCCATTTGTTTCCAGTTTTATGTCGGGGCTGAATGGCTTGGCTTCCGGGCATGTGACCATCAGCGGTACACCGTCAAAACCTGTGTTTAAGGGGCAGGTTAACCTGATGCGAACCGAGTTCAAGATAAACTATCTTAACGTGCTGTATTCCCTTGCAGATGTTGTTCAGGTGGATACCGGAGGCTTTTACTTCAACAAAATTACCATCTATGATTCGCTGGGCCACAAGGCCATGCTGAACGGGAAGATCTCCCATAATTATTTCAAGGATTTCCGGCTTGGCCTGAGTGTTGATCTGGAGGACTTTTCGGCGTTTAAAAATACGAGGGCCCAGAACAGTATTTTCTACGGAAATGCCCGGGGCACCGGAAATGTAATGATCACCGGACCCATCGATGACATTGCCATCAATGTAAAAGCCAAAACCGGCGGCGGAACCCATGTTGTTATTCCCATCGACCTCACCCAGTCGGTTGGGCAGAGCGACTACATCATTTTTGTCAAACCAAAGTCAGACACGATCGGCAATGGAGAGGATCAACCCAAGCCTTCCTCCACCAATCTGTCGCTGAACCTTGCGCTGGCAGTGAGCCAGGATGCAGTTGTTGAGGTGTTTTTCCCGGATCAGCTCGGTAACCTCAAAGCCTCCGGTACAGGCAATCTTCTGATGACCATGACCCCGACTACAGATTTCTCGCTATCCGGCAATTATGTGATCAGCAAGGGTTCCTTTTTGTTCACCCTGAGAAACCTGCTCCGTTTGCCCATGACCATCAAGGAGGGAAGCCGGATCATCTGGACCGGAGATCCGACCGATGCCGACATATCATTAAGTGCACTATATAAAACAAAGGCTCCGCTAAAAGGGATCACTGCAAGTCCGGAAATAGAAGGCGTGCGTGTAGGGGTTGAATGCAACATCCGGCTTGGAGGTAAACTGATGAACCCGGATATCTCATTCGGCATAAGTCTTCCAAATGCCGAGGAATCTATAAAATCAGAGGTGTTTTCGGCCATCGATACCAACAACGCACAGGTAGTAACCGAACAAACTATCTATCTAATGGTGATGAACCAATTCAAGCCGGTGATATCGTCAAGTTCTACGGTAGATGTTGGCGCCACTGGAGTATCGCTCGTCACAAACCAGATCAACAGCTGGCTTTCACAGGCATCATCAAATGTGAATGTGAATGTGAATTACCGGCCGGGGACAGCCACAACGGGCCAGGAGTTCGACGTAGGGCTCTCCACACAGCTGTTCGACGACAGGTTGCTCATCGACGGTACCTTCGGGATGAACTCTTACTCCAACACTGCCCTAAAACAATCGAGTACCATCGTGGGGGATGTTAACATTGCCTATATTCTTACCAAGAACCGCCGCTGGAGGGTGCATGTTTTTAACCGTACAAACAGTCTGACCATCCTGAACAACAATTCACCTTATACCCAGGGAATCGGGGTTACCTGGCAGCGTGATTTCATTAGTTTCAGGGATCTTTTCGGTGTATCGAAAAAGAAATGATTTTCTGAGAATTCATAATTCAAACCAGAAGAGATGAAAAAGACACTTTGCCTTCTATCGATTTATTTTGCGCTTGTCGCTAACGGAGTTGGTCAGATCGTTATAGATCAGTTGGATATGCCTGTTGCCGGGGACACGCTGAGGGTGAGCCAAACCAACCTTGTGCCAGAAGATTTTCGTAAGACGGCGATGGATACGACATGGAATTTTGCGATGTTGGAGGCGCTGAGTCAACGCATTGACACCTTCGTGAATGTAACACAAACGCCAATTTTATACCAGTTTGTTTTTATTCCCGGCCTGGTTGCGAATCTTGCTTCCCCGCGGAGCAGCTCCTTTTTACCCGGTGTGAGCGTAACGAATGCATTCACCTTTTTTCAGAAGACCTCCTCCTCCTACAGCGATGTTGGCTCTGCCTTTACCATACAGGGGCTGCCTTTCCCGGCGAGATACGATAATCCCGAAAAACTCTTTGACTTTCCGGTAAGCCCGAACAAAACATGGTCGTCGGTCTCCTCGTTTGCGGTGAATATTCCAAACCTGGTTTTTTTTAGTACCAGGCGAACCCGTACCAATGTAGTGGATGGCTGGGGAAGTCTTATTACCCCTTTCGGTACGTTTCAGACCCTCAGGGTGAAGTCGGAAATCCTTGAACACGACAGTGTGTATATCGACTCTCTCGGATTTGGCTTTCCATTCAACCGGAACATTACTGAATATAAGTGGCTTGCAAAAGGGAAGGGAATACCCGTTCTTACGGTTTCCGAAGAAGGAAGCAACGTGACGGCAGTTTACCGGGACATACCACGCATGTCGGCCGTGCCATTATCGGTGTCGGTTGGTCCTGACAGCGCCGTGCTTTTCGGAACTACCATCACCCTGCATGCGGTAATCCGTGGCGGTACGCCTCCTTATCAGGTTGTATGGAACACCCTTGACTCAGGGCAGACGCTCACCATCACTGTTCAGGATACCCGCACCTATACCGTGATTGTGATTGATGCACTTCAGAACATCAGCAGCGCCCAGCGTACCATTTCAGTGAAGTATCCTCCCGGCATCGGCGAGCAGCAGGAGGTTGCCATCGGTCTGTTCCCGAATCCATCGCCAACCGGGATGGTCAGTTTTAAACTTTCCGGTACCCTCAATCCGGTGCAGGTGAAAATATTCAACGGACAAGGCCGGTTAATGAAAACCACAACCATCGACAATCCGGCCATTGAAAATTCACTCGATTTGAGCGGCTTTCCTTCCGGACTTTATGCCGTTTATATCACTGACGGAACCAGACATTATTGTGAACGGTTGATTATCAACACCAATTAATCTTAATCCTTGAGCTTTTCTGTCTACAGGTCCTCTGCAGGATCCGGAAAAACGTTCACCCTCGTACGCGAGTACCTGAAGATAATTTTACTTGAACCGAAGGATTTCAGACATATCCTGGCTATTACCTTTACCAACAAGGCCGCCGCTGAGATGAAAGAGCGTGTGCTTTACGCACTAAGGCAGCTTTCCATGGTTGCCGAGCCGGCAGACAGGAAAATCAGCGAAGTTCTGTTGCCTCAACTGGTGCGTGATACCGCCCTCACGGAGCCTGAAATAGCCGACAGGTCAGCCAGAGCGCTCAGACTGATCCTTCATAATTACAGTGACTTTACCATTGGCACCATCGACAGCTTTTCACACCGGGTAATCCGTTCATTTGCCCATGATTTCGGACTTCCGGTGCAGTTCGATGTGGAACTTGATGCTTCTGTGTTGCTGACAACGGCAGTTGACCTTTTAATTGAACGGGTGGGAACGGATGATGAACTTACACGGTTTCTGGTGAGATTTCTGGAAGTCCGCATGGATGAAGACAAAGGGTGGAATATCGAACGAACGCTGGTGGATTTTTCGAACGTATTGCTGGATGAAGAGGGGCAGGATCATATTGCAGAACTACGGTCATTATCGCTTGCCGATTTTACCCGGATTACCGGAGTTATTCAGGCCCGGATAGGCAGCTTCGAGAAATTTGTGCGTGAAGCAGGAGTCGCGGCGATGGATTTAATCAGCAAGGCAGGACTGGAATCCTTTCATTTTTACCAGGGGAACAAAGGGATTTATAAATATTTTGAATACCTCGCCACCGGACGGTTCGACAAATTACAACCCAACACTTTCGTACTCACCACCATCGAGGAGGATAAGTGGGCCGGAGGCAAGTCAACCCCTGCGGAAAAATCACGTATTGCGGAGATTAAGCCAACACTTCAGGATTATTATCAGAAAATAGGAGAATTTCTTGCGCTGGACGAAGAAACTTACATGTTGAACAAGCTTCTTGCAAAGACGATATATCCTTTGGCTGTCCTGACCGAAGTTGACCGCATGATGACGGAGTTCAAAAAGCAGAGCAACGTCATTCATATCTCCGAGTTTAACAGGCGCATCGCGGCGATTGTAATGCATGAGCCGGTGCCTTTCATTTACGAGCGACTTGGCGAACGCTACCATCACCTCATGATCGACGAATTTCAGGACACTTCGAAGATGCAGTGGCAAAATTTTATTCCCCTGGTTGAAAATGCGTTGGCCGCAGGATATTTTAACCTCGTGGTAGGCGACGGAAAACAGGCCATATACCGCTTCAGAAATGGTGATGTGGATCAGTTTGCCCGGCTCCCGAAGTTGGAAGGAGCAGACCAGAATCCCATTATCAGGCAAAGGCAACAGGTCCTGGAGCGTCATTTTTCCGAGGAACCGTTGAACCAGAATTTCCGTTCCAGGAAGGAGATCGTAGAGTTTAACAACAGATTTTTCACTTACCTCAGCGGGGTTTTGGACGATGCGGGGAAATCGGTGTACCGTGGACTCTGGCAGGAATCTGAACCAAAAAAATCCGGTGGCTACATAGCCATTAAATTATTGGACACCAAGGCGGAAGCGATGGGTGTTGCGGAGCTGAATTACGTTGAGATCCTCCGGATCATCGCTGATGCAATGAAAGACGGCTATGCCTGGAAGGACATGGCCATTTTATGTCGCAACAACAACCATGCAAGCAACATAGCCCGGATACTTATCGGTGAGGGAATCGATGTCGTTTCTTCGGAATCCTTGCTTCTGACACAATCAGCGGAAGTTAATTTCCTGATCGCGATGATCAGGTTTCTGTTTGAGCAGGAAAATCCAATCATCCTGGCAGAGATTGCAGGTTATCTCCTTCAAACAGGCCGGCTCACTGGTTTCTTATGGCCGGAGGTACTGAAACGAATCACTGCGAACAGTGCAACAGGTAAAGGGTTGATTCGCCTTCTCTCAGATTCCGGCTGGGATTTCAGGCGGGAGGCTCTTCTCTCGTTGCCACTTTACGATCTCTTTGAACATGTGATACGTCTGTTTAACCTCAACCGTTCAGCGGATCCTTATCTTCAGTTCTTTCTCGATGCTGTAATGGCCTTTATGAGCCGGGAGTTAAACGGGGCTGCAGATTTTCTGAAATGGTGGGAGGAGAACAACACGAAGCTTTCTGTGGTGTTACCCGACGGACTGAATGCCGTGCGAACCATGACCATTCATAAGTCGAAGGGATTGCAGTTTCCTGTAGTTATATTCCCGTTTGCCAGCGATTATAAAAAGCTGACGAAAGGGCACCTGTGGACTGATCTCAGAGGGCAGAATATTCCGGGATTGCGAACCGCCTTACTGAAAACGGAGTTGGCCATGGAGCAAACTGCCGTAAGGGAGCAGTACCGGGAAGAAGACAGAAAATCGATGCTTGATCTGGTGAACCTGCTTTACGTTGTCATGACCCGTCCCGAAGACAGGTTATACATTATCACCACGCCACCACCGCTGAAAGTCGAAAATATGAGATCACTTCCGGCGTTCTTTGCAGGCTTCCTGATGCAGGAGGGATTATGGCAACCTGAAAAATTCCTGTACGAATATGGAACATGTTCCTCCCGGAGCACGGAATCAATAAAAACGGAAGAGGAGACACGGGTACTCAAAAGCTTTATTTCTGAGGAGTGGAGAGGTAAGATCCGGATCAGGAGCCTTGCTCCCTGCTTGTGGGACATCGAGAACCCGAATGGCAAGATGCAATTCGGGAATCAGGTTCATCAGCTGCTGGCTAAGATCAATACCCGGGAGGATGCAGGCCCAGCCATACAAGAGGCGCTGATGGCGGGATTGATCTCCTCCGCGGAAACCCATCCCATCGGGCAGATGATCGCAGCAATTCTTGATCACCCGCAGATAGGACCGTTGTACAGCCATCAGGTGAAGGTGAAGACCGAAGCGGAGATACTCCTTCCGGATGGTAAAGTATTTCGCCCCGATCGTGTCGTTTTTAACAACGGAGTGCCCGCCATTGTTGAGTACAAGACCGGGAGCAAGGATGAGAAGCATATCGGCCAGCTCGAAAAATATGAAAAGCTAATGAAAGCCATGGGCTACCCTGACGTGGAAAAATATTTGGTATACTTGCAACCGGAGGTTGAAGTGATCAGGCTTGTTTGAAATTATAAGTTTCATCAATCTAAAAATCATATTTTTTGTGAACAGGATGAGTGAGAATGATCAGCTTTACAGACTATACAGGCAGTTGACATCGACGGATCCGGAACGCGTTTCCGCAATCCCCGGATCGGGGTCAAACCGCAGGTATTTCCGGCTTGGTGGGGATGAAAATACCCTGATTGGCGCTTTTAACAGTGACCTGAAAGAGAACAGCGTATTTGTATCCTTTACCCGCACCTTTCTTGTCCAAGGGCTTCCGGTACCCCGGATACTGGCCGAAAGCGCAGACGGATACGCTTACCTTCTCGATGATTTGGGCGATACGACATTGTTTGGATTTTTGCAGGAGCAACGTAGGGACCAATCTGCGTTTCCTGTGTCCGTGAAGGATTATTACAAAAGGATACTTTCGCTTTTACCCGAATTCCAGGTAAAGGCAAAGCCAGACTACCGGCTGTGTTATCCCAGGGATACGTTCGACCGGCAGTCGATGCTGTGGGACCTGAATTACTTTAAATATTATTACCTGAAACTGGCGGCGATACCTTTCGATGAGCAACAACTGGAAAACGATTTCAATGCATTCGCCTCCTTTTTGCTGGAAGTTCCGCAAGATTATTTCATGTACCGTGATTTTCAGTCGAGAAACGTGATGCTGTTCAAGGAGCAGCCCTGGTTTATCGATTACCAGGGAGGCCGGCGCGGGGCACTTCAGTATGATGTGGTTTCGATGCTTTACGACGCCAAGGCAGATATACCGGGAGATACCCGTCAGGAGTTGCTTGAGCATTACCTTCACACATTGTCAAATCTTATTCATTTTGACCAGAAGCAGTTCCTGAAATACTACCCCGGTTTTATCCTGGTTCGGATCCTTCAGGCCATGGGGGCTTACGGATTTCGCGGGTATTATGAGAAGAAACAGCATTTTCTGCAGAGCATTCCTTATGCTCTCCGCAATCTCGAAACCATCAGAACGCACAAATTCCTGAAATCCTTTCCGGAGCTGGAACGGGTCATCGGCCGGATGATCGACGCGCCCTTACCTGCCGGGATAGTTACAGCGGGATCAGTTTCAGCCGAAAAAGGGTTGGTGTCATTGCCGGAAACAGGGAAGACCTCAACCGGACTTACAGTGAAGGTTACCAGTTTCTCGTATAAACGGGGTATCCCGCAGGATGTGACAGGCAACGGAGGAGGTTTTGTCTTTGATTGCCGTGCGTTACCCAATCCCGGGAGGTATGAGGAGTATCAGCAGATAACCGGCAAGGATCCGGCTGTGATTGAATTTCTGGGGCAGAAGCCGGATGTTGAAATTTTCCTGAACGCCGTGTTCAGCCTGGTTGATCAGAGCGTTACAACATACCTTGAACGGAGTTTTACGAATCTGATGGTAAGCTTTGGCTGCACCGGAGGCCAGCACCGGTCGGTCTACTGTGCAGAAGCCATGGCTGGTCACCTGCGGAAGAATTTCTCCGTGAAGGTTGAACTTCATCACCGGGAGCAGGAATAAAAAAAGCCATCATCGGCCGGACCAATGATGGCTTGAATACGATGAGAAAGGTGCTACTCCTTTTCGAACCCCATCTTCCACACCAGCGCAGCGAGCACTGCTCCAACGACCGGTGCCACGAAAAACAGCCAGAGCTGTGAAAGGGCCTTCCCACCGGCAAAGATTGCCGGACCGAGGCTGCGTGCAGGATTTACAGAAGTGCCGGTAACAGGGATGGTCACAAGGTGAATCAACATCAGGGTGATTCCGATCGCCAGTCCGGCCATGGCTCCGTTTCCGTATTTTGACGTGGTGCCCAGAATGACAAAGATGAACAAGAAAGTCATCACCGCTTCAATGATAAAAGCGCTGAGGGTGTTATAGCCGCCAAGGTAACCTTCCCCCCAGCCATTTGAACCGAGCGCCCATTCGCCCATGGTAAAACCGGGGCGTCCCGACAGGATGATGTAAAGAATTCCGGAACCGAGGATGGCACCGAGGCACTGGGCAATAATGTACCCGATGGCATCTTTTACCTCCATCTTGCCTGCCGTAAGCACACCGATGGTAACGGCAGGATTAATATGACAGCCTGAAATGCCACCGATTGCATAGGCCATGGCGACGACTGCAAAGCCGAAGGCAATGGCAATTCCCAGCAGGCCGACACCCGATGGTCCGGTAACACTAATGCCAGAGATTACGGCAGTTCCGCAACCAAATAATACGAGGCAAAATGTCCCAATAAATTCTGCAGCATACTTTTTCATGGAATTTTTGTTTTCGTGAATACTGTTTTGAAAATCGATAAAACGCTGTTCCCTGTTCAAATATAGTGTATAAGTATAACAGACAAACAAAACTCCATTCCTTTTTTCGCTATTTTTGAAGTGATTCAAGTCCGGATGGAAACCCAAATGGGATTATAAAATTTATGAAAGCACTGTTACTTGCAGCCGGACTGGGAACCCGGCTTCGCCCTGTCACCGATTCGATACCCAAAGCCCTCGTTGTTTATGAAGGTAGGACACTTCTTGAGCATTCACTAAACCATCTTAGTCTGAACGGGATCAATGAGGTGATCGTGAATGTTCATCATTTCCCCCTCATGATCCGGGATTTTCTCCTGACAAACAACAATTTCGGCATGGAGATCAGCATTTCCGACGAGTCGGAGGAGCTTTTGGAAACAGGAGGAGCGCTGAAAAAGGCGGCCTGGTTTTTCAGCAGTCCGGAGCCGTTTGTCGTACGGAATGCTGATGTGATTTCAGATATGGATCTCCGGTTGATGACAGCGTTTCACAGGAGTCATCGTGGAATTGCAACACTGGCAGTGAGGGAAAGGGACACTTCAAGATATCTCCTTTTTGATGAGAAGATGAAACTTGCCGGATGGGAAAACCGGAAAACCGGGGAGCGGAAAATTACCAGGGCTGTCACAGCTTACAAGCCACTTGGTTTCAGCGGGATTCAGGTTGTAAGCCCGGATATTTTTCCGCTCATTACGGAGTCAGGTAAATTTTCACTGACCGATCTTTATCTGCGACTCTCATCTTTCGCAGAAATTTATGGTTATCCCGAAGTCAATTCCATGTGGAAAGATATAGGGAAATTTTAATAGTAAACTGTTTCAATGACCTCATTCCTCGGAAAAACTGCAAAGCACCTGTTCGAACGTTATGGTTCAGATCTGTCGGAGATTTGTATTGTCATGCCTAACCGGCGGGCCGGATTGTTCCTTAACAGGTTTCTTGCAGCGGAGCTCTCCCGGCCAGTGTGGGCTCCTGCAATGTTTTCCGTCGAAGATTTTCTGGCAAAAATTGCAAGAATGAAGGAGGTTGAGCCGATCCACCTGCTGATTGAGCTCTACGATATTCATAAAGAAACGGACGGGGAAAAGGCACAGCTTTTCGAGGAATTCCTCAGCTGGGGACCGCAATTACTGACTGATTTCAACGATATTGACCGCTACCTGGCAGATGCAGGGGAACTTTTTGGTTACCTCGATGAGGTGCGTGCCATAAACCTCTGGAACCTCGATAAAACCCCGCTTACTGAATTTCAGAAGAACTACCTCGCATTCTATCATTCACTTGGAAGTTATTACACAAAACTTGTGCAGCGTTTGCTTTCGCGAGGAGAGGGCTACCAGGGCCTGGTATTCCGTGAGGCATCCCGGCGGATTGCAGATGGAACAGGAAAGGTGCCCTGGAGCAAGGTCGTTTTTATTGGATTCAATGCGCTCACCAAGGCAGAGGAACAGGTAATGACCCATCTTCACCGCGATGGGCAGGCAGAATTTATTTGGGATGCAGACCGTTACTATCTTGAGCAGTCCCACCAGGAGGCCGGCAGTTTTCTGCGTCAATGGCTCTCTGTGTGGCCGGAAAAGGAAAAAAGATGGGTTTCGGAAGATTTTCTTAATGGAGCTAAGGAAATTGAGGTCGTCGGGGTGCCCAATGTAACAGGTCAGGTTAAATTTTGTGGTGAACTTCTGCAGCTCAGGCAGCTCCCTGCCGGCGAAAACACAGCCATTGTATTGCCTGATGAGAGCCTGCTTATGCCGCTGCTTAATTCTCTCCCTGCGGAGGTTGATGAGTTAAATATTACGATGGGCCTTCCATTGAAACACACGCCGCTGGCAGATCTTCTGGAAAATGTTTTGCAGATGCATCTTCATGCTGCAGGGATGGAAGGCAGCAGAAATTCAGGAAAGCGATTTTATTTTCGTGATGTTTTGAAAATCCTTCAACATCCTTTGGTTACCGGGATATGCAGGCGGATCCTGGGAAATCAGTTTGCCCTCAGTGAGGTGACTGCCAGGGTAAGGTCGGGAAATCAGGTGTTTCTTAGTAAAGATGATTTACATGGCAGTGATCTGTTCAGTGCCGAGCTTGGTATGCTTGACCCATTTTTCGAACCCTGGCCAGGTCCTTCAGAAGCCATCCCGTTTTTACGCCGGATCGTTGAGATGGTGCGGGAATCAATACAATTGCCCGACCGGAGTGCTGATCAAAAGCCGGAATCGTTATCGGGTGAGGTAGATACAGAAAATGCCTTTGTTTTTGCCAGACTCCTCCTGCAGCTGAGCGAAATCGTTAACAGATACCCTTCATATTTCACACTGAAGACCTTTTGCAATTTCTTCAGGCAGCTTACCCAGAGTACTACCCTTCCATTTTACGGCGAACCGCTCAAAGGGACTCAAATCATGGGGATGCTTGAAACCCGTACCCTTGATTTCGACAACCTCATCATCTTGTCGTGTAACGAAGGATTGCTGCCCTCGGGAAAGACAGCGCATTCGTTCATCCCTTTTGATATTAAACGTGAATTCGGACTGCCTACTTATCATCATAAGGATGCTGTTTATGCATACCATTTTTTTCGCCTGTTACAGCGTGCAAAAAAGGTGTGGCTTTTATACAATACCGAACCCAACCTGTTAAAAGGCGGGGAGAAGAGCAGGTTCATCCAGCAGATCTGCCGTGAACTCCCGTTATACAATCCCGCCATAAAAATTCATGAGCAGTTGCTTGTATCGGTTCTTCAGAAAAACGAACCGTATCCACCCATCATCATTGCAAAAGAGGGTGAGGTGCTGGAAACCATGGTGAAAAAGGCCCGCGATGGGTTTGCTCCAACTGCACTTAATGCCTTCCGGAACTGCGCACTGCGATTTTATTTCTCCGCCATTGCCGGATTGAAGGAGCCGGAAGAGGCAGCAGATACCATCGATCCGAAAACGCTGGGTGTTGCAGTCCACAAGGCGCTACAGGTACTTTACACCCTCCATCAGCATGAACCATTGACAACGGCGGCCATTACCACGATGATTGCAAAATCGGACGAAGCTGTTCAGCAAGCCTTTGCGGAGAAATTCAAAGGTTCATCCACCGCCTTTGGGAAGAATCTGTTGCTGGTAAATGTTGCCCGTTTTATGGTGAGAAATTTTCTCAATGGGGAGATGGACCTGGTAAAAGAACTTTCGGAAAAGGGAGCTGTGATGAAGGTTGAATTGCTTGAACAGCATCTGCGAAGGCCGATCCATGTGTGTGCCGGGGAGGTGGATTTTGAGGTGATTGTCAAAGGGGTGGTAGACCGGGTCGACAGAATGGGTGACGAAACAAGGGTGATTGACTACAAAACCGGTTTGTCGGACAAAACCGAGTTGCAGGTAAATGGCTGGGAAGATCTGCAGCATGATCCGTTGCTCGACAAGGGATTTCAGCTTTTAACATATGCCTGGCTTCTGCATGAAAAAGCGTCGAAATCAGTCATGCGTGCCGGTATCATTTCTCTGAAAAGCCTTGGTTCGGGGTTTATGACGGTAAATGTTCCCGCGCCGCTCTCCGGCAATCAGGATGCCGTTCAGCCTGGCACGCCCAAGGCAAAGCAACCCAAAACCGATAAACTCGGAGAGGAAGAGATGGTTGCCTTTGAAGCGCAACTCAAACTGATTCTCGAAGCGTTGTTTGACACGGCAGTTCCGTTCCTGCAGACGGAAAGCAGGGATGTATGCGCAAGATGTCCCTATATCTCCATCTGCGGTCGATGAATGCATCAATCAATCAATCGTTCAATCAATCAATCAGTCAATCATTGAATCAATCAATTTTTCGAAGATCGAGGTAAACCGGCAGGTGGTCGCTGAATCCTCCTTCGTACTTCGGGCCGTTATAAGTTCTTGACGGTTTATCACCGAAGAACTTTCCATCCTCCTTCAGAATAAACCCGGCGCGGAATATCTTCACATCCTGATAACCGGTCATCAGTCTGTTTGACCCGTAAAAAAGCGATTTCGTAACCATAAACTGATCAAGAATGGCCCATGTTCCTTGAAATTTATGGGTACCTTCCCGTCCCTGTTTCGGCCCCATCAGGTTAATTAGCAATGCATTCTTCGTTTGGGTGGTGTCGTTGGCGGCACCTAAAACCCGGCACACACTTTCATCGGAGGTTTCATCGTTGAAGTCGCCCATTATCAATATGTTCGAAAATGGCTTCTGCGCAAGAACGGAATCGACGAGGTGACGAAGGACCCCGGCAACATAATTTCTCCGGGGCTGCGATTCTATGCTGCCTCCGCGTCTCGATGGCCAATGATTGACGAAAAGTGTTAATGTGTCTTCCCCGAAAAGAATACCGCTGACCACCAAGATCCCGCGGGTTTGCACCAGGGTGTCGAAAGGGAACCGGATGGTTACGGTGCGGCTGAAAAAGGGTGTGAATAAGGCAGGCCGGTAAAGTAAAGCGACATCAACGCCACGCAGATCAGGCGATTCGTAATGAATGAATCTATATTTCAGGGTTGCGAGCGGAGTCTGATAGATCAGCTTATTCAGAACGTATCGGTTTTCAACTTCGCACATGCCGATAATAACCGGTGGGGACCACTTTCCCATGGCCAGGCACGTTTTTGCAAGATGATTCAGCTTCTGGCTGAATCTTGAATAACTCCAGCGCCTTGCACCGGCAGCGGTGAATTCATCATCGAGTTTCGTGGAGTCATCATATGGATCATACAGATTTTCAACATTCCAGAAACATATCCTGACATTTTGACTTTTCCGGATGACAGAATCATGAATGGCATATTTTTCGAATGGTTGGCACCCAAAAATGTCTGAAGGCCAGGCAACCCTTAGTGTTAAAAGAATAAAGGCCAGTTGAATAATTGAAATATTTTTCATGGGAACCGATTAATGCAACTATTTGACATTTTTTATTGTCTACTGCTTAATCGGGTTCGACTGGAAAAAGTAAACCGAAAACGACGTTTTTCATTAACGATTATTTAACAAAGGCTTAACACTATTTAACAACATACGCGGAAATATTGCATGGTTAACGACGTTTTAAAACCGACAAAACAAAATGAACCATGAAAAGAACAGTTGGAATTTTCCTGATTGCCATGCTTGGCGGTGCTGTTAGTCTCGGGTTGTATAAAACATTTGAGAAAAGATCGCCATTCTACAATTCACGCCCCGAAGGGATTCCTGTCCAGGCGGTGAGTTATACTCCGGGTGCCGCGTTTGACCTGCCTGATTTCGAGGCTGCAGCGGCCAATTCGGTGCATGCAGTGGTGCATATCAAATCTGAGTTTCAGAAGAAAAGCATGGTGTACGATGACTTCTTCGAATTTTTCAATTACGGCGGACGACCACAACCCAGGGAATATATCTCCCCCTATTCAGCGATGGGTTCGGGCGTCATTGTATCGCCTGACGGATATATTGTGACGAACAACCATGTAGTTCAGGAAGCCAATGAAATTTCCGTTACGCTTAACGACAAGCGTTCATACAAAGCCACCGTAATCGGAACAGACCCGAGCACAGACCTTGCGCTTATCAAGGTCGACGAATCCGGTTTGCCCTTCCTCTCTTATGCCAATTCCGATGAAGTTAAGATAGGGGAGTGGGTACTTGCAGTCGGCAATCCATTTAACCTCACTTCGACGGTGACAGCGGGAATTGTGAGTGCAAAAGCGCGAAACATCAATATTCTCGGATCGAAAGGGGCCATTGAATCATTCATTCAGACGGATGCCGCCATCAATCCGGGAAACAGCGGGGGGGCGCTAGTGAATACCCGCGGGCAGCTGATCGGCATCAACGCCGCCATCGCTTCCGGAACTGGCTATTATACTGGTTATTCGTTTGCAATACCGGTAAATATTGTAAAAAAGGTGGTGGATGATTTTATGAAATTCGGAAAGATAAAGCGTGCCTATCTTGGAGTTTACTACCGTGAAATTGATGACCAGTTTGCCCGGGAAAAGGGATTCAGCGATCTGCGCGGCATCTATGTTGAAGATGTGGTGCCGGGCAGCTCCGCTGACAAAGCCGGTGTTAAAAATGGCGATGTCATTGTAAAGATCGACAATCATCCGATCAACGGAAAGGCTGAATTGATGGAGGTTATCGGGCAGAAAAGCCCCGGCGACCATGTCATTGTTCTGGCAAACCGCGATAACAAAGAAATTGAGATCCCCATGACCATGCAGAGCGAGGATGAACAGGCTACTAACATCAAAACTGATAAGGTAATGGTTCATGGGGCTACATTCGAACCGCTGTCTGAAAATGAAAAAGCCAGGCTGAATATCGAAAACGGGTTTAAAATTACCCGTCTTGAAAATGGCAAATTCCGGAACTCAGGTATCAAGGAGGGGTTTATCGTTCTTGGAATTGATCGGCAGCCTGTGACCAGTGCAGCAGAATTGAGAGAGGCGCTTACGACGCGTAACGGTGGTATCCTTATTGAAGGGGTCTATCCCAACGGGTTGCGGGCATACTATGGGATTGGACTTTAGTATTAACAAACGAAATCATGAGACAACTAAAAATATCAAAATCGATAACCAACCGCGAAACTGCATCCCTTGACAAATATCTTCAGGATATTGGCAGGGAGGAGTTGATCACGGCTGATGAGGAGGTAACCCTTGCGCAGCGGATCAAACAAGGCGATCAGCTGGCGCTGGAGAAACTTTGCCGGGCTAATCTGCGCTTCGTCGTGTCGGTTGCCAAACAGTATCAAAACCAGGGGTTGAGCCTTCCCGACCTGATCAACGAGGGAAATGTCGGCCTCATTAAGGCTGCCCGCAGGTTTGATGAGACCCGTGGATTTAAGTTCATCTCGTATGCAGTCTGGTGGATCCGTCAGTCAATTCTTCAGTCGTTAGCCGAACAGTCGCGCATTGTCCGACTTCCGCTCAACCAGGTCGGATCTATCAGCAAGATGTCGAAGGCCAGCGTGAAACTTGAACAGCGGTTTGAGCGTCCGCCTTCACTTGATGAACTGGCCATTGAGCTTGAACTTCCTGAAAAGAAGGTAGCAGAAACTATACGGATGGCAACCCGGATCGTTTCTATGGATGCGCCCCTCGACCAGGATGAGGATGTGAAATTGCTGGATATGTTTGTGAATGAAGACACGCCCAGTACCGACGACGGTCTCATCCGTGAATCCCTGTCGAGAGAAATTCAACGTTCTCTTTCAACCTTAACCGATAAGGAGCGGGAGATCATCAACCTCTTCTACGGAATTGGTGTGGCGCACAGCTATACCCTGGAGGAGATCGGATCCATGTTTGAACTTACCCGCGAAAGGGTTCGCCAGATCAAGGAAAAGGCAATCCGACGGCTGAAAAACTCGTCGCGGAGTAACTTGCTGAAGTCCTATCTGGGATAATATTAACATGGTGTGAATAACTTCCAGGAGAAAATTACGCAAGGATATCACGAATCAAAAATAATGTGTAATTTTGCATTGTTAAGTTTTTATCAACAATGATCAGGCACCGCAGGAAAATAAAAATATCCTACATCTTCGCAACGGCAGTAGCAGTGGCTATCATCTGCCTTGGGTCCCTGATTAATTTTCACCAGTATAAGATCTGGGGCAAACCACTTATTCCACAATTTGTAGGGATAAAGCGGGATGCCGAAAAATCAGGAAAAACATTTCTCATCACCAAGTCAGACAAGAGTAATACCACCATACAAAAATACGCCTACTCCACCGACCTGATCTCCTTTGTCGAAAGTGTGCGTTATGGTTGCGGAAGCGGTACTTTTATCCTTACCGAACAGACGCAAATCAATCCCTGCAGTATTCCGGCTGGTTCAGTCGGCCTGAGGGCTCCCCCTTTAGCTTAAGTTTTCAGGTTTTCAGTTTTCGTCGAAAATCAACCTTCACAAGGTCCTGTGTACCGTTATATTGTTGTACATGGTCTTGAATGGAACTGAAATCCAACCTCCCGAATTTTCATTTTTTCATTTTACATTTCTAATTACTCAATTCAAAAAAATCTGGTCATGAGAAAGTCTTTTTACATGTTAATTTTTGCTTTTGTAGCACTGAATGTAACAACCGTCAGTCTTCGCGCCGCGGCGCAGAAATCTGCATCCAGCGACACCGTGGTAATGTTGCCCTTTTATGCCAACGAAGTTTATTATTCAATGGAAAATGGCAGCGTACTTTCATCTCCCCGTAACCAGTGGGATATCGCCTTTCGCACCGCCAAAAGAAGTTCCAGCATCCTCACCAACGATGGAACTGGGGTTGTTTTATATACCTATCCCAAAGCCGACACTTCCGGCTGGGCTACCGTTGATACCAGCGGCCTTTCATCCTGGAAACCAATGTACAACGATGTCAATGATTGGGAAAATGGAGCATTTTCGCGAAATGCCAAAGGCCATCCCGATTACGGCTGGTGTATCTATAACAGTGTAACACATAACCTTGTAGGTGACTCCATATTTATCATAAAACTTCGCGATGGAAGTTTCCGGAAGTTATGGATCGTTGAGAAATTCTCGGCAGCTGCCACCTTTTCATTCCGTTATGCCAATCTTGACGGTTCCAATCCAAAGTCTTCATTACTCGACCTTACCGGCGATGCTGCGTATGATTTCGTAGGATTCTCCCTTCAAACGGATCAGAAGATTTCCTATGAAGCGCCCAAAGCCGACTGGGACCTTGTATTCACAAAATATATGTCGGTGCAGCCCGGCGGTTCTTCGTACCCGGCTACCGCCACGCTGAGCAACGAAGGCGTAAAGGTGAAAAATTTCCGCCCGGTTCCACTCACCTATTCCGATTGGGGAGTAGGCGTATGGGACTCCACACGTTCGGCGATAGGCTGGAACTGGAAGTCGTTCGACAATGTCAATTTTGTCTATAAAGTGGTTGATTCGTCAGTATATTTTGTCAGAACCATCAGTGGAGATATCTATAAACTCTACTTCACCAGTTTTGCCGGAAGCACCTCTGGTAAAATTTCTTTCATGAAAGAAAAGGTGGCCGGTGTTGGCATCAGCGAACCCGCTGCCGGCACACTGCGTGTTGCAGTTTATCCGAATCCTGCAAAAGACAGGATCAATCTATATATTACCGGTAATCCCGGTGAAAATCTTTCAGTTGTTCTTACAGATCTGTCAGGCCGACAACTCCGTGCAGATCGTCCGGGCCAGCTGGCCGATGGGCTTAATGCGTTCAGTATCGATGTCGCCGGGGTGCAACCTGGTGTTTACTTTGTGATGGTTTCTGCCGCAGCAGTGAAATCAGTAACTAAAGTTATCATTGTCAACTAAGCATGAATAAAGGCCCCATTTGCCTATTATCCGGACTCATTTTCAGTCTTTTGGTCGTAACCTCAGGTTACGGCCAAAAGGCTTTTATTAAAGTACACGACAAGAAGAACCACGAACCGGTTGCGTTTGCGCATGTGTGTCTCGAAGGACTTAAATCCGGTACACCAAAATATTCGCTTACAGACATCAGCGGTGCAGTGCCCAACGATGTGAAAGAACGTTCCAAAATAGCCATCAGTTATGTTGGTTATAAAACCCTGATTGATACCATCTCTCCCGGTCAGTCGCTGGAGATTGAACTGGCACCTACAGTTACCAACATGGACGAGATAGTTGTTACTGCACAATATACACCCGAACGTGCCGATAAATCCATTTACCGCGTAGATGTGATCAATGCCCGCCAGATAGAGATGAAGGCGGCTACCAATATGGCTGAACTACTGCAGGATCAATCCAACATGCGGGTCAGCCAGAACGGCGTTTTGGGAACCAGTCTTCGCATTCAGGGACTATCCGGAGAAAATGTGAAATTTTTACAGGATGGAGTCCCGCTTATCGGCAGGATGAACGGAAATTTCGATCTGAACCAGCTGAGTCTTTACAATGTTGACCATGTAGAGGTGATCGAAGGTCCCATGTCGGTCATCTATGGCAGCAATGCACTGGCCGGAGTGGTGAATATCATTACGAAAGAGAACAAAAATTCACTGTTTTCTGTGTCGGCCAACGCCTATGTTGAATCCATCGGCCAGTATAATTTTGATGGTTCCATCTCATCCAGCATTAAAAAACATGGCTTCTCACTCTCGGGTGGAAGAAATTTCTTCGGAGGCTGGAATCCGCCGGGCATCACCGGAAGGGAGCTTACGTACAAACCCAGACGGCAATACTTTGCAGACGGATATTATATGTACTCTGGCGATGTGTTGAAAATAAAACTGGTTGGCAGCTATTTCAATGATCTCATCCAGGATAAAGGCCCCCTTTTCCCTCCTCCTTATTATATTTCTGCATTTGATGCCTATTACACGACCGAGCGATATTCGTTGCATACCGAAGGTTCAGTGAAACTCAGAAAGAACAGGTTTGTCAATTTTATCGCCTCTTATTCAGGTTATGAACGCATAAAGCAGGTCTATCTGAAAGACCTCACCACACTTGAGAAAATACCTGTTGAAGCATCCTGGGGACGTGATACGACCGGCATGCAATCCTGGATGGGACGGGCAACGATTGCAAAAAGTGACCCCGACCAGAAATTTAATTATCAGTTGGGTACAGATCTGAACTACGAAACCGGGAAAGGAAAACGCATATCCGGCTACGAGCAGTACATTGGAGATTATGCCGGATTCCTCAGTGTCAAATGGGACCCGGTAAAAAGCATTTCGCTGCAGCCCGGCGTACGGTTTATCTACAACACAAAATATAAAGCGCCCGTCGTATACGCCCTGAGTGCCAAATGGGAAATTGTACCCGGTCTGAATACCCGTTTTTCATATGCCCGTGGGTTCCGCGCTCCCACCATCAAGGAACTCTACATGAATTTTGTGGATGTGAACCACAATGTACAGGGGAATCCCGACCTCCAGGCCGAACGGTCGAATAACGTTAACCTTAATTTGAATTGGACCAGGGAACAAACTCATCTTGCCTGGAATGTTGATGTATCGGGATTCTATAACTATATAACCAATGTAATTCTGCTTGCACCCACCGGAAGCAACCTTGAATATACCTACATCAACCTGAGTGAGTACCTTACCACTGGATTTCAGGTCGGCGGAGGGTTTAGCCTGTATCCTGCGTTAAAAGTCCAGGCCGGGATTACCATGACAGGCGTGACCGGAGTTCTGGATCCCGATAAAAAGGCAGACCCGCTGAAATGGACAGCTGAGATGACACTCAATGCCTCCTACCGGTTTGACAGGCCCGACCTAACCTTCTCCCTGTTCTATAAGTATACCGGCAAAACGCCCCAGGTTGGAGAGGATCCCGTTGATGGTTCTATCGCATGGGGGATGGTAAATCCTTATAACTCCATGGATTTCACGGCAACCAAAGGTTTCTGGAGCAGCCGGATCAGGCTTTCCGCCGGGGTGAAAAATATCTTTGATATTACTGCGGTTCCGGCAGTCGGCACCGGTGGCGGCCATGGTGGCGGTGGTGGCGACAACTCAATGAATGTTGCCTGGGGGCGGACATTTTTCGTTAAACTCTCCTTCACTTTCAATAAATACAAATGACCAGGTTCCGGATATTATTACCGTTCGCAGGCATCCTTCTGCTGTTGAATTCCTGCTTTAAGGAGGATACCATGCTTCCAAAGCCTCCCCGCGGGAACGTAAAAACAGATACCATCGGCATGACGGATAACTACAAGTACCAGGTGTGGTTCCGGCTCGATTCGGGTTTGGTGGTAAGTACCAATGTCAAGACCCTCACCGATCTTGGTTTTGAATGTGGTCCTCAGGGCTGGCATGTCATTTTGAATACCAGTGATTTTGTTCGCGTTGCTGATCTGGGAACTGTTCCATTTGGTGCGGCCTGCGACTCAACCGGGGTTCACTGGCAGTTTGATAAATCAGACGGCAATCCCGATTCTATTGCGATTGGCCGTTGGTTTTCGGTTGCCGGCACCGATACCGTTTCCAACAATCATGTTTATCTCCTGGACCGCGGATTGGATGAATTAGGGAATCCGCTCGGTCTGTACCAGATTATCTTCGACAGTCTGAAAAATGGCAACTATTATTTCAGGTATTCAGGCTGGAAAGGAGGGGCGGTTAAAACCGGAAAAGTATCGAAAGAGCCCGGCATAAGCTATATCTACTTCAACCTGGGAGGAGAGGGTTCTGTTCAGCAAATTGAGCCTCCAATGACCGATTTTGATCTTCTTTTCACCCAATATACCACGTTGTTGTTTACCGCTCAGGGAGGAGCCTATCCCTACCTCGTTACGGGAGTTCTGATCAACAGATCCGGTGTGGTTGTGGCAACGGATTCATTGACACCATTTTCTGAATTGACCCTGGATGTGGCAAAACAGTTTACCTACTCTTCCAACCTCGATGCGATCGGTTATCTCTGGAAGTTTTACAACTTCGACAATGGGAATTACACGATTCGGGAAAAGATTCATTACGTGATCCACGATCCGAGAGGGTTTTATTATAAACTCAGGTTTATCGGTTTTTACAATAACAAAGGCGCAAAAGGTTATCCGGTCATTGAATACCAGCGTCTTTAGTGTTCCCGGCTCAATACTGAATATGGTAACCGTACCAACGGTTCCCTTACCTTCTCCTGGCTATCCGATGGGTTGCCGGAATGGTTATTTGTAATGGATCAGAATGGTTTGTTTCAGCTCCGGGTGAAGGCTCAAAGATACCGGACAGTTGCGCGTGATAAATTCGATGGCCCGTCTTTGCTGGTCCGTGTAATTGTTGTGCGGCAGGGTCAATTCGACAATGATCTCACCGATGCGGCGCGGGTTATCCGTCATTACCTTGGTGATGCTCATGGTCGTTCCGTCAACATCAAAACCCTGGTTGCGCGCAGCAATGCCGATGATGGTGATCATGCAGCTTCCCAGGGCTGTTGCTACCAGGTCGGTGGGCGAAAAATATTCGCCTCTGCCGTTGTTGTCGGTTGGCGCATCAGTTATGAGCGTGTTCCCCGATTTGAGATGGGTGGCCTCTGTGCGGAGCTCCCCTTTATAAATTGTTTCGACGGTTGGCATAATATAGCAATCAGACAGGTTTGTAATCAGTAGTTGATGCGGCTTTGAAGACTTGTCCAGGTGTCAAATACCCGGGCAGAATCCGGTAGATTCAGCTGTTCGGCTGGAATCTGGCGAAGATGGTGTTCCCTTTTGAACTCCTCGTAGATCAAGGCGTCGTCGAACCCGGCTTTTGCTGCGTCGTGACGCGAGGCGGCAAAGTAAACCTTCCTGGGTCTGGCCCAGAAAATTGCACCAAGGCACATCGGGCAGGGTTCACAGCTTGTATAGATTTCGCAATCAGTCAGCTGGAAATCGTCCAGATTCCGGCATGCATCGCGGATGGCTACAACTTCGGCATGGGCTGTTGGGTCGTTGGTGCTTGTAACCTTGTTATATCCCCGTCCAACAACCTTGTTATCTTTTACCACCACGCATCCAAACGGACCGCCCTCCTCCCGGATCGAGCGAAAAGCAAGATCAATTGCTTCCTGCATGAATGCTGTCCTCTCAGAATGTTCGCTCATAATTTTACAACACTTTATTTCAAATTCATAGTTATCTGTATCCGATTCCGGCGAACCCTACCCAATGGTGAAGATTGGCGCCTGCAGTCTTCCCTAATCCGATATCTTCAACCCGGAGCGCCGGCTGGGCAATGGAGGTTGAATACCCCAGCAAGGTGCCCGACAAGGGTCCCGACCGCAGCTTCTGCTCCAGGTAGCACGCCGTAAGCAGGCCGAAGGGAACCGCATACCTGCCACACCAGGTCCACTTATAGGTGCGGTAGTTGGTGTCCTGCACGGTATATTCACTGAAACGACGGAGTTTTTCTTTTGTTATCTCTCCTGTAAGACACTGGCTGATGATCTCCTCTTCATGGGCGATAGCTTTCAGGTAAGCCGAAGTGTCGTTGCCATAAAAGGCAAAGTTGGCCCCGCCCCAATCCTCGTCTCCGTAATGTACCGCATCATTGGAGATGACGATGGTGATGTCGCGGTTACGATCGATCACTCCGTCCTGACAGAGTTTCATCAGGGCAAGCGACAAATTCCCTGCAAGATCACTAAGGGTACTGAACGACATATACGGTACCAGGATCGGCACGATTTCAATTCCTTTGTAATAGTATTGAAGCCATGGTACAATCGCTTCAAGGGAATGTTCGGCCTGCTGCAGGGAGTCGCTCACAAGGTAGGTCGACCTGGGCAGCTGGTTCATGATCTTCTCCCTTAGTCCCGAAACCCTGACGGGTCCGTAAGGGGCTTTCCAATAATCGTAGCTGTCAAAAACCATTTTGTTCTCGATGCCGTATTTTCCGGCTTTGTGTGCTACGCCAATGAGGATTACAGCAGGCGTTTTGACATTTTGCAGGGTGAGCGGGTAGAGCCAGCTGGCATAGGAATAATCGTCGTGTGGACAAATAACGGTCTTCCACGAAGTGAACGGGCGGATGTTTTTGTCATCCCTGAGATCGGAGAGTTTTCGGCCGTATAAACGGTTTATTCTTGCGACAACGGAGTCCATTTGCCATGAACGTGTTGCAAAACCAACCGGATCTGCCGGACGACGGATCTTGGTTTGACCAATGGCAGAAAAGTGGACCAGCATTTCCAGCGCACAGATGGCCACGACCAGGTAAAATTTGCTCCTCATTGGTAATTGTTCGGGATATATCTCCCGCCCCCTTTACAAAATTACGGAATTGCCTATATTTGTAAAGAACTAATCTCATTTTATTTCTTGAAGCCCATTCTCCAATCCCAGCTAAATTTCCGCGATCTTGGCGGACTCATGACCATCACTGGCCAAAAAATCAAACCCGGATTGCTTTTTCGAAGCGGTGACCTTTTCTCCCTGACGGCAGAAGACGTGAAACATCTCGAATCCATCCGGCTGGCGCTGATTATTGATCTTCGGGCGACCCGGGAGATCGAAAAACGTCCCGACAAAGTGATATCAACTGTTCGGGAGATCGTTCACATCGACATTCACGACACTGCAAGTGATACAGCCGAGCACCTCCTGGAAAAGGACGATGCCGCAGGAATGGAGCAGGTGCTTGTGCATGATTACCGCCGTCTGGTAGAACTGCATCAGAAAGATTTTCGCGACTTTCTGCGTCTTCTGGCCACGACCGGCAACCTGCCGGTGGTGTATCACTGTGCTGCCGGAAAGGACCGTACAGGACTGGCAACGGTATTCCTCCTTGCAGCCTTGGGCGTAGATATCCCCACCATCCGGGAAAATTACCTGGCAACCAATGAATTTAACTTAACCTATACCAACAAGCTCATTCAAAAGGTCACCGAATCCGGACAAAATGGGGCAATTCTTCGTCCGCTGATGGAGGTCCGGAATGAATATCTCGATGCCGCCCTGGAGGAGATTGATCAGAAGTATGGTGGATTGCAAAAGTTTGTCAGCGTGACCCTGGAAGCTGATGTGGAGCAATTGCGGAACCGGTTTCTGGAATAAATGCGGTGTGGAACATGACCATTAAAAGAAAAATTTTAAAACCATACACATGAAACTATTCGATCGTGAAAATACCAGGAGATCAGCATTTGTAACTGCTACCATCCTGTTTGTAATGCTGGCCAATTTTTCCCTGTTGGCGCAGGATACTTTTTCCATCGTGGCCGTCGATTCGGTTACGGGCGAAATTGGAAGTGCCGGTGCCTCCTGCGTGGGTTCAAGCACAACCTACCCGCACGGTGCGGCGATACTGAGCGATGTGATTCCCGGCATCGGGGCCATACACACCCAGGCTGCGTGGCTTTCATCGAACCAACAGCATGCCCATGATTGGATGATGCTCGGACTTTCGCCACAGCAGATCATTGATTCTTTGGTGGCGCACGATGCCGGAGGGAACCCCACAACCAGGCAATATGGCATTGTCGATTATAATGGCGGCCACCCGCGAAGTGCGGCATACACCGGTATCAACTGCATGAATTATAAAAACGATTCTGCGCATCTGAATTTCTCGATCCAGGGAAATATCCTCCTCGGACAAAAGATCCTTGATTCTATGCAGTCGCGGTTTTTAGGTACGCCGGGAAGCCTTGCCGACCGCCTGATGGCAGCCCTTCAGGGAGCCAAGATAATCGGTGCCGACACACGCTGTGCACCTCGCAATACCTCTTCTCAGTCGGCATTTCTGCGTGTGGCCAAACTTACAAACCAGCCCGATTCGCTGTACCTCGACCTGTGGATGGCTTATCCGCAAAACCAGGCGGGCATTTATCCCGTGGATCCCATCGATTCGCTGCAGACACTGTATGATGCCTGGAAACAGGTTGTATCAGTCCGCCCTGCAGGCAACTTGCCAATCTCTTCTGTCAAGGTATATTCTGACCAGGATGGGAACACTGTTTTTGATTTTACCAGGTGTCCTGAATACCCCGGTGCCACCCTGGTAATTTATGATGTTACCGGCAGAAAGGTCAGATTGGAAAAAGTCTCTTCGCGGATCCTGAAATTAAATCTCCGGGAGGTAAATCATGGCATGCTGATTTATCAGGTGGCGGATAAGCGTGGATCGATGATGGTATCGGGAAAATTCTTCAGATAAAGATCGTAATCCGCAAATGGCTACCCGGAAATCTTTTCCACTAT
>JANXZO010000033.1 GCA_025355465.1 Bacteroidales bacterium
CCTTGACTTGAGCGACGATTTTTCGGTTTCTCTGAACCTCAAATCACCACTATTCAACGATGTCGGCGATTATTCCTTCCCCTTCAAGGTTCCGTCCACAGCAAGAAATGTATCAATCCTGGGATGGAAGAACCGGATCGCTTCGACCCGCAGCATCTATGAAATTTTTGAAGGGAGTATCCGCTGGAACGGGATGGTTTTGTACACTGGTCAGATCAAGATCAAAACAGCCGGGGAAAAGACATTTGAAGGAACTCTTTATATCAACAAGGGGAATTTCAATTTCGAGGTGAAGGACATCTTTTTGAACCGGGTAGACTTGGGTATGATGAGCTTTGAAAGTGATCAGCAGGCGGTGGATTATTTTAATTGGTCGTTGACCCATTTTTATCCGGAGGTGGATTTTTCCATGCCGGAGATCAGCAACCCAACCTTTTATGACCCCCCGGCAACCAACCCGGAACTGATGGCGTATAACTACATATTTCCTGATGGCTGGCTGCGAAAGTACACTACTGACGGTCAATGCAGAACTATACTGACCCCTTTTCTTTATTTGAAATTCGTGTTGAACAAGCTGGCCGAAATTTTCGGGTACAGGCTGCAGGATGAATTTTTTACTTCCAGTATCGAACTTTCACGCCTGGTTGTTTACAATTCGGTAAGTCTGAGCGAAGTCTTGTTTGGACTGCAAAAGCTTTATTATTGTCGCCTTGTTCCAAATGTAAAAATCAGCGAATTCATCTCAGGCCTCGAAAAGTGGTTCAATTGCAGCTTTCATGTTGATACCCGGCAACGGGTTATCCGGATTGTGGGCAACAAAGAGGTGTTGCTTCACTCGGCTATTGTAGAGTTTTCAAAGAATATCCTTTCGCTCAGCCAGGAGATCCCCGAACAGATCACCGGATTCCGGTTCCTGCTTGGACCCGATTCCGGGGATAAGGTTTACCAGGCGCAGTTGGATTCGGAAAAAGGAATCACTGACTATATCAAAGGCGCAGTAGAAAGCTTTTCAGATATTCCGCCTTATCCCTTCACCTGGCTCGGCGATATCTACTATATCGCTGATACAAACACCTGGTGGCAGTTGGCTGTAAATCCCTATACATTTCTGATTGAATGGCAACAACTGCCCAGCGGGCCGATGCTCACCGATAAGTTCTTTTACAAATGGGGTGATGAGAAAAACAAGTTCGAAACGATTTTTTCCTCCTTGCCGGATAAGTACATTTCGGTGAACTGCGGAAACCTGGGAGCAGATTACCAGAAAATTACACCTCGATTGTTTTGGGTGGGGATGGCCGGTGGGTGGGGAACACCGGTTCGACTCAGGGGTTTTGCCAACAACAGTAATTTTTCACTGCGTTATCCTGGTCCCAACGGGTTATTCACTCTCTATTGGAAGGACTGGGTAAACTGGATCATGGAGACCAGAAAGAGTGTGAAGATCGAAAAACAAATGGATTTTATAGAATTGAAAAACCTTGATTTCACTAAGCGTTACCGCATTAATGGGATCAATTACCTTATCAGTGAAATTTCCGTCACTCTGAACAAATCCTCGATTAAATCCACTCAACTCAAGTGCTTCACGTCACCCTGATACTGTCCTTTATTTCCCTGTGATCTCATGGTACTATTGCACCATGATCGATATCACGGAGTCGCCCAACTTCATTTCATTTGCCGGGAATCCCGTCATTTACGAAGCTTGCTCGGATAGTTATCTTATCTCACTTGGCAGCCGTGCATCCTTTGAACTGGTGGTATCAGCAGTTGATACTTCAATTGGCCATTCCTTCAAACTTCAATTTGCGGGTAAAACCCTGGAATTTAAAACTGCCGGGCTTACCGACTTTGACGGCCTGTTATTTGAAGTGGGTTCTTTCGGCCAGACTTTCAACGACTTTGCAAACAGTATTTATCAGTGTTTCCTTGAGAATTACGACATACAAAAATATTTCAATGTAACCCTTGATGGTCCGGGAACGAGCAACAGGAAGATCCATCTTCAGGCGAAAAATTCTGGAACTGATGGCTCTATAGTTTTCTCAAATGTCAACGTTATCGGGGTAGGGCAGGGGGTTAATACTCCCGGAACCGATGATGAGTACCAGGATTTCTTTGGTATCCTATGCCTGGTGCGCGATTCTGCTAATAATCCGATAGGGGAGGACATCAAACCTGCCGATTTCATCGGTTGTGCACGGTTTGATATATCGGATTATATCCAGTCAAAGTTCGCAGGGTGGGAATTGCAACGTTTTGAATTCCCCGAACTGTCAGGAAATTTCAAAACTCACGGATGGGATTACCTTCTCAAATACAGGGTTTCGTTTGCAGAAAGCATTGCCGGCAATGTCAAAGGCCTGCAGTCAGACGGCTGGAAATATGTCTTGGCCGGCGGCCTTAACCATGAACTGCTGACATCACTAAATGAAAATTACCTGGAATACTTCTCTATTGCAGCAAATAAGCAGAAATTTCTTTCCTGGCTTCCTTTGGCAAAGTATTCCCGCAGCGGAGTGATGGAAAAGCTGTTTTTCCTGTTCCAGGAAAACCCGTCAGCCGTTCAATACCGAATGGTTGTAATTGTCAATTTCACCGATGGTTCCCACAAGGTGATCAATGCAACGCCGCAGGTGGTCTTTACTGCCTACACAGTGCTGGAGTTCAAGGTCGGGTTCGATCATCTTGACCTGGTAAATGCCCAGCCCGGCAAAGTTGTCCGGTCATGGGAAGTGTTTTTGATGGACAGCAATGACGACTATCTCTCTGAACGCCGTGTATTCTATAACGATAGCCGGGTCTTTGAGAATGAAAAAGTCTTTTTTTATCGCAACTCTTTTTCGGCATATGATACTTTCAGGTTTTTAGGTAAGTCCGAACTCAACCTGGAATATGAACGCTTGTTCGGTTCCATTGTCAGGGAGGAAAAATACTCCTTCTTTAATGCCCCCGCCAAACAGTTCAGTGCCAAAGAGACGGAAATCTGCAAAGCCAATTCCGGGTGGATATCCCTTGAAGAAAAGAATTGCCTCAGGGAGCTTCTCTTATCCCTGGAGGCATATGAACAGATCGGGAAAGAACTGTTCCAGATTGTCGTCAAATCGGCAAAAATAACTCCATCCCTCAAAGACGGAGAATACCTGTACAACCTCGAAATCGAGTATGAACGCTCGTATCAGAACTCCTTCTTTTCGGTTCATGTTCCGGAAAGCTCGGCTAATCCGGTCATTCTTCCCCAGCCGCTGACTTGGGATAATATGGAGGTCAGCTTTGACGACATAGAAATAACATTTGACCAGATAGAATATTAAGTTATGGCAAGACAAGAAATAAATCTCGGGATTGTACCGGGCGATAAAAGGGGTGACAAACTCCGCGTTGGCGGGAAGAAAATCAATGAAAACTTCACAGAACTATATAACAGTCTGCAAAATAGCCAGTCTTCGCCTGTCATTGCGGGAAAGCATGTAATTACCGAAGATGAAAGCAATCGCCTGACAGAGATCCATGTAATCATCCCAGCTCCGGGATCCGGAAAGATCATTGACCTGATTTCTCTTATGGCCAGAATCACTCCTACACCACCGCCAATCGGAGGGTTGAACATTTATCCTAACCAGACGTTGAATATTACCACGGATGGCGATACTGAAACGCAGGATTGGGGTTATTTCCCGTCATTGTTTCTTATGTCTTCGTCGATGGAAATACAGCGCATGACGCCAGTTTTTTCGACACAGCAGTTTACCAACACCCCGGTTTATGTCTGCCTGTCCGGTGGTGAGAACCCAAAATCCGGAAGCGCACAGATCGAACTTTTCTTTTTGTACCGGATCGTTGACCCGGCAGCTTCAGGAACCCCCGGTGGCGGCGGTGGAAGCTCAGCGCCTCAAGTTGTACAATCTTTTATCAACCAAAGCGAAATTACAATCCAGCACAATCTTCAAAAATACCCGACAGTGGTTGTTGTTGACACCACCGGTCGTGAACTGATCTCGGAAATTACTCATGAATCAACTGATCAGATGGTAATCCGGCTCAACCCGGCAGCAAGCGGAAAAATAATTTACAGTTAACCTTTTTACAAACCTTAAAATCACAAACATGGCAAAAAAAGTACTGGTCCCGTTGGACTTCAACAAAAATGAATTGCAAAATGCTGTAATTCAAAATCTGGCATCGGCCCCGGCAAGCCCGATAAAAGGCCAGAAGTATTTCGACACGACGGATAATTATGAGAAATACTGGAATGGAACGGTCTGGGTAAAATGCGTTGATCCCACTGCGATCGACCACAATTCACTGCTGAACCGGGGCACAAATACCCATGCCACGATTGATACCCATCTTGCATCGACTTCCAATCCTCATGCCACAACCAAGACACAGGTAGGTTTGACCAATGTCGATGACATCAAGCAGATGCCTTTTGCGTATCTTGACATTGACGGTAACCTGGCAGCCAATTCTGATGTGAAGGTGGCCAGCCAAAAGGCAACCAAGACTTATGTTGACGGGCAGGTTGCAGCTATTCAGGGACAAATCACCGCCGGGATGGTTTACAAAGGCACCTTTGATGGAAGCCAGACCATTGCAGCCCAGGGGATCACTACCATTCAAAAAGGATGGTTCTGGAAAGTGACTGTTGCCGGTACGACTTCTGGGGTCAGTACTCCATCCGGTGCCGGGGTGAGTGTGGGTGACATGGTCATTGCAAACGTTACAAAAGCTTCTGCCATTGTCGCCGCCGATTTCGACGGTGTTGACAACACTGAATCCTCTGACCTGGTGAAGTTGGCCGCCGTTCAGACACTGACCAACAAATCCATCGATGCCGATAGCAACACGATTAGCAACCTTGAAACTGACAATTTCAAAGCCGGGGTCATTGATACGGATGGAACGCTTACGGCAAACAGCGATACCAGGCTGGCAACCCAGAAGGCCACAAAGACCTATGTTGACGGTAAAACCACCGGTCGCACCAAGAAATATGTGGGTGCAATTACGGGTGTCGCTACACAGACCATTGCTGCCGCTACCCACGGTTGCACAGCCGACGTGGTTGTTGCGGTTTATGAAACCATCTCCACCACCCGTTATTCGGTTGAAGTTGACATCAACGTAAACGCGGCCGGTGATGTTACCTGGACTTCTGCAACTGCAATTACCGGCCAGATTGTAATTGTCGGGTAACCTGAATAACCTAAAGAGTTTCTATGCCTTCATTTAAGTCCAATCTGGACATTCAACAAAATCAACTGTTAAACGCTGTCCTGCATAATCTACCGGATTTACCCCAAAATCCGGTAGCAGGGCAGTTGTATTACAATTCCGGGAAGTTCACAGCCTATCTGTGGAACGGCAGTTATTGGGTTCCATGGGGAGAAACCGGAGGTGGCGGCCAGGTTCAGCAGGTCAAACAGTACATGCTGAATATCCCGAATCCTTCGAGCAAATCAGCAATGGTTTTCGTGAGGTTATATGAGGATCAGACCGTGGTAAGGATTGATTCTCATTTCAGCAACGAATCGAGAGTGGATTTCAATATTGAATGCAGAACCGGGGTCAATGATCAGGGACTTCTTTTAACCCAACAGCCAATGCAGGCCGCCTACAACGGAACAGAAACGACCATCTTTTCCTTCTCATCTCTGTCAAAAGATAACTGGCTTTATTTCAGCCTGGCTGCAGGGGATGGAGCAGTTGAAGTTCCTGCGAATGGTGACGAAGCAGCAACTGCTATCGAAGGTCAACCGGCAGAAGCACCGACAGATGGTGAGATACTTGGGTTGTTGACAATAACGATTACCTGTATTGTTGGGTGATCATTATTGATTATCTGTTTTAATTGTAGAGCTATAAGCTATTTTGAGATAGTTGTATTGCGGTTTGATGGTTCACCACGACTAAGACCGGCCTCTGACGTGCATTTCTTGCTGGTCTTATATTAAGCTACTAATTAGTTATCCAATATTGCTAGAAAATCTTCTTTTTCTATTTGACATTCAAAAAGTTGTTGGTAAATGCTTCTATTCGTCGAAAGCTTGAATAGTTTAAAATTATCAAAATTCTCTACGATGAAATTCCAATCCCAATCAAGCGTCTCGCAGCCGGAGAGATAATTCCAGTTGATTTCCGTAGGAAAATCGTAAAGGATATCTTTACTTAATGGCAGATCATAAAATCGATATGAATTTTTATCGAATAGGGAGTGGTTTCCACGGACAAATTCCATTGTTATTGATTCTCTTATGCAACGTAACAATTCCCCCTCCTTAAAGTTTAGTTTGTCAATATTTTGAGTTATAAAATCCATTGTCAATTTTGTGTTGCAACGTTTTGAAAAAACATCCCAAGGAATATATTTAAGGAAATCTTCCATTAAAAAAAAATTTAAATCTCCAAGTGACCCGGAAAACACTTGGTGAATAAATGAACCCAGTGCGTTCAGTTTTACAGGTAGGATTCTTTTCCAACGGAAATTAAGGTGTCTTTCGTAATGTGGGAATAAAAAGTCAAAGGATTCTTGATCGTAGGTTATCCCTCTGTTAATAATTACTAAATCCCAATTCCAACGTGGTGAGTTTGGATATTGATAAATCAAAGGAAGGCTTGCAGGATTTAAGGAAAGACGAGCAAAATCAAGTTTTTCAGCGTATTTCTGAATGAAATTGACGGAAATTGGAAGGCGTCGGTTTGATGAAAGCACTTTCCAATCCCATTGCTCAATAAATTCGTCGATTAGTTCATCGGTAAAATCCAGTTTGAAACTATTTGAGACAAAATGCCAATCAACCTTATCACAATATTTTCTTAGGATTGAAATTGTTGAGATCCCTTTGAAATTGATGACTGCTTTCGTCCAATCTTCTTTAGAACAAATTTCAATCAATTCATCATCCCATTCAATGTTCTTAGATAATTGAATCGCCCGTAAGTCAACATGATCTGCAAAGCGCTTAACAAATGCAGAATCAATTTTCATTGTGGACAGTTTCCAAATACCAGTCCAATCAATTTTTTCCTGGAGTGCTGATAGCAAATCAATATCCCATTGAATGTTAGGATTATCCATTAAATGGTACCGATCGAAGTTTAATATTGATTTGTATTTAAGTACTTCTACATTGGTGAAAGGATAGAATCTGGAAATAATGTCAATCTTAAACTTTTTGACATCATCCTGCTTCCATTCTTCGTCAAATAAGGTTTTCATCAATCGGTCGTTTTCAATTAAGACTTGTATTCTCAAGGATTTACTCCACAAAAATATCCATGCAAAGTAATAATTATTCCTCGGTTTAATTGCACTAAGAATTGAAGAAAGGATGATCCTTCAGCTTTGTAGCATTCTCCAGTTTGGTCACACGTATGTATTTAAGAAAAGATTCCGTGGTACGGTGCCCGGTGATCTGCATTACGGATAACATTGGAACGCCGCTCATATAGGCATTTGTTGCAAATGACCTTCTAACAGTGTGAGTGCGTATCTGATTCCATTTATCAAGGTTCTCTTTGGTAATCTTTTTCAGGACAGCATATTCCCCAATCCATCGCAACACCCGGTTCGCTTCCTGGTTGGTGGGAATGTGAAGTTCGGGTCCATACCGGTGCAGGATCTCCAGTATGATAGGATGAACCGGGATGATCACCGCTTCTTTTGTTTTTTGGGTTCGCACATAGAGTTTTCCATCTTCGATATTTTTCAGTGTCACTTTGGGCCAATCAGAATGTCTAAGCCCGGTATGACAATGCAGGACAAACAAATCCCGGATTCTTCTCATCCTCGGATCCTCAAGGTTCAGTCTGTACAACTTTTGAATATCATCACTGGAAAGGTAAATTTTATCAGTTTCTTCGTTAAGCACTTTGAATGACTTCGCCCGGTGTTCTTCGTTTTGAGTTAGCTTGTCATCCAGGGCTTCATTCATGAGCCTTTTTAACCTGCGAATATGTGAGCCGATTGTATTTGTTTTACGGTTGAGTTCCTTCAGGTAATCAGTGAACCCAAGGTAGAACTCCTTGTTAATGGTTTCAAATTCAATCGTTTTTCCAATTTTCTTCTGGTAATTCTCTAGATGGTTTTTTATGCCGTCAAAATGTTTGATATGGTTCGGGGTCATTTTACTTTTATACCGAGCCTGGAATATTGGAATGAACTCGATCAAGGTAGGTCGTCGTTGTTCCTCTTCTGATTTCCTTTTTCCGACAAATACCTGGTAGGCCTCCTTGATCAATCGGGCCTTTTCAAGAGTTTCCTCCTTCGTCGGTTTTAGCCCCTTTGAAAAATATTTGTCATAGGTGTCAAGAAGGAAGTTGTTTATTTCCCGAAGTCTCTTGTTTGTTTCTGCATGATCCTTCAGCGGATAGGCGCGCTGCTCTTCATCATTCCAGACCTTTTTGGCAATATTCAGTCCGGTAGAGAGCCTCAGTCTCTGATGGTTAAAGGTAAATGTAGCCAGGATTAAACATCCGTTTTTCCGCTCTTTGTCTAAGTAAAAGATAACCGTTGCCATAATTTTGATTTTAGCCTAAAAGGGTATGAAATCTTGCCTAAACAAAGGTACGAACTGGCAAGAATTTAGGCAAAGTTGCCTGTAAAAGTTATAAACATGGGTTATTTTGCTGTAATATGCTGTAACAAAAAAGCCGCTGTAATCAGCGGCCTGTCTTGTTTTTCAATAATTTGAGGGGAGATTTTTGTGGGAGCAACAGGATTCGAACCTGTGACCCTCTGCTTGTAAGGCAGATGCTCTGAACCGGCTGAGCTATGCTCCCTCAATTGCGGCTGCAAAGGTAGGCATTTATTTTAATTACCAAAGAAAAAGTTAAGGAAAATGGCTCTCCTGCTTAAACGGGAAAGGTTCCGAACAATCTCTGGATCGCCCTGTGGAATTTGTGAAACCCTTTCACTGGTTCAACATGCATCAGGATGCAGCGCTTTACAACAAGGTTTATCTTGTGCGATTCTGCCAGCGCGATTGCTTCGGGGGTGTCGGACATCTGCTGGATCCAGATGTTGTCTATCCCTTTGGCCACAGCCTCCGCAACAACCTCCTGGGTGCGTCCTTTGGGGGTGAGGATCAGCAGGTGCTTTACGTTGATCGGGAGTGAACTCACGTTGTGAAAACAGGGGGTGCCCGCAATTTGTTCGGCATGCGGATTGATGGGGTAGGTCTCGAAACCCTTCTCTTTCAACTCCTTCATGATCGTTTGCCCGAATTTTTTCGGATTTCTTGAAACACCGGCAATGGCAATTTTCCCTGAAGAAAGGAAGGTCTCAATCGATTTTCTGGTGGCTTTCACAGGCTATTTTTTGAAGATGAAATATACGGCTAAAATTAGAAATAAAAAGCCGATAAAATGATTAACCCGAAATGTTTCCGCCTTAAACAAGAGGATTGTGAAAAGCGTAAAAACGGTCAGCGCGATCCCCCATGAGATCAGCACAATGCTTATCAATCCAAGGTTCTGGAACCAGGTCATCTCTCTGAATTTGAGGTGGCCATACCACGCAAAAGTCATAAAGATGTTCGAACATACAAGCAACAAAACCGTAGAGATCCCCTTAAACATCTGAAAATATTAACTTTTTATTTTCACTTTTCACTCTTCCCTCTTCCCTCTTATCCTTTGCTCAAATTAAACCTTTCCGGATGTCGGGCGCTTTTATCACGGTAAAAATCTTCAATAAATTTTAAATCTTTTTCATAATCCCCGGTCGGCATAAAAACAGGTCCGATACCCCCTGTTTTTGAATCGTAGCTGATAAAGGCCAGTGCAATGGGTACATTGGCCCGCTGGGCGATCAGGTAAAACCCCTTTTTCCAGCGATCCACCCGCCTTCGGGAACCTTCCGGGGTAATCACCACGATAAGCGATTCATTGTCGCGGAAAAGTTTGACAACCTGATCAACACTTCTGTTCGCAGTGCCTCGTTCAACAGGAATCCCTCCCAGTTTTTTCAGAAACCACCCGAATGCGGAAACGAACACCTCCTCCTTGATCAAAAACCTGATATTCATGTTGATGGCAAAAAAAGTCAATCTCCCGATCACAAAATCCCAATTGCTTGTGTGAGGTGCGGAAATGACCACCGCCTTGAGAATCCCTTCAGGTAATGACCCGTCGGTTTTCCACCCGAACAGTTTTAAGACGAATTGTGAGAGCACCCGGATCATTCGAGTTGTTTGTGAAAATCCGCTGAAACATAATTATCGAATTGCATGCACACATCGGTCGAAAATTTCATGGCGGTCCTTGCCATCCCCAACCATTGCCGGGCGGTTAATGATGTAAGCTCTTCCCGGGAAATATCCTCACTCACCAGCGACCAGATAATGCCTGCATTGAAAGCATCTCCGGCCCCGATCGTACTCACGGGCTGAATGATCTGAGCCGGAACTTCAACGTGCACCGACCCGGTGTTAATTACGGTGCTTTCGCTGTTCCGCGTGCAGATCATATTGCTGCAGCCCGCCTCCTGCACAAATCTGTAAGCCGATTCCGGATCAGCGGCTCCGAAGATCATGGCAAAATCTTCATCTGAGCCCCGAATGATGTCAGCCATCGAAATGTTTTCACAGATCCACGGACGAACCTTTTCGAGTTCAGACAAGTGGGGCTTGCGAAAATTCGGATCATAGATGATAAGTGTACCCGCCTGCCTGGCACGGTTTACAAATGATCTTACACGTTCACGAAGCTCCGCCGTGATTGCGTAAAATGAACCAAAAAGCAGGATGTCCTCCGGTCCGGTAACGGGAAGCTCAATGTTTAATCTTTCCTCCGGGAATATTTTATAAAACGAATATTCTGCATCACTTTTTGCATCGAGGAAAGCCAGGGCCAGTGCTGTTTTTCCATCACGATAACGGTGAATATAGCGTGTCGAGACATGATTTTTTTCAAGAAAGTCCGAAATGATGACGCCTGCACGATCCTCTCCGAAATCGCTGATAAAGTTTACTGCAACTCCCGTCCGGCCCAATGATACCGAAGTATTCAGCATTGCACCACCTGGTTTGGCAGCAACCGGGGTTTCATAGCGGAAAATAATGTCGTAAACCGTCTCTCCGAGTGTGTAAACCTGCCTGAAATTCATAGGGTGAAATGGTGAAATGGTAAAATGGTGAAAAAAATATTACCCTGTTAATCTGTTACTTTGTGCCCCTGTGCCCCTGTGCCCCTGCTAATATTCAATCTCCAGATCCAGCTCCTCCCGGAGGGTTCGCAGCGCCGGGTTTTTCTCGGCCATCTTCTCGAATTTTTCCTTGTCTGTATAGGGTTTCAAGTCCCGCTGCACATCCGCGATCTTCGTTTTCAACCGGATCTTATGGTTATTGAGCCTTGTCCTCAGAAATTCCATCAAATCGGCCTTTTTCTGAAAAAGTTCATCCTCCAATACTTTGTTGTCAAGGGTAAATTCAATCTCCCAGTCTTCGGATAATTGCGGCCGGAAATTTTTCAGGGTCGAGTGAAGATGCGGAGAGCCACTTTTCAGGGTTTCGGCAAACTCGTCCCAATGGAGGATCAGGTCAGCCTGAGTGAAAGGATTTTCAGCCTTGGAATTTTCACTCTCCTCCTCACGCGAGGCAGCCTCCTTTTTGATGACCGGCGGTTTAATAGAAATGGTGCTGGTGAATTCATCCTTGATATCTTTCATCCGCACAGGCGCCGGTATGGTCGTGTGCGCTGTCTTTGGCTGTTGGGGAGTGGCAGGAGGCATCTGCGGAGGCGAAGGTTTTACCGGCACGGGCGGCAGCACCTGAACGAATGGCTGAACCGTCGCAGTTTGCTGAACCGGTGCAGTCGGGAGCTGGCACATTTGCATCAGGGCGATCTCCAGATGCAGGCGCTTATTGTTGCTGATCTTGTAATTAAGGTCGCACTTGTTGCTGAGGTCGAGCATCTTCAGCAAACATCCGGATGGGCAGATGGCCGCCTGTTCCACATAACGGTTTCGGATGGAGGGCGCTGTTTCGAGCAGCCTGGCCGTTGCCGGATCCTTGCACACAAGCAGATTGCGCAGGTGTTCGCCGAATCCGATGAGGAAATGCTGCCCGTCGAAGCCCTTTTCAATGATCTCATTGATCGTAAGTAGTGTGCCGGAAAAGTCACCGGTCAGAATCTGGTCTGTTATCTTGAAAAAATACTCATAATCAAGAACATTCAGATTTTCCAGAACGGTATTGTAGGTAAGTTTATCGCCGGCAAAACTGACAAGCTGGTCGAAAATCGACAAAGCATCGCGCATGGCGCCATCAGCTTTCTGGGCAATGATGTGCAGTGCATTCTCTTCGGCAGCGATATTTTCCTTCCCCGCAACATACTGCAGATGGCCTGCAATATCATCCACCGTAATGCGCCGGAAATCGAAGATCTGGCACCGGGAAAGAATCGTGGGGATGATCTTGTGCTTTTCTGTGGTGGCAAGAATAAATTTGGCATAGGCCGGTGGTTCTTCGAGTGTTTTAAGAAAGGCATTGAAGGCCGCGGCCGACAGCATGTGAACTTCGTCGATGATATAGACTTTGTAGCGGCCCATCTGCGGAGGGATCCTCACCTGATCGACAAGCGTGCGGATATCATCCACCGAGTTGTTGGAAGCCCCGTCGAGTTCGTAAATATTGAAGGAGGCGTTTTCATTGAAGGAGATACATGAAGGGCATCGGTCGCAGGCTTCGATGGCAGGCGTCAGGTTTTCGCAGTTGATCGTCTTTGCCAGGATCCGTGCACAGGTTGTCTTGCCAACTCCCCGTGGTCCGCAGAACAGGAAGGCCTGGGCAAGCTGACTGTTTTTGATGGCATTAATAAGGGTATTCGTGATGGACTTTTGTCCTACCACCGTATCGAATGTCTGGGGACGGTACTTCCGCGCAGAAACAATAAAATTCTCCATAATCAGACCAGGTTCTTAATCCAAAAAGATCATTCAAATTTACGAAAGTTTTTGTTTTTTTTACGTAATTTGGCCCCTGCGTCCAACCGCGCATTCCATGCTGCTCATCCTTACCTCCTCCATTACCAGCCGGCTCCGGTACAGCGTCTCGCTCCTTTTCAGGGAGTTGCTTGGGGTGGAAGCAGATCTCACCACTTCTCCGGAGGATTACAACAGTTTTTCAGGCCCGAAATTTTCCTACTCCCGCGAACCTGTCGCAGACGGTTTGTTTATCGAAGCCGCCGGACTGCTGTTCGAAAGTGTCATTTATCCGCATGAACTCAAGGTTTCCCGTATTCAGGGCATGCCGGTTCTGTTTTTGTCGGTGGATCCGCGTTCTGCGCTTCCTTTTGATCCTTTCGCAGCGGCATTTTATATGGTTTCCAGGTATGAGGAGTATCACAGTCATAAGAAGGACAAATATGGCAGGTTTCAGGTCAGGGAGAGTATCGCGCACCAGGGTGACTTTCTGGAGGAGCCAGTGGTTCACATCTGGGCCGAGGAGCTTGGCCGTATGCTTCAAAAGCACTTCCCGGAACTGGTACTGCGACGGCCGTCGTACCGCTTTGTTCCTACCATCGACATCGATCACGCTTACGCCTATCTGCACAAACCGGCACTTCGTACGCTTGGAGGCATGGGACGATCTCTCATGCAGGGCCATCTTTCGGAGGTGATTCACCGTTCCCGCGTTCTGGTTGGTCAGGCCGCCGATCCCTATGATAATTACCAATACATCCGGGAAGTTCATGAGCCTTATAGGCTCCACCCGCTGTTTTTCTATCTTTTTGCCGACTACGGAGGCGACGACAACAACATTCCGGTTTCCGGCAAGGAAACTTCCCAATTGTTAGCCGCCTTGGATCAGCACAAAGGGGTAGGCATTCACCCCTCGCTTTCATCCAATAAGCACTATTTAAAAATGGAGGCTGAATACAAGGGTTTATGCAACGTACTCGACAGAAAGGTCTCTGAAAGCCGACAGCATTTCCTGAAGATATCATTTCCCAAAACCTACCGCAACTTGTTGCAGCTGGGCATTACACACGATTATTCGATGGGATATGCCTCGCATAACGGCTTCCGGGCCGGCATTACGATGCCTTTTCATTTTTTTGACCTGGCGAAAAATGAGGAGACGGGATTAACTATCCATCCGGTTGCGATTATGGATGTAACGTTGAAGGACTATCTCCGTCTAAGCAGGGAAAACAGCCTGAATGCCATCCGCCGGACGGTAGCGACGATCAGATCGGTTAACGGTGAATTTGTAAGCCTCTGGCACAACGAAAGTCTGAGTGATACCGACCGGTGGAAAGGGTGGAGAGAGGTTTACGAAGAGATGCTCAGCATCGCAGCCGTATAAGGAATTATGATCAGATACCTTACCCATAAAGAGATTGATAAAGTACTTTGGGACGAATGCATTGCGCAATCGGTGAACCGGAGGGTATATGCTTTTTCGTGGTATCTCGATATCGTTTGTCCGGGCTGGGATGCCCTTGTTGGCGGCAGTTACAGGCATGTTTTTCCCCTTACACACCGCCGCAAATGGGGTGTAGAATACCTTTACCAGCCTTTTTTTGCGCAGCAACTTGGGCTTTTCTCACGCGACCATCTCACGCCCTCGATTTTAAAGGAGTTTATCGCAGCGATCCCTTCCAATTTCCGTTTTCTTGAAATTCATCTCAACTCGATGAATCAGAATCTGCCGTCCGAGATTGAAGTGGTAACCCGCATAAACCATGAGATGTATCTGATACCTTCGCACGAGCAGCTTTATAGCAATTTTGCACAGAACACCAGGAGGAACATCCGGAAGGCACTTGACAATGATGTTACGATCGGTCGCAATCCGGAAGCGGGTGAGCTTGTTGCCTTGTTTCGCGATCATTTCGGAACCCGGGAAGGGGTGCTGAAGCGCAGGGATTACGAAACCATCCGGAGCCTGATAGTAAAATGTCAACTTGAGAACCGGGGATATATTCTGGGTGCTTTTTCAGCCGGCGGACTCCTTTCTGCTGCTGCTTTCTTTCTCATGGATGCTTCGCGGATCTACTATCTTTTTTCGGCATCGGCTCCGATGGCCCGCGACAATGGAGCCATGTTCCTGCTGATTGACCATTTCCTGCGTGAAAATTCCGGACAGGAACTTACCCTCGATTTTGAAGGCGGAAATGACCCCAATCTCGGACGATTCTACAAAAGTTTCGGCGCTGCGGAGGTTCCATACCCCATGATCAGGGTAAACAAGCTTCCTGCATGGATGCACCGGGGTCTTTATTTTGCCCGTAAAATGGGGCTTTAATGAAATTAGGGTACTTTTGTGACAGCGTCGGAAATAAAAAACAAAGCCATGGTAAACATCCTTTCCAATACCCATTCGATCCTTAACCAGCACCTTGCAGAGTTAAGGGATGCCGAAATCCAGAAAGACAATCAGCGCTTTCGCCGCAACCTTGAACGGATGGGGGAGATATTTGCCTATGAGATCAGCAAAACGCTGGAGTATGAGACCAAAGAGGTTGTAACCCCGTTGGGAATCGCCAACGTCCCAATGCTTACAGGTTATCCCGTACTGGCAACCATTCTACGGGCCGGTCTTCCTGTTCATGCAGGTTTTTTAAACGTTTTTGATAAATCAGAGAATGCCTTCATCTCGGCCTACCGGATGCATCACAAAGACGGAAGTTTTTCAGTAAACATGGAATACGCCTCCATCCCTGAGATCGAGGGGAAGGTTGTCATCCTCTGTGATACCATGCTGGCTTCCGGTTCTTCTATGGTGCTTTCATACAAGGAGCTGATCGCCAAAGGAAAGCCCAAACATCTGCACTTCGTGAGTGTGGTTGCAAGTGTGGAGGGAATCGATTATGTAAGGAAACACGTTCCGCTTTCCAACGTAACTTTCTGGGTGGGCGTGGTCGATGAGGAACTTACGGCACAGTCTTACATCGTTCCCGGACTTGGCGATGCAGGCGACCTGGCATACGGAAAAAAACACTAATATTTCCATCATGATGAATGCTCTTTTTCTGGAAAACATACGCATTTCGCTCGCTTCCATCCGTAGCCATCTCCTGCGTACCATCCTTACCATCCTAATCATCTCCTTCGGGATTATGGCCCTGGTAGGGATTCTCACCGCCACCGACTCCATCAAATATTATCTTACCCAGAATTTCTCCATGATGGGTTCCAATACATTTACCATCCGTAACCGGTCCATGAATATTCATATCGGGGGAGAAGGCAACCAGGAAAAGCGATATGAGCCCATCACCTTCGCCCAGGCAATGGAATTTAAAAACCGCTATGCATTTCCCGCCTACACTGCGGTATTTACCTTCGCTACCGGCACGGCAACGCTCAAATACGACGTCAACAAAACCAATCCGAATGTTCGTGTGGTAGGTACCGATGAGAGCTACCTGATCACTTCTGGCGAAGAGGTTGAAAAAGGCAGGAGCTTTACCCAGCATGAGGTGTTCTCGGGGTCGAGTGTTGTGATTATCGGCGCGGAACTGGTTAATAACCTTTTTAAAAAGAAGGAGGACCCGATCGACAAGATCATCTCCATCGGTCCCGGAAAGTATAAGGTTATCGGGGTACTGAAGTCGAAAGGCTCGAGCATGGGTTTCAGCGGCGACAGAAGCTGTTTTGTGCCATTGAACAATGTGCGTACAAGCTTTCCGAGGCCCAACATGTCGTTCAATATTAACGTGATGGCTCACCGGCAGGAGTTGGTAGATGCTGCCATCGGTGAGGCTACGGCAGAGCTTAGAAACATTCGCAAGGTCCCTGTAGGACTCAACGACACCTTTGAGATCACCAAGAGCGACAACGTTGCCAAGATGCTGATCGAAAATATTAAATATGTGAGCATGGCCGCCACGCTCATTGGTCTTATCACCCTGCTCGGGGCCGCCATCGGACTCATGAATATCATGCTCGTATCGGTAACAGAGCGTACCCGTGAAATCGGTATCAGGAAGGCCATCGGGGCCACCAAAAGTATAATCCGCAACCAGTTTCTTGCCGAAGCCATCGTAATTGGCCAGCTTGGCGGTCTATTGGGTATATTCCTGGGCATTATGGTTGGAAATGTAATGTCGCTCCTCATCGGCAGTGCTTTCATCGTTCCCTGGCTCTGGATTTTACTTGGTGTGGTTCTTTGTTTTGCCGTCGCCCTCATCAGCGGGATCATCCCGGCGAGGAAAGCGGCCAACCTCGATCCCATCGAATCACTTCGCTACGAATAGCACGACATGATGGATCTGAGCCGTGTTATCTCGTTGCTGCGAAAAGAATTTCCGTATGACCCCACCGAAGGGCAGGATAAGCTGCTGGGAGAACTTGCCGCCTTCCTGACCATTTCGTGGAGACAACAAAACGCCCTTTTCGTTCTGCGCGGATATGCCGGCACCGGGAAGACCACCGTGGTGCAGGCGCTGGTGGATGTACTTCCGCAGATCGGGAAAAAGACCGTCCTGCTTGCTCCGACAGGGCGCGCTGCCAAAGTTCTGGCAAACTATACAAAACGCCAGGCCAATACTATACACCGTAAAATTTATCTTGCCCATACAAACAAGGACGGTCTGCTGAACCTGAAAATGCAGACCAACTACCACAAGCATACGCTGTTTATTGTTGACGAGGCATCCATGATTCAACATGCCATGTCGGCCGAAGGAACGCTGTTTACTTCGCGCAACCTGCTCGACGATCTGTTTCAGTTTGTCTACAGCGGAGAGAACTGCAGGATGCTGTTTATCGGCGATGCTGCCCAGCTGCCACCGGTGGGCCTCGACAGCAGTCCGGCGCTCGACCTTGAGTTTCTGAAAAATGCCTATCATCTCAATATCGACACCTTCGAACTTACTCAGGTCGTGCGACAGGCGAGCGAATCCGGAATCCTTGCCAATGCGACGTTGATCAGGCAGCAGGTTCAGGAACGGAAACTCACCTTCCCAATGTTCTCGTTAAAGGTGTATCCCGATATCAGGCGGCTTACCGGCGCCGACCTTGAGGATGCACTCAACAACGCCTACAGTGGTATGTCGAGAGAAAACAACGCCGTGATCTGCCGCTCCAACAAGCGAGCCAATATCTACAACCGCGAAATCCGCCGACGGATACTTTTTCTCGAGGAGGAGATATCCACCGGCGATTATCTTATGGTAGTGAAGAATAACTATTTCTGGCTGCCTGTCGATTCTGCAGCAGGATTTATTGCCAACGGCGATATTGTCGAACTTGTTCGCATCCGGAAAATTGAAGAGATCTACGGATTCCGGTTTGCTGATGTGACCATCAGGTTTATCGATTATCCGGATGAAAAGGAGCTTGAGGTAAAGATCATCCTGGATACGCTGATGTCGGAGTCAGCAGCCCTGCCCCAGTCAGAAAATAACCGGCTGTTCCAGGCGGTGCTGGAGGATTTCAGCGAGGTAAAGACCAAACGGGAACGAATGGAGAAGGTGAAAAACAGTCCATATTTCAACGCCCTTCAGGTTAAGTTTGCGTATGCCCTCACCTGTCATAAAACCCAGGGAGGTCAGTGGGATACGGTTTTCGTAGACCAGGGCTACCTGAACGATAAAATGCTCAATGTCGAATTCCTCCGCTGGCTTTATACGGCAGTGACCCGGGCAACAAAAAAATTGTTCCTGATAAATTTCGAAGAAAAATTCTTTGTTAAATAATATCTCCCTACCAGCCGAGAAGGGTGATTCCTACAGTCCATGGATAGAGTTCCGGCCCCTGGTTTTTCTGAAACATCTGCGTTAGCGAGTAAGTGGCAAACAGGTTAAGGTATGACCAGCCAACCCTGAGGGAGGCGTCTGCTTTGAACGGGGCAAGGTGGTAGGCACCCCGCATGTTTACATCATGCTTGTCGACGTAATAGGTGGCAACTTTGCTTCCCTTGTCATTCACGAGACTGTAAGTCTGATCGATGCTTTCATAGCTCTGCTTCGTGTAGGAACCAATCCTCACGCCGAGTATAACCCCCAGCGCAACATGAAAGCTGTTGATCCTCAGTCGGGAATTGGTCTGGTATTCAAAAAGCAGCGGGAGATTAAGGTAAGAAACGAAGAGTTTATTTACCCTCATGTTGGCAGGGTTGCCAAGCTGGTCCACCGATTTGTAGGCAACAAGTGCATTTGAATCTTTCAACATCACATAGTTGCCGGTAAAATAGTAATTGCTTAGCTGGAAGCCAAGACCTGTGGTAAACCCGATATGATTCTTGTAAAGGTTCACATTCAACTCAAAAGGGTTCAGGTTGACAACCAATGAGCGGGCCGTATTCATATTCATATAGGGATTATTTGGGTAGAAATTCATGTCGAAATTGGGTGTAGCATAACCATTGATGCCAAGCTCGACACCTGCCCAGTGACCGTTATATTTATCTTTCTTTTTCGAAAAGGGGAAGCCATGCATGTTGAAATCGGGCATGTCCTCAAAAAAATGGTCACCGTCCCAGCCTTTAAGGCTGTCGCCTGAATTGTGACAATGTTTGTGCATGGGGCATTTGGGAGCATGATCGTCCTGTGCGTTGGCGACTCCGGAAATGGCAAAAATTAAGAGTACCAGGAAGGTTAATCTGGAAATCGTTTTCATATATAAAAGGTTTTAAGGTTCGTATCTGATGGCCGGTAAGACGAACAAAAAACAGAAATGTTACAACCGCTGAAAATATTATGAATCGAGTTTAAGAACCGCCAGGAAAGCTTTCTGCGGCACCTCAACATTTCCGATCTGGCGCATGCGTTTTTTTCCTTTCTTCTGTTTCTCAAGGAGTTTACGTTTACGGGTAATATCGCCTCCATAGCATTTTGCCGTTACGTCCTTGCGAAGGGCTTTTACTGTCTCCCGCGAGATGATCTTTGCCCCGATGGCGGCCTGGATCGCAACATCGTATTGCTGACGAGGAATATATTCCCTGAGTTTTTCACAGAAGCGGCGTCCGAAATCGTAGGCATTGTTTCGCGTGATCAGTGATGACAGTGCATCAACAACATCCCCGTTGAGCAGGATGTCGAGCTTCACCAGGTCGGCAGACTGCCATCCTGAAGGGTAATAATCGAAAGAAGCGTATCCCTTTGAGATACTCTTAAGCCGGTCGTAAAAGTCGAATACAATTTCTCCAAGCGGCAGGTCCACAGTAAGTTCAATTCTGTCGGTGGTAAGGTAAACCTGGTTCTTCAGTATGCCGCGTTTACCGACACAGAGGGTCATGATCGGCCCGATGTACTCCGATTTGGTAATAATATTGGCTGTGATACACGGCTCTTCTATCTTATCGATGTAGTTTGCTTCGGGCAGGCCCGACGGATTGTATACATCAAGCATTTCGCCCTTGGTGGTGTAGACTTTATACGAGACGTTCGGTACGGTAGTGATCACATCCATGTCAAACTCTCGATCGAGCCTTTCCTGAATTATTTCCATGTGGAGCAGGCCCAGAAAACCACAGCGGAAACCGAATCCCAGCGCAGCAGAAGCTTCAGGTTCAAAGGACAGTGAGGCATCGTTTAGTCGCAACTTTTCAAGGGAGTCGCGCAGTACTTCGTAATCATCGGCATCGGTAGGGTAGATCCCGGCAAAAACCATTGGTTTGACCGGCCGGAATCCTTCAACGGCAACTGCGCAGGGCCGATCGGCATGGGTGATCGTGTCGCCCATCTGGACCTCTTTGCTCACTTTGATGCCGGATATGATATAGCCGACATCTCCGGTGTAAACACCTTCGCGGGGCTCCTGTTTCAGCCGGAGGATCCCGACCTCATCGGCATAGTAGTCACTGCCGGCATTCACAAATTTCACATGGTCACCCTTGTGTATTGATCCGCTGTAAATTCGGAAATAGGCCACCACACCGCGAAATGCGTTGTAATGGGAATCAAAAATCAAAGCCTGCAACGGGGCCTCTGCTTCACCGGTAGGTGGCGGGATACGGGTGACAATTTCGTGAAGCAAGGCTTCGATGCCAAGACCCATTTTGGCGCTTACCGAAAGGATCTCCTCACGGTCACAGGCAAGCAGGTCCACAATCTGGTCTTTCACCTCTTCCACCATGGCTGCATCCATGTCGATTTTATTCAGCACAGGAATGATGGTGAGGTTGTGTTCAATGGCAAGGTAAAGGTTCGAGATGGTCTGAGCCTGAATCCCCTGGGTGGCATCAACAATGAGTAGTGCGCCTTCACAAGCAGCGATGGCACGCGACACTTCATAGGAAAAGTCGACGTGTCCGGGGGTGTCAATAAGGTTGAGTACATACTCCTCTCCACCCTCGCGGTAATTCATCTGGATGGCATGGCTTTTAATGGTAATGCCTCGTTCACGTTCAATATCCATGTCATCGAGAACCTGTGCACGGGAGTCGCGTTCCGAAACAGTGTCAGTCCATTGAAGCAGGCGGTCGGCCAGGGTGGATTTCCCGTGGTCAATATGGGCAATAATGCAGAAGTTACGTATATTTTTCACCGTGCGAAGATACGAAAAAGCACTGAAAATTAAAGGGGAAACCGATTCAACGGCTATCGCAGAAGGGTGATCGACCCTTTAAGGGTTCGGCGGACAGTTCCGTTGAGTGAAATCTCATCTACATCACATACATAAAAATAGGTGCCATCGCTGCAGGGTTGTCCTGTCGTTTGATCCCTCCCGTCCCAGTTGATGTCGGGCTCGTGTGTCATGAAAACAGGTTTTCCCCAGCGGTCGAAAATCTGGAGATTGATCTCATTCACCGACGTATAGGGGAATGGCCTGAAAATGTCATTCTTCCCGTCACCGTTGGGGGTGAATACATTTGGCAGGGTATAACCGGGGCAAGCGGTGAGGTCGACACAAACCACGTTGCTGAAGTCACTGCGGTTACCTACAGAATCAATGGCTACAACGCTGAAGCAGCCAACAATTGAAACGCCGTGCCGGTAAACATAGATGGTATCCCATGGGGTCATCAATGAATCGATGAGCGCCAGGGGTGTTTCTGCCGAAGGGGCGTAATAGATATAGTATTTTGCAACATCTGCTTTGCAGGTGTCGGCCACGATCGTCCAGCTTAAACTGTCGGCTGCATTTTTGCAATCGGGTTTAACAGTAAGGTGCGGCGGACAGGGAGGTACGTTATCGACCGGTACTCCACAGGTTTTTTGAGAGAAATTGACGATCGGATCCACAAATCCGGAAGCAGAATATTTACCTGTGCTCCGGATATAGTAACAATACTCAAGTCCGTTGGTCAATCCTTTGTCATCATAAGAAGGAAGCGCAGAAGAACCAACAGAGTCGAAGATGGTTGAGCCGGGATCTTTCCGGTATATCGTAAATTGGTAGTTAGACCAGGGAACACTGTTCGTCCAGCGGAGTTTCAGCTTTTTGTCCGTGGGTATCACTGTGAGATACATGGAAGATGCCCGCTGCGAAGATCCGATGAGAAACCGGTTGCCGGGAGTGAGGTTGTAAAGATCGATCCTGTAATGGAACCCGAATTGTTCTGTGTTCAGGAGCGTATCAACATATAATGTATCATTTAACCCGTTGAGGGAGTCGGCAAGAACAAACTGACCGTCAGTCCGGGCTCGTGCAATAATATACCGGTAAGGACCCGGGGCCTGGATGGTGTCGAGTTCGGTGGGTTTCGACCAGGCCACAAAAACGGAACCATTTGTGGTGCCGGTGTAACGGATGCTCACATGGGTAATCACCGCAACATCCTTTTTGAGCGCGGCGCAGGCTTCGTTGGATGCATACCCCTCCGCCTGATCAGGATAAACAGCAACCAACAGATAACAGTATTTTAATCCCCGCACAAGTCCGGCCCCCTGGTTGTCGTCGAGGTATGTAGTAACGGCAATATCCGAAATGGTGGCGATCTTCTGATACCCGAGCCAGGGTGGTACTCCTGTTTGGCAGTAGCCGGGCACATACCCGGTGGAGTCAGCCTTCCGGTACAGGTAATATCCTTTTGCATTGGGGCATGAATAATTATCCCAGTTCAGCGTGATACTGTTGCCGAGGGGCGTTGCCGTAAGGTTGTCCGGTGCCGGCCCTACCACAAGGATTTTCATGGATTTGAAGGCGACCAGATTTACCGGCATTCCATCGTCCTTGGCTTTAAAGAATACCTGGTATGGACGTTTTTTGACGTGGTTGCATGTGGTATTCCAGTGGAACGTGGTTCGGGTAGTTCCCTTCCCCACCGCCGGGTTGGGGGTGAGCGTTGCCGGGCTTTCCGTGAGGATCAGCGGGCCACCTGTTCCTGTGAGGGTCACCGTATTGCTGTCGGGATCCCAGGCACGAACACCGAACCTGAGAATTTTTCCGGCCTCCACGCAGGTGTCGGCAACTGAGTCGATAACCGGCGGATGGTTGTTGCAGGCAATGACAATGATCTGCATATCGCGGAGCACACTGCCAATTTTGATTCCGTTCCGCCACTCCTCAATCAGGATGGCGATGTTGTATTCACCCTGCTGTGGCGGACTGTCCCAGATAAGGTCACCAGAAACGGAATCGAGGCTTAGCTTATGGGTTGCAGGCGGCATGGTATAGCCGGGAATGATCTGCCCCTGGGCGCCACGGCAGGGCACCAGCCGGTAGGAGAGACTGTCGCCGTCGACATCATAGGCGCCCGGATTATGAAAAAACGGCTGGTTAACACAGCCATTGTCGACCGGCGGAACCAGTAGTATCGGGGAGTTGTTGTAGCCTCCAATAAAGGGACTGATGGTCAGTTCTGAATAGATAAAGAGCGGCGTGTTAATGGAATTGGGGATGTTGAGGATCCCACCGTTACGGTTCGGATCCTCACAGGATATCTGATAAACCGACGGACCGGGAAAAGTATGCTGGCCAACATAGCGGTTATAGGTTATCTCATTGGGCAGGTATTTCACCTCCACCCGTGGGATGTCGCTGCTTGAACCGTCGCCCCACACGATGTTCAGATAATCACGGAAAGCGTTGGCCGGACTCGGTGTAAAGGTGTAAGAGATCAGGGTTATTTCGTAGGTGAGCCCCGAAAGATGTCTGTAGGTGATTTCTGCAGCCCGCTGATGTGTTGCCAGGACCTGAAACGGGGAGGTTACACAACAAAGGAGCAGGAGAAAGAAAAAAGCGCGGATCCTTCGGTTCGGCATTGCGTCGTAATCTTCGGAATGATACGTCAAAAGTAATAATTTTCTGCGCGATCAGGCAGTTTAGCCCAGGTTATTTCAATTCATTCTAAATTTTAACTAATTTTGTGGTTGAAAAAAAACAGCCAGTTATTGATGTATCAGCCGGATCCGGAAGTCGAAAAAAATGAGATCTTAAAAAGGTACCGGAATCTGCTTCGTGTCTGGAAACCCAAGAACCCCGAAGACCGGAAAGATGTGCGCAAGGCATTTAAAATGGCATTGGATGCGCATAAGGATATGCGCCGGAAAAGCGGAGAACCCTATATTTATCATCCGCTTAGCGTAGCCACCATTGCTGCAGGAGAGATCGGCCTGGGCGCAACCTCCATCATCTGCGCCCTTTTGCATGATGTGGTGGAGGATACCGAGTATTCAATCGAAGATATCCGCGGGCTTTTTGGCGATAAGGTTGCTGCCATCATCGACGGACTGACCAAGATCAAAGGGATCTTTGACCAGCATACGACCTCCATTCATGCCGAAAATTTCAAAAAGCTCCTGCTCACACTTTCCGACGATGTACGTGTCATCCTGATCAAGCTGGCCGATCGTCTTCACAACATGCGGACGCTGGATGCACTGGCCATGGAGAAGCGGCTGAAGATATCCTCGGAGACGGTTTTTCTATATTCGCCCCTGGCCCACAGGCTTGGACTTCATGCCATCAAAAGTGAGCTCGAAGATCTCGCCATGAAGTACACGGAGCCCGATGTTTATGAGGCGATTTCAACCAACTTAAGGGAGTCGGCCAAAGGTCGTAGCCGGTTTGTTAACAAATTCATCTACCCGATAAAGCGTGACCTTGCTGATAAAGGGTTCAGGTTTACCATCAGTGCGCGCGAAAAATCCATTGCCGCCATCTGGCAGAAGATGAAAAAGAAGGAGGTTCCGTTCGACGAGATCTATGATATTTTTGCCATCCGGATCGTGATTGATTCCCCCGTTGACACCGAGAAATCAGATTGCTGGAAAGTGTATGCTGCCATCACCGATCACTACCGTCCGAATATGGACCGGTTACGGGATTGGATCTCCATCCCCAAAGCCAATGGCTATGAAGCCCTGCACACAACAGTCATGAGTTACACCGGCCAATGGGTTGAGATTCAGATCCGCTCGAAGCGCATGGATGAAATTGCGGAAAAGGGTTATGCCGCACATTGGAAATACAAGGAGTCGATGAACCTCAGCAGTCAGCTCGATAACTGGCTTGACCGGATCAGAGAGATGATCGAAAGTCCGGATGCTGACGCCCTTTCGTTCATCGATGATGTGAAGGGCTATTTCTTCCTCGAAGAAATCTCCGTCTTCACACCACAGGGTGAACTGAGGACCCTGCCGGCCAATTCCAGCATCCTCGATTTTGCTTACGCGATCCACACAGAGGTAGGCAATAACTGCATTGGCGCAAAGGTTGATAAAAAGCTCGTGCCCATCAGCCACCTGCTCCGGAACGGCCAGCAGGTGGAGGTGATCACATCGCCAAAACAAGCCCCGAAGGAGGAGTGGCTGGCCTATGTGGTAACCACACGTGCCAAGAGCAATATAAAACAGGCTGTACGCGAAGAAAAAAAGAAATTTTACAAGCAGGGGAAAGAAAAGCTTGGGAAATGGTTCCTTCAGATAGGGGTCGACTTCACCCATGAGAATATTAAAAAATTTCTGACAGTCAGTAATTTTAACAGCCTGGTAGATCTCTATTTTGCAGCCTCCCAGGACCTGCTCGGAATCAAAGATGTGAAGAGTTTTGCAGCCTCCAGTTTCCGCAGCGGCTGGTTGAATTATGTTGCCAAATCACAGACCCGGGGAAAATTACGTGAACCCGCGGTAAAGCCGGCAAAGGATGCCGAAGGAAACCACCTTCGGGTAGAAACGGAGGGTGCCGTAGAATATGAAGTGGCTTCATGCTGTAATCCCATACCGGGAGACGAGGTGATTGGTTTGGTCACCACAGATCACCTGCCACTCGAAATACATCGCACCAAATGTCCCAAAGCCCAGGAGATGATCCTGTTCGGCACCAAAATGGTTCGTGTTGACTGGAACAATACGGAATCCCTCTCATTTCTTACGGTAATCAAAGTAACCGGAATCGACAAACAGGGATTGATCAACGAGATTACCGGGATCATTTCCAGTGAGTTGAATCTGAATATTAAATCTTTTCATATTGAAGCAAACAACGGACTTACCGAAGGGGAGATCACCCTTTACGTAAAAAACATAGCCAGTCTTAACGATGTTCTGGCCGAAATTAACAGTGTGGATGGCATTACCAGGGTCACCCGGGCAGATTAATTAAAAAAAAATCTATTTTTATTCGTTCTAAATACGATTAATTGCGTATTTTTATGCAAAATTTCCTGATATGATTAAAAAAGCTGCGGAAGATACATTTGAAAATATTCGCAAAGTTTTCACCGAATATTTGGAACGTCATGGTCACCGGAAAACGCCGGAGCGTTACACGATCCTGAAAGAGATTTTTGCAACGGAAGGGCATTTCGACATAGAAACGTTGTACATCCGCATGAAAAATCACAAGTACCGGGTGAGCAGAGCTACCCTGTACAATACGATAGAGTTGCTGCTCGACTGCGGACTGGTTACCAAGCACCAGTTTGGTACCAATTACGCCCAATTTGAAAAATCGGCCTTCTTTAAACAGCACGACCACTTTATTTACGACGATTCCGGCGAGGTCATCGAATTCTACGACCCCCGTATCGAAGCGATCAGGTCGCATGTAGAGGAGCTATACAATGTAGAGGTTACGCACTATGCGCTAACCTTCTACGGTCAGTCAAAATCCAAAAAATAAATACCACTGCGAATGAAGGTTGATGTAATCCTGGGATTGCAGTGGGGGGATGAAGGTAAAGGGAAAATAGTTGATGTTTTCACCCCTCACTATGATATTATTGCCCGTTTTCAGGGTGGTCCGAACGCCGGCCATACCATTGAATTCGGAGGAAAAAAATTCGTTCTCCATACCATCCCGTCCGGGATATTTCATCCCCAAACGCTCAATGTGATCGGGAATGGAGTCATCATCGATCCGTTCATTCTTTTCAAAGAGATTGACAACCTGCGGGCTTCGGGAATGCATCCAGAAGCTAATCTGCTTGTTTCACGACGGGCTCATCTGATTCTGCCCTCGCACCGGCTGCTCGACGCTGCCTTGGAAACCACCAAGGGTGCCTCGAAAATAGGTTCAACACTGAAAGGGATTGGTCCATGCTACACCGACAAATACGGCCGGAATGGCCTTCGGGTAGGTAATATCAGCGACACCGATTTTAACGACCGGTATAACGCCCTTAAAGAGGAGCATCTTGCCCTGGTTGCACACGTCGGATTTGATCACTCATTGCAACGTTTCGACGCACTTTCGTTTGAAGCTTACGAGGAGAAATGGTTCGATGCGGTGAACAGGCTGAAGGAGTTGAATATTATCGACAGCGAGACTTTTCTTAACAAAGCCCTCGACGAAGGAAAGAGTGTTCTTGCAGAAGGTGCGCAGGGGACGCTGCTCGATGTGGATTTCGGTTCTTACCCTTATGTTACCTCTTCGAATACGATCTCGGCTGGTGTTTGCGCCGGATTAGGGATTTCACCACGTCGGATCGGAACGATATATGGGGTTTTCAAAGCCTATTGTACCCGGGTAGGGAGCGGACCGTTCCCGACAGAACTGAACGATGAAGACGGAACCAAAATGCGCGTCAGCGGCAATGAATTCGGCAGTACTACCGGCCGTCCGCGCCGCTGCGGCTGGCTCGACCTCCCTGCCTTAAGGTACGCCGTGATGATGAACGGCATCGACAGCCTTATTATGATGAAGGCGGATGTGTTAAATAATTTTCAGGATATCAAGGTCTGTACCTACTATAAATCCGGAGATATGACTGTTGATGGATTCCCGTTTGATCTCTCTGATCCTGGCCTTCAGCCCGTTTATGAAAAGAGGAGTGGCTGGAACTGCGACCTCGGCAATTGCACCACCCTGGAGCACATCCCTGCAGCACTGGCCGATTATGTAAAGTTTATTGAGAATTCGGTAGGGAAGCCGATCGATATTCTTTCCATCGGACCTGACCGCACACAGACGCTGAAACGTTAATGGCTTTTACAGTTTCCGCTTAACTTCGATCTGTTCGTAACCTTCCACAATATCGCCTACTTTGATGTCGTTGAAGTTGTCGATGTTCAAACCGCATTCATAACCCGAAAGCACCTCGCGCACATCATCCTTGAACCGTTTCAGAGAACCGAGCGATCCTGTATGTACCACAATGCCGTCGCGGATAATACGGATCTTCGTGTTGCGGGTTACCTTACCATCCAGTACCATACAGCCGGCAACAGCGCCCACTTTTGTAATATGGAATACATCGCGTACTTCGATGTTGCAAAGGATCTTCTCCTCGATCTCAGGTGAAAGCATTCCTTCGATGGCCGCTTTGATCTCCTCGATGGCCTGGTAAATGATGGAATATAGACGGATGTCAATCTGTTCTGCCTCCGCCAGTTTGCGTGCACTGACCGATGGCCTCACCTGGAAGCCGACAATGACCGCATTGGATGCAGAGGCAAGCAGGACATCAGACTCTGTAATGGCGCCTACCGACTTGTGGATCACATTCACCATGACCTCTTCGGTGGAAAGTTTCAGCAACGAATCTGAGAGTGCTTCCACCGACCCGTCAACATCACCTTTAACAATGATATTAAGCTCCTTGAAATCACCTATCGCAATACGGCGCCCGATTTCATCAAGGGTGATGTGTTTCTGGGTGCGCAGACCTTGTTCGCGCTGGAGCTGAAGCCGCTTGGTGGCAATGGCTTTGGCTTCTTTTTCATCGGTCATCACATTAAATCCGTCGCCGGCTTGCGGGGCGCCATTCAAACCGAGCATCAGCATCGGTTGTGACGGCCCTGCCTCTTTGATAGGCTGGTTGCGCTCGTTATACATGGCTTTCACCCTGCCAAAGGTTGCCCCGGCAAGAACGATATCGCCAACGCGGAGTGTTCCGTTCTGTACAAGCAGCTTGGATACATAGCCCCTTCCTTTGTCGAGCGATGATTCGATAACGGTACCGAATGCCTGTCTGGTGGGATTCGCTTTCAGGTTGAGCATCTCCGACTCCAGCAATACTTTTTCGAGAAGCACTCCGACATTGAGGCCTGTTTTGGCCGAAATCTCCTGGGTCTGATATTTACCACCCCACTCTTCCACGAGAATGTTCATCTTGGAAAGTTCTTCGCGGATCTTTTCGGGATTGGAGTTGGGTTTATCAATTTTGTTGATGGCGAAGACGATCGGAACCCCTGCGGCAAGCGCATGGTTGATGGCTTCTTTGGTTTGCGGCATTACCGTTTCATCGGCAGCAATCACAATGACCACCACATCGGTTACCTTGGCGCCGCGGGCACGCATGGCCGTAAACGCTTCGTGGCCCGGAGTGTCGAGGAAGGTGATCTCCTTGCCGTTTTCAAGTTTCACCTCGTAGGCACCGATATGCTGCGTAATACCACCGGCTTCTCCGGCCACCACATTGGTGCTGCGGATGAAGTCGAGCAGCTTGGTCTTGCCGTGGTCAACATGTCCCATCACAGCCACTACCGGTGCACGCTCACGCAGATCTTCCGGCTGGTCTTCATCATGCGAACGAATGGCCTCCTGTACTTCAACACTTACAAACTCCAGTTTATAGCCGAACTCTTCGGCTACCAGGCTGAGTGTTTCCGCATCCAGACGCTGGTTGATGGAAACGAACATACCCAGCGCCATACAGGTGGAGATAACCTCTGTAACCTGCACATTCATCATCGAGGCCAGCTCATTTGCCGTAACGAATTCCGTAACCTTGATGATCCGCTTGCCCTCTTCCAACCGCTCCATTTCCTGGTGCATCTGCTGGCTGACGGCTTCGCGTTTGGCCTTGCGGTATTTTGAAGCTTTTGATTTTCCACCCGGGGCAAGCCTGGAAAGCGTCTCCTTGATCTGTCGCTCGATATCCTCCTGAGTTACCTCGGACTTTGTGATATCCTTGCTGAATTTCTTGTCCTTCTGAAGCGTCGGCTTCTGGATTCCACTGGTGGGTTTTACCTCCGTGGTAACCTCTTCACCCTGGCGTTTGATCCTTTTGCGCTTCTTCTTCTTTCCCTTTGCAGCATTGTCGGAAGAGGAGGCAATGGGTACAGGTTTTTTCTTTTCAAATTTCCGGGGCTCGGGAAGTACGATCGAGCCAAGGATCGTAGGACCTTCAAGTTTGATGCGTTCCGTTGGCAGGAAGTTTTCCTCATGCACCGGAGCATCTGCAACCTGTGGTGTTTCGTTTACAGGCGCTACAGCCTCAACAACGGGTTCGGCCTGGGGCAGTGGCACAGGGAGTTCCTCGGAAGTAACCTCAACGGTACTTTCAGGAGCTGCCGGTGTTTCTGTGACAACAACCTCGGGTTCAGTCTGTTTCGATTTGGCTTTTTTCGACGGCTTTTTGGCAAATGCGGCCAGGTCCATCTTGCCCAGTATTTTCAGGTCACCGGTACCTTTTTGTTCAGGTTCAGGTTCCGTGGTTACAGGAATCTCCGCGACAGGCTCTTTAACCTCGGCGACCGCTATGGGAACGATTGGTGTGGCCGTTTGTTCAGGCGCTGTCTCTTCAGTCGCTGCAGTGGGCTTTTCATTTTTTGCTGCAGGAACCTCGGCAGCAGGAGGAGGCGGAACCACAGGTTTTTCCTGTTTCTTTGTTTCAACAACAGGTTCTGCCGCACCCGGTACTTTCGGTTTCCTGGGCGCTTCAAAGGGCTTCTTCTCAAACTCCATCGGCATGTTCTTGATGAACAGGTCGTCGAACTCCTTCTCATGGTCCTTTACAGCGCTTTTCTTGTCTTCCAGCGTGACCGTTTCGTGAACGGCGAATTGAAGACCAATTTTTTTCGCCTCTTCCTTCACGTGTTTTTCAGAAGCGAACTCCTTTACCAGAAGCATGTACATCTCCTGCGACAATTTCGCATTGGGATCCCGTTCTACCTGAAATCCTTTCTTGGAAAGGAACTCCACAACGTGGTTGATCCCTATGTTAAATTCCCGCGCAGCTTTGCTAAGCCTTGTCGTTGTTACGCCTTCACTCATGCGGTAAAATTATGACTTTTTATTCAAATTCGGCTCTTAAAATGCGGATAACTTCATTGATCGTTTCCTCTTCGAGGTCGGTCCGCTTCACCAACTCCTCAACATTCAGATCAAGAATACTCTTTGCTGTATCACAGCCGATATTTTTTAGTTCATCAATGATCCACTGATCGATTTCATCGGAGAATTCCTGAAGATCAACATCTTCGTTCTCTACATCGGTGTCGCGGTATACATCGATCTCATAGCCGGTAAGTTTTCCGGCCAGTTTGATATTAAAACCGCCTTTACCGATAGCCAGCGAAACCTGGTCGGGTTTCATGTAAACATCGGCTCTTTTCTCTTCATCGTTGATCACGATCGATGAAATTTTTGCAGGGCTCAGCGAGCGCTGTATGAAAAGCGAGGGGTTGGTGGTAAAGTTTATAACGTCGATGTTTTCGTTCTTCAGTTCGCGCACAATTCCGTGAATACGGCTGCCCTTCATGCCAACACAGGCACCCACGGGGTCGATACGGTCGTCGTATGACTCAACAGCGATTTTGGCACGCTCGCCCGGTACACGAACGATCTTCCGGATGCTGATCAGTCCGTCGAAAACCTCTGGAACTTCTGCTTCAAACAACCTTTCGAGGAAAGCTTCGGAGGTGCGTGACAGCACGATCACCGGGTTGTTGTTTTTCATCTCAACTTTCGAAACAACGGCACGAATGGAATCGCCCTTGCGGTAAAAATCAGAAGGGATCTGTTCCGATTTGGGAAGAATGATCTCAATGCCTTCATCGTCGAGCACAAGAATCTCCTTCTTCCACACCTGGTATACCTCACCGGCAACAATTTCGCCAATCTTTTCGCGGTATTTTGCGTAGATGTTGTTCTTTTCGTACTCCTGGATCTTGGAGATCAGGTTTTGCCTGATGGCAAGAATTTCACGCCGGCCAAAACTTCCCAGTTTGATCTCTTCCGATAGCTCTTCACCTACTTCAAAATCAGGCTCGATCTTCACCGCCTCCGAAAGAGGTACCTGGGTGTTTTCATCCTCCACTGTTCCATCGTCGACAATAACACGCTGGCGCCAGATTTCAAGGTCTCCCTTGTCGATGTTGACAATAATATCGAAATTGTCGGACGAACCGAACCGTTTCGTCAGCATGTGCCGGAAAACATCCTCGAGGATGCGCATCATGGTTTCCCTGTCGATGTTCTTGAATTCCTTGAATTCCGAAAAGGTTTCGACTAAATTCAGATGTTCCATTGCTTGATGACCCTATTTTTTAAATGTTATTACTTCTTTCGCACTTTTTATGTCGTGATAAAGGAGGGAAATGATCTTCTCCTCTGACAATTTCTTCGGTCTCTTTTCGATATAACTTATCGAGATTCCATGTTCGTCGGCAGTGTTGACTTTACCGATGAGTTTGTCGCCTGCAAGGGTAACGATCTCAAGCTCTTTACCGAGATTTTTGGTGTATTGCGCCGGATGTTTGAGCGGTCTGTCGGCACCCGGCGAGGAGACGGTCAGATCGAAATCTTCTGACTCCCGGTCCAGATGCTCTTCAATGTACCGGCTCAACTGCTGACAACCTTCAATGGTAACCCCTTTCAGGCCGTCGATAAAAACAGAAATCTTATTGGTCGGTTTTACCAGCACTTCGATCAGGAAAAGATCGGTGCCTTTCAGGAACTCATTGGCCAGTTTTACGACTTGTTTTTCTGCGATCATGGTATTTTAATAAAAGAGGGGACTGTTTGCCCCCTCGAACCATCCATACAAAAATCGGGTGCAAAGATACACATTATTTATTAAACACCAAATCCTTATCTTTGTTTTATCCAATTTATGTATGTATGCGGCTTGTACTCCGTTTGCTGGTTGCACTTTTGATCCTTCCCTGGCCATGTGCCGGTCAGTGGAATTATGTAAATCCGGTACCTGTTCCCGACTGGTACACCTCCATCAGCTTTGTAACTGACCTTACCGGATATGCACTGGGATCTGACGGAAACCTTGCAAAAACCACAAACGGAGGAGCTTCCTGGACAGCCGTACAGCGAACGCGGTTTCCCGGTGTTTACTGCACCGACATGGTTTTTACTTCCGTAGCAAACGGGTTGATAACAGCCGCCGGCGGCATCATTCTCAGGAGTGTTGACGGGGGAGCCGCATGGGATGCAGTTGAATCCGGAACCAGCGAGGATCTGCGGTCGATCTGCATGATCAATGCAAACGTGGGATTTATTACCGGAAACAAAGGTGTGTTGCTGAAAACCACCAACGGTGGAGCAACCTGGACTTTGATGCCAACGCCGGGTTACCGAAACTCCTATGATTGCCGCTTCGCATCTTCCAGCAAGGGCTTCATAGCCTGCGGACAGACGCTTCTCAAAACCGTCAACGGCGGAGTTAACTGGAGCGTTTGTCTCAGCTCCGATACAATTTGGGGTTTTTTGCAAATTGCCTGTATCGATTCTCTCACTGTTTTCGCAACCGGGCCAAGAGGCACGCTCTTCCAGACCACCGATGGCGGGTCAAACTGGTTGCGCATCAATCTTCCGGTATCTGCAAATTTTTATGCCATTGCTTTCCCGACGGCATCCACGGGATTTCTTGCCGGCAGCAGTGGAACCATGCTAAGGACCCTCGATGGAGGAACCACCTGGAATGTTTACCAGACCGGTTTTTCATACGACCTGAGGGCGCTCGCCTTTTCCGATTCGACAACCGGATGCGTGGCAGGAGCGTTAGGAGCCATTCTGCGTACCGGAGATTCGGGCAACTCCTGGTCGCCGGTCACCTTCACCACGCTGGTTAGCCTCAACGCCGTCGATTTTGCCGGGCCTGCCACTGGTTTTGCTGCAGGAGCCGGCGGTACGATTCTGAAAACCACCGATGGCGGCAGCACCTGGGTGTTGCTTCAAACCGGCACTACCGATAACCTGACCACACTTTTTTCGGTTGATGCGATGTTTACCTATGCCGGCACTGAGGGCGGTAACCTCCTCCGAACCACCAACGGCGGGTTGACCTGGGAAAAGATTAATACCCCTGTTTTTGCCTCCCTGACTTCAATCTTTTTTCGTGGCCGGTTAATGGGTTTTATTACCGGCAGCAACGGCGTGGTGAGTAAAACCAGCGATGGGGGAGCCTCCTGGAGCCTGGTCAACACCGGCACGACCGAAGTATGCATGTCGACCTGCTTCTCTGCCACCACAGGGATGGCGTGTGGTACCAATGGCCTTGTAATCAGGTCCGCCGATAATGGTAACACCTGGACCCCGGTAGCAGTGCCGGAATTCATCAATGCCTCCCTTAACCGGATTGTATATGCCGGTGAGAATACCTGGTGCCTGATCGGGAACCTCTGGATGGGAACTACCAGCACGATGTTCTTTGGCCAAAGTACCGACGATGGAAAAAGCTGGAAAGTGAAAACCTTCGATTATTTTAATTCCAACTGGTTCAACTCATTGTATTTTACCGATCCCCTTACCGGTTCTATCGCGGGTTCGAAGATCCTTTTGAAAACAACCGACGGAGGAGCACACTGGATAGACCAAACACCAGCATACACGTCCGCCGGAAGCAACGACATCTGTTTCACCGACGTGCAGACAGGTATTGCCGTGGGTGGCTACGGACAGATCATTAAAACCACAAATGGCGGCGGACTGGGAATCAACAATCCAAACCAGGTAGAAGCTGGCATGCTCGGACAGCCCTATCCGAATCCGGCGCAGGTCGATGTTCACCTTCCGTTTAGCCTCCACCGCGCGGAAGTTGTCAGGATCGATATCCTCGACTTTACCGGACGTACTCTGCTGGTGCTGAAAGAGGGCTGGGTTGAGGCGGGCGATTACCTGGCAGGGTTTTCGGTACGGGCATGGCCCCGGGGATTATACCTGTGCCGCCTGCAGTCCGAAGGGAAGACTGAATACCGGAAATTGATAATCCATCCCTGAAAAATTTCGATATTTGCCCAAAATTCCATTATGACGCTGAAAAATATCTCTGAGAAGACATTCTCACTGCTGGTCTTCGGTGTCACCGCAGCGGTACTTGTGGTACTTTCCCTGCTTACCGACGGGAACTACGGCGGGACCGACAACTTCAACCACTATTTCATTGCACTTTCTGTGTGGAAGCAGCCCCATAATTTTCTCGACTCCTGGGGCCGGCCGCTCTACACCATATTAAGTGCTCCGTTTGCACTTCTGGGTTATGAGGCGGTGAAGCTGTTTAATGTTGCGCTCGGATTGCTCACCGCCTGGTTCGCCTACCTCACCGTGAAGCGACTTGGAATTACCCGCAGCTGGATGGTGATCATTTTTGTTTGCTTCATGCCGATCTACCTCGTAATGCTGTTTACCGGCCTTACGGAGATACTTTTCAGCTTTGTCGTGATACTCTCCGTTTACCTTTTCTTTCGCGAAAAATATATCTGCTCGGCGCTGGTACTCTCTTTTTTACCCTTTGCACGCACCGAAGGATTTGTGCTGCTCCCTTTTCTCGGCCTGGCCCTGATGCTGCGCAGACAATGGAGAGCCATTCCCTTCATCGCCTTTGGTTTTCTGTTTTTGAGTTTTATCGGAAGTTTTTATCACAAGGATTTTTTCTGGATCATTACCAAGTTTCCCTATCCGGTAACACACGGCCATATTACCTATAAGGTTTCCGGATCGCTTTTTCATTTTCTGACCTCACGCGATTTTATCATCGGGTTACCGCTTGAAATACTGTTTCTGTACGGATCGATGCTGCTGGTGCGTGATCTTTTTTTGAAGGAGAAGAAAGTACAAACGGAGGCCTTATTTATTATGGTGATGGTTTTGGCTCCCTTTCTCACCTACCTCCTGATGCACTCTGTGTTATGGTGGAAGGCGCTGGGCGGCTCAATCGGGCTTGTTCGCGTGATGGCCGCTGTTACTCCGCTTGCCGCAATCGTTTGCCTGAAAGGTTTCAGTGCCATTGATAAACTCTTCGGAAACCGCTGGTGGTTAAGCGCACTCTTTGCCATCGGGATAACATATTTCGTCGTCAGGGCCGCTGTTACGATCCACAAGATCCCCCTGAAACCGGACCAAGAAGAGACCACCATCAAGAAAGCTGCCAAATGGCTGCGCTCCTCCCCGTATTATGGACGCCCGTTTTTCTTTACCTGCCTTGATTTTCCGTTCTTTTACGGCGTCAATGCAAACGAGCCGCTGGTGTGCAAATGTGCCTGGTTTTTCTATACCCGGAACCTGGGACCGCTCCCAATTGGGGGAATACTGATCTGGGATGCCCATTTCGGTCCCAACGAAAACCAGGTGCCGCTTGATTCGGTGCTGATGAACCCAACTCTGAAACTGTTGAATGTTTTCAGGCCGGATCAGGAGTGGACGACCTACGGCGGTTATAACTATGAAGTCTATGTAGTTGAAAAAGTCCCTCTTGGAACCCCGTTCAGCAATGGCGCGATCCTCGATTCGATCGCCACAGATGAGGCTGCAAAATGCATACTTACAAAACGTTATGTGCTCGACTTCGAAAAGAATTTTCCGGGGGTTGAACCATCGAAGACCTCATCCGAAAAATCTTTTTCGGGAACGAAGTCCGTAAAGATCGACGGAGATTGCGAATTCAGCGCAGGCTTTTTCAAAAAAGCCGCAGAAATTACCAGCGAATCCGACGGAATACAGCTCTGGTGCAGTGTGAAGGTTTATTCCGACTCGGCATTCACCCTCAATCCGGCCACATTGGTCATCTCGGTTGAAAGTAAAGAGGGTTCATATTATTACCGGTCCGTTCCGCTCGAATCGCTGACCCTCGCACCAGGCCAATGGAATACAGTTAAACTTACCGCGCGGATTTCCGAGATCCGGTCGCCGAACGACCAAGTGAAAGTCTACATCTGGCACCGTGGTAAAACCACCATGTACATGGACGACCTGATAGTTGAGGTGAGAAAAGTGAGGTGATTTTTTGTTGACCCACCAGGATTCGAACCTAGACCAAGAGAACCAAAATCTCTAGTGCTGCCTTTACACCATGGGTCATTACGATTTACGATTGAACATTGTGCATTTAGCTCTTACCTTCAAGGCTCAACGTAAACGGCTGCAAAGATAAAAAAAATTTGTACTTTTGCTCCTTAATATTTCCTGAAAAATCGCTGTTAAATGAAGAATTACCAGAAACTGAACAACATTTTCGGCTGGGCTACCTTTGCCATTGCAACTGTTGTTTACCTTCTTACCATCGAACCAACCGCCAGCTGGTGGGATTGCGGTGAGTATATTGCCACGGCTTTCAAGTTACAGGTTGGTCATCCTCCCGGAGCTCCGCTATTTCAAATGATCGGACGATTTTTCTCGCTTTTTGCCTTTGGCGATGTTTCGCATGTAGCCATGATGGTCAACATCATGTCGGCGCTGTCGAGCAGTTTCACAATTCTCTTCCTTTTCTGGAGTATCGTTCTCGTTGCCAGGCGACTGGTGGTGAAGGATGGGGAAATGACGCAGGGTGCGATGTATACCATTTTTGCCTCCGCATTTGTTGGGGCAATGGCCTATGCGTTCAGTGATACTTTCTGGTTTTCGGCTGTTGAAGGGGAGGTGTATGCGATGTCGTCGTTTTTTACGGCCATATCTTTCTGGGCCATCCTGAAATGGGATGTTGTTGCCGATGAAAAGCACTCCTTCCGCTGGCTTATCCTTATCGCTTTTCTCATCGGACTGGCGATCGGTGTGCACCTGCTCAACCTGCTCGTTATTCCGGCTACCTGCATGGTATATTATTATAAGAAATACAAAACCACAAAACTGGGAATGCTCCTCACATTCGTGATATCCATCCTCATTCTCGCTTTTGTCATGTTCTTCATCATCCCCTATGTAGTGGAGCTCTCCGGAAAATTTGAATTGCTCTTCGTCAACGGGATGGGGCTGCCTTTCAATACAGGTACAGTGATCTACTTTATCCTTCTGATCGGTCTGCTGGTTTGGGGTCTATACTTCACCAGAAAAAAGGGTAAGGTGCTTATCAATACGGCGTTACTTGCAATCACCTTTATCCTTATCGGCTATTCCTCGTTCATTATGCTGGTGGTGCGCGCCAATGCCGATACACCCATCAACGAAAATGCTCCGAAAGATGCCATCAGTCTCCTTTCTTACCTGAACCGTGAGCAATATGGGGATTTCCCGATCTTTCACGGACAATACTACAATGCTCCTGTTACCGATTATGCAAATGGCAAGCCGGTATACGCAAAGGACCGGAACACCGGCAAATATGTGGTGATCGACGAGCGTAAAGGCACCGTTCCGGTTTTTGATCCCAGGTTTACCACCTTATTCCCGAGAATGTGGAGCAATCAGCGTAAAGGGTCGGCCGAATTTTACAAGAAATGGGGCGGCGAAGGAACACCGATTGAAGTTACCGATGGCGACGGAAAGGTTGAAACCCTTATGAAACCTACTTTTGGTGAGAACCTGAAATATATGTTTTCATACCAGGTTGGCTGGATGTACATCCGCTATTTTATGTGGAACTTTTCAGGCCGCCAGAATGATGTGCAGGGTTTCGGTGGTATTGAAGACGGAAACTGGATCACCGGAATTCCCTTCCTCGATAAAATGAGACTTGGACATGATATGACCAATCTGCCGGACAGCAAAAAAAACCGGGGTACTAATAAATATTATATGCTGCCGCTCATCCTCGGCCTTATCGGTTTCTTTTTTCATGTGCGAAAAGACTACCAGGGTACGATGATCATCGGTCTCCTTTTCCTCATGACCGGCCTGGCCATCCTTGTGTATCTGAACCAGCAGCCCTACGAACCGCGCGAACGGGACTATGCCTATGCCGCTTCGTTCTACGCATTTGCCATGTGGATCGGCCTCGGTCTCATACCCCTCATCGGCTGGCTGAGAAAGAAGCTGAGTGAAAACCTTTCGATCGTTATCGTCTTTGTCGCTACCCTCCTTCTCGTTCCAGGGATCATGGCCAAAGAGAACTGGGACGATCACGACCGCAGCGGGAAATATGCCTGCCGCGATTTTGCCGCAAACTACCTCAATTCATGCAACAAGGGAGGCATCCTGTTTACCAACGGCGATAACGATACTTTCCCGTTGTGGTACGACCAGGAGGTAGAGGGTATAGGCACCGATGTGCGGGTGGTAAACCTGATGCTCGCATCCGGTCCATGGTACATCAACCAGATGTACAAACGGGCCTACGATTCACCGCCGATACCTCTCACCCTGCGACAGGACCAGTACCAGCAGGGAACCAATGACATCCTGCCGTTTTACGATATCGGCATGAAGGGTTATGTTGAGCTTAAGGACCTGATCGAGTTCATCAAAAGCGATAATCCCCAAACTTTCCTCACGCTTCAGAATGGCGATAAGATGAAATATTTTCCATCGAAGAAGGTGAAGATCACTGTGGATAAAGCGGCATGTATCAAAAATGGTATTGTTCCGCCACATCTCGCAGGGCGTATGGTGGATTCCATCTGCTGGACCATTCGTTCGAACCAGCTTTACAAGAACGATGTATTCCTACTCGATATTCTGGCAACGGCTGCCTGGAAGCGCCCCCTCTATTTCGCTGCACCTTCGAGTGTAAACCATTGCGTAAACCTCGATTCCTTCTGCCTCGTACAAGGCTGGGTCTATCAGTTTATGCCTGTGAAGGCCGGTCAGGGTGACTATATCCAGGGAATGGGTGGAGTAGATGCAATTACCTCCTACAACATCCTGAAGAACAAATGTACCTGGGGCAATCTCAGCGATCCGCATACCTATGTAGATCCCGAGAGCCTGAACAACTCCGTGCGTCCGAAAACCAACATTATGCGGGTTGCGCAATCGCTTCAGGATCAGGGTAAAAACAAGGAAGCTATTGAAATGCTCGACCTTTATATTAAGAATTTTCCCGACTCCAAGGTGCCGTTCGATATGTACATGCTGCCCTTCGCTGAGATCTATTATAAGGCCGGGGCAACAGAAAAGGCGACAAAGCTGATGGAGCGGGTTGCCAAAATTTACAGCGACAATCTGGATTACTACTATTCATTCAGTCCGTCGCACCGGCAGTATTTCGAGCAGGATGTACAAACCTGTCTGGGGATCATCAAACGGATATCGATGATGGCCGCGGAAAACAAGCAGACACAGCTTGCTGCCAAAATAGATACCTTATTCAACCTGAAAATTAAGACGTTCCAGTAGGATGCTGCAATTTATAACATGGGACCCGAGTCCCGAGATATTCCGGATCGGCAGTATTGCTGCTGTTAGGTGGTACGGTCTGCTCTTCGCCATCTCGTTCTTTTTTGGTTACCTGATCCTTCAGAAAATATTCAAAAAGGAGGGGGTTCCGATCAAATTGCTGGATGAGCTTACTACCTATATGATTCTTGGTACCATCCTCGGGGCCCGGCTCGGACATGTTTTTTTCTATGAACCTGCCTGGTATATTGCCCATCCCATCAAAATTCTTGAAATCTGGGAAGGCGGATTGGCGAGTCATGGAGCTGCCATCGGGATCATCTGTTCACTGCTTATCTTTTCTTATGTCAGGAAAAAGCCCTTCCTCTGGGTGATCGACCGGATTGTGATTGTCGTAGCCCTGTCCGGTTTCCTGATCCGCATGGGCAATCTGATGAATTCCGAAATCTACGGTTTGCCTACTTCACTTCCCTGGGGTTTTCTGTTCGTTCGTTCCACTACGCCGGAGGATGGGTTGTTGCCGAGACATCCGACACAGATATACGAAGGACTGTCTTACCTTGCAACTTTCTTCCTGCTCTGGTGGTACTATTATAAAAAGAATGGCAAGCCCGCCTCCGGAATGCTCTTCGGAGTGTTCCTTGTGATGATCTTCGGAATTCGGATCATCATCGAGTTTATCAAGGAACCACAGGTTGGTTTTGAGCGGGGACTTACACTAAACATGGGTCAGATGCTGTCAATCCCCTTCGTAATTGCCGGTTGCATCTTTATTTTCCTGGCCATGAGGCGATCCCGTTCAGCCGCTCTTTAAGGGCAGAATAGTCGTTCCGCATAACCATCCCCGGATAGTTTTTTGACATCTCAATGGCATAGAGAAGGTCAAAATTCTTTTGCTCCATAGAAAAGAATATTTTTCGTTCCATCAGGTTCCGTGCCAGGTACTCCTGTTCAGTCTGGCCGGGTGTAGGAATGAATATTGCCTGCTTGCCGAGCGTCACCAGGTCCATAATGCTCGAATATCCCGATCGGCAGATCACCAGTCCGGAGGCGAGGATCAGCTCCCTCATTTTTGAAGTTTCGAGGTGCGAAAAAAGATGGATCCTGTCGTCTATCACGTAAGATTCATCCGTTTCGGGAACGCCGCGAACGATGGCAGTGCGAAGCGTGATATTCCGGAGTTGCAGCAATATCTTCTCTTCGAGCAGGGTTCGTTGCGGCTCCGGACCGGAAAGCATGACCAACAGGTCGAAGTCTGGCAGACGCTGACCTTGCAGCGGGTCAGCCGGCTCCGAAAACCGCGACAAGATTCCAATGTAATGGGCATTGGCGGGGAGAACCGGGGGATGTGAAAGGGCGGAGGCAAGTCCTTTGTGCAGTTCGAAGTCTGGTATCCAGCATTCGTCGTACTTGTTGATAAAAAAGGTATTGAGACCGTTAACCATCCCTTTTAAAAACCCGATCCTCGACGGCACCCGGATATCGAGCTGGTGGCTGATCAACACCGAAGGCACCTCCGGATGCCAGCAGCCATACCGATGATCGGAGATTATGATTTCAGCGCCGGTTTGTTGAACAATCTTGCGCAGCATACCATGTTCGCGCCAAATTCCGCGTAAAAGTACCGGTGTGAGATGAAGCATTTTAAGCGCCATCCTGTCACTTTTTGGATAACTGATCTTTGCCCCCGGGAAACGGAACATCCGTACATCGGGGAACTCCCTGCGCAAAAAATCCAACGGCCGGTTGTCCGCAGCAACGATTACTTCGAAACCTTGTTCCAGTAGTATCCTGATCAGTGGAACACAACGGCTTGCATGGCCGATACCCCAGTCAAGCGGGCATACAAGAACCTTTTTCATGTTCCAAATTTAAGGTCAATTAAATGGGTGTTCATAAAAAGTTATCCACATTGATTTACATTTTATAAACGAAACCGATTAAGCATAAAAGAGACCGTATGCTGCTTTATCAGATTGCCTTGACATTGATTCCCGGCGTTGGCAATGTGTTGGGAAAGAAACTTGTGAATCTTTGCGGAAGTCCCGAGGCTGTATTCCGTGAACCCCGCGCACATCTGAAAAAGATGCCACGGGTGGGAGAGATACTTTCCCGGGCAGTGAATAACCGCGAAATTCTTGCCAGGGCTGAGAAAGAGGTTGCCTTTCTTGAGCGGTACGCGATCCGAAGTTTTTTCTTTCAGGACCCCGACTATCCCTACCGGCTCAAGCAGTGTAGTGATGGTCCGGTGCTGCTGTTTTATAAAGGCACTGCCGATCTTAATTCGTCGCGTGTGATTGGCGTTGTTGGCACCCGTAGCGCCACTGAGTACGGAAGAAGTATCACCCGTAAGGTGATCGAAGGACTTGTTCAGCAGCGCGTACTTGTGGTAAGCGGACTCGCCTATGGGATTGACGGGAATGCCCACAGGGCAGCCCTCGATTGCGGGTTGGACACGGTGGGTGTTCTGGGGCACAGTCTCGACCGCATTTATCCTTATGTGCATACCCAACTGGCCGGGAAGATGCTTACACAAGGCGGACTGGTGTCGGAATTTTTAAGTGGTACCAAACCAGACCGGGAGAATTTTCCGATGCGAAACAGGATCATTGCCGGTTTGTGCGATGCGGTGGTTGTAGTGGAGGCAGCCCGGAAAGGGGGTGCACTCATTACGGCGGATATCGCAAACTCCTACAACCGTGATGTATTTGCCGTGCCGGGCAGGATTGGTGACCCTTTTTCTGAAGGAACAAATTACCTTGTGAGGACCAACCGTGCAGCCCTCATTCAGAAACCCGACGATATTGAATACCTGATGGGATGGAAGACTGAAGCCAAAAGTGCCGCCAGCACCCAGCGAAAGATATTCCTTGAGATGACGCAGGACGAGGAGCGCATCGTCTCCATCCTGAATGAAAAGGGACAAGTGGGGATTGATGAGATCAGCATCGTTTCCGAACTGTCAATGAGCAAAGTCTCGGCTGCCCTTCTGAACCTCGAGTTCGAAGGAGTGGTAAAGTGTCTTCCCGGAAAAGTTTACGTGATGTTATGAAGGTTCAGGCACGGTGTAGGCAGCTTTCAGCCCCAGGATAAAAACGATGATAGTAGATCCGAAAGAGAAAAGACTCAGGAGTTTAAAGTCATTGGTTAACATACAAAAATTGAAAATACCGTGAAAGAAGGCAGCCCCAAGAAGTCCGGTAAGTGAAAAGACAAAGCGGGCTTTCATGAATTTCGCCATGCCGACGAAAAATCCCATAATGACGGCGAACATGATGTTGGCCGGAACCATCACGAAGGCATACATGGTAGTCGGAAACCTTAACTGTGTGGAAAAGGGATCGACCATGAACAGAACCAGGGCGAAAGTGGCAAACCCGAGGGCGGTCATGATTGAGCAGGTGATCCCGTGGATCGGCCGGCTGATCAGGTTGCTCGGGATAATGACATAACGGTAAAGAATAAATTTTCCAAGTTCGGAACTCAGCGCCACGGTGATGAATGAGAAGAATAGTGTCCGTTTCAGGCTGCACAGGTCGTTGAGACCGAGCATGGCCGACAAACTTTCGGCAGCAAGCAAGACCAACACACCACATGCTCCCGCTAAAAACGACCTGAGAAGTAAGTTGCTGTAGGCCTTGTTGTAACGTTGGCCGAAATAAAAAATCATGGCCATCGCGATGACCGGTGCAAAACTTAAGGTAACATATGCAAGAGGTCTCATCGTAGCATGTTTATGTGTATTTCAAGCCAAATGTAATTAATTTTATACTTTTACCAACTCAAAAATGTAACACTTATGAACATATGCATGTTGTAATGGTTAATAAACGAACGGTTTCGTGGGGCAGGTAATAAAAACCGGGGCCATTGTTGTGAAATCAACAGGTAGCTGGACAACAGTCAGACTGCCTGACGGACGTCACTACGTATGCAAAATTAAAGGTCAGTTCAGAATGCGCGACATCCGGCACACTAATCCCGTGGCCATCGGCGACAAGGTGGAGGTAGAGCTTGATGACCAGAACAGTCATGGCATGGTAACAGATATTTACCCCCGTGAGAATTATATCATCCGTAAGGCAACCAAACTTTCCAAGGTCTCTCATATCATTGCAGCCAATCTCGATCATGCCTATCTGATCGCCACCCTGGCGAATCCACGAACCTCCAACGGGTTCATTGACAGGTTCCTGGTAACGGCAGAAGGGTACAAGATCCCTGCAAGTATTATTTTCAATAAGACAGATATCTACAGCCGGGAGCTAACCGATGAAATGGAGAAACTTAAGGCGATGTATAACGCAGCGGGGTACCCCTGCCATTGTGTATCGGCACTTACCGGCAGTGGCGTCGAAGCCCTCAGAACATTGCTGAAAGGAAAGCTGAGTCTGTTCTCCGGTCACTCCGGCGCAGGTAAATCGGCGCTCATTCGGGCCATCGATCCGGCGCTTATGCCCAGGGTGGGAAGCATTTCTGAAATGCACAAGAAAGGGATGCATACCACTACCTTTGCCGAGATGTACGAACTGTCGGTGGGCGGCTTTATCATTGACACTCCGGGAATCAAGGAGTTTGGCCTTTATGACTTTGAAAAATCGGAAATTCACCGGTGTTTTCCGGAGATGGACCGGTTGCTTTCACAATGCCAGTATACCAATTGCAGCCATACCCACGAGCCCGGCTGTGCGGTGAAGTCGGCCCTGGATACGGGAACGGTAAGCAGGTTGCGTTATAATTCCTATCTTAGTATTCTTAACGATCCGATATGATTGCCAGGGACCTTATCACCACCTCCTTCACACCGCTCAGAACCTCTGATCCCGTTTCCTTTGCCATCACCCAGATGGAGGAGCTCAGGGTTTCTCACCTTCCCATTGTTAATGATGTGGAATTCCTGGGATTGATCTCTGATTCCGACATGCTCTCCATCAACGACCCGGAGGAGGAGATCGGAAATTTACGCCGCCCCCTTTCCGGAGCTTATGTAACTGAAGGACAGCATATTTTTGAGGTGATGAAGGTGTTCGATTCGCTAAAACTTTCCGTACTCCCCGTTGTCAATGACAAAAACCATTACCTGGGTCTGATTACCCTGTCGCGGCTGTTGAAGGAGCTGACTTCCATTCTTGGTGTGGATAATCCCGGGGGTATTATTGTGCTGGAGATCAACGATAAGGATTATACCCTCACAGAAATTGCACATATTGTTGAATCCAACGATGCGAAGATCCTAAACCTTTATGTTACCTCCTACCCGGATTCTACCCAGATTGATGTTACCCTGAAGATCAACAGGATCGATTTGGGACCGGTTTTGCAGACTTTCTTCCGGTACAATTACCTGGTTAAAGCCTCCTGGTCGCATGAAGACGCTTACAATGAAGGGTTGCGTGATCGATTCGATGCCTTGATGAACTACTTGAATATCTGACCGATGGCGGCATCGATTCTGTCCCGGTCGGGTTCCCTGCTGATTTTCCTTCTTTTTTTATTGTTATCTGCCACACCCAGAGCAGCGGAATTGTCCTCTCCGGCGACAGATTCTGCAGATATCGTGGTCATCAGAAAAATTTCCATTTCCGGAAACAAGCGCACGCTCGCCTCCATCATTCAAAGGGAACTCAAGTTTCGTGAAAATGACACACTTCCTGGCGGGGTTCTTCCCGGAATCCTGTTAACCAGTCGGGAAAACGTTTTCAACACACGTCTTTTCAACATTGTAACCCTTGATTCAACAATTGTTCCGGGCACCCGTCTCGTGGATGTTTCTGTGGATGTGATTGAACGGTGGTATATCTGGCCGATTCCTTTTTTTGAGTTTGCAGACAGGAACTTCAATGTCTGGTGGGCGACGAAGGACCTTAGCCGGCTCACTTTCGGAATTGACCTAACCTTTTTTAATATGCGCGGACGGAATGAGTCGCTGGCCTTACTTGCCCACGTCGGGTATGATCAGCTTTATGGATTTACCTATAAAATTCCCTACATTAACCGAAAACAGACCATTGGCCTGGGTTTTGGAGCCGGGGTTGAACTCAACCATGAAGTGGCCGTTGAGACGGTCGACAACAAGCCGGTCTACATCAAAGAACCTTCACGTTTCATGCGGCAGATGACCTTCGCTTTTGCAGAACTCACCTACAGGCCAAGCTTTTATACCCTTCACACCTTCAGGCTTGATTATAATTACAACTATTTTGCCGACACCGTGATGAAGGTTCCTGGTTTTGTTTTGAATAACGCAAACCTGCAACAGATCTTTTATATCTCCTATCAATATAAAAACGACCACCGCGACGTGCAATACTACCCCCTCAGGGGCTATTATTTTGATGTTGAGGTTGTTCACGCAATTCCCTATAATGTTGCACATGATTCATATATTCAGTCGAGTCTCCGCAAATACTGGCAAATTTATAACCGGTGGTACTGGGCATCAGGGTTAACGTGCAAAATCTCCTTTGAAAAGCAACAGCCCTATTATCTGCAGCGCGGATTGGGTTACGGAAGGGATTATATCCGGGGATATGAGTATTATGTGACGGACGGTCAGCATTTTGCTTTGTTGAAGAACAACCTGAAATTTGCCATCATTCCGGAACGGGTGATCCGGTTAGGGTTCATCCCTAGCCCGAAATTTAACACCATTCCCATCGCTTTGTATATCAATGCATTTTGTGATTTAGGTTATGTTTATAACTACCACAACGAAGCATCATCATACCGGCAAACATCCGGAAATACCCTGGAAAACACCTTGATGGCCGGTTATGGCGCCGGTCTTGATTTTGCCACTTACTACGATTTTGTGGTAAGGGTGGAATTCTCCATGAACGGGATTGGCAAGCCTGGTTTTTATCTCCATTTCATGGCTTCGATATAGCCACTGAAGTGATGAGAATCATAAAATGAAGTATCTTTGCACCCTCATTTTCAGGGAAAAGTCTTTGTTGCCATGAAAATTGCCCTTTTTGGTAAGAATGTCAATGCTACCATTATCCTGTTTATTCAGGAGATGATTGACAAATTACAGGAAAGTAACGGGGTTACCCTGGTTTACCGGCCTTTCTTTGAAAATCTGGGTGGAAATGTGCAATTCCGTGAGATGCCGGAGTTTTTTTCATCGCCGGCTGAGATCAGGGGGAGGGTTGATTTTCTTTTCTCGATAGGTGGCGACGGAACCATGCTCGACGCGGTAGCTCTGGTAGGCGACTCAGGGATTCCGGTGGCAGGGATCAACCTTGGACGCCTCGGTTTTCTTTCCGGGATATCGAAAAATCATTTTATTCCTGCCATTGATGCGATCCTTGCCGGAAACTTTATCCTTGAAAAGCGCACCCTGATTCGCCTTGTTAGTCCTGACAACCTTTTCTATCCCGGCAATCTGGCGCTGAACGACCTGACCATTTTCAAGCCCAATGTGATGAACATGCTTATCATCAAAACATGGATCAACGGGGACTTTCTTAATTCCTACTACGCCGACGGACTCATTGTGGCTACCCCGACGGGCTCTACAGCCTATTCGCTGAGTTGCACAGGGCCGATCATTACGCCCGACTCTGAAAACTTCGTCATTACGCCGATCGCCAGCCATAATCTTACCGTTCGGCCCATTGTGGTGCGCGACGATTGCGAGATCAGGATCAGGGTAGAGGGGAAAGCCAGTGAATACGTGCTTAGTCTCGACTCCCGGATAGAGACCGTGGACACGAATGTTGAACTTGTTGTCCGTAAAGCTGAATTCAAGGTCAACTTGTTGCGTCTGGCCGACAAGAGTTTCTTTGAGACCCTGCGTGAAAAGATGAACTGGGGGCTGGATAGCCGGAGCTAATTAAAAATCTTCCTGAAAAACTTTGGATTATCAAATAAAATAACGTTTCAAACGTTTAGGAAAGTTGATAAACATCATCGATTAACAGCATTAGATAGCGGCATGCCCATTCAAAAACTCAGGAAACTCCTGTTCCTTTTTATTCTTCTGGTTACTGTGTCTGCGGTCCGGTCGCAGGAGATGGAATTCGGTTTGATGGGTGGAGGTTCATATTATCTTGGAGACCTTAACCCGGGAAAGCATTTTCTCAACACGCAGATTGCTTACGGGGCGCTGATAAGGTATAACATCGATACACGATGGTCAGTTAAGATAGCCGGCATGCGGGGAGAGGTGAAGGGAAGTTCGGCTTCCACGGCATTCCTGCCCGACCGAAACCTCAGCTTTTCCAGCCCTGTTACTGATATTTCCGTTGTTGCTGAATTTAATTTTATGCCCTATTTCACAGGCAGTAAAAGGAATGCAATATCGCCGTATATTTACGCCGGATTTTCCGTGTTCTTTTTTGAACCGGTTTCAGGTGGTTTTTCCTTGCGAAAACTTGGAACTGAAGGGCAGAATATCGGATATGAAGGAAGAAGTCCCTATTCGAACATGAGTTTTTCGATTCCGTTTGGTCTGGGCGCGAAATTTAGTTTGTCGCGCAGGCTGGGGATGCAGGTTTTTTGGGAGATGCATAAAACTTTTACCGACTACCTGGATGATGTAAGCACGACGTATTACCTGAATGGTCGTTCCATATCGCCGAACGATACCGAAGGAATCATGTCGGATCCCACGCAGAACCATGACCCCGGCATGCAGCGGGGGAATTCGAAAAGCCAGGACTGGTTTGCCTTTTTCGGGGTATCCATAACATACAAATTTAACTTGACCGGAAAAAAACGCTGCCGGGATTTGAATCATTAGAAAACCGGGAACGAGCAGGATGGATTTAAGGGACCAGATAAACAGAAAGAAGCTGCCGCTGCATGTTGCCGTGATCATGGACGGTAACGGCCGCTGGGCCAGGAGGCGCGGTTTTGCCCGCACCCTCGGCCATGAACGGGGAGTAGATGCCGTGCGCAACACGGTGGAGGCTGCGGCAGAGATTGGCATCAAATTCCTCACGATGTATGCCTTTTCAACCGAGAACTGGAAGCGCCCGAAATACGAAATTGACGCCCTGATGCGGATCCTGGTCAATTCGCTGAACGGCGAAATGAAGACCCTGATGGATAACAACATCCAGCTCAAAGCCATCGGTGATCTTAAAAGTCTGCCCACCAAGAGTTACCGGGAACTGATGAAAGCCATCGACGAAACGTCGGGCAATTCGGGCCTGACTCTTCTCCTGGCACTCAGCTACAGTGCAAGATGGGAACTCCTCGAAGCAACACGGGCCATTTCCCGCCAGGTTCAGCTTGGCGATCTCAAACCCGAAGATATATCGCTTAACACCATTATTGCAAACCTTGCTACAGGCACGATACCGGATCCCGAACTACTGATCAGAACCAGTGGTGAACACCGGATCAGTAATTTTCTCCTGTGGCAGATTGCCTATTCCGAACTCTACTTTACCAGCACGCTCTGGCCCGATTTCGGCAAGGACGATTTTTACAAGGCCATTATCGATTTCCAGAACAGGGAACGGAGATTTGGTCTGACCAGTGAACAGATCAATGAATTGGAACTAAAAATACGAAAATAGACCCGGATGAGACTCCGTTACCTTATATTTCTGCTCTTTATATACCTGTTAGCTTCCCAGCCACTGCATGCCCAGATTTCGATCGGTCAGAATGAAGTAACGGATTATAACACCCCGAAAGATTACTACCTTGGCGGGGTGACCGTAAGCGGGGTGAAATACCTCGACGGGAATGTTCTGGTCATGCTCTCCGGCCTTACCATCGGTGATAAGATGAAAGTTCCCGGTGATAAAATTTCGAGAGCCATCCGCAAACTATGGGAGCAGGGACTATTCGAGGAGGTCAGTATCTCAGTGAGCAAAGTGGTTGATGACCAGGTATTTCTCGACATTCATCTGAAGGAGCGTCCCCGCCTGTCCAAATTTCAGTTCACCGGGATTAAAAAATCCGATGCCGACGACATCCGAGAAAAGATCAGGTTGGTAAAGGGCGACTATGTCACAGATAACCTGATCATCAAGACAAAGAATATCATCAGCAAGTTTTACCACGACAAAGGCTTCCTCAATGCTTCGGTCAATATTGTTGAACGTCGCGACACCACGGCGGTAAATGAGGTAACCCTGATCATCAACATCGAAAAGAACGAAAAGGTTAAGGTTTATGACATCACCCTTCACGGAAACAAAACGATTTCGGAAGAACTGCTTATTGCCACTTTTAAAAAGACCAAGGAAAAAAGTGTATTCAACCCGATGAACGACATCGAAGAGGCAATTGCTCAGTCGGCCGTGTCAGTGGCCAAAACCGACTTCGTTGATGTGGCCAACATCATGGGTAAACACGTGATGGACAATGTGAAGATCAGAATCTTCAAGTCCTCTAAATTTATCGATGAAGATTACCAGGAGGATAAGAAAACCCTGATCGCCAAGTACAATTCACTGGGCTATCGCGATGCCAGGATTCTTCGGGATTCCATTTCCAAAAATGAGGACAATACCATCAACATTGACCTGTGGATTGAAGAGGGACCGAAATATTATATCCGCAGCATCACATGGGTAGGAAATACCAAATACAACTCGGGTTTTCTCGATCGGATCATCAAGATCAGGAAAGGAGATATTTACGATCAGGATGCACTGGAGCAATCTCTCACATACAACCCGAACGGCGCCGATGTCAGGTCGCTGTATATGGACGACGGCTACCTTTTCTTCGATGTTCAACCGGTGGAAACAAGAGTTGAAAACGATTCCATCGACCTGGAAATCAGGATGCATGAAGGAAAGCAGGCAACCATCAGCAAAGTCACCATTAAGGGAAATACCAAAACCAACGACCATGTTGCGCTGCGTGAAGTGCAGACCCGGCCCGGTCAGCTCTTCAGCCGCGACAGACTGATAAGGTCGCAACGCCAGCTTGCCCAGTTAAAATATTTTGACGCCGAGAAGCTTGCCCCAAACGTCAATCCCAACCCGGAAGACGGAACGGTAGATATCGGCTATGATGTTACTGAGACCTCGGCCGACCAGATCGAGCTTTCCGGGGGGTGGGGGTATGGCCGTATCATCGGAACCCTCGGCTTGTCGTTCAACAATTTTTCGCTTCGCAACATTGTTAACCTGAAGGCCTGGAAGCCGATACCCGCCGGCGACGGACAAAAACTCAGTCTGCGGTTTCAGACTTACGGAGCGGGCTATTTCAGTTACAGTTTCTCCTTCACCGAACCCTGGCTGGGCGGAAGAAAACCGCTGTCGCTCAGTGTTTCCTACTTTCATTCGCGTTACACAAACGGCCTGGCCAACAACGATCCCAACTATGGTTATTTCAAGATCGACGGGATCTCCCTGGGGCTTGGAACGCAACTTCGCTGGCCCGATGACTATTTTTCGCTGGTTCAGAGTATCAACTACAACCGGTATAACACCAAAAACTACTCACAGATATTTGCTTTCGGAGGCGGTAACGGGGTTTACAATGCCCTGAGCTACGGCATCGAACTTTCACGCAACTCGGTCGATGCCCCCATTTTTGCACGCAGCGGATCGCAGTTCTCTATCAATCTTGAACTTACGCCGCCCTATTCCTGGTTCAAGGGCAATGTTGACTATAGCTCCATGCCGGCCAACGAAAAGTTTAAAATGGTGGAGTATTATAAGATCAAATTCAAGGGTGCCTGGTATATCAACCTCATCGATAAACTTGTGCTGAATCCCCGGGTTCAGTTCGGATACCTCGGGACCTATACTGCTGCACTCGGAGTTACTCCTTTTGAACGCTTCTACCTCGGAGGCGACGGTCTGACGGGCTACAACAACATGGATGGACGGGAACTGATCGGGATGCGGGGTTATACCAATAATTCACTGACACCGCTGTACCCCCTTACCATCGGCGGAACCGTGTACACAAAATATACCTTTGAGTTACGGTACCCGGTATCGTTAAATCCGAATGCAACCATCTTTGCACTTACCTTTCTTGAAGCAGGTAATGACTGGCTGTACTGGGATAATTTCAACCCCTTTAATGTTTACCGTTCGGTGGGATTTGGAGTACGTGTGTTTCTTCCCATGTTCGGACTGCTTGGACTTGACTGGGGTTACGGCCTCGATGCTGTTCCCGGATCACCCGGGGCAAACGGCGGACAGTTCCACTTCTCAATCAACTCATCCATCGATTAGAAAGTATTGGAATGGTGATTTTCCGGCTTGGTTAATGTAAAAAACAAGATTAAAATTATGAAAATGAAAAAGCTGATAACAACAATGGTGGCAATTGTTTTCTCAGTTGCCATGGTGCATGCACAGAAGTTTTCTTATGTGGATACACAGTATATTCTCGACAACATCCCTGAATTTACCGAAGCCCAGGCCCAGCTGGATGAGATTTCGGCTACCTGGCAGAAGGAGATTGAACTTAAATTCGCCGAAGTCGACAAGATGTATAAGGATTACCAGGTTCAATCGGTCCTGTTGCCGGAGGATATGAAAAAGAAGAAGGAGCAGGAGATCACCGACAAGGAAAAGGAAGCCAAGGCGCTGCAGCGCACACGTTTCGGCAAAGATGGCGACCTTTTTAAGAAGCGCCAGGAACTTGTCAAGCCTATTCAGGAGAAGATTTACAATGCTATCCAGGAGATCGCCAACAACAACAATTACGCGGTGGTATTCGACAAAGGCGGTAGCTTGACCATGATGTATGCGAACCCCAAATACGATATCAGCGATGAAGTACTTGATCAGCTTGGGGCGAGTTTAAGCGGACGTAAAAAGGGCAAAGCCGAACCCGGAGCCCCGGCCGGAGGCGGTACAGGCGCCGGTACTGACCCGAAGAGCGGAAAAAAATAAGCAAATGCCCACCCTCTTGAGATTAAAGAAAATTTTCTTAATTTTGTATCCCTTAATTGTAGTATAAACCATTTAACCAGTGAAAATGAAAAAATTAGCTAAAATCTTTGCCGTTGTTGCGTTAATTATCAGTTGTTCTTTTGCAACACAGGCACAATCTACCCCCAAGATCGGATACATAGATTTCAATACGCTGCTGGCTGCTATGCCCGGAATCGACTCTGTCAAGATCAAATTGCAGAAATACCAGCAGTCACTGAGCGACCAGATGGACGCCATGAAAGGTGAGTTTGAAAATAAATACCAGGATTATCAGAATACCTCCGCCGGTCTGTCAGACCTGATCAAACAAACGAAGGAAAAAGAACTTTCCGATCTGCAGGGTCGTATCGATGCATTCCAGCAAAAGGCCAACCAGGATCTCCAGGCAAAGCAGCAGGAACTCGTTGCTCCATTCATCGAAAAGGCAAAGGGTGCAGTCAGAGAAATTGCCAAGGAGGGAAAATACACGTATGTTCTGAATGCAATTGAAGATGTGGTGTTATATAAAGAGGAGAGTGAAGATATGATGCCAGCCGTAAAGAAAAAACTGGGCATACAGTAAACAGGAACTTCTTAGAAAGAGCCGGCAACTGTAAATAGTGCCGGCTTTTTTATTTGCATTACGTTTTTTCCGTTAAATTTGATGCAGATATCCCGGGGCTCCCATCCTTAAACAATCTGCAATCTCATGCCCTGGCTGAATCCTTCCCAAATGATAAGAACACTTTCCCTTTTTTTAATATCCTTCCTGCTTTTGAACTCAGGAGTTCGGAGTCAGCAAATGGTGGTTTCAACGGCAACGTCTGTAATTACTCCACAACTCCTTCAGGAATATATCGGATACCTGGCTTCCGATTCAATGAAGGGTCGCAATACGCCCAGTCCTGGTCTCGATTCGGCGGCAGTCTACATCGCCGGCCATTTTAAATCATCCGGGCTGAAACCCCTGAATGGCAGTTATTATCAGGATCTCGATTTTTGTTACTTCAACCTGGCGGAAGGCAGCGCATTGACCCTAACGGGAGCCGATGGAGTAAAGGAGTTTACATTAAAGAATGATTTTGTTCCCTATGATATGACCGGTAACGGATCGTTGGCGGCGCAGGTTGTATTTGCAGGCTATGGAATTACCGCCCCGCAATTTAACTACGATGATTACCAGGGGATTGAGGTAAAGGGAAAGATCGTATTGATTCTCAGGCAGGAGCCGGGGCAAACAGATTCGACCCGGAAGGAATTCGGCGGGAAGGATCTTACGAAATATGCCGGCCTGGCAGAAAAGCAGAAAAGAGCTGCGGAACTTGGAGCCGCCGGAATCCTCGTAGTATCCGGTCCGTTGAACTATACTTCGATGCGGCCACGCGGGTTCCCATGGCCTTCACTTTCGAAAACCATCCCCCATGATGTGTTGCCGCTGCACCGGTGTACAGAGGATCCGGCCAAAATTCCCATGGTACAGGTAGGTGAAAAGGTGATTGTCGCATTGTTTGGCAGCACAGATTCGTTGCGGCGAATTCAGCAACTTATCGAAACAACCATGAAGCCCCATTCTTTCACCGTCGGGAACAAAACGATGGACCTGAAAGTTGGGCTCACGAAAACTCCGCTGGGAGGTCGCAACGTAATTGGTTACCTTGAGGGATCTGACCCGGAGCTGAAGAAAGAGGCCATTGTTATCGGAGCACATTATGATCACGTTGGGTTTATCGAAAGCGCCAAACCCGATACAGACTATATTTATAACGGCGCCGACGACAATGCTTCCGGTACGTCAGGCGTTATTGCCCTTGCCAAAGCCTTTGCGGCCATGCCGGAAAAGCCGAAACGGAGTGTTATTTTCATGGCTTACGCAGGTGAGGAGAAGGGTTTGCTCGGATCAGCAACCTATGTGGGTAATCCATTATGGCCGCTAAAGGAAACCATGGCCATGCTTAACCTCGACATGATCAGCCGCAATCACCCCGATTCCCTTGAAATCATCGGCGCCCGGCAGAATCCAGACCTTGCAAAGATCATCCGTAAACAAAATAAGAAGATCGGATTTATCCTGGAGGAGAGCAAGGGTAAATCAATGGGCGGAGGGAGTGACCACTATAACTTTTACAAGAAAGAGATCCCCGACATCTTTTTCTTCGCAGGCTTGCACAAGGATTATCACCAGGTTGGCGACAACCCAGACAAGATCGATGCCGGTAAAGCAGCAAGAGTATCGCGACTGGCATTCCTTACGGCGTGGTACCTGGCCAACGACAAGAAACACTACAAACTGATTTCCGGAAAAGGTGATGACGACGAATAGGAATAATTCACAATAACTGAAACCATGGAGCAAGAAAACGAAATTATCGCAGAAGTGATGAAAAATGGCCCTTTGCTGATACACGGCAACATTACAGTAAAGGACAAGGAGGGCAACGAGTCGAAACGGGAGAACGTGACCGCCTTCTGCCGGTGCGGAGTTTCCAAAAATAAACCCTACTGCGACGGGGCACACTACAATATCAACTTTAAAGGATAAAATCAATAACCCGATCACATAAATCCTGATTATGAAAAAAATAATGAATCATTTCTCACTGCTTGTTGTTTTAACTTTCGTTTCCTTAAATGCCGTAAGCCAGGATTCCACCAAACTGGAATATAAATACAAAGCCGGTAATACCTACCGGTACAAGAGTCTTTCATCCTATGACATGGTGCAGGAGATGAACGGACAGGAGATGAAGATGTCGGGAGAAAGTACAAGTATCATAAAAATGGAAGTCACCGCGGTGTCGGCCGATGGCAATATATCCGCTGTCAACTCCTTCGAGGAGATGAAAACCATCATTAAAAATGCGATGATGGACACCACCATGGAGCAAAAGGAGCTGATTGGTAAACGGGGCAGGGTTACCTTCAGCAAATACGGTACTGAACTTAAGAAAGAGGTGATCGACACCATTACCACAAAAGGATTCTCCTCGGGTGCAAATACATTGCTCACCCTGGGATTGGTCCGGCTATCTGAAGGTCGTGTGGCGACCGGTTGCAAATGGTCGGCAAGCCAAACCGATACTGTAAAGATGGGAGAGGGGAGTACTATTAGCATCAGCCAGACAGAGTACTCATATATTGGAACAGAGCAGAAAGACAACCGCGACTGCTATAAGCTTGCGTTTGTATCGAAGTCGGAAACCACCGGCAAGATGAAGCAAATGGGCATGGATATTTTTATAGAAGGGACCGGCGATACCAGCGGCTTAGCCTGGATTGACCGAAACGAAGGTATCCTGGTTAACAAGGAGAGCAGTTCCACCCAGGAAATGACCTATGCCGTGACAGGCCAGATGAAAATGTCCATCCCCTCAACCCAGACGATCAAGTCTACATACACCCTTGTAAAATGAATTCGCGTTTTGGGTATTGGTTTCTGCTGATCATTGTTTTCGGATCGTTGAGATTGAACGCTCAGAATTGCCCGGTTGAAGGAATAACTGCCGGGGAGTATGCCTCCAGACGGCAGGCATTGATTTCTCTCCTCGATACCACCTCCGTTTTTGTCATCCGGGCGCCTGACGCGACCTCCGAATACGAACAGATGCATTACAGGCAGGATCGTGATTTCCTCTACCTTACCGGCGTCGCGTCACCGGGTTACACCTTGCTGGTCATCCCGCGTGGCATAACCATGGGAGGGAGACAAGTGCGATCGCTTCTTTTTGCACCCGCAGCATACCTTGGGTCAATGAATACCTTTTCGGGTTCAGAAGTTCCCCATCGGATGTTTGCCGGAAAGGCAGATTCGGTGATCGACAGTGATGCATTCCGTAAGATTTTCCAACAGGTGATGACGGGTACCAGAAAGCTTTACTACGCGGCTCCGGGGCTTTCTTTTGCACACGACTGGCTGAACGATAAGCCTTACTTTCTTGAAAAGGAGATCAACAAACGGTTGAAGACAAATTCCGTCGGATTGAAAATATCAAAAGCCTCCTCACTGGTTGCAAAGTTAAGGCAGGTCAAGTCGCCCGGGGAGTTAGAGCTTATCCGGAAAGCTATTAAAATGACCGGTGAAGGACTCGAAAAGGCGATGGCCGATTGCAAACCGGGGATATGGGAATACCAGATTCAGGCTGATATTGAATTTGTCATGACCGATCAGGGTGCAGCATGCCCATCCTTCCCCAGCATTGTGGGTGCCGGTAAAAACAGTCTTAGTCCGCACTACATGAGCAACCATTGCCAGGCTCTTGACGGGGAGGTGATGGTAATGGATGTTGGTGCGGAATATTGTGGGTATGCTGCGGATATTACCCGTACGATTCCGGTTTCGGGAAAATTCACGAAAGCTCAGCGATCGGTATATTCAACGGTACTGAACGTTCAGGAGGCGCTCATTAATATGGTCAGGCCGGGAATTACAATGTCGGAAATCGATCGCAAGGCTGTGGAATTTATTGCAGAGGCGGGTTATAAAAAGTACAACATTCATGGAGTTACCCACCCGGTTGGTTTGGATGTTCACGATGTTTATGTATCGGATACCTTGCTCCCCGGCATGGTGATCACCATTGAACCCGGATTGTATATTCCTGAGGCAGATACCCTGTTACCACCTGCTTTCCGGATGACCGGAGTACGTATTGAAGACGATGTTCTGGTTACCCCTACAGGCCATGAAGTCCTTTCAGAGGGGATACCAAAGTCCATTGCGGATATTGAGCGGCGAATGAAGTGATTTTTTTTCAGAAGGTGTTGAATCGCAGGAAGTGGAACCCCCAGGGCAGAAGGTTTACATAAAGTCCGGCCCCTACCAGTTCATCTCCATGGCGGTCGAAGACCTCTCCTGAAAAAGAGTCGGAAAGCCGCCAGAATTGATTTCGCAGATCATCCCATGGAATGGCTACTCTCCCCTCTGAGAGCGTCTCTGAAAAGTTTACCACCAGGAGAAACCGCTGGGTTTCGAATTCACGGCACCATGCTGCAAGATTCCTTACCGTGGAATTTCCGTACCATCCGTTAACCGATAATAGTTGCCAGGTACCGTCATGAAACATCGGATCGGCAATTTCTTCCAGGAGTTTTCCATAAAATGAAACCATGCAAGCATCAGGCGGTTCCTCAGGCCGGCGTCGCAGAAATACCGGCAGCTTTACTTTCCTGCCTTCGAACTGTCCTTCGTGGAAGATTTTCGCTCCGGGCAGCGTTGCAACAGAAACTGCCAGTGCGCACTCTTTATCGGCCGAAAAAAGTGCAGCCGCCCTTGGTTCGTCGTGGTTCTCAATGAACCGCACCAGTTTATCCTGGAAATGGTCATCAGCCGTAAGGTGCAAACGGATTCCTTCTGCATCGCCTTGTTCAAAGCGGTCGTAAAGACGCTTGTCATAACAATAATCGAATCCCTGCTGCTGCAACACCCATTCCATCTCCCAATATGCTTCTGCAATAAAGATGAACCCGGGGTTGACGCGCTTTACCGCCGGAATCATTGCCTCCCAATATTCGAACTGCGGAGCAGGTCCGGCGCGTTTGCCCCAGGTGCGTTCAACAATACTGTTCACCATCAGCATGGCCATATCACATCGCACTCCATCGCACATCCCTGCAATGCCGGTGAGCGTTTCTGTTACTGCTTCGCGAAGCGCCGGATAGAATGCATTGACCTGCAGTACATCCTGCCAGGCAGGGTAAAACGGATCCTTACCACAGGCAAAGATATAACCGCCGATCTGCACGTAGGAAGTGGGATCATCCCTCAGATCCTCCTTACTTCCCTGGATGAAATAGTCGGGGAAGCTGGTTACCCAGGGATGGTCGTGTGCCAGATGATTCGGAACAAAATCGAGGATCAGTTTAATGTTACGTGCCGCAAGTTGACGGCGGGCCTCAGCAAGTCCTTCGTTCCCTCCGAGAAAATCATCAACAGAATATCGTCTTACACAGTAAGGGGATCCGACATTGTCGGCAAAAGTAAAATCCGGAAGCGCCCGGCGGAAGTCTGACAAATTTCCTTCGTGGTGATTGGAAATGGCAATTCCGGCAGGACTGCGTTCCCAGACCCCCATAAACCATACAGCTTCAATTTTCAGCCGGGCGAGCTGGTCCCAGGTATCCTCACCGACACTGGCCAGGGTGACAGGCTCTCCGGCCGCGGCTGACAATTCTTCGAGCCAGACGCGGGTATTGATCTCATAAATTGCAGGATTTGTTCTCCAGGAGCTCATGACGAAGGTTTTTATTGAACCGCAATACCCTGCCGGGGATGGTTACGCGTTCCAGATTTTAAGGTGAGATTCTATAAAATCGACCACCTGCTGATGTGCTGCCTTGCCGTTTCCGGTTACCGGAATGGGGTCGCCAAAGGCTATGTGGATGGGTTTGTTGCGGTCGATCGGCCCCAGGTATTTGGTGAACTTCCCATGTCCCCAAAAATCGGTTTTTATGGCCACCGGAATTACCTGGACTCCAGCCCTGGCAGACAGTTTCGTTCCCAATGAATTAAACTCTCCCGGACGGAATTCGACCCTGCGGGTACTCTGCGGAAAGATGACGATGGATATGCCGTTCTTCAGCATCTCCATCCCCCGGGTCATGACGATCTGGAAGTCTTCACGCGGATTCTCGCGGCTGAGTACGATTGGCTTCCGTGAACGCATCACATCACTGAACGCCCAATGTTTAATAAGCGCATCCTTTACCACGAACGTAATGTCGATCAGGGGCTGGATGATTCCCGGAAAAATCATGGTCTCGAGCGTACTCATGTGGTTGCTCAGGAAGAGTACAGGTCCTTTACATTTACGGATGTTATCCATTCCCGTGATGTGAAAGCGGCCGCCGCACCGTTCAACAAGGGTAAAGACGTCGTGGGAAGAGTCGACCCAGTATTTTGTGTCGTACAGCCCCTTCCTGGCGGCAGTCCTCGATGTAAAGACGATACGCAGATATTGAGCCATCAGGTAAAATCGGGAGCTGAGCAATAGCCGGTCTAACAGAATCCGGGGGGTGTCAGGCGATGTATGGTATTCGTTTTTACTATAAATATCTTTTCTCACAAAAAAACCGCATTTTCACAAGACCTGTTAAGGTTATGTTTTGTCAGACAAAAGTACAAACTTTTCCATCTTCCGACCGCTGCTCCTGTTAATTTTAGGATTAATTTTTTGGGTAGCTACCAATGCGGTCTTCGTTTTTCCAATGCAGACAGCACACAGCAGAACACACTGAATGGTATTCCTGTCGGTTAAAAACAATTTGGACAAAAGATACATTAAACACACATTTTTCATAATATTGTTAGATGAATCAACACGCCATAAAACGTTTTCTCCTTTTTGTATTTTTCCAATGTCTACTGCTGGGTTTTTACATACCGGCTGCAGCAGAAGTCAGGTTGCCGTCAATCCTTGCGTCGGGCATGGTGTTGCAGCAGAACACGACGGTTACGGTTTGGGGGTGGGCGGATGCCGGGGAAAAAGTGACCGTGGAAGCCAGCTGGCTGGTCGAGAAACCGGAGGTGGTTGCCGGTGCTGACGGGAAATGGCAGGTAAAGATCCCGACAGGTTCTGCCGGGGGACCCCATTCGCTGACCATTTCAGGAGAAAACAAAGTCGTATTGACCGACATTCTTTTCGGAGAGGTGTGGGTCTGTTCCGGACAATCAAACATGGAGTTTACCATCAAGATGCTGGGAGGCTGGAAATACTGCAAGGCCGACCGAAGGGATCTCCGGAAGAACGACTATTCCGCCATCCGCTTGTGCCAGGTGCGAAAGGCAACTTCAGAAGTCCCGGTTGATACCTGTTCCGCCTCCTGGTCGAAGGCTGGTGAGCAACGTGTTGCTGATTTCAGTGCCACCGCATTTTTCTTTGCACGTACCCTTTATAACTGGCTTCATGTGCCCATCGGAGTCATCTCCTCCAACTGGGGAGGTACACCTGCCGAAGCATGGACTGAAAAAACCTTCCTGGAGGCCGACCCGAACCTTAGTTATTACCTGAATGCTCCAAACGGACAAAAATGGGATGCCGGAAAACCCTCGTTCCTCTACAATGCAATGATCAACCCCTTGCTCAATTACACCATTCGAGGGGTGATCTGGTACCAGGGTGAAACGAACATTTACGATGCTGATTTGTACCGCGAACTGTTCACAACCACCATTAAAAGTTGGCGGAAAGCCTGGAACCTCGGTGATTTTCCCTTCTGTTTCGTGCAGATTGCACCTTATGATTATGGAGAACCGTTTCCCGCAGCCGCTTATCTGCGTGAAGCACAACTTAAAAGCTTAACCTTGCCCAACACAGGGATGGCTGTTACGATGGATATCGGGGATGCGAAAAACATTCACCCAAAAAACAAGCAGGAAGTTGGATTACGGCTTGGATTACTGGCTCTTGAGAAAACTTACCGGGATTCAACAGTTCGTTCCACGGGACCTGTGTACCAAAGTATGAGGCGGGAAGGGAGTGCGATCCGCCTGGTTTTCGACAACGCAACACAGGGGCTTACAACCAATGAACCGGTGCTGACCGGGTTTACAATCGCCGGATCCGATGGTCACTTCAGACCGGCTTTGGCAAAGATAGATGGCAATACCGTAGTTGTATCGAACGATACGGTGGAATATCCCATGAATGTGAGGTTTGCCTTCACAAATTCCTCCCCCGGCGCACTTTATAACCTTGCCGGGTTACCGGCCTCCTCCTTCCGCACAGATTCAATTCCGCTTCTGGTAAGAAATGTCCACATTGCCTTCACAACCGACAGCATAAAAAAAGTGACCACCGCGGCGCTTACCTGTCTTGACTCTTCATGTAAGATCAGGTATACCCTCGATGGGAGCGATCCTTCCATTCATTCGCCGATTTATTCCGCACCGTTGGTGATTGCCGGAACAAACCAGGTGAAGGCCAGGGCTTTTCATAAGGATGTCGCTTCGGAAACAATAACAACCTCGCATTTTGAGATGCATCTTGGCGTCGGAAAGAAAATTTCAGTTGTCAACCCCTGGTCTCCTCGGTATGCAGGTGGTACAAACGCCTTACTTGATGGCATCCGCGGATCAGCTGAAAACTGGGGAGATCAATGGCAAGGGTATCAGGGTGTTGATTTTGAAGGAATTGTGGATCTTGGAAAAAGCACCCGGGTAAGCAATGTATCCGTTGGTTTTCTGCAGGATAGTCCTTCGTGGATTTTTCTGCCGGAGAAAGTTACACTCAGTTATTCCGAGGATGGGGTCAGTTTCATACCACTTCAATCATATTCTCCGCAAGAATCGAAGAGAAGGACCGATGCATTGATCCGGAATTTTTCATGGCAGGTCAATGTAAACCTCCGGTATCTTCGAATCGGCGCAAAAAATACAGGTACCTGTCCGTCCTGGCACCAGGGGAAAGGTGGCAAAGCCTGGATCTTCGCTGATGAAATTGTGATAAAATGAAAATCTGGCACCTCCGCGCTTTCGCACTGTTTCTCCTCTTTTTCGCTTTTTCTCTCCATGCTCAGCAACGTATCGTCCTCGGGGTGCTTACTGATTGCCAGTATTGCGATTGTGAAGAGAGCGGTCAGCGGCAGTATCGGTTGTCGCTGGCCAAACTCGACAGCTGCATTACGTTTTTCAACTCAGAAAAGCTGGATATGGTTTTTCACCTGGGCGACCTGATCGATCATAACTTCTCCTCCTTCGATAGCGTCCTGCCGCGGTTTAAAAAATCTATTGCACCGGTTCAGTTTGTGCTGGGAAACCACGACTTCATGGTCAGGAAGCGTCAAAAATCGCAAGTGTTGGGAAAAATCGACCTTGCTGAGGCAAATTATATAACGGTTCTCGGTGAATGGAAATTTATCACCCTGAATGGCGATGACCTGAGCTATTTTGCGCCTCAGACCGCCCGTCAGAAGGATGAACGGGATTCGCTGGTTGTATGGCTTGCGCAGAATTTCAGGGCCAACCCGATGCCATGGAACGGGGCGGTTGGAAGGACTCAGATGACTTGGCTCGAAGCGGAACTTGTGAAGGCGCAGAAGGCCGGACAGAAGGTGATCATCCTGATTCATTTCCCTTCTCTTCCGCAAGCCGGGCACAACCTGTGGAACGACAAACAGATGGTGGCCCTGATCTCTGCCTATCCGTGTGTTAAAGCTTACTTCAACGGTCACTATCACCCGGGAAATTATGTTTGCCGGAATGGGATCCATTTTATCAATTTCAAAGGGATGGTGGATACGCGGATGAACGCCTTTGCTACGGTCACCCTTACGTCCGACAGTATTTTTGTTGATGGCCAGGGTCGTCAGCCAAGTTTTCGGCTAAAGATTGAAGGGGGAAACCTGCCTGTTGTCAAGGTACCGGAACTGGGCAATTACGTAAAGATCGGCCTAGACGAGTCCCTCGACGAGGTGGTTGAAAAGGCCGCCAATGTCACCCCTTCTGACCGTCAGGCTGCCTGGCAGCAACTTGAATTCATCTCCTTTGTGCATTTTGGACTGAATACCTTCTACAACCGCGAATGGGGGGAGGGAGATTATGATCCGAAGCGGTTCAATCCGACGCAACTCGATACCCGCCAATGGGTGAGGACCCTGCGTGATGCCGGCTCGAAGATGGTCATCATCACGGCAAAACACCACGATGGTTTTTGTCTCTGGCCTTCCAGGACAACTATGCACAGTGTTGCCGCAAGCCCATGGAAGGGGGGAATGGGTGATGTTGTGGGCGAACTGGCAGCCGCCTGCAAGGAGTACGGACTCCGGTTCGGAATCTATCTTTCACCCTGGGACCGGCATGAAACTACTTACGGTGACTCGCCTGCCTACAATGAGTTTTTCAGGAACCAGCTTCGGGAATTACTGAGCAATTACGGTGAAATATCGGAAGTGTGGTTCGACGGTGCCTGTGCCGAAGGCAGGAATGGCAGGAAGCAGATTTACGACTGGCCATCTTATTATAAAATAGTTCGCGAACTTCAGCCCGGTGCCGTCATTGCCATCATGGGACCTGACGTACGGTGGGTTGGAACCGAGTCGGGCTATGGCCGCGAAACCGAATGGAGCGTTCTGCCAGGCAACACGCTCGACACCGACAGCATCGCCGCCTCTTCACAGCAAAACCCGGGCGATGGGGCATTTATACCCAAAGACCTGATGGAAGAGGACCTGGGGGGCATCGATCAGCTGCGCAGAGCGAAATCGCTGGTTTGGTATCCGGCGGAGACTGATGTCTCGATACGACCGGGCTGGTTTTACCATCCGGCTGAGGATGCCCGTGTGAAAAGTCCGGCAAAACTTGTCGACATCTATTACAATTCGGTGGGAAAAAATTCGGTCCTGCTGCTCAATGTACCGCCAGACACCCTGGGGCTGATTCACGATAACGATGTGGCAAGCCTCCTGGGTATGCGAAAGATCCTCGACGAGACTTTCACGGAGAATCTTTTCCTGGGCGCCCGTCGTGTCGAGCGCGACAGCCTCATAGAATACGCGGTGAATAAATCGAAAACCTTCAATGTAGCGATGTTGGGCGAAGAGATCAGCTGCGGACAGCGGATAGCGAAATTCCGCATCGAAGCCTGGTCAGATGGAAAATGGTTTCAGTTTACCAGGGGAACTACAGTGGGTTACAAGCGCCTCCTGAGGTTTCCGGAGGTGACCGCTTCTAACGTGCGGATCGTCATCGAACAGTCCCGGAGCAAACCCAACCTGAACACCTTCGGGCTTTACCGGGAAGTGCGGCCACCCGACACCAAGTCCCGAACACCCCGCTATATCGTTACGCTGGGAACAGAATATCATCCGAAATACAAAGGAGGCGGTCCGAATACCGTTGTTGACGGGGTTCGCGGAAGTCTGGAATACAACGATCATGAATGGCAGGGTTACGAAGGTGTGGATTTCGTTGCCACTGTCGACCTGGGGGTGGTAAAGCCGGTCGCCTCCCTTTCGGCCGGATTTCTGCAGGAGCAGGAGAGCTGGATCTTTATGCCGGTTTCGGTTATGTTTGAGATATCCGAGGATGGTATCACCTATTCTCCCGTTGGTGATATTCAAAATGATACTTCGGAAAGGGAAGCTGGTACGAAAATCCGTGATTATCGGATCGATCTGAATGCAAGGGCACGCTTTGTCAGGATCCATGCTAAAAACCGCGGGATCTGTCCGGCATGGCATCCCGGCGCCGGATCGAAGTGCTGGATATTCACGGATGAAATTGAGATACGGTAAGGAGGAACCGGACCAGAGAGGATGATTTACTAAACTTCATTCCTGTTTATCGTACCACGAAGCGTACATGTTGTAGTTCCGGGAGATGCGGTTTACCTGGCCTTCGAGCAAAGCCTGGTCGATCTCCTTCACTTTTTTTGCCGGAAGTCCGGCCCAAACCGTGCCCGATTCAACCACGGTGCCTTCCGTTATCAGCGCGCCGGCCCCCACAATTGAATTGCTGTTGATGACCGCCCCATCCATGATGATGGCCCCCATGCCGATCAGCACATTGTCGTGTATTGTACAGCCATGAATGATGGCATTGTGGGCGATGGAGACGTTGTTGCCAATGTTCACGGGCGCTTTCTGGTAGGTGCAGTGAATGATGGCACCGTCCTGAATATTCACGTTGTTGCCGATCCTGATCGTGTTGACGTCGCCGCGCACCACGGCGTTGAACCATACACTGCATTTGTCGCCCATCACCACATCGCCGGCGAGGGTGGCATTGTCGGCCAGAAAACAATCTGCACCGATGGTCGGAAGAACTCCTTTTACAGCTTTGATGAGTGCCATGAAAAATAATTCGTTTATCTACTTTGTTCCGATCCGAGGATAGTCCAGTGAATAATGCAATCCCCGGCTTTCCTGTCTTTGCATGGCAGCCTTAATGATCAGGTACCCGATATTGATCAGGTTCCTTAATTCACATAATCTCGGGGTAAGAATCGACTTGCTGTAAAGATCTTCAGATTCACGGTACAGCAGTTCCAGTCTGTCGAATGCACGCTGAAGCCGTAGGTTTGACCTTACGATACCCACATAACTGCTCATGATAGCCTGCAACTCTTTCATTGATTGGGTGATGAGTACCATCTCCTCATTGAGTACCATCCCTTCAGCATCCCAGTCGGGAACCTCATACTTGATGGGAATGGAGTTAAACTGGCTGATGGATTCCACACTCGCACGGTGTGAGAATACCAGCGATTCGAGCAGGGAGTTGGATGCAAGCCGGTTGGCACCATGCAGACCCGTGGAGGAACATTCGCCCGATGCGTAAAGGTTTACAATGGAACTTCGTCCTGAAGCATCGACCTTGATACCACCGCATGTGTAGTGGGCTGCAGGTACCACCGGGATCATATCCTTACTGATGTCGATACCGATGGTGAGACATTTCGCATAGATATTCGGAAAGTGGTTGATGAGCTCGTTTTTTTTCAGGTGGCGGCAATCGAGATAGAGATAATCTTCTCCGCTTAACTTGAGTTCATTATCGATAGCCCTGGCCACGATGTCGCGGGGAGCCAACGAAAGACGTGCATCGTATTTGTGCATAAACTCTTTTCCGTCGCGGGTCTTCAGCACAGCGCCGAATCCACGCATGGCTTCCGTGATAAGGAACGACGGTTTTTCTTCAGGATGATACAGAGCGGTGGGATGGAACTGGATAAACTCCATGTTTTCCACCGCTCCCTTGGCACGGTAAACCATCGCGATGCCGTCGCCGGTGGAGATGAGCGGATTGGTTGTGTTGTTGTAAACGTTTCCGGCTCCCCCGGTGGCAATCATTGTGATCCGCGAAAGGATCGTGTCCACAAGCTGCGTCCTGGGATTCACTACGAAGGCGCCATAGCAGGTAATTCCCGGGGTACGGCTGTTCACCTCCACGCCAAGATGATGCTGGGTGATGATGTCGATAGTGAAGTGATTTTCAAGGATCTCGATGTTCGGATGTTTCATCACCTGCTCCAGCAGTTTATTTTCGATCTCCCTGCCCGTAGTGTCTTTGTGATGGAGTACCCGGTATTCGGAATGGCCTCCCTCCTTGGCCAGGTCGTAGCGTCCGGAGGTGGTTTTGTCGAATTTCGTACCCCATTTGATGAGTTCCTTGATGCGGTCGGTGGACTCCCGTATGGTGAACCTTACCACCTCTTCGTCGCAAAGGCCGTCGCCTGCGATAATCGTATCCTGGATATGTTTTTCAAATGAATCCGGCGTATACATCACCGCAGCGATACCTCCCTGAGCCCAGCTGGTGGCAGTATCATCCATTCTGGATTTGGTGACAATGCAAACCTTTCCGTGTTTAGCCACCTTGATGGCGAAAGTCAGTCCGGCAATGCCCGACCCGATAACCAGAAAATCAACTTGCTTTCTCATCCGGCAATATTTACAAATCCAGTAACAGTTTAACAGGATCTAACCCTTCGGTGAGCATTTTTGCAGGTTCCTCAACAAGTTCTTTAACCTTTACCAGGAATCCGACCGACTCGCGGCCATCAATAACCCGGTGGTCGTAAGAGAGTGCAACATACATCATCGGGGCGATCTCAACTTTTCCGTTTATAGCAACAGGCCGCTCCTGTATCTTGTGCATGCCGAGGATCGCGCTCTGCGGCGGATTGAGGATGGGTGTCGACATCAGTGATCCGAAAACTCCGCCGTTGGTAATGGTAAAAGTGCCACCCTTCATGTCGTCGATGGTGATCCTGTTTTCGCGGGCCTTTCCGGCAAGTTCTTTGATCTTCAGCTCGATCTCCGCCATGCTCATCATCTCGGCATTCCGGAGCACGGGCACCACGAGTCCCTTGGGTGCACTCACCGCGATGCCGATGTCAATGTAGCCGGGCACGATCAGTTCATCGCCGTCGATCATCGAGTTGACCTGCGGAAAGTCCTTTAATGCTATTGTCACCGCTTTGGTGAAGATCGACATCAGTCCGACTCCGACTCCGTATCGCTCTTTAAATGCATCACTGTATTTTTCCTTGATCTTCAGTGCCGCCTGCATGTTGATCTCGTTGAAGGTGGTCAGCATGGCGGTCTGGTTCTTAACCGCGACAAGCCTTTCGGCAAGTTTGATGCGCAGCATGGTCAGTTTTTTTCTTTCCACGTCGCGTGAGCCGGTAAAACCGATCTGTGAAGCGGGAGCCTTTTTAGCAGCGGCAAACGATTCAATCTCTTTACGTGTGATCTTCCTCCCCGGGAAGGCTGCCGATAATTCAGAAACGGATAGTTTTTTCTCCTCGATGATCTTTTTCGCGAGTGGGGAGGCGTGCAGGTCAATTGGCGAGGCGCTGATGTTGTGTTGTGGTGACGTAGTGATCACTGACTCTGTGCCCTTGTGCCCTTGTGCTCCTGTGCCTTTCTGAACTGGTGCCCCTGTACCCTTTTCTCCTTTTCCCGGTTCGATGGTGGCAACAACGGCGCCTACAGCCAGCGTATCACCCTCCTGAGCCATGAGCTTCACGATTCCATCCTCGGGAGCGGCGATGGGGAAGGAGGCCTTATCGGAGTCGATCTCAACAATCTCCTGGTCTTTCTCAACAGCGTCTCCATCGCCAACAAGCCACTTCGCAACCTGCACCTGGGTTATGGATTCACCCGGACTTGGGATCTTTATTTCAATTGCCATCAGGTTTATTTTTAGGTATCAAATAATTTTGATAATAACACCATCGTTATTATACGCAGATCAGAGCATAACGTTGCTTTCAGAAATCTTACCGCAAAATTACAACGAATGATTTGAAATTTATCCTTTGCGATCAACCTTTCTTGAAACGGTAGGTCCTTTGTCAGGGTAAACTTTTTCGAAAATCATTGTCAAACACCCGCATACGTTGTAATTCACTTAGTATTAACCAAATCTCACGATCAATGAAAGCTGCAAAGATCATCTTCGGTTGCCTGTTTATTGCAGGTATGACGCTCTTCTACACCGGTTGTAAAAAGGACAGCGCCACAAATAACAACACGACAAAGCAAAACACAAACCTGGCAGCTGACAATTCGCTGGCCGAAAACACCTTCGATAATGTGAAGTTGTGGTCGGACCAGGCAATGGCCAGCCATGCGCTTAAATCTAGCCTGCAGGATACCGTGTTCATGGGCACCTGTGTTCTGGCTACCCTCGACCTTACCTCGGTGCCCTATGCCCTGACCATCAACTTTGGAACATCCAACTGCCAGTGCGCCGACGGCAAGTACAGACGCGGGAAGATCCTGGTTACATTCAGCGGCAGTTACTGGATGCCGGGCACGGTGATTTCGTATGGTTTCGACAATTACTTTGTAAACGATAACCAGGTCCTCGGAACAAAGACAGTCACCAACATGGGTCTGAACAATGCCGGCCATCCCTGGTGGCAGGTAGTGGTGGCCGGACAAATTATCAAGGCGAACAACGGAGGAACTTTTACCTGGAATTCTACTTACCAGTATGAATGGACTACAGGTTACAATACACCCTGGGAGTGGTGGGACGACGTATACCAGCTCACCGGAAATGCCAACGGAATTGCTGCCGACGGGAAGAGCTATTCACTGGTTATCGTTACACCGCTCGTTAAAAAACTAAACTGCCAGTGGGTCAGTGGCGGTACGATGAATATTCAGCCTCAGGATCAGCCGTTGATAACCCTCGACTACGGCACGGGAATCTGCGATGATATTTTACTGGCCACCATCAACGGGCAAACCTACACTATTCACATGAATTAGCGGCTTATTGGATGATACCCGGTGCAGGGGAAACTCACAGCAGGGGCAATACGGAGCAGGAATATCTGTCGGATTGCCCCTGTCTGTTTTCTGTCGTTTCATTATTTGAAACTAATATAAATAGTTGTAAAACTAAAAATAATAGTTGATAAACTATAAAATATAGTTATATTTATAAAAAAATGCAGATGAAAAAAATGACGGCAAAAGAGGAGGAGATCATGAACCTCTTCTGGAACAAGGGGGAGATGTATGTAAAGCAGATACTGGAACTCTTCCCGGAGCCAAAGCCACATTATAATACTGTTTCAACGATGGTAAGGATGCTGGAAGAAAAGGGATATCTGGGTTACCGGGCATTTGGAAATACTTACCAGTACTATCCGTTGATCACGAAGGAGGAGTGCAGCAATAAGAATCTCCGGGGGATGATCAGAAACCATTTTGGAAATTCTTTCAAACGGGTTGTCTCAACGTTTGTTGAGGAGGAGGATCTTTCGCTTGAAGAGTTGAAAGAACTCATTCGTGAAATCGAGAGCCAACGTAAATCCAGGAAATGATGGAATCCTTCATGCTCTATTCATTGAAATCCTCGGTTTGTCTTGCTGCCGCGTTTCTTTTATTCTACCTGCTGCTACGACACGAAACATTTCACCATATAAAGCGGTTAGTCCTGCTTACCATGATTGCGGCATCTTTCGTGGCGCCGATTCTCACGATCAGGGTGAAATCTGCCGGCACTGACAACCCGCATCTGCAGGTCGGGCCGGTATCCCCGCAGATTACACGGATGTTGGATGGGGAATCAGTTTTCGCCAGGATTAGTGAACCTGTCAACTATCGTAAACCCGTAATTAACCAGGTTGTTCTGTTATACTTCGCCGGGGTTGCTTTCCAACTGGCCTTCCTGATTTATTCATTCGTCAGGATTCTTCTCTTCCTGCGAAGTTCCCGGAAAACAGTGTTCCAGGGAAGGAAGATCTGGCTTGTCAGAGAAAAGCAGTCTCCCTTCTGTTTTGGAAACAGGATCGTAATTTCCGAAAAGGATTTCGTTGAACACGGCCCGCAAATCATATTGCACGAACAGGTACACCTTAAAGGATGGCACAGCCTGGACCTTATTATAGCAGAAACTGTTCTTCTTGTAACCTGGTACAACCCATTCTCCTGGCTGTTGATGCACGAGCTGAAGCAGGTTCATGAATTTGAGGCCGACCACAACGTCATTTTGCAAGGTGTAAACAGTGCTGATTACCAGTTGCTGCTGGTCAGGAATGTTGCCGGGGAGCCTCGGTTTAAACTCGCCAACCAATTCAGACAAAGCAATATTAAATCCCGTATCCATATGATGAACAAGAGAAAATCCAGCCCGGGGTCTCTCCTGAAACTCCTGGTCTTTTTACCTCTCATTGCGCTGATGGTGCAGCTCTTTGCACAGAAAGTAAGCGATCCGGTCAAAGATGAACCCCTGGCAAAGGATCACGGAAAGTATCTGGTACTGAAACCCGATCAACTGAAGCTGCTGGGACTTGAAGTAAATCAATCCGGCTTGTTCTATAAAAATTTCCGCGAAGGGAAACCGGATAAGGGCATGCTTTGCCTCTATTTTACCAATGAAATGTACAGTACGAGTATAATCCTGAAAAAAGGAGAAAAATTGCCGGGACATTCTGAGCCCGTCAGAATCCTGAAAAATCTGCAAACGACCGGATTCGATTTTTATCCGGTTGTTGTGGCGGGCTTCAATGGTTCACGTACACTTGAAATACACGCGCCATCCGGCAATCCGGAGCAGAAACTGTTGCCGGTTCAGGTCAATATGGCAGAGCTGAATCTGGGGAAACGGGCCGATACACTGCTTTTTTGGTTTCTGCCAACGGAATCGCTGAAAAAAATCCTGTCCCCTTTGGTAAATGCTGAAGATTACGTTCAGCTTTGTCCTCCGGATCCCCGCGATGCTAGATGATCTGGGTTTCGTGTTCGGCGCAATGAAGCCGGCATGAACCGTTGGCATGCTCGCAGGTACATTTGCCCAGCGCCTTTTCCACGACCAGTTTTTGCTGGATCTTATGGAGTTTTGAGGATCCTGTAGCAGGACTGCCACTGGCCGGACGGGCAACATGATGCAGGGCGACCGTATGGAAATTCAGCGAAAGATACTTCCATGCTCCCATGTTTACAGGTTCCTCCTGAGCCCACTCGTAATGTGTGGCGTTTTTGTACCGGGCGATCACTTCGTTCATCTGTTTTTCAGGCAGTGGATATAACTGCTCCAGCCGCACGATGGCAGTATTATCGATCTTCTGACCCATCTTCGCTTCCAGGATATCGTAGTAGAGCTTTCCGCTGCAAAAGACGACCCTTGTGATCTTTTCCGGGTCAGCAGTTTCATCGTCGATCACTTCATGAAATCCTCCGCTGGTAAATGCTGCAGGAGGGGAGACACATGCGGGATGACGGAGCAGACTCTTCGGGGTGAATACCACAAGTGGCTTGCGGAAATCGCGGTGAAGTTGCCGGCGCAGCAAATGGAAAAAGTTTGCCGGCGTAGTGCAGTTGGCGATCTGGATGTTGTGATGGCCGCAGATCGAAAGGAACCGTTCCAGCCTTGCTGAACTGTGTTCGGGTCCCTGCCCTTCATAACCGTGAGGCAGCAGCAGTACCAACCCGTTCTGCACTCTCCATTTGTCTTCTGCACTGCTCAGATACTGGTCGATGATCACCTGGGCGCCATTGCTGAAATCGCCGAACTGGGCTTCCCACAAAGTTAACCCAAACGGAGTACCCAATCCGTATCCGTATTCAAAACCAAGCACGCCGTATTCCGACAGGAGCGAATTGAAAATGGTGAATTTAGCCTGGCTTGGCGAAATGTGCTCCAGTGGGATGTAACGCTCTTCCGAGTCTTCGACGGTGAGGACCGCGTGGCGATGGCTGAAGGTGCCTCGCTGGCAATCCTGTCCGCTCACCCGCACAGGATGTCCTTCCCTGAGCAGCGACCCATAGGCGATCAGTTCTCCCATCGCCCAGTCAAGTTTCCCGTTGGCAAACATCGCTTTTCTGTCTTCCTGCATCTTTACGATCTTGCGGAAAAAAGTTTTACCGGCAGGCAACTGTGTCAGTTTTTCTCCGATCTTCAAAAAATCGTTTTCGCTGATTGCGGTTGCCGGAGAGCTCTCGAAATCGGCCGGAGTAGCCTTTCTTTTGTCATTCCAGAGGTTGATCAGGAATGGATCGATGTCACCTTTGGCAATGGTTTTAGCCTCCTCAAACCCCTTTTCCAGTTGGGCGGTGATCTCAGCTTTTAATGCGGGAATGTCGAAGGACGAGATGGTGTTTTCATCTTCGAGTTTTTTCAGGTAGATTTCCAGCGGATCGGGATGCTGTTCTATGATCTTATAAAGGATGGGTTGGGTGAACCGTGGTTCGTCGCTTTCGTTGTGGCCGTATTTCCGGTATCCGAGAAGGTCGATGAAGATATCTTTGCGGAATTTCTCTCTGAACTCCATGGCCAGCATCACGGTATAAACGACCGCTTCCGCATCATCGGCATTTACATGGAAAACAGGTGACTGGATGGTTTTGGCCACATCGGTACAGTAAACGCTCGAACGTCCATCGAGATAGTTGGTGGTGAAGCCGATCTGATTATTTACCACCAGATGTATCGTTCCACCGGTTTTATAGCCGTTAAGGTCGGCCATCTGAACCAGTTCGTAAATGATCCCCTGGCCGGAGATCGAAGCATCTCCGTGGATGAGGATCGAAGCCACTTTTCCGTTGTCACCCTGATATTCGTGATCGATCAGCGACCGGGCAAGGCCTTCAACGATGGGGTCAACCGTCTCCAGATGCGATGGATTCGGCGCGAGGGTAACATGGACCTTTTTCCCGCTTCTTGTTTTTACCTGGTTTGAATAACCAAGGTGGTATTTGACATCACCCAGCAGATCTTCGTCCGCATACTCCTTCCCTTCAAATTCAGAGAAAATCCTGGCCACCGGCTTGTGCATAATGTTGGCAAGTACATTCAACCTTCCGCGGTGAGCCATGCCAATTACAAATTCTTCGATGCCAAGGGCACCACCCCTTCGCAAAACTGCCTCCAGTGCCGGAATGAGCGACTCCATCCCTTCCAGCGAAAAACTTTTCTGTCCGGGGAATTTCTTGTGAATAAACTTCTCGAACATCACCCCTTCGGCGAGTTTCTTAAGGATCAATGCCTTCTCAGGAATGGAAAAGGTAGGGGTATTGGTGGTAGGTTCCATCTTTTCCCTGAACCATGCAACTACCTCGGGGCGGCGAATATAATTGTATTCAACGCCGATGGACTGGCAATAGGTGTGCTGAAGATGGGTTATGATTTCCTCCAGTTTGGCATTTCCGAGTCCGATCTCCTTGCCAGCCTGGAAGGTTTTTTGCAGTTCGCCGGCTTCGAGACCATAATTTTCAAGGTCGAGCGTTGGCCTGTATTGGCGGCGGGTTCGTACGGGATTTGTTTTTGTAAAGAGATGACCGCGCTGCCGGTAATCGTTGATCAGGTTCATCACCTTGAACTCATTCGGGTAGAGAAAAGCTTCCCCTTTTTCGGCTTTGTAATTTTTCTGGCAAAACTCGAATCCTTCGAAAAATTTTCGCCAGCTCTCATCAATACTTGCAGGATCCTGCTTGAATTTTTCGAACAGTTCTTCAATTACTGAGTTGTCAATGGTATTCAGATATGAGAAATTATCCATTTTCGGGTACTGAATTGTCTTTAAGCAAAATTACTAACATTGCCGGTATGAGCAAAAAAATCGGTAACTTTGTATCCGGAAGCTGCCAATGGATACTGCGCTGTGGCGGCTGGTAAATTTTACTCACATCATGGAATACATCAAAGACTACCTCGATGAGAACCGGGACCGGTTTCTGCAAGAGTTATTTGGCCTGATCCGGATCCCGTCCATCAGCTCTGTTGCCGAACACAAAGAGGATATGATCCGGGCTGCCGAGTACTGGAAAAAGAGCCTGCGGGAGGCAGGTTGCGATAAAACTGAAATTTTTCCGACTGTCGGAAACCCGATCGTCTACGGAGAAAAGATTCACGATCCCGCCCTCCCTACGGTGCTGGTTTATGGTCATTACGACGTGATGCCGGTGGATCCGGTCGATCTGTGGGAATCAAACCCATTCAAACCCGAGGTCCGCGATGGGAAGATCTATGCCCGCGGGGCCGACGACGATAAAGGTCAGGCTTTTATGCATGCCAAGGCATTTGAGATCATGGTCAAAACAGGAAACCTCCCCTGCAATGTGAAATTTATGATCGAAGGGGAAGAGGAGATCGGTTCGGCCAATATCGCACCCTTCTGCCGCGAATATAAAGAGATGCTCCGAACCGATATCATCCTGGTTTCAGATACCAGTACGATCAGCCTGCAAACCCCTTCACTTACCGTCGGACTTCGCGGTCTTGCGTATATGCAGGTGGAAGTTACCGGTCCCCATTTTGACCTGCACTCAGGCATTTTCGGGGGTGCCGTGGCAAATCCGATCAATATTCTGGCTACCATGATCGCCTCTCTTACCGATGCGCAGGGACGGATTGCCATTCCCGGTTTCTATGACGATGTGTTGGAGATCAGCCTCGAAGAACGTGCCGAGATGTCAAAGGCTCCCTTCGACGAAGTGGCCTATAAAAAGAACCTTGATGTTGCAGCATTGTATGGTGAAGCCGGTTATACCACAAAAGAACGCACCGGAATCCGCCCCACCCTTGATATCAACGGAATCTGGGGCGGCTACATCGCTGAAGGCACAAAAACAGTATTGCCTTCGAAGGCGTATGCAAAGATCTCCATGCGGCTCGTTCCAAATCAGGATTACGTGAAGATCAGCGAGTTGTTCCAGAAACACTTCGAATCGATTGCTCCGGCGTCTGTGAAGGTAAAGGTTGAAGCGCTGCACGGAGGACAGGCATATGTTTCTCCGATGGATACCATCGGATACCGGGCGGCAAGCAAGGCCATCGAAACCGTGTTGGGTAAAAAACCGATTCCGGTACGCAGCGGGGGAAGCATCCCCATCATCCCGCAATTTGAGGAGATTCTCGGGGTCAAAACAATTCTGCTGGGATTCGGCCTGGAGAGCGATGCATGCCACTCACCCAACGAGAATTACCCGGTTGAAAATTTCTATAAGGGAATTGAAACCATTCCCTGGTTCTACAAATATTTCACGGAGTACTCAGGGGAGTTGAAATAGATACGGTTCGCCGTGTAACTATTCTTTAATGAACCGGGAGGAAAAGTTCGTATCCCCGGAGGCAATCCTCAGAAAACAGAGACCCTTTGGCCACGATGAACAATTCACGGGTTGCGCTGTTGTGCCTGAAAACATCAGCTCCCCGATTTGGTCATAGACCGAAAATGAACACTCTTTGTTCTGCCCCCCGATAGCCGGAATTATAACCCGGAACCAAGCATTGCATGGATTGGGGAGGATTACAGGGTCTGAAATTTTAATTTCAGAAATCGCCGTCGGAGAAAAGCTAAAAGCCACAGGCTCAGAAAAATTTCCGGCGAGATATCCGTTATCAATGGCTTGCACACTAACCCAATAGTCGCCGGCAGGAATTCCGGTAAGGGTCCAGGTTGTGTCGGCTGAACAGCTTCCTGCAGGGTGTTGTTCCGACCGACAGGTTATAAGTTAAGGCGGGCGTTGGTGTCTGATTATCCCGGGCACTTTCCCGATAAGGATGATGTCCTGGTAGCCATCAGCGTCGTAATCGGCAATGTCAATCGACGAATAGCGCACATTGGAGGTCATGTTGTCATACAGCTCGAACTGGTCATTTCCCATGTTCCTGTAAACCACCAGATGTCCGATGGCATCCATGTCCATCCCTGACAAAACGAGGTCTTTCCAACCATCATTGTCCATATCAGCCCATTTGTTGCGACCATAACTGAGTCCCATAAACGGTGCTGGTCCAACATTCACCGGTGTAAAAATACCATGGTTGTTCCGGTAAAGTCTGGTAATCATTCCGCCGACACTGTCGCCACTGATCAGGACATCCAGCTGACCATCATTTTTGTAATCGACCCAGCTGCAGGAGGCAGTCTGCAACGGAATCAGCGGGGCTGCGATGTCTGTGAACTGTATGTTTCCGTCGTTATCGTAGTCGCCCCATGCACAGGAGCTATACTCCATGGGTTTCAGCGACGACGGGACCAGGGTAAATGGGGATGACTGTGAAAATCCGGCCAGTGTTGAAGTCGCACAGAAAAAAAACGTGAGCAGGATACTACGCATGCAACTTACGGTTTAGTCTGCTCTTTCCGGAAGTTTTCCAATCCTTTATCCAGGAACTTTACGAAGGCATCGATGTTCAGGTCGTAGGCCCGGGGAGCAGTGAGTAGGTTTCCGGCCGTATCGAGCAGTACGTAATAAGGTTGAGAATTTACATTGAACCGGGTGATCTGCAGGTCGGCAAACTGTTTTCCGATCGATTTTTTCACCTTCTTGTCATACTTTGAGGTGTACCACTCGGTTTCAGGCAGTTCAGTTTTATCGTCAACATAGAGCGCTGTCACAATGAAATTTTCGCGAAGCCGCTTCAACACCTGAGGATCGGACCATACATTGGCCTCCATTTCGCGGCAATTAACACAGCCGTGTCCGGTGAAATCGATAAAGAGCGGCTTGTTCTGCCTGCGGGCACAAGCCAGCGCCTGTTTGTAATCAAAGTAGCCCTCCAGTCCGTGGGGCAGTTTCAGGAATTCGTTGTATTTCGGCTTATCGCAGAGTGTCGTAGCAGGCTGTCCGCCGCCACCGGTACTCACCGCCGCCACCTCCTTTTTGATGATGGCATTCAGGTCAAAATCGAGGTAGGTTTGCGGGGGAAGATATCCCGACAGCGCTTTCAGCGGTGCGCCCCACATCCCGGGGATCATATAGACCACGAAGGCAAAAGTGATGATGGCCAGCGTTAAACGCGGAACGCCAAGGTGAGGCAGGTCGGAATCGTGGTTGAACTTCAGCTTCCCCAGCAGATACAGGCCCATCAGAAAGAAAATTACAATCCAGAATGCCAGGTAGACTTCACGGTCGAGAATATGCCAGTGGTAGGTTTGATCGGCAATGCTCAGGAACTTCAGACCCAGCGCCAACTCAAGGAATCCAAGTACTACCTTCACCGAGTTGAGCCAGCCGCCTGATTTGGGAAGTCCGGATAACCAGGAGGGAAAGAATGCGAAAAGTCCGAAGGGAAGCGCAAAAGCAAGGGAGAAACCAAGCATCCCGATGATTGGCATGACCACAGCGCCACCGGCCGATTTAACCAGGATGGCACCAACAATGGGCCCTGTACAGGAAAAGGAGACAAGCACCAGGGTAAATGCCATGAAAAATGCGCCGCCATACCCGCCTTTGTCGGCCTGCTTATCGGCTTTGTTCACTATCCAGCTGGGCAGGGTGATCTCAAACATCCCCAGGAACGAGGCGGCAAATACCATAAAAATAACAAAGAAGAAGACGTTGAGTATCCAGTGGGTACTGAGGAAATTTGCGAAGTTGGCGCCGAGGGTAACCGCTACCAACGTACCAATCACAGTGTAGATCACGATGATGGAAAGGCCGTAAACGATCGCCTGCAGTCTGGCTTTCCTTTTGTTTACGCTGTCGTGCATGAAAAAGGTCACCGTCATGGGGATCATCGGGAAGACGCAGGGTGTGATGATGGCAGCAAGTCCGGCAACAAAGGAGATCAGGAAGAACCAGAGAAGCGACTGGTCGGCAGCTTTATCGGCGGCCGTTTCAACCAGGGTGGTCTGTTCGAGTTTTTTTGCACCCGAGTCTGATTTAACAACCGGTTGAACTGCTTTCTTTGCTGTGTCGGGAGCTGGCGTTTCCTTCACAGGAACAGCCGCAGGATTACCCTTAACCGTTAATTGAAATTCAACATCATTCGGCGGAAGGCACTGCTTGTCGTCGCAACACATAAAGTTGACAAGTCCTTTCACCACAAAATCCTTCTGGCTGAGTACCTTGATTTTTTGTTTGAAAATGGCTTTCTCTGCAAAAAATTTCAGGGTCATTTTCGGGAACATCGGATCATTTTCGGCGATGGCCTTGGACTCTGAAACTTTACCATCGAGTTTATAATCCGAACTTTTGGTAAATTCGAAAATCGTCGGAAGCGGACCACCCTCCGGAATGTCCTGTGAATATAAATGCCAGCCATTGTCGATTTTGGCTGTCATCAGCAGGGTCGCTTCATCAGGCTTGGTTTGTTCAACTTTAAAGGTCCACTTAACGGGATCAAGAATCTGGGAAAAAGAAAAAGCCGGGAGTATGATAAGCGTCAGCAGGACGAAAAACACCTTTTTCATATGTAGGAATGTGATTTTGTTTTGACCAATTGCAAAGGTAATTAAATTATGCTTACAACATAACATTCGGTGGCCACCGCAGGGGATTCCATGCCGGGTTTATTTGATAAGCCTGATCTTCAGAATACATTTCGTTTTTCCGGTAATCCGGAAGCGATTGTCGATCCGTAGTCCGACAACCCAAACGATTTTACTCCCTGAACATAACAACCAGGTATTCTCCTTCCGAGCCAGTGAGACCTTGGAATTGATGAAAAAATCGCTTAATTTTTGCTTACGCTGCATGCCGAAGGGATAAAACGAATCTCCACTCCTCCATTTTCTAAGGGTCAGCGGGAATACCAGCTTATCAAAATCCAGGCTCGCGACTTCTTTTGAAACAGGAATCTGAATCCCGGGAAAATTCTCTTTTTGGGCAAGATAAAGGCAAATGGGATTAATAACCTGCTCCACTCCCTTTTCAATGAATATCAATTCATCCTCATCGGAATGGCCGGATTCCGGATCCTTCCTCCGTGTTATAATGAGTTTGTCCCGGTCCCTGATCAGCCGGTATTCCTGTGAATAAAACGTTTTCCCACTCTCCCTGCCAAGGCTTTGGAGGATGTTGGCCACCTGAGCCTGACTAAACCCGAAAGGGCAGAGGAGTTCCCAGGCGAAGGCATCGCGGGGATGCAATTTACTTAGCCTGTCAATGTCCATCGTCGTTTGTCCGTCCATGCTTCGCATGATTTTGTGCCGGATCTTGTTGACCGCCACCTGTCCGATCTCCTCGAACCCCCTTATTTTATCAATAGTTTCGGTAAGACTGGTGATAAATTCCGGATTCATGGCCTTTAGTACCGGCAGAAGCTGATGTCGTATTTTGTTCCGTGTGTATTTATCGGAGGCATTGGAACTGTCTTCACGATACTGAAGAGCTTCGGATTTCACGAACAATTCAATCTCCTGCCTGGAGGTAAAGAGCATCGGGCGGATGAGTTTGCCCTGGGCAGGGATAATACCGTGGAGCCCTGATATTCCTGTACCACGGATCAGGTTGATGAAGAAAGTTTCGGCCTGATCGTCGAGATGGTGCGCGGTGGCGATGTAATCATACCCGTGATCTTTCCTTATCGCCTCAAACCACGGATATCGTAATTCCCGGGCAGCCATCTGGATGGAAATGCCATGATCTTCGGCGTAGGTTGAGGTATTAAACGTGATGGAGAAAAAGGGCACTCCAAACGACATTGCCAGAGTTTCTACAAAGGTGGAATCCGCATCACTCTCCATACCGCGGAGGGAGAAATTACAGTGGGCAATACCAAAATTAAATCCCGCCCGGTGAAATAATTCCGTCATGGTCACAGAATCCATGCCACCACTAACAGCCAGCAGAATTTTATCTTCCCGCCGAAACAATTTGTTTGCTGTAATGAAGCTGGTAAATGCGCTGATCATAAGGGTAAAGGAAGTTTCGTAGGGATTGACAAATATCGGAAAAGAATCGGAGAGACCCCCTGTTGCAGAAAAATATTTTGATCGATGAAACAACCTTTCAGTATCTTTGAAACTGTTTTGCAAGTTGATAACGGTAAACCTTACGCTATTAAAAGATGTGGAATATAACCTACATTTTCTGGGTGCATATTTTTACTGCGATTATCAGTATGCAGCTGGTTTTCACGGTTTACCGTATGAAGCAGGTTCGGGGGCGTGTTCCATTTCTCTGGATCATGCTCCTGGCGGCCTACTGGTCGCTGATCCTCACATTTGAGTCGGCAGCTCCTACCATGGAAGAGAAAATTGGTTTCTCTCGGTTTGAATATTTTGCCAACATGCTGATCCCCTTGTTTTTCGTTAAATTTATTTTTTCCTACGACCTCGAAAAACCATACTGGTTCAAACGGAGTTTCTGGATCCTCTGGATCATACCTGTATGTGCGCTTCTGCTGGTATTTACAAACAGTTATCATCATCTTATCTGGACCGGGTATACCTGGAGTCCCGCCGGAAACAATATCCTGATCTATCATCACGGACTCCTGTTTTATTTTGCCATGGCCTACTCCCTGGTCATGATGGTTTTCGGAAACGCACTGTTGATCGTATTCATCAGAAAGAGGCCGGTATTTTATAAATCCAAAGTCGGGTTCCTTGTCTATGCAACAGTATTTCCTGTAATTACGGGACTAATTTATACCCTTGGTCTTAGCCCGCTTGAAGGACTTGATATTTCACCCATGGGTATCCTGGTTTCGGGCCTTATCTTTTTCTGGGCCATTTCCCGTGAACAGTTGTTTGATATTGTTCCTGCCGGACATCAGCTGATGATCGAGAAAATGACAGACGGTGTCATCGTCCTTGATAAAAATGACATTGTCATGGATATGAACCCGGCAGCAAAAGCTACCCTGAAAATCGAAGAATCCATCAAGGGAGCCAAACTCGAAACAGCACAACCTTTACTCCGGGACATTGCAACTGAAGCGGCATCAGGCGACGAGTTGAGAAAGGAGGTTTTCCTTCCTGCACCGATAAACAGGTGGTTTGAGGTGATGCGTAATCCACTCAATGACGCCCATGAAAAAAAGCTGGGAACTTTGCTGATAATCCACGACATCACACACCGTAAAAAGGGAGAGGATCAGCTTAAAAAGCTGGCAAATGACCTTACTGAGCTGAATGCCATGAAGGACCGGCTCTATTCCATCATAGGTCACGACCTTCGTAGTCCGTTCAATTCAATCCTCGGGTTTGCAGATCTGCTGGCTACCTCCTACGACGAATTTTCTGATGATGACCGAAGGACCTTTGCTAAAAATATTCTCGCCGCCTCCCGGAATACATTCGAGCTGCTCGAAAATCTGCTGGAATGGTCGAGGATACAGATGGGACGTACACCCTTTGCCCCGGAGGAGATCCACCTGAATCTTGAGGTAAACGAAGCCTTTCACCTGATGCGCATGAGCGCAGATACGAAAAATATTCAGCTTGTAGCCGATGTGCCTTCGCAACAAATGGTGTATGCCGACCACAATATGCTGACCACAATACTGAGAAACACAATTTCCAACGGGATAAAATTCACTGGTAAAGGGGGGAAAGTGAAGGTCTCCTCTACCCAGAACCATGGACATACCCGGATCTGCATTGCCGACAATGGTGTCGGGATGGTGGAGACCATCCGCAAAAAACTCTTTCGCATCGACAGTCTCGTCTCCACACTGGGAACGGCCAATGAAAAGGGAACAGGTCTGGGACTGATCCTGTGCAAGGAGTTTGTCGAAAAACACGGAGGTACGATCCGGGTTGAAAGCAGGCTCGGAGAAGGAACTACCTTTACCTTAGATCTCCCAGGTATCCCCGCTGTTTAACAGGTCATCCACATTTTTTATAGCGGAGGTTTCCTTGGCATACTTGAGCTGCTCCTCCAGCAGGTCATCGTAAGTGGGAAACATGGCCGCGCGGATTACGCCAAACACCATCGGGAAGAGAGGGGGTGCCAGTTTAGCCAGCATCAGATGAATACCCGGATCCTGGTTGTAAGCATCATGGATGAGGATGTCGTCGAGGGTGATGCCATTTTTACCAATCTCTGCCACCTCGAGCCGCGTGTCTCTCAGAATAAGTCCTTTGTCTGAATTTTTTCCGAATACCATGGGTTGACCGTTCTTCACAACAAGCATAGTGTCGTCTTTTACCTCTTTGCCAATCACATCATTGTGCGCTTTGTCAGCGAAGATGATGCAGTTTTGCATGATCTCCATGATGGAGGTGCCGTCGTGTTTGGCCGCTTCAAACATCGCATCGGTCATCATGCCGATGTTGTTGTCGGGAACGCGGGCAAAAAAGGTTCCCTGGGCGCCCATCACAAGTTCGCCAACAGTAAACGGATGTTCAATAGTTCCCTGGGGAGAGGTTTTGGTCACCTTTCCCATTGGTGTGGTTGGGGAGTATTGTCCTTTGGTGAGGCCGTAGATCTGGTTATTGAACAGCAGGATATTGATATCCACGTTGCGGCGGATCACATGAATAAAGTGGTTGCCTCCGATGGCCAGTGAGTCACCATCACCAGTGGCCATCCACACGCTGAGACGCGGATTGGCAAGCTTTACGCCGGTAGATATGGCAGCAGCTCTTCCGTGAATGCCATGTATTCCATATGTATTTACATAGTAGGGAAACCTTGATGAACATCCGATGCCGGATATCATGCAGAAGTTTTCCTTACGATAACCAATTTTCGGAAACACGCGTTCCACAGCAGCCAGGATAGCGTGGGCTCCGCAACCGGGGCACCATTTTACCATCTGGTCGCTTTCAAAATCGGCTTTGGTGAGTTGAACGTTCGACCGCTCAACAGTCATATTCGCGAAATCTTGCATCTTATTTTTCCTCCAAAAGTTGGTTAAACCTATCTGTTAACTCGTTGATCATGAACGGAAGCCCCTGCACCTTATTAAACTGATGGAAATTCGGCATCGGGAACTTCATCTTCAGATAATTCACGAACTGCCCGCTGTTAAGCTCACAGACAACGATTTTTTTGAAGCCCTGAAGTACCTTCCCGGTATTTTTAGGCAACGGCATGATGTAATTGAAATGGGCCAGACTAACGCTTTTTCCCTCATTCTGCATCTGTTTTACGGCTGAATGTACCGAGCCATAGGTTCCGCCCCAGCTTATTACGAGTAGGTCTCCTTCGGGCGCCCCTTCAATTTCCTGTTCCGGAATGAAGTCTGCGACTTTTTCCACTTTGGCCGCCCTCAGGTCCGTCATGATCTGGTGGTTCATCGGATCTGTGGAAACCGTACCGATGATATTCTCTTTTTCCAGTCCGCCGATACGGTGACGCAACCCTTCTGTTCCGGGAATCGCCCACTGACGTGCCAGTGTTTCAGGATTTCGGCGGTAAGGTTTGTAATCCGGGTCATTGGCTTCTGCCATGGGAGGGTTGATTGCAGGCATGTCTTTCATCTTCGGTATTCTGAAAAGGGTAGAACCGAAGCCAAGGTAGCCGTCCGTCAGAAGAATGGTCGGAGTCATGTGCTCTAACGATAACTTGGCAGCCATGTAGGCGAAGTAGAAGCAATTCTCGGCAGTTGAGGCAGCCACTACAATAACCGGACATTCACCATTGCGCCCGAAAAGAGCCTGATAAAGGTCGCTCTGTTCCGATTTGGTGGGCAGTCCGGTTGATGGACCACCGCGTTGAACATTGACAATCACAAGCGGTAATTCAGTGATCACGGCGAGCCCGATGGCTTCACTTTTAAGCGAAAGCCCCGGACCTGAAGTGGTCGTACAGGCCAGCGACCCGGTGAAAGAGGCACCAATGGAAGAACAAATCCCTGCAATTTCATCTTCGGCCTGAAAAACTTTGGCCCCCAGTGATTTGTGCTTTGATAGCTCCATCAGGATCTCCGTGGCCGGAGTGATGGGGTAGGAGCCGAGGAACAGCGGACGTCCAGATTTCTCAGCTGCGGCAAGAAGTCCCCAGGCGGTGGCAACGTTGCCGGTAATGTTCCGGTAGCGCCCTTTTTCCATGTGAGCAGGGGAGACCTGGATCACGCTTTCCAGGGCCTCGATGGTCTCTGCATAATTGTAACCCTGCTGAAGGACCACCTTGTTGATCTCTACGAGCTCCGGCTTTTTCTTGAATTTCGTTTCGAAATATTTAAAGGAGGGCTTCAGGTCACGGTTGAAAATATAGAACAGAATACCCAGTGCAAACATGTTTTTGCTGCGCTCTGCTGTCTTGTTGTCAACACCCATATCTTTCAGACTCTCCTTCGTAAGCATGGTCATCGGCGATTTGATGGCATGATAGGTTTCGAGGGTATCGTCGTCGAGCGGACTGACTTTATAACCTGCCTTTTCGACGGATTTTTCATCAAATGCATCGGTATCGAGAAGAATCGTGGCGCCTTTTTTAGCCCATTTGAGGTTGGCCTTTAAGGAGGCAGGATTCATGGCTACCAGCACGTCAACCAGGTCGCCTGTGGTGTAAATCTTCGAACTTCCCATGTGCATCTGGAAACCGGAGACACCGGCGACCGTGTTTTGCGGTGCCCGGATCTCAGCCGGAAAATCAGGGAAAGTAGCCAGGTCGTTGCCAACGAGGGCGGCAACATCCGAAAACATACCGCCGGTAAGCTGCATTCCGTCGCCGGAGTCGCCGACGAACTTTACCACAACGCTTTCCCGCTCAATAACTGGTCTTTTCTTCTTAGTCATAGTCTGTGTTCATTTTGTAATGCAAAATTACAGAATAAAGTCAATAGTCAAAGGTCAAATGGTAAAAGAGATGACAATATCACATAGTTAAAATGTTCACAATAATTTGTAATTCGAAAAATTCGTATATTTGTATCCAATATTAAATACTAACTAGTTCCCTGCAGGAACACAAAATAACAAGTCATGGCTTACAAAATTAATGATGATTGCACCGCTTGCGGAACCTGTATCGATGAGTGTCCCGTTGAAGCAATTTCCGAAGGTGATATCTACAAAATCGATCCCGAAGTTTGCACTGATTGTGGTGCTTGCGCCGATGTTTGCCCTGTTGAGGCAATTCATCCGGAATAATTAAAAATGTTGTCAGAAAACAAAGGGGCGGCAGGTAATGTCGCCCCTTTGTTTTTTATATGTCAGCCAGTATAAGTTTAATGGCCGCCTGTTTACCAGGAGTTCAATTCAAATTTTTTCCCGTCAAATACCCCATAAGAGAAATGGGTGATCCAGTCGCCCAGTACAATCTGGGTGGCCCTGTCGTTTAATCTGGTCGCAACCGGAAAATGGTAGTGTCCGTAAACCAGGTATTCCAGGTCGGGATGCAGGTTTAACATCTCGAATGAATGTATTGTGATCCGCGCTTCAATCAGTTTTTTATTCCGCTCCTCATCATTTTTCTCCTTTTCAAGGGCAATTGCGCGGCTTTTGCGCGACCAGAAGAGTGCCATCCGGATGCCGAAATCCGGATGCATCAGCCGGAATAGCCATTGATTAAAACGGTTTGCAAACACCTTCTTGATGAATTTGTACCCATGATCGCCCGGACCAAGTCCGTCGCCATGGGCAAGGTAGAACCGGTGGCCGTTGAATTCACGGAATTCAGGATCGCGGTGAAGCTGGATATTCAGTTCGCGCGTGAGGTAGTCGAATGCCCACATATCGTGATTTCCCCGGAACAGGTGAACCGGTATCCCTGCGTCTGTGAGCTCGGCCAGTTTCCCCAGCAGGCGTGCATATCCCTTGGGGATTGCAGTTTTGTATTCAAACCAGAAATCGAACAGGTCGCCCATGAGAAATATTTCAGCCGCATCGGCGCGTGCCATCTCCAGCCAGGCCACCAGTTTTTTCTCCCGGTCGAGACTTCGGTCGTGATCGGGGATACCGAGGTGAAAATCGGAAGCGAAATAGATATTTTTCTGCATATCGGATTATCGGTGGCAAGTTACAAAAAAACTATCTCTTCAGCGTTTTTACCTCCTGCTGCCGCCTGAACTCCTGGATTCGTTGACGATGATATTTTACATGCTTGTTTTCAGAAAATGCTTTGTTGAGCGAGGTATCAAGGTTGATGTAATAAGCCGAATCCTCCTCCGGCGACAGAACCGGACTCATGCCAAAGGCATAATTCAACACGATCAGCGATACCAATGAACCGGAATTTTTATCGAGAAACGATTTTTCGAAAGTCCGTTGCTGCTCCCATATCTGCTTGAACGCGGTATCAAGGTTTACCGTGAGCTGATAATAGTCGCTGCTATCCTGCCGCTCCACAAGCAGGTTCTCCAGCGAGTCGACGCGGTGTTCGTTTTTGCGCGTGAATGCAAAAAAGTTCTGCAACAGGAGGTTATCGGGGGTGCCATCAATGCAGGTCGCATCCGGAAAGTCCTGAAACGCTCCTGATACATGAACGGTCTCTCCTTTGTCAAGGGCTAAAACCAGCACTTTGCCGCTTGTAGCCTGCAGCAGATAGAAACTTCGTTCGGCCGGCATCACCGAAAACGTAAATGCTCCGCCGTTATCAACAATCACAGAGTCGAGGTTATGGATCTCCTTCGTATCAAGTTCCTGAAGAATGAGCCTTTCACCGGCAGCCCCGGAAAGCTTGCCCGCAATGGTCGCCTTCCCTTGGTTTTTCAGATTACAACCTGTAAAAAAGAACCCTAAGAGAAAGACAATGGTAACAAATCTACTTTTATTCATTTTCGAATTTCCAGATATTCAAATCATTTTTCAGCTTACCAACGATGAATTTATCGATCGGGAAGGTGAAGTCATCTTCCTCCAGTTCTTCTATCCTCACCCAGCGAAAGCTCTGCGCACCGTCGATGGCCGGAATATCGTGCCGGAGGATGGTGGTTTTAAAGGGGTAAGGTTTAGGGGTCGCAATGAGGTAGTAAACGTTGAAGAGCTGCATGTCGGAAGGGAGCAGTGTTGTTGGTTGAAAAAAATCGGTGGTGTAGTAATGTGAGAGGACCTCGATCTCAATGCCGAGTTCTTCCATAAATTCCCGTTTCAGGCAGTCGGTTGTCCCCTCCCCGAAATGCAGTCCGCCGCCTGGAAATTTTGTCATGAATATTCCCAACCGGAACTCATCAGTGACCAGCACTCTTCCTTCATCGATCAGGAAACCATATACCCGTATGTTGAATTTGTCGATGTTCATTGAAAACAAACGAAATCATTACCTGCCCGGAGAAGCATTTAATGCCGAGCCAGCTGAGAGATTGACTTGCAAGGCAAATATAACACAAAGATTTAATTGCTGTGATGATAAACCGATCGAAGGAGAACCTATGCCCGCAGAGGGCGCGACCGTGAGTTGTTTGATATAACCACAAAAGGCGGCCAGTGATGAACACTGATCGCCTTTTGCGTAGCAGCAGGAATTTCTTCCCGCCACTGCAAATATACGACAGTTCTCAACGATTTATACACCCGCGGGGGGCGCGACAAAAGGAGGACCCGCAGGGACCAAACAAGCACATGTTTCAATCCACGCGCCCGCGGGGGGCGCGACACCGAGCAGGCAAAACGCCAGGCGCATTTCTTTAAGAGGGTTTCAATCCACGCGCCCGCGGGGGGCGCGACTGGGCAGAAATACGTTACAATCAATATATGATTAGTTTCAATCCACGCGCCCGCGGGGGGCGCGACCTGGTGACCAGGCGCGAGGAAATCCACTGCCGGTTTCAATCCACGCGCCCGCGGGGGGCGCGACCTCTCAGCATCGGCAAGCTCAACCTTCTTATCATGTTTCAATCCACGCGCCCGCGGGGGGCGCGACCTTCTCGGCAATGCCGTCGCGTTCTTTCTTAAAGTTTCAATCCACGCGCCCGCGGGGGGCGCGACCCGCTATGGAGGCGGTGAGCCTTATGTAATCTGGGACGTTTCAATCCACGCGCCCGCGGGG
>JANXZO010000075.1 GCA_025355465.1 Bacteroidales bacterium
CCGCTTGTTTATCAACTTTTAAAATAATATTTGTTAGTATGTCTTGGATTTCAAAAAGTCAAAATTTTACCAACAAACCACCTTGTTCATTACCGATTAAAACTGTTAATAACATTAAGATTTAGCACTGATTAGTAACAATTGTTAAGAATATTTTATTCCTTTTCGGTACATAAATGATATTCCTATTGTTGCCCACAATATGAAATGTAATGGTATCATAATTAAATACATATGGAGTTATTTCTAGGATATTTAGCCTGTTATCAGTAAATACGATTAAACCATCTGCCACCAAAATCATAGTTTTACTGTTGGGCTTAAAAACTGTTAACAAGTGATTTGAAAAATTAGGAATATTGTCGTCTAATTTGGACAATTGCATGAATCCAACGATACTAGAATCCTTATAAACTGTTATGGAACTTGCGTAAATATCATAAATCCAAGTACAATCTGATGCATAAATAACTGATTGCATACTTGAACTTGAATGCTGATCGTATTTTATATACTTGACGCAATTATCCTCCTTGCCATTAAGTGAATTTCTTTGATTTCTCCCACATCCGGATAATGCAAGCAGAATAATGCAAGCCAAAAGGTACGTAAACGGTTTTTTAATTACCATAATAACAATTTAGGATTTTAGTCAGTTACTCTCGTAGAAAGCAATCCATATTGGAGAAAGTAAAAGTAAGAATGAAATTCACAACTTCACCCTTACTTTTGTCTTGGCAAATTAATTAGTCTGGAATCCCATTTGTTTTCCACCATTCTCTTTTGTTACAAGGCGAACAATAGCACTGATTGTATGGGTCAGCAATGCACTCTACCAATATATAAGAGTAATCTGGCAGGTGACCTATTTGCACCCAATTCCCATAACAAATAGTATCTGCCTTTACTGACTTTAAATCTGGGAATACAGTGAAACACAATGTGAAAATAAGTGACAAATAACACATTTTTTTCATAATAATCGATTTTGAGGGTTAATGGATTTTGATCTAATAAATGTTTTTCTTCAATGGCTTGCCACCTCCTTTCTTTGGATTTCAGTGGTGAAAACGGTCGGCCAGGTGTGACCATTATCAGTAGATTTTTAGATAATACCTTCTTGATAAATATTGATTTAACATAGCGGTTCCGTATAATTCATGTTTGGCAATATCCCATTTCGTTAATCGGTATGTAGGACTTTCAGAAGAGATTGGGAAAATAGAGAATTGAAAATTGTCAAAAGAGCAAGACAGATCCAGTTTCTCATGGTTTGGAATTATTGAGGATGGCTAATTGGGATAATACCGGGTCGTTTTTTGATCAATTCGAAGCTATTATGTTGATTCATTAATCCACACATCTACAATAATGCTTTCATTTCCTTGCACTATGACTCCCCAAGGGCGGTTATCGATCTCAACAAAAAGTGTCTGACCGCCATTAACCGTATAAGGACCAAACACGGTCAATCCATCGAGGCTATAGACATATACAACAGCACTTCCCTGATGCGTTCCGTTTACGGTAATCACCATGATTCTTTTTCCCTTTGATGGAAGACAGTTGTTTGTGAGTTCAAGCGACTCCTGGAATCGCGTAGCCGGGTATACCATTACATTAAAGGAAGGGATGGGGCTTTGGGCATTCAGTTTAGCTGCTCCAAAAGCAATAAGTAACAACGTGAAAAGAAAAATTTTTTTCATAGCACAGGGTTGGTTTAAGTAAGATGAAAATTACCTGGCTAATCTATTGTATGAATGGTTGTTATGCAACTGAGTAATTCGGAAAAACTGATTCCGGTATTCGGAAAGAAGGGCATGAAAAAAAAGCGAAGGAGATTGAAATTCAGATCAATGGAAAAAAATTGGCGGGCCGGATGGCGGGCCGGAGGTTTTGTCCTGCAGGATGGATTTTGGAGAAAACGGAGAGGTGTTTAGCGTTAAATTATGTTATTTTTCGTCAGCATCCTGATCAACTGGACATCTGTATCAGCACCATATGCATTCTTTAATTTTTTGATGGTTTTTTCGATTGCCGAAACCGTAACATTGCGATCTGCAGCAATGGTTTTTACACTTTCTCCTAGGATCAACTTCTTGAGGATGGCCCTTTCAGAGGGTTTCAAAAGGTAATTTAACCCTGTGTTGGCAGCGCAAGTTAGCTTGTCTGATAGGCCCTGTAAAAGTATGGTAGTCACTGTTTCACCCAGGAACACTTTTCGCAGGGTATCTTTGAATTCAGCGGTGTCAACACTTTTTAGCAAGTAGGCTCTTGCACCGTTATTCATCATTACCCTGATCCAGTATGGAGAGGTTTCACTCGTATAGATCACAACAGGTTTGGAAGGAAAGAGTTTTTTAATTCTGCTGATGTTTTCTTCAGGATCACTGCCGGGAATCCACAGATCAAGGAGGATGATATCAAAGGTGTCAGGTAGCGCCTTCTGAACGAACGCATCAATGCTGGTTGAGTTTCCGGTAATAGAAAACTCATCAGCATGATGGCGTAGCCGCAATTTGATGCCATCCAGGATGACCGAATGGTCCTCAATTATATAGAGCTTTATCATGGCAATGATTTTTTAATCATATTTTTATTAATTCATTCATCATGTTTACCATTGCCTGTACTACTTTCAAGGGGTGCTGTTATCCTCCAGTAAACTCCACAGCCCGGTTCCGATTCAATTTCACAGGTGCCATTGAGTAGGTCGACGCGAGCAAAGATGTTGGAAAAACCCATCCCTTTGCGCGTCGCTTCTGGCTTCGAAAATCCGGAACCATTGTCCTGATAAATCAATTCCAGTAGTGTTTGATGGAAAGCAACAGTAAGCCTGATATTTGCTTCCGGGGCATATTTCCGTGCATTGTTCATCAACTCCTGCACGATGCGGTAAATGTGAAGCCTTACGATTGCCGACAACACAGAGGGCGGCTCCGCGACCTCATAAAGAAGGTTCAGCTTGCCATATCTCACCGCTTCATTGCACAGTTCAATAATCAGTGGGGCAAAGGAGTGGCGCTTCAGAATCCGGCTGCTCATGCGGTGTGAAATACCCCTTACCTCGAGCGAAAAATCATCGACATGCTTTATTATGTCGTACTTCAATGTTATGTCGGTGGAGGCGGAATGTTCAAAGGACAAATTTATTTTAGATGTTAGAATTCCGATGGCATCGTGAAGCTCCATGCTGTTTTTTTCCTTCTCATGTTCCTCTGCTTCAATAACTCGGCGGGCCGACTCGAATTTAAGTAATTGAATCCTATTTCGGTTTCGCTGGCGATACCAGAAAAGAGCAAAGGCCATAACAAGGACTGCTCCGCCAGCCGCTGCAAGCCAAAGTTTCATCCGGTTCCTGGAGGCATTGTGAAGCGCAATCTGCTGCTCCTTTTCAAGGATTAACATGTTCTTGCGGTTGAGATCGAGCATTGCGTTCAGCAGTCGGATCTGTTTTTTTGCAATTTTTTTATCCGAGATATCACGTGTTTCAATTGATTTACGTAAAAAAGTTAGTGCATTGCGGTACTCCCTTTTTGCAATCAGCACATCAACATAGGAGTCGTAAAGGGTAGCCAGCCAATCCGCGTTATCAATTTCCAAAGCCAGTGGAATGGCTTTGTTTAGTAAACATTCTGTGGCCGATTTCAAATCGCCCCGCTCCAGATAAACATAGGCCAGGTTGTTCCAGGCACCCAGGAGTACGATATTAAAGCGGCATCGTTCACCAACCATTGTGGCTCTCCTGTAAAAATAAAGGGCCGAATCAGAATTGGTTTGCAATACCCCCATATTAATCAGAATGTTTGCCTGTTCCAGCTCTGTTCCATAAACGTTTTCAAGAATTCGGATGGCTTCACGCATCATTGTCAATGAACTATCTGGTGTTTTAAGGAATTGCGAGATGCTGCCCATCGCAATTCCCTTTTCTCTTGGCAAGTCATATAGGCTGGCAATTTGGATTGCAGAGTCGTAACAAATTCTTGCCATTGCCTGATCATCTGATGCCAAGTAAACGTTTCCGAGTGAATTCAGTGAAGCGGCGGCGGCGTGAAACTCCCGGCTGTTGTAGGCTGCGTGTATTGACGAATCAAGCATTCGGGAAGCATTTTTGAAATCATTGACCTCAGTATAAATCATCGAGAGGTGGTAAAAAACAGCTCCTCTGGATTCTTTATACCTGCTGGTATCACTGATGGCAAGTGCCAAGTTAAAATAATAGGTGGCGGAGTCATTCCGAAGGTTGTGAAGGATAAGCCCCTTCTCATTCAACGCCCTTATCAGGTATTCACTTGTGCCTGTTTTTTGGGCCAGAGAAACTGCACGCGTTGCGTAAATATAAGCTTTGACTGTATCGAGATTCATGCAAGAAACAGCGATAGAATCGAGTTGCATAATCGAGTCCTTGTATAGCTTTATAACATCTGGAGGAACGTGCTCCACCGGCCCGGATTGTCTGCACGACAGCGTGGCAACTACAAGCAAGGTGAAGTATAATGATTTGATGAAGATTCGGTATTGCAACGTGATCATTGGCAGGTTATCGGTAGGCCAAATGTAGCGAAAAATCCGGAAAGGATGATGTGCTATTGTTGTGATGCACATTCCCCTTACCCCCTTACCCTCTTACCTTCACATCCTTACCCCGAGAATTACCTTGATTCCTTTACCAATTTAACAATGTAATATATCAGGTTTCCTGCAAACAGCAGTAGTAAAATAAATAAGTGAGGGGTGTACATAACCCTAAGTTCAGAAACCAAAAAACCGATTGCTATACCAGATACTGAAATAACAATAATTTTGGTTATAGGACTCCTGTAAATCTTGTATTTTCTTATTACGAAGAATAAAAATAACAGATATACTATTAAGCTACCTCCTAAAATTAGTGGTACATTCATAATTTTAGAATTAATAATAATTAAAATGCTAAAGTTTCTATTCGATCATAAAATTGCAACCAATATTAGGGCTTGGGCAAAACTGGCAAGCACATTGCCAGATACATACTACACATAACGGAGCAAGTTCTCCAAAAGTTAAAACGCAGGCAGCGCAACAAATGGCATAACCCCATGGATTTGTACAGTCTCCTTGCTGAGTATCTGATAACCTTTCATAATAGGAAGTAATCCTACTCGTATCAACTCTAAAAAAGTCCCAGTAGCCTTCAGATAAATCAATCTTTTCTTCGATCGAATATCCACAAGATGCACATGGCAAAACTGAGATGGTATCGAAGCGAAAATCATTAGAAAGTTGTCTTGCATAGAATTGGAATATTGTATCATAATGAGCGATTTCAATCGAAGTGAGTTGAATTCTTGAATTTATTGAATCAATGCTTTTGTGCAAAAGAAAAATTTTAAATTCTGCAAATGTCAAGTCACTTGTAATTATTTTGTTGGTATATGCACTGATTTCGTTAATCAGACCTATGTAGTTGTTGTTCGCTCCTAATAAGGAATCCAAGGGTTCAGACGCTCCTCCTGATTTATAAATTAATGAAGTATTCTGTTTAGTTGTGGATTTTTGCTCCTTATTACAACTGAATAAGGGAATCATTCCCCCGATGAGTACAATGATAATGAGTTTTTTCATAGCTTTTTGAATTTGGGTTAATTAAAAAATGAAACAACGGAATTATGGAAAAATTTATCAACACCTCAAGTGATTGTAATAAAGGTCCTCGTGTGCGGTTACCGAATTCAGTAACATTGTCTGGTTGCCATTAACTTTATATGGACCAAACACTATCCGCTGGTTACCAGTAATACCATTTACAATTGAGAAGAAAATTTCCCTGCTAATATATTGTATGAATTACTGTTATGCAACTGATTAAATCAGAAAAAACTGATTCCGCTTTTCGGAAATAAATGGATGAGGTAAAGGTGAACGAGATTGATTTACAGATCAATTTTGAAAATTTCGTGGGCCGGTTGGCAGACCGGAGGTTTACGCTCGCAGGATGGTTTTTCCGATTGCCGAAACTGCAACGTTGCACGCTGAGGGACTTTTGGGAAAGGCACGCTGATTATGAACATTAATCCACTTTATTGGAACTCATGTTGATTACGAAGATTGATGTAAACACATTTTAACGAAAGATAATATGGAAGTTAACCCGCAAAAACAAAATCTGACTGTAGGTTTGCATTGAAAAGAATGGAAACCATTTTTAATGCCGAAATTGGAACTAAGGAAAGTGATGAAGCGGATATACTAGGTTTGTTGATAGAAGAATATGAATACAAACAATACCCGATCGAAGCGCCGGATCCCATTGAGGCTATTAAGATAAGAATGGACGAGATACATCTTAAACAGATCGATCTGGTCAACGAATTTGGAGGGAAGAGCCGTGTTGCGGAATTATTAATAAATGATTACCAACTGACACGATAAGCGACATCACCTCGTCAACGCCTAAGCCAGCTTCTTCCCGATCTCCTCCAGCATAACCCGCGTCATCTTATCAAGATCATATTCGCAATTCAGCCCCCAGTCTTTCTTTGCAACATCATCGTTGATGCATGCAGGCCAGGAATCGGCGATAGCCTGGCGGAAATCAGGTTTGTAAGTGATCTCGAATTCGGGAATGTGTTTCTTGATCTCTTCAGCCAGGATCTTCGGGGTAAAACAGATCCCTGCGACGTTGTAGCTGGAGCGCAAGGAGAGTTTCGAGGCATCGGCTTCCATCACATCGATGGTGGCTTTGATGGCATCGGGCATGAACATCATGGGCAGCGCTGAGTCGGGGCCGAGGAAACACTCATATTTCTTGTGTTTGATCGCTTCGTAGAAGATCTCCACGGCATAGTCGGTCGTGCCGCCGCCGGCTTCGGTCTTGTAGCTGATCAGTCCGGGGTAGCGGAGACTCCGGGTATCCACTGCGTATTTGTTGAAGTAATACTCTATCCACCGTTCCCCGGCCAGTTTGCTGATGCCGTAAACGGTATTGGGTTCCATGATGGTGTACTGCGGGGTATCCATGCGCGGCGTGGTGGGGCCGAACACGGCGATGGAACTTGGCCAGAAGATCTTCCTCAACTTTAGCTCCCGTGCAATTTCCAGAACATTGAAAAGACTGCGCATGTTGATATCCCAGGAGGGCATCGGGCGCTTCTCGGCGTTGCCCGAAAGGATGGCCGCCAGATGATAAACCTGGGTGATCTTCTCATGTTCACAGATTAGCTGAAGCTTGGAAGCATCCAGCACATCTAGTATTTCAAAAGGTCCGGTTCCTGCAACCTCAGCCGTGGCGGGGCGGATGTCGGTGGCGATCACAGCGGATTCGCCATAAATTCTGCGTAGTTCGAGTGTCAGTTCCGAACCAATCTGCCCGGAACAACCAATAACCAATATCTTTTCCTTCATGAAAGAAATGTTTGCGAGTTTGCGGCAAAAGTAGAAAGATTTTCTGGTGTAAAACCAATAATTTGTACCTTTATCTCAAAGCCGATGAAGGAAACATTTTGATACCTTTTTCATGTACAACCCGATCCCCAATCTACCCGGAAAGTTACAGCATCTGGTCGTCCGGCTGAAAGAACGAAAGATGCCGTCAAAGCTGGTTTTACTCACCATCGGGTTCCTCTCCACACTCTGGTTCCTGATCAGGGTAATTCCTAAACCGAGCCGGGCAAATTATCCCTGCATGCGGGCCACAGCTCCGTTCATGTCTGCTTTTGTAATTTATATGCTATGCCTTTCCGGATCTGTTTTTGCATTCAGAAAATACCGGTATTATTCGCGAAAACCGAACTATTTTGTGGCATCGATTTGCCTGCTGGTCGCTTTGGTATTTTTCCTTTTTTCATTTGTTCAGTGGCCGACTGTATCCCAGGCCACCAAAAGATTTCCGGCAGTAAACTATTTCACTCCCAATGATCCCATCGGAACAGCCCGGGGTATTTTTCCCGGCAGGGTGGTCTGGATGTGGGATCCGGCGGCCACGAATGAAAGTTGTGCCAATACCTCGAACGAAAACGGGGTGATTGATGCCGGCGACGATGGCTGGTTTATGGATAAAAACAGCAACATCGCCAGCATCGACAGCATGATGATCAAATCGGTGACGGCACTTACCGGTGCCCCCAATACGATGCTGGCATGGGATTCCCTGTTCAGGTATTTTAACCGCAATCATGGACATGGAAATGTGGGTTATTTAACTGGTCAGAAGATCCTCATCAAGATAAATGCAACCACTGCCTATGGCGGACTCTCTTCGGGACGTTTCAATCCTGACCTGGGGCGTACCGACCATCTCGCCATCAACAGTTTTGCCTCGGAAACCAACCCTTTTGTGGTTCTCGCCGTGCTCAGGCAAATGATCAACGATGCTGCCGTGCCTGAAGATATGATCTATGTCGGGGATCCGGCGCGCAATGTTTACAAGGAGTTCTATGATCTCTGGCACAACGAATTCCCCGGGGTGCACATCCTTGGCAACAATCTCATTCACCCGGAAATAAACATCACCGGATTGGGGCGTACTCCGGTGGCAGTAACCAATACCGACCGGGTTTACTGGTCTGACCACGGCACGGTGATGCCCGACGCGGTCACCGACAAACTCTTCACTCTTTATGATGAGATCGACTACCTGGTGAACATTCCCACCATGAAAGCACACAGCACTGCAGGGATCACCCTGGCCGCGAAGAACCATTTCGGCTCTTTTACCCGGGAGTGGGCGATGCACCTGCACAAAGGGTTGTTCGACAATGCAGACGACCCCGTTCGCCTGGGTTATGGTCTCTATCGTGTACAGGTCGACATCATGATGCACAAACTGCTTGGCGGAAAAAACCTGCTGATCATCGTGGACGGACTCTATCCGGGAGAGGATGCCCTGGGGGTGCCTGAAAAGTGGCTCTCCCCGCCGTTTAACAACAGCTGGTGCTCATCGCTCTTTATGTCGCTTGACCCTGTTGCCATCGAGTCGGTGTGCCACGATTTTCTACGGACCGAATACAACGGTCCCACGATGGCGGAGAGCCGTCCCAACTGGTTTGGGGTGGACGATTACCTGCATCAGGCCGCCGACTCTTCGCTGTGGCCTACCGGTATCACCTATGATCCCGACAATGACGGTGTACTCATTGCTTCGCTGGGTGTTCATGAACACTGGAATGACTCGCTTCATAAACAATATACACGCAACCTGGGAACAGGGAACGGGATCGAACTTTATAAAGCACATGAAGCACATACAGGGGTTTCCGACGGGAACGCATCGCTGAATGTTACCGTGTCTCCCAATCCGGCAACCAAGCTGATCAACATTTCGAATCCGGGATCCGTCAGCCTTGATTTCATCTTCACAGATATGCATGGCAGGGTAAGGCTTCGTGGTTCAGCAGGAAACGAGCCATGTACACAGATCAGGATTGACCAGCTTGAGAGCGGATTTTATCTGCTTCAACTGAAAGGTCAGGGAATAACAAGAGAAGTTAAAATCATCAAACAATAAACCATGAAAATGCATTCACAAGCTCTTATACAGCGGATTCCCATCACAGGAGTACTCATCGACCTTTTCGCACTGGCCTTTATTTACCTGGTTCCGACGCTTTCTCACCTTTTAAGTCTGCCTGTTTACCTTATCGAACCCATGCGACTGATGCTGATCCTGGCGCTGGTTCATACCACCAGGCAGAACGGGTATCTCCTTGCTCTCACCATGCCGCTCTTTTCCTTTATCATCTCAGGTCATCCGGTTTTTGCAAAAATGTTCCTCATTGCCGCTGAACTTTCATTGAATGTATTTCTTTTTTACCTGCTCTCCAACAGGATGAAACTCCTCTTCCCGGCTGTTTTCCTGAGCATTGTGCTGAGCAAGGCAATCTATTATCTGCTGAAATTCATGCTGATCCAACTGGCGGTGATCAATACCTCCCTGGTTGCTACTCCGCTCCTGATGCAATTGGCGATGACGGTGGTTTTCAGTTCCTACCTGGCGCTCTTTTATAAGAAGGTGACACGTGATGTGTGACGAAAAATGCAATACAGACTCACGGCAGTTTCTTATCTTTGCCAGTTCAATATTCAGCAACTTTACCATATAAACGATGCGAAGTTTCCGATTTCTAACGGTCCTGATGGGCACCTGTTTTTTTCTGCTAACCTGTCTGCCAGCCAGTTCCCAGTTTGTAACGCTGGCAAGGAAAATAAAATCCAAACATACCGCTACTTCGGTTGAATCAAACGTGGTTCTGGATGCACATACAAACAAAGTTTATCAGGCCGTTATCGATACTGTTACTTCCTCACCTAAACTGAAGGTGATTCAGCGTGATGACAGCAAACGGATGATTGAATTCTCCAACGGAGAAAGCACCCTCACCCTGAAGGTAGACTCACTGGATAAAAAAGTTTCCCGCATCAGTGTGACCAGCCCGGCAAAGGACAAGGCAGTCCCCGGGGCAGAACAGATGACGGTCAAGGCCATCATGGGAGTCTGCACCAAGCTGGGAATAAAGTGCACCGTTGAAGAAAAATAGCATTAAGCATGGAATCAAAACTTTTTCTCTATAATACGCTTTCCCGCAGAAAGGAAGAATTCGAACCGCTGAACCCGCCATTTACCGGGCTTTATGTTTGCGGACCTACAGTTTACGGCGACCCGCATCTGGGTCATGCCCGGCCGGCCATTACCTTTGATGTGGTTTTCCGGTACCTGCTTCATCTGGGATATAAGGTTCGTTATGTGCGCAACATTACCGATGTAGGGCACCTGGTGGCCGATGCCGATGAGGGGGAGGATAAAATCGCCAAAAAAGCGCAGGTTGAACAGCTCGAACCCATGGAGGTGGCCCAGTATTATGCCGACCGTTACTTTATCTTCATGGATGCCCTCAACGTGAAGCGTCCTTCGATTGAACCACGCGCCTCGGGCCATATCATCGAGCAGATCACCATGGTGCAGCAGATCCTGGATGCCGGATATGCCTATGAGGTGAACGGGTCCGTTTATTTCGATGTTGAAAAATACAGCAAAACCTACCAGTACGGCAAACTCTCCGGACGTGTACTTGAAGATCTTCTCACCAACACCCGTACCCTTGAAGGGCAGGATGAGAAACGCAATCCCGCCGACTTTGCCCTCTGGAAAAAGGCACAGCCCGAGCATATCATGCGCTGGCCCTCTCCGTGGAGCGAAGGTTTTCCCGGGTGGCACCTCGAATGTTCTGCCATGAGCGCAAAGTACCTGGGTGAAACGTTCGACATACACGGCGGGGGCATGGACCTGCTCTTTCCGCACCATGAATCGGAAATCGCGCAAAGTCAGGCTGCACTGGGACATGAGTCCGTACGCTACTGGATGCACAACAACATGATCACCATCAACGGTCAGAAAATGGGTAAGTCGCTTGGCAACTTTATCACCCTCGAAGAGTTCTTCACGGGAAGCCATGCCTCATTGGCCCAGGCCTACAGTGCGATGACCATCCGTTTCTTCATCCTCCAGGCTCACTACCGCGGCACACTTGACTTTTCCAATGAAGCGCTGCAGGCGGCCGACAAAGGGTTGAAACGATTGATGGCTGGTTACGAAACCCTGGTGAGGCTTACTACATCCAATGGATCAACGGAACATTCCCAGGGAGCGTTATCGGCCATGGAGGCACTGAAGAATTCCTGTTATTCCGCCATGAATGATGACTTCAACACGCCCATTTTGATTGCAAACCTTTTTGAAGGTGTTCGCATCATCAACGCAATCAATGATAAAAAAGAGTCGCTGTCCGCGGAGGAACTTATACAACTGAAGGAGATCTTCGATACCTTTCTTTTCGATATCCTCGGGCTTAAAGATGAGAAAGGAAGCGATAACCGTGAAACCCTCGACGGACTGATGCAGCTGATCCTGGCCATCCGGCAAAGGTCGCGGGAGACCAAAGACTGGGGAACTTCCGACCAGATCCGCGACGCCTTGCAAAAGTTACACATCACCGTGAAAGACGGCAAGGAAGGGTCGGTGTGGAATATCGAATAACCGGATACATTTAGAAAACCAATTCAAACTATATGAAACCATTTTATGCAGTAGCCCTCTCGCTGTTGATGCTTGCAGGCTGTACTTCCAAACAGGAAAAAATGAAAAAAGAACTGACAGATTTTATTCGGAACCACGATTCGGTTTATATCCCGTTATACAAGCAAACCACGGTTGCTGCCTGGGATGCTGCCGTTTCAGGTAAACCGGAAGACTTCAAAAAAGCTGAAGATCTCAATCTGAAATTCATGGCCCTCTTTTCAGATAAGGATAAACTGAAGAAGCTGGAAGAGATCAAGGTGTCGGGGCTCATCACCGACAGCCTGCTCAACCGACAGCTTGATGTGCTTTATCGCTCCTTCCTCATGGCCAAGGCCGATACCGGGAAACTTAATGCCATGGTACGAATGGGAACTGTGGTCGAACAGAAATACGGGAACTTCCGTACCGAGGTAAAAGGAAAAAAGCTTTCAGATAATGATGTGGAGGAGATCCTCCACAACTCGAAAGATGTGAAGTACCAGAAAGAGGTTTGGGAGGCGCAGAAAAAGATCGGGAACATTGTGGCAGACGATATAAAAAAGCTGGTGAAACTTCGCAACGAGGTTGCAAAGGAGCTGGGCTTTAAAAATTACCATGAGATGAGTCTGACCCTCAGCGACCAGGATCCCAAGGAGGTGGCTGGTTTATTTGATGAACTGGATAGCCTTACCAGAAAATCCTTTACGCAGGTAAAGGGCGACATTGATGCCTATTTTGTAAAGTACTACGGAATGAAGAACAAAGAGGAGCTGATGCCCTGGAACTACCAGAACAGGTTCTTTCAGCAGGCTCCGAAAATTTATGATGTTGACCTCGACAAATACTACAAGGACAAAAACCTCGAAACCCTTACTTCGGATTATTATTCCGGCATCGGACTTCCCATCGGAGATGTACTGAAGAACAGCGACCTTTACGAAAAACCAGGAAAGAACCAGCATGCCTTCTGCACCGACATCGACAACGCCGGCGATGTGCGGGTACTCTGTAATGTAAAGCCGAACCAATACTGGATGAACACCATGCTGCATGAGTTTGGCCACGCCGTGTACGACAAGAATATTGATACCACCCTGCCTTTCATTCTTCGCGATCCTGCACATACATTCACCACAGAAGCCATTGCCATGATTTTCGGCCGTTTTTCATCAAACCCCCAATGGCTTAAAGATGTGGTCGGCATCAGCGAGGAAGAGAAGATTAAAATTGCCGACAATTGTTTCAAATCGCTGCGCCTCGATCAGCTGGTATTCAGTCGCTGGGCCCAGGTAATGTACCGCTTCGAAAGGGAGATGTATAAAAACCCTGATCAGGACCTTAATAAATTGTGGTGGGACCTGGTTGAGAAGTACCAGATGATGAAACGTCCCGAAGGTCGCAACGAACCCGACTGGGCAACCAAAATACACATTGCCACCTATCCTTGCTACTATCACAACTACCTCCTGGGAGAACTCCTTGCGTCACAATTATATTACTACATCGTGGGGAATGTTATTAAATCCGAAGATTATAAATTCCAGAGTTTTGCCGGCAACAAGGCTGTCGGAACCTACCTGAAAGAGAAGATCTTTATGCCAGGAAGCAAATGGTACTGGAACGAAATGATCGAGAAGGCTACAGGCGAAAAGCTGACAGCGAAATATTACGCAAAACAGTTCGTCAATTAATCACAACAATTTTGCGTTCCCAGCGCAATTCCTTTGTGGTGAATACCAAGGTATAATTTCCTGAGGGAACCTGTCCGAGATCAATCGGGGCGGGTTCCTCATTTACCAGCTTCACCGGCAGTGCGCCTGCAATTTTCATCCCCTGGCTGTTGTAAACATCCAGCAGCAGATTCCTTGTTCCCTTGCCATGCAGCGAAATGCTGAATTGTCCGCTGTTGGGCACCGGGTACACGGTCAGTTCCTGAAGCGCAGGCTCTGCAATACCTACCGGTGTCTGATTGCTCATCGTGATCATCAGCGAATCGGCCATGGTGGGATCCTGTACGGAGGTTGCCCTGGCCCAGGCTGTACCATTGGAAACACCTGTGACGAGTCCCGAATTGTTAACGGTGGCGTTCCCGGTTCCCCTCACAATACTCCACGTTACATTCTGGCTTGCACTGGCAGGAAACACTGTGGCCACCATCTGCAGGGTCCCACCGTTTGTGGTAATGGTTGCAGGAACTCCGCCCTGTGTGGCAACGGTCAGTCCTACCAGTCCGCCGACAGAAATACCCTGCGCAAATCCCTGGTAAACACCTGTTCTCTTCTCATACCAAACCCCGGCACAACGGTTGGGCCCGTCGGGGGTGAAACAGAACCTTCCCTTGGGACTGGACTGGTTTGCTGTTGTTGAGCTGATCTCAACCCGGTTGCCCGGCCATACAAAGTTGCCATTGGCATCGAGACGGGTGGCGAAGAGCTTATAATTGGAGATAGCGCTCATGAACATCGGGCTGTCGTCGACCAGCGCCAGGTCGCCAACCTGGGTATCATAACTGCTGCCGATGGGGTATACCACTTTTGCCTGGTCGGTGAACTGTCGGGCCCCGGAGGTTTTCAGAAACTTCTGGATGTAAATTCCATATTGGTTCTGGTTGGCGTTGCTGAAGGTGCAAACCGACCATACATAAGGGGAACCTGCTTCCAGATTGATGGCAGTCTCCCCCTGATACGGATCACCTCCGCCTGTAGCGGTATTGAAATTGGAGCCGTTCATCCCCCAGGGAATTGTACCTCCGGGGTTGATGCGCTGCAGCCATGAATTGAAGCGGAATCCCACGGAACTGTAGTACCCGAACCAGGTGGTGTCGGCATTGGCCGCAACAGAGTAGTAACGTGCACCGCTGGTGGTCTCCGAACAGATCTGCAGGGGAGAATAGAGCGCATTTCCGCTGTTGTCGAACATCTGGGCATAAAGCGTAGTGGAAATACCTCCGGCCCGTTTCTGGTAAACCACGGTAAATTTCCCTGCATTGTTTTTGATAACCTGGCCGCGAGTGGTTTTGGCTGATCCCACCGTGATGGTTTTGGGCGTTGTCCAGGCTGCTGTTCCCCCTGTGGTGATCTTTTGTATGTTAAGAGTGTTACTGGCGGATTCTTCCCATACTACCGCCACTTCGCCGTTGCTGAGTGCGGCAGGATAGGGAACGAGTCCCTGCCCCAGAACGATCCCGTTGGAACCCCATAGCTGAGCTCCTGTTTGCGAAATCTTATAAAGAATAGCCGACAGGTTCCCGCTGTTTTCGTACTGGAATCCAATGATCAGGTTGTTGGAGGCGTCGGTGCAAACGTTGAAGACATAGGTTGCCGATCCCGAAGTTTTGTTGCTTACAAGGACACCATCATCGCCCAGCAATTTGTAGCCATTCTCGTCGATGAGCTGGGCCCGCATGTCGTAATTTCCTCCATTTTCATGGTAATATGCAATCCATGTTTTGCCGTTGGATGTGGGCGTGGCCTGCATATCTGCCACCGGCAGACTTGAAATCAGCAGGTTTACCGAAGTGTTTGGATTCCATTGTGCATGTAACGTGACCGGAAAGATAATGATGGTTACAAGCAGGTACAGAAGGGTTGACGCCCAGGGCATCATCCTGTTGGAAAGTAGATTTTTCATATCAGAAGGGGTTGAAGGATGTCAGTCTATTTTTGACATCACAAGATACAATAATTTATACGAAAATGTTCCACATGTACTCCGCTTCGCTCAGGGACACCTTCTAAATCCCGGCTCCCAGCACCATCCCGCCGATCATCGGTATCATCCAGATGATCCACACAAAAATGCTGAACCGGTGAAACGTGTTGATCCGCTGTTCATCCTTCCGGTAGAGTACCCAGGTGGCCCAGGTTGCATGAAACAACATGAGCACGATGGCGGTATTGCCGGAAATTCCATGCAAGGTGAGCTTGAAGAGCGAACCACTGAGTTCGGCCATGGCTCCGGTACCGATGGTATCGCAAACCAGTCCCAGCCAGAAGAGGATAGTATGCCATTTTTTTAGCCGTTTCTGGAATCGTTCGGCCCACACCCCCACCGTGTACAAGACCATGGCAAGGTTGATAAAAAGTATTGCAAATAGCAGTGTTTTGCTCATATCGCCTTAACCAGGAAGTAGTTCTTTTTGCCTTTCTGCACGAGAATATATTTCCCGTTAAGCAGACTTGTTGTATCGATCGTATAGGATTCGTCCACCTTTGCCTTATTGATGGCGACACCGCCCTCCTTGAGCATGCGCCTGGCTTCACCTTTAGAGGCGAATATCTGTGTCATATCGGCCAGTAAATCTACAACATCAACAGATTTCGCTATTTCGCTTTTCGCTATTTCGCTTTTCGGTACTCCCTCAAATACAGAAAGCAGGACCTCTTCATCCAGATTTTTCAGTGTTTCGGTCGTCCCTTTCCCAAACAGTATCTCGGAGGCTTCAATGGCAGCCTGAAGATCTTCCCTGGAGTGGACCCTTACAGTGATATCCTCGGCCAGCGCCTTCTGCAGAATTCTCATGTGGGGAGCCTCATCATGCTGTTTCTGCAGTGATTCAATCTCCTCTTTTGTCAGCAGGGTGAATTTTTTAATGTACTCCGACGCATCGGCATCGCTGGTGTTGAGCCAGAACTGGTAGAACTTATAAGGGGTGGTTTTTTTAGGATCTAGCCATACATTCCCAGCCTCACTCTTCCCGAACTTTCCGCCATCGGCCTTGGTGATGAGGGGACAGGTAAGCGCAAAAGCATCACCCCCCAGTTTCCGGCGGATCAGCTCGGTACCTGTTACAATGTTTCCCCATTGATCGCTACCCCCCATTTGGAGGCGCACGTTTTTATGTTCAAAAAGCCAGCAGTAGTCGTTGCCCTGCACAAGCTGGTAGGTGAACTCGGTAAAGGATATCCCGGAGCCGGATTCCATGCGCTTTTTCACGGAATCCTTGGCCACCATGTAATTTACCGTGATGTGTTTACCTACTTCACGCAGGAAATTGAGAAAGGTGAACTCCTTCATCCAGTCGTAGTTGTTCACCATCTCGGCAGAATTACCTCCAGTGTTGAAATCGAGGAATTTTTCAAGCTGTTTTTTAATACACGCCTGATTATGCCGCAGCACGTTTTCGTCGAGGAGGTTGCGCTCTTCCGATTTGCCCGACGGGTCGCCGATCATACCGGTGGCGCCACCAACAAGGGCAAAGGGCTTGTGCCCTGAACGCTGCAGGTGCACCAGCATCATAATGGAGGCGAGGTTGCCGATGTGTAATGAGTCGGAAGTGGGGTCGTATCCAATGTAACCCGAAGTGATCTCTTTCGAAAGCTGCTCTTCCGTTCCCGGGGTCATGTCGTGGATCATTCCCCGCCACCGGAGTTCTTCAATAAAGTTCATCCCTTTTTTTCTGCAAAAATAGGAAATATCCGCGAAGAGGCTGTTTGCTCAAGTTGCTTATGCAGCTCAAAGATATTGAACAGGAGCCATGATCTTCGATATAACCTTCTCCAGATCATCCTCGCGCTGTGTTCCGATACAGAACTTTTTACCATTTTTCAGCTCCACGGCTAGTCCCTTGTTGCCCCTGGTATTGTATACTGTCCCGTATTTTGAGCCCAGCCTGATTCCCCATCCTCCCACGAATCCGTAATTCACAGTTCTGGCACTTTTTACCTCACTCCACAATACCCTTTTTTTTGTGAACGGGACAAATTCCCAACGGATACAATGCTTGTCGATTTCGGTTTTCAGTTTCATAAACCGGAATAAAAACAGGATGGAAAAGCAGAGTAGCGTGAAGAGGATAAGTACCGCGTTCGGCATGGGTTTATCGCCAATAGGCTGACCTAAAATCAGCTGTTTATGTATCCCGTAAGCCGGTAGTATTGCAACCGGGAGAAGAAACAGCCAGAGCCACCATTGCGTGAAACGCTGGATCTCCTTGAATTCAATTGACATCACGTTTGTTTTTTATTCAGGGCAATGACCATATAAATGATGATCGGGATCATCACCAATCCCAAAAATACAGGAAGAAACCACAAACCAAGGCCCCCTGTTTCATGAGCGACTATGCGGGCGGTACTGTAGCTGATGTAGAAGAAAAGCAGGATGATAACGGTTTTCAGGTATCGGACAAGTCGTGTTGCCAGCGTATATTGCCGTGCAGCATTCTGCGGTGTGATTTTTCCGGGGAAATTAAAAGTATGGGGAACCAGGCTTATCAGGGTCAATAAAATGTAGATAAACAATGCCATTCCAAGCGGAAACAGGAAAGAGGTTTTGCTGCCAAAATCATCTGCCATCCCGGAAGCATTGAAATGGGTGGGAATGGTGGAAGGCAGTTTTGGGTAAACATAAATTACATATCCCATTGTTGTCACCAACCCGATGAGGGCCAATGCCTCCAAGAGCCAGTCAACAGGTGCCAATTCAGGCCGGATTACGGGCCTGTCGGGCTCCTTTGTACGTCGGAAGAATCCAAAATTAGCACCTCTGATCATTTTATTCTTGTTTTGTCATTTGCATTTATGGTTGAAGATTTTTTGCCGGGTGTTCGCCGATGGGTTTTCAGCGAGGCGTCGAGTATCCACTCGATTTGCCCGTTTACGCTGCGGAACTCATCGGCCGCCCATTTTTCCAGGGCTTCATAAACCTCCGGATCGACCCGGAGCATAAACACCTTCTTGCTTGCCATCCGGTTTTTATTGATGCAGGGTCCCTGTATTGACAACCGGCGTGGTATCCTTGTCGGAGCAGAGAACAACCATCAGGTTGCTCACCATGGAGGCTTTTTTATCCTCATCCAGGTCGATAATCTGCTTTTTACTCAGCGCATTGAGAGCCAGTTCAACCATGCTTACAGCGCCCTCGACGATCTTGGTACGGGCAGCAACAACGGCCGTAGCCTGCTGACGACGCAGCATCGCACCGGCAATCTCTGATGCATAAGCGAGGTAACTGATCCGGGCTTCAAGCACTTCGATACCGGCCATTGCCAGTCGTTCCGAAAGTTCGTGCTCGAGTGCAAGGTGAACCTCCTCACCACCTGCTCGCAGGGTGATCTCTTTTTGCTCATCGTCGAAATTATCATAGGCATAATGACCCGCCAGCTTTCTCGTAGCCGACTCGCTCTGGATATCCACGAAATGGGTATAGTCGCCCACTTCAAAAGCAGCCTTGTAAGTGTCTTTCACCCGCCATACCAACACACAGCCAATCATGATCGGGTTCCCCAGCTTATCGTTCACCTTAATGGGATCGCGGTTCAGGTTGTTGGCCCGCAGCGAGATCTTCTTCTTTACCAGAAAGGGATTCACCCAGAAGAAACCGTTCTTCTTAAGCGTTCCCTTGTATTCGCCGAAGAGTACAAGCACAGATGATTCGTTTGGGTTGATGACAGTAAGCCCGATAGAGATAAACACCCCGGCAATGATCAGGATCATACTGGCCACAATCATGGCCGGAACCTGGTTGAAAAATATTATTCCGCAAATTGCTGTTGCGATTAAAACCAACACAAGCAGAACGGCACTGTAACCGGAGGTGATAGATGTCAATTTTTCTTTTTCCATTTTGTTTGTTTTTGTGATATCAATATGATATCAAAATGATTTTGCAATAATACTACATTTCAGATGGCAAAGTCAAGTTTTTTGTAAAAAAAATGAGGGCCTTCTAAAGCCCTCAGTATTAAAACTACTACCCACCCCAACCCTTCCCCGCCGGCAGGGAAGGGCAAGGGGAGGGTATAATTATCACATTCCCAACTGGTTCATCAGAAACTCATAGTCGACCAGGATGTTATCGATGCGTTGCTTGGTGGCCTGTCCGGAGCCGTGACCTACATTGTAGTCGATATAGAGCATCACCGGGTTGATCTGGCCGGGGTTGTTCTGCAGGGCGGCGGTGAACTTTTTGGCATGAAGCGGGTCCACACGGCTGTCGTTGGCTCCCGTCCGCACCAGCATGGTAGGCAGGTTGATTCCTTGCCTGATGTGCTGATAAGGAGAGTAGGCGAGAAGGTTCCTAAAGTCGGCTTCATTGTCAGACGAGCCATATTCAGGAATCCAGTAACGGGCAATCAGGAATTTCTGGAAACGGATCATATCAAGTAAAGGAACAGCACAAATGACGGCCTTGAACAGATCAGGCCGCTGCGTGGCAATGGCTCCCATGAGCAGTCCTCCGTTGCTTCCGCCCTCGGCGACGATCTTGCCCGAATTTGTATATTTTTCGCGGATCAGCCATTCAGCGCAGGCATTGAAATCATCGAAACAGTTCTGTTTGTTGAGGAGCATTCCATCCTCATGCCATTTCTCACCATACTCGTCCCCGCCACGGATGCCTGGTTCAACAACCACACCGCCACGGTTGATGAATGGGGCATAATATCCGGCGTAACCCGGCGTGATTCCGATTCTGAAACCACCGTAGGCTGTAAGGAGAACCGGATTGTTCCCGTCAGGTTTCATGTCTTTGCGGTGTATCACAAGGCAAGGTATACGGGTACTGTCTTTGGAGTAATAGAATTTAATTTCGCCCACGATATTGCTCATGTCGATGGGCATTTTTCTTTCATAATATACCCGCCATTTAAAATTGGAAGGGGAGGCAACGTACATTTTTCCCGGCGAGGTAAATGAGCTCATGTAAATATACACGGAGTCCTCTTCACGGTCAAAACTGACATAATCCACATTGCCGATCTCAGGGAGTTCAATGGGCCTGATCACCTTCCCTTTTGAATCGTGAAGAGTAAGGCGGCTCTGAATGTCTTTTTTATCCTGAACGATCAGTCGTCCGTCTTTAAGTACCTCAACATTCTGAATAACGGTTTGTCCTTCGGGAATCAGTACCTGCCAATCCTTATAGGCAGGCTTATCCTTGGTGGCAATCATGAACCTATAGTTGGGAGCATTGTCATTGGTGAGGATGTAAAGCTTGTCGCCAATGGCATTGGGATATGCCTGAAACTCCTTGCTTTCATAGATGGACTGGCCTTCATCGCTGGTGCCTGTCTTTCTCATCTTACACGCATTGGAATTAAAATTTCCCTCCCCGTAGAATGTCACATCACTGTAGCGGTTGTCGTAGATGAAATAGGAATCCTTCGCATCTTTGGTTGTTCCTGTGAACTGCGCCTTTTCAACCGGGTCACCCACTTTCCAGTAGTAGCTCTTCAAGGGAGTCTGATTGGCCACATCGGCCTGGCTTCTGATGGTGAAGTAGGCATGCTGCTGGTCTTTGGTCCATTGGTAGCCGAAAATATTCTGAAGGGGAGGATAGAGGATCTTGCCTGTACGGGTCTCAATAAGGTAAGTGGTGGAGATCTCTGCCCCGCTTTTCTGCACGCTCACGGCAGCGCGCTCGCCGTCATATGTGTAGGCCACGGATGTTGTGGAGGTTTTCCCTGATGTGTCGAGTTTCACGGGATCCCAGATCTTTACCTTTTTCCCGTCAAGAATGGTAAATACAGAAGATTGCTTATCACCTTTCTTCTTGATTGTCTGAAATACCCGCTTCCCTTCCTTGCTCAACGGACCTTCATAATCCATGTCGATGAAGGCGGTGACCTCCTCACGGATACCTGGGTGATTTTTTTGTGTTGCATTCAGGTATTGCACGGTATAATCATGCTGGGCTTTGGTCCATTCGACCACCTTCGGATCGGTTTTATCCTCCAGCCAGCGGTAATTATCAGTTAAAAGAAAACCATGAAGGGAATCCACAACAGGTTTTTTCCCGGTAACCGGGGGATTAAAGGCCACCTGGGCTGAACCGCACAGCGGCAGCACGAAAAGTAATGATATCAACAGTTTTTTCATTGTATTTTGGATTTTATAACTCAAATATAAGGTGGAATTTTCCAACCCTCCTTTTTATTCGGTAATGGCAATAAAATTCTTGTTTAACCCTCCAAATTGCTTGATTTATATCCTGATGATCACAATATGTGATGCGTGGATATATCCTTCTAAGGTTTGGAAGCCATGTTGAAAATAAGTTCACCACCGCCCGTCAGATCGGCATGGTCGAGAAAAGGTTTGTCGATGGTTTTCCCATTCAGTGTAACCGACCGGATGTAGATATTTTTCTTGCTGAACCCTTTGGCGATGATGGAAAGGGTTTTCCCGTCAGGCAGTTCAACGCTGGCCGATGAAACGCACGGACTTCCGATAGCGTATTCCGTGGTTCCCGGACAAACAGGGTAGAAGCCGAGCACGCTGAAAATATACCAGGCGCTCATCTGTCCGCAGTCGTCATTGCCGCACAATCCGTCGGGGGCATTGCGGTACATGGTATTGACAATGAGTTGGATCTTCTCCTGGGTCTTCCAGGGTTTGGAAGTCCAGTCGTAAAGATAGGCGACATGGTGGCTGGGTTCATTTCCGTGAACGTAATTCCCGATGAGTCCGACCCGTGTCACATCCTCGGTTTCGGCAAAATATTTGTCGGCCAGATGCATGGTAAAGAGTGAATCTATCCTGCGTATAAATGGTGTTTCACCCCCCATCAACCCGATCAGTCCGGGCACATCATGAGGAACGAAAAAGGAGTAATTCCAGGAGTTTCCTTCGATGAACCCCTGACCGAGCGTGCTGAGCGGATCGAACGGGGCTTTCCAGCTTCCGTCGGACTTCCGCGACCGAACGAAGCCGGTGGATTTATCGAATATGTTGCGAAAGGATTGAGCGCGTGCCAGGTAACCTGCAACCGATTGCTCTGCCAATGCTTTGAACTCATCGCTCCCTTCCGGCGAGGTTACAATCGCCTTCGCAAAACAGGCAAGCGTATAGTCATCGTAGGCATATTCCAGCGTCACAGAGGCGGCGTTATTCACCTTGTCGTCGGGTGCGTAACCATACTTCACGTAATCCTGTATTCCTTCGTAATACCGGTTGCTGGCGGTCGCCTGACAGGCGGCAAAGGCTTTTGCCACATCGAACCCGCGGATCCCTTTCACATAGGCATCGGCGATCACCGGGATGGCATGGTAGCCGATCATGCACCAGTTTTCGTTGCCGTGGTGCGACCAAACCGGCAGCATCTTCTCCGGACTCTGTTCCCAGTGGGCAATCATCGAACTTACAATATCGGAGGTCCTCTTCGGATAAAGCCAGGTGAGCAGGGGATGAAGGGCACGGTAGGTGTCCCACAGGGAGAATGTTGTGTAATTGGTAAATCCCCTGGCCTGGTGCACCTCCTGGTCGATGCCACGGTACCTGCCGTCTACATCCATATAAAGTACCGGCGACTGCAGCGCATGGTACAGCGCCGTGTAGAAGTTTACCTTACGGTCGGCCGGGGCCTCGATTTTAATTCGGCCGAGTTCCGTTTCCCAGGCCATGCGGGCTTCGGCGCGTGTCTTTTCGAAATCACTGTGCGGAATTTCTGCCATCAGGTTTTCAAGCGCTCCTTCCATACTTACAGCGGAAAGACCGATCTTCACGCCGATCTTCACGCCGGCATCGGTGGCAAAACCAAACCATGCCCGGATTTTCTTTCCGGCCATCTCAGGGAAATCCTGATTTACCTTGAATCGGCGCCAGAATCCACGGTAAACGGGCTTGTCCTCGTTGCGATAACCATAATGCACCATCGGTTTGGTGAAAACCATGGCAAAATAGAGGTACCGCGTACGACCCCAGCCACTGGTGAGGCGGTAGCCCTCCACCAGGGTGTCGTTAACCACCCGGATGCTGGCCCAGAGCACCTTCCCATCATAATTATAGATGCCATGGATCATGTCGAGGATGATGCGGGCGCTGTCGCTCCGCGGAAAGGTATACTGATGAAATCCGCAGCGGGTTGTCGCAGTCAGCTCGGCCTCCACATCCGGGTCGTCGAGGTGAACCCGGTAATACCCCGGAGAGGCTTGCTCTGTCTCCTTTCGGAAAGCGGAGCGGTAACCATTCTCAGGATGGTCGGCCGTACCCGGGTTCAGTTGAAGTCTGCCCACTGTGGGCATGATGAGGAAATCGCCGAGATCGGAGTGCCCGGTTCCGTTGAAGTGGGTATGGCTGAAACCCACGATGGTCTTGTCGGCATATTGGTAGCCGGCGCAGTAGCGGTAAACATCCGGGTTGTACCTGCCATCCTTTTCGTAGGGGATGGTATCGGTATCCGGACTCAGCTGCACAAACCCGAAGGGCACACAGGCACCGGGAAAGGTGTGCCCCATCTCCTGCGTCCCGATAAATGGATTCACAAATCCGGTCAGGGTCTGGGAATAGGAAACCAAAATTCCACAAACCGAAAAACAAACCACAATTACAATTCGTCTAATCATAAAACCTCCTTAACTACGAATGCACAAATGCACGAATGCACCACATTACCACATCACCACATTACCACATCACCACATTACCACATCACCACATTACCACATCACCACATCACCACATCACCACATCACCACATCACCACATCACCAAATTACCACATCACCACATTACCACATTACCACATTAACTCTCTTCCTTAAAGTAAAACTTGTAATAATTCATCCCTTTCTCCTGGTCAAAACCACGTTCCACCATCTGTTTTTCACCGTGAATATAAATGTGGAAATTTTTGTCCAGCTTGATGACACTTTTCATGAACCTTCCCTGCTTTTTCAGGGCATTGCCGGAGACCTGAAAACTGTCGGGTATTTCGACCTCATTTTCCTCGCTGAACCTGTTTTTGAATTCATCAAAAGAGCTTATGATTGCCGGTGAATTGAGCACCTGACCGGCAAATTCCTCCATTTCGAAATCCTCGTTTTCCCGGAGAAATTTCATCGATCGGTTGAGGATATCAACCTGATCGGCCCGGGACACTTCGAAATCCTCAGGCAGCTTTTCCCCTACGAACCGCTTGCATAGGTCCATCACAGCCTTGGTTTTATGGTAGCTGTCGGAACGTGGCCGCACCTGCAGAAAGTCGTCGCGCCAGTATTGCGCCTCGGTCCCTTTGCTCAGCGTGTCAACAATGGCCACCACAAAACCCTCCTGGCGGCCGGTGTTGAAGATGAGACAGCCTTTGTCGAGTTTGTTGATGTTGATCCCGTCGTCGTGACCAATCTCGAAATTTCCGCTCACGGGATAGATCTTCAGGTAGGTCTCTTTTGATTCGGATTTGAAGAGGCCGATGGCATCCGTTGTTTCATCGCCCAGCCGGCAATTTCGCAGGCAGGCAACATAAAATTCGCCACTGCGGATCTTGGGATGGGCAGAGTGTTGGTAGAGATGACCTGCCAGGTTTGCCGATTGGGTCAGCAATTCCGCTGGGTCGTCGAAAATGGCGGCGGCATAGTGAAATACCTCGTTGAGCTCCAAATTGGCAGGATGGCTGAGATGGTAAAGCTCCTCCGCGCGGAAAGGGGAGAGGAAATACTGCAACAGGAGGTTTTTCATCACCTCGTGGGTCTCTATCAACCGGTTGGAGAGCACCACGCCCTCGCCTGCCGACTTATTGCCAACCTTGTGAAGCGCCAGTCCATGCAAGGTGCATTGTTCGAAGTTTATCATGGGATGGGTAAATAGAACCCCCCAAAAATAGTCTATTCCGTCCAATAACGTTTGCCTCAGTAGTTTTCAAGTAGCCATTTCACAACCCACGATACAATGACAGAACATTTCCAGTAGATAATAGTTTGATTTAGGCAGATTGTTGTGACTATTATTGCATCATGCAAAAAACAACCTATAAATTATGAAACACCAGATACCCTTATTGCATTTAATTATCCTTCTTTGTCCGTTGTTCATGGTGGCACAGACCCAGGAACAGGTACAGATGGCCAACAATCCGTTGGCCAAGGCAAATTCGATCGGTTTTCAGAATTACTATGCGCCAAGCCTCTTCGGTTTGCCGGGGCAGTCGGTCAACACCCTCATGATCCGTCCGGTTGTGGTAACGCCACGGCTGATCGTACGGGCGACCATTCCCCTCATGACAGTCCCGACCGTGAAAAACCCACCCCTGTCGGGATTGAGTGATATCAACATTTTCGCAACCTATGTGTGGTTCTTTCCCAAATCGTATACTGATTTCGGCATTGGTCCTATCGTGGTACTCCCATCAGCCACCGATTCAATTTTGGGAGCGGGAAAGTATCAGCTTGGCGTTGCAGCCGTTTTGGTGCAGCCGCTGAGCAAAACTGTGCTGCTCGGCAGTTTGATCACATGGCAGGCTTCGGTTATCAGTGCCAATAATGCGGCCGAAAAACGTCCCTCCACAAGCCTGCTGAATTTTCAGCCGTTCTATGTCTTTCAGATCGGGGGAGGATTTACGTTGAAAGGTACTGCCGTTTGGATGTTTGACTTCACCAACGGACATTATTCCATTCCCCTCGGATTTGGCTTAGGAAAGGTAATGGTCTCCGGAAAAGCGATCATCTCCATGGGGATTGAACCGCAATTCACAGTGCTTCATAAGGGAGTTGGAGAGCCTGAATTTCAGTTGTATGCCGGCTTGAATATTCAGTTCCCGGCCAAGGGGAGCCTCACACCAAAAAAAGAGGATGGGAAATAATAAAACGTTTTAAATGCAGCAATAAAACCAGCGTTACACCAATCAAAATATAACCATGAAAAAGTCATCTCATTTCGCAAAGACATTGAGGCACATCGCCCTGAATTTTCTTCCCGGCCTGTTGGTATTTTGTTTCACTCCGTTTTGGGCTGCCGCCGGCGATGTTCCGGAGGTGATCTATCATAACGGCAAGATCATCACCCTCGATAAGGCGGGCCGGATCGTGGAGGCTGTGGCGGTCCTGAATGGCAAATTTCTGGCAGTCGGAAAGGATACCGAGATAAAAAAGATGGCCGGTCCAAAAACGAAAATGGTCGACCTGCAGAAGAAAACGGTCACTCCCGGATTTATTGATGCGCACACGCATCCCGTGGAGACGATGTACCTAACGACCGACTTTGTAAACTGCCGTTATCCGGGTGTTCCGTCGGTAAAACAGGCGCTGCGAAATATGACAGACTCGGTTAAAACGGCCAGGAAGGGTCAGTGGATTCTGGCTGCCTGCGTCTCTGCATCCCAGACCAAATTTGCAGAGAAGCGGATGCCAACGCTGGCCGAACTGGATTCAATTAGTCCCGACAACCCTGTGGTGGTCCTCGACGGAACCCATCTTTTCGTAGTCAACAGCAAAGCCCTGGAGGTTATCGGGGTTAAGAAAGGACAGACAAAACTCCCCCATGGCGGAGGGATCGGACTGGACAGCAACGGCAATCCCAACGGTACGCTTACGGATGCCTTTGCCGACGTTCCTTCGGTACTTACCCCGGCACAACTCGAAAGTTTCTTCACGACCGGTATTCAGAAATTCTGGAACAGTTACGGTTTCACCACCGTCATGGGGATCACCCAGGCCGCCGTGGTGCCGGTGCTGCAGAAAGTCGCAGCCTCGGGTTACAAACCTACGTTGCGTTATTCCATGTCGGTTTGGAAGGCTGCCAACGGGGAAGATATTCCTGAAGATCTTTCCGTATTCGCATTTCCAGCCGGGAGCAATCCTGACTATTACCACTTTACAGGCATCAAAGCCTGGGTAGATGGCGAGAACGATGCCCGTACCGGCCTCATGTGCAGTCCTTACCTTGGGCACAAAGCCACCGATCCTGAGGGAGGCCATGGCTCACAGGTAACTTCCGCAGACCAGGCAATACGTCTGGCTCAGATCGCCCAGAAAAACGGGGTGATCTGCATGCTGCACTGCTCTGGCGATAAGGCCATGGCCATCGGTATGACCACCTACGAAAACCTTTGTTCCCAGGGGAAACCGAAGACCATTTTCAGGATTGAACATTTCGGCGTGTTCCAGATGTGCCAGAATCAGCTCGACAGGGCAGTGAAACTTCACACCGAAGGGTTGCGCATCTCGGTTCAGCCTACATGGCTAACGGTCCTGGTAAATTCCGACATTGAAGACATGGGCTATGAAAGGGCAGCTACAGGTTTCAGGTTCCGCACAATGGTGAATGCCGGGCTGGAACCGGCAGGAAGCACGGATGTAACCGGAGTCTATCTCGAAAATACCAATCCCCTGAAGGCCATTTATGCCACCGTTACGCGGAATAGCGATGCCGGAAAATTTGAACCCGATCAGGCACTCACCGTCACCGAATCGCTGAAAATGTGGACCGTATGGGCTGCCAAATCCCTTGGGGAAGAGAAGGTCAAAGGAACGATCGAACCCGGGAAATATGCCGACATGACCGTGCTCTCGGATGACATCCTGAACATTGATCCCGAAAAGATTATTAACATCGCTGTACTGAAGACTATTGTAGGGGGAGACGTTGTTTACGACAGGAAAAAGACTTTATCCTACAAGATGCCGGCCGGGGCAAGCATCTATGAACCCCCTTCACCGATGCCTGCAGGAGCGCACGGCGACCTGATCTGGACATCGGAGATACCGACGGATGTTCCGGGTGCAAGAGCCTGGAAAATTCTCTACCGGTCCACCGATATCCACGGATCGGAATGTCCTGTGACCGGAATGGTGATCGCTCCGGTTGGGAAATCGCAAGCCGGGGGCCGCCCGATTGTGAGTTTCGCCCACGGTACCACGGGCGTGAACCGCGGCTGCGCGCCATCCCTGGTCGACAATCCGGCAAAGGATGCCACCTACTACTTCTTCCCCGACAGTCCCGACCGGATCGATGCCGGTATACCCGGATTAAGCGAGATGATTGCCGCCGGATATGTGGTGGTTGCAACAGATTACCAGGGACAGGGCACACCGGGATTTCATCAGTATCTTATTGGTCCCACCGCTGCACGTAACAGCCTCGACGCAATTCTGGCCGTTCGCCAACTCTCCGAAGCAGGGGCAGGAAATCAAGCCATTGTGACGGGTTAGTCGCAGGGCGGTCAGGCTGCCGTTTGGGCCGGACAAATAGCCGAATATCTTACGGATTCTGCAAAACTTGTCGGCGTGGTGGCGATGGCTCCGGTCAATGCCCTGGAGCAGAGTATTATTGAGCAACAGCTCCTTGCTTCAGGAAAGGCCTTGCCGACAATGACAACCTCTGAAACCCTGATGGCCCAGTTCGCCATGGCAGGGACCTTCCCTGAACTGCAGCTTTCGGATGTGCTTACACCGCTGGGAATAGATTTCATTAAGGAATCAAGCAAACGGCAAAGCAGCAAACAGATGGGCCAGGCACTTGCCTACCTGCAGGGATGGAAAGGAACCGCCACACGGCCCGATCCCCAAAACCAGGATAAATGGCTGAAACGAATTGAGCAGATGGCATTGGGAAATATTCCATCGAAGGTGCCTGTTGCCGTTTATCAGGGGGATGACGACCCTACGATTTTCCCGGCTGCAACCGAAGCATATGTAAAAGTTGCGAAGACAGCAGGTACCCCAATCGAGTATAAGCACTATCCCGGTGTGGATCACCTGAGGGTTCCTGCAGCAGCCCTGGCCGATATGATGCGTTGGATCGGCGACCGGTTTTCCGGTAAACAACCTTAACGGTTAACGCCCGTTTTCGCTGTCACTGCCAATCATACCTTCATGATTTAAGCCCGATCAGAATACCCAGCGCCTGATGCACCAGCTCCTCAGAAACCACGAGGGTAAATTCGTGTGTGGTAGAGATGATCTCTACGATGTTGATCCCCGCCCAGGCTATCTTTTTTAAAATGAAGTAGTAGATGCCCGAGATCTCGGTGTTGTTTTTGGGAAGCCGGATGGTGATTGAACTCAGGTTCGTTTTTTCGGCGATCAGCTTCTCCTGCCTGAAACTCTTCTCTACCAGGTGCTCCATCGCCCTGCTGACAATGATCGTGGTTTCATAGATCCCGCGCGATACCGTTACAAAATTGTCCTTGTTCATGCCGGTGCGGCTGATCAGCTTACGTTCACACTCAGGCAGGGTGTCGGAATTGGCATAGGTGTAATCGCGCAAGTCGCTTCTCACGGTAATATCCCCCAAACTGTTCAGGAACCCCTTGATACCGATGTTGATCTTGTAATAATAATTCGGTTCTCGCCGGTTGATGGCCACAATTATGGCTCCCTCCTTCACAGGTTTCTCCAACTGCTTCTGCAATGGTCATTTTGTTAAAATTTATACAAAAATATAATATTTAGTACAAATTCTGAATATTTACGCAATCAGCGTTCCTTTGCTGTTCCTTTGCACTTTAATTGAAAAACAATGATCGTTTTGAAATTCGGCGGCACCTCCATGGGAACCGCATCACGTATAAAGGAAGTTGCAAAGCTTGTGCAGAGAGAGGACCCCGTCATGGTAATTTTATCAGCCATGGCGGGGGTTACAGATAACCTGATCTCCTCCGTAAACAGTTTTCGCAAAGGGGATATCCGCGCCGGGGAGACCATCTTCGGGCAGATCAGGGATAAATTTCAGGCTACTACTGATGAACTCTTCGGCGGCAATCCTTCGGGCCAATCGATACAAGGTTTTCTTGAATCCAAATTCGCAGAGATGACACAGCAGGTTTCAGGAACGATATCCGACGAACCGGATCTTCCTGCCATTGCCAGTCTGTTATCGCCCCTGACCGGCAAGGGACAAAGCCGGCTTTTTATCACCCAGGGTTTTCTGTGCAGAAACCACGGCGGCGAAATCGATAACCTGAAACGTGGGGGGCGCGACTATTCTGCCACCCTTATCGGTGCGGAGCCTTTCCTTTGATGAGGCGGCGGAGCTGGCCTATTTCGGCGCCAAGATACTCCACCCGGCCTGTGTGTGGCCTGCACAGCAATTCAACATCCCCATCTGGCTGCGCAACACCATGCACCCCAACAACGCGGGGACCATCATCCACGAAGGCGGACGCAGGCAGGATATTACGGCTGTGGCAGCCAAAGACGGGATAACCGCCATCCGGATAAAATCGGGCCGGATGCTGAATACCTATGGATTTCTGGTAAGTGTTTTCAGAATTTTTGAAGAGTTTCAAACCCCTATCGACATGATTACCACTTCTGAGGTATCGGTGTCCCTGACCATTGATAATGACCAACACCTGGAGCGGATCGCAGAAGAACTTGGTAAGCTGGGCGCGGTGGAGATCGACCGCGACCAGTCCATCATATGCGTGGTGGGTGATTTTCTTGTTGATGAATACGGCCATGCGGCGCGCATCCTGCATTCCCTGCAAAACGTTCCCATCCGGATGATCTCTTACGGTGGAAGCCAGAATAACATCACCTTTCTGGTCGGCCGCGAGGATAAAAAGCGGGCGCTTAACAGGCTCAACTCCGGACTTTTTACACCCACCGAAATCCCTGAATATGCGCACTCCTGAACTTTCGGCCATCCCAACACCGTTTTACCTTTACGATCTTGATCTTCTCCAGCGAACCCTTACAGCCGCCAGGGCAGCAGCATCCCGGTTTGGGTTCCATATTCACTACGCCACCAAGGCCAATTATGATCCCCGCATCGCAGAGCGTATCCGGGAGGCGGGTTTCGGGGCAGACTGCGTAAGCGGGAACGAGATAAGTTTTGCCATTCAGCAGGGATTTGATCCGCGGAACATCGTTTTTGCCGGGGTAGGTAAAAGTGACCACGAAATTGAGCAGGCGCTGCGGAGCGGGATATTGTGCCTGAACATCGAATCGGTGGAAGAACTGGAGGTTGTCGGAGAAATCGCCGCACGTCTGCAACGCATGGCGCCTGTTGCCATTCGTGTTAACCCTGACGTGGAGGCCGAAACCCATCAATATATCACCACCGGGCTTCAAGAAAACAAATTCGGGAACCCTTCATCGCACTTTGTGAGGCAGTGCAACAGATATGGACGGAATTTGACATTTCAGCCTATGGCGCCACCATGGTAAACCTGGGGGGAGGTCTGGGCATTGATTACCTTGATCCGAAGGGCAATGCCATCCCGGATTTCCAACGATTTTTCAACCTCATCCATGAAAAACTTCAGCTACCCGAAGGTGTCAGCCGCCATTTTGAGTTGGGACGCAGTCTTGTGGGCCAGTGCGGCACGCTGATCACCCGCGTGCTTTATGTGAAACAGGGCATCGGGAAACAACATGTGATCGTAGATGCCGGCATGACCGAACTGATCCGCCCTGCGCTTTACGGAGCCATCCATAAAATTGAGAATATCTCCTCACAGGAAGGCAGCCAATGTTACGATGTTGTAGGCCCGATCTGCGAAAGCAGCGATTGCTTCGGCCACCAGATTGAGCTTCCTGTAACCTTGCGCGGCGACCTGATAAAAATTTACTCCTGCGGTGCCTATGCCGAATCCATGGCCATGAATTACAACCTTCGTGGAAAAATAGGTGTTGCTTATCTGGAAGCCGGGAAATTGTCTAATTTTGGTGCAGGTTTAGTCGTGCAACGGGGTATTAGCTCAGATGGCCAGAGCGCTGATTATTTCATCAGCTCCTTCACCGCCTCTTCGATCTGCTGATCGCGTCCGGAGGAGAGAATTCCCGGGTCGTTCGGCACCCTGATATCAGGTTCCATCTGGTTATTTTCACAAAATTTCCCATCCGGAGTTCGCCAGCCACCCATGGGGATTCCGTAGACCAGTGTGGGGTCTATCTGTGCTTCCCACCATACAAAAGTTCCGGTACCCGGAACCGGCATGCCCAGGGTTTTTCCGGTATTTTTGAGCTTGTATGCCACCGGGAAAAGGTGGGCATCGGAGTAGTTGCTCTCACCGATCAGTACAATAGAAGGTTTCACCCATTTGTCGTAGGGTTCAGAACCGATATACTGGCCGTGAGGAACGATGTCGATGTACTTCTTCCCGCTGAGGAAATCAGAAAGCTGTTCGTGGATGTTTCCACCCCCGTTGAAGCGGGTATCGATGATGATAGCCCTCTTCCCGAAGTTGCGACCGAGCGCCTCTTCAAAAACGGTACGCATGCTGCCGTCATCCATCGAACGTACATGAATGTATCCTATTTTGCCACCCGACAGCCGCTCTGTCTCCAGCCGGCGGTTCTTCACCCAGCGGCGGTATAGCAGTTCATTGGCCTCCTGGGCAGAGCAGGGTTTCAGGCTCTCCTCCCAGCGTTCTCCATTGGCGGGGTTAAAGAGCGAAAGCAGTGTCAGCTTCCCGGTTTTGCGGTTCAGCAACGAGTAGAAATCCAAGGTATCGGCAATGGTCTCCCCGTCGATCTTCTCGATAACACATCCTGCCTTCACTTTAGAACCGGCTTTGTCGAGCGGGCCCCCTTCAACCACCTCGGCAATCTTGTATCCAGGGCCGGAATAATCGTAGTCATAAAAGATGCCCAGGTCGGCGGTTTGGTCTGTGTTGGCGCGTGCAGCACGGTATCCGCAGCCGGTGTGAGAAGCATTCATTTCGCCAAGCATCTCACTGAGCATCTCCGAAAAATCATAGTTATTGCTGATAAAAGGCAGGAATTTTTTATAGGCGGTGTAGTAAAAATCCCAGTCTACCCCCTGCATGTCTTCCACGTAAAATTTTTCCTTGAACTGACGCCAGGCGTGATCGAAAATGTAACAGCGCTCTCCGGCCGGCTTCAGCAGCATCTCACCGCCTGTTTTCAGGGGTTCTACCTTGCCGCTCTCGGCATCGACCTTGATGGGTTTCCCGTCGGCAAAAACAAGAATGAACTTACCATCGCCCGACAATTCCATGCCGGGGCGCTTCACACCCAGCTTGGCGAGCAGTTTGGTTTCATGGGCCCGCAGATCTGTTACCCATAAGTCGTTGTCTTTTTCAAAACTTGTAAGATAAAACAGCTTTTCGCAATCTTTTGAAAGCAGCCAGTCACGCACCTGGGAAGTATGCAGGGTGAGTTTGGTTTTGCGTTCGGTAAGGTTTTCCCAGTCGATGACGACCTTGGTAGCCGAATCCTTTTTTGCTGAAGTGTCGGCTTTCTCCTTCTTCTCTTTGCCCGATTTATTTTTTTCGGCTGATGTCTTCTTCTCCTTTTCGGCTTTCTCTTCCTGTTCTTTAACCAGGGTAAGTTCCTCCTTCGAGAGATTAAAACGGTCGAAGGCAGCTTTGGTAAAAAACATGGCATACACATCTGCGCTCACAATGTTACCACCCTGCTCACGGGTACCATCGCGGTCGGAACCCCAAATCATCATCTTCCCGTCCGACGACCATTTGGGCGCATAGTCATCATACCCGCTGAGGGTTAAATTATGGATCTCCCCTTTACCGTCGGCCGATACCAGTCCAGCCTCCGGACTAAAGATCCGGTCGGGGAAGGAAAAACTCACCAGAAACCATTTGCCGTCAGGCGACCACTGATAATACTGGTCGCCATCGGAATAGGAGTAGTTTACGCTGGCAGGCATGATGGTGCGGGTGTTTTTTGTGGCCAGGTTGATCACCTTCAGCACCACCCTGTTTTCGAGGTAGGCGACCTCTTTTCCATCAGGCGAATATTCGGGCTGAAACTCCTCGGCAGCCGTAGCAACAACCGGCTCCGTTTTTAATACGGTAGAGGCGTAGAAATAGGGCTCCTCTTTACGTACTATCGCGGTGGTATATACATTCCAGCTGTTGTTCACCTCTGCGGCGTAAAGCAGCGAGCGCCCGTCGGGACTAAAACTCACACTGCGCTCCTGGTATGGGGTGTTGGTGATGCGCCTGGTAAAACCTCCGTCGAGGCTGCTCACAAACACCTCACCACGGAAGATATAGGCAAACTCTTTTCCGTTGGGGGAGAGGCGCATCTCCGTGAAACCTTCAGCAACCGGGACAATTTTTTCAAGCTCAGTCCGGCCATCGGAAAATATCTTCACGGGAACCTTTACCGGGTCACTGCCCTCTTTGAGGGTATAGATCTCGCCATCGTAGGTAAAACAAAGGGTTCCGTTACCGGCTCGGCTGAGAAACCGTACCGGGTGCTTTGCGAACTTCGTCAGGGCGATGGTTTTTGAAGGGTCGGTGATGGAACTTTTAAATACATTGAATGAACCGCTCTGCTCGCTCAGATAGAAAAAATCCTGGTTGTTGGAATCAAATACCGGGTTCCGGTCTTCGCCTTTGTAGCCGGTAAGTTTCGTGTATTTTCTCGCATTGAAATCGTAAAGCCAGATGTCGCGGGCAATGGCTGAAGTATGGTGTTTGCGCCATTCACTTTCGTACCCCTTGATATCCTCAAAGATGATTTTATCGCCCGTGGAGGTGGGAGAGGCCTGCAAAGCCGGCGTGGGGAGCAGCATCGTCACCTTGCCGCCCGATACGGGAACGGCGTAAAGTTCACTCATCAGCGATATCGGGAACTGTGCGTTGGTGCTCACATCCTGGCGGTATGCCGAGAAGATAACACCTTTGCTATCGGCCGTGAAATTGCAGGGGATCTCGCGGTTGGAGCTGAACGTAAGCCTCCGGGCTTCACCTCCGTTGGCTCCCATCACATATACATCGAAATTACCGGTGCGGTCGGAGGCAAAGGCAATCTTAAGGCCATCGTGGCTCCACACCGGAGCATATTCATAGGACTCGGTAAGGGTGAGCGGAGTCGCTGTTCCTCCGGAAGAAGGCACAGACCAGATGTCGCCTTTGTAACAGAAAAGAATGGTTTTTCCATCGGGTGAAATCGCGATATATCTCATCCAGAGCGGATTTTCCTGGCTCAGAACAGGAATGACAGGGAGAAGGGAAAGAAGGAATATGATAAGTTTTTTCATGGCGGACTGATTTTTAGGTGTTAAGGGATAAATTTACAGAAACAGTGTTACAAAGATATTAAATTGCCTGGCATAGAACCATTTGTAAAATGACCTTCTTTTACCCCGGCAATTCTTAAAAGTGGCTTAAAAATGAAGTCCGGAAGTAATATATAGGTCAGGTTTATGTTAATATTGCATAAAATAATCTAAATCAGGTAAATTAGCATTTCAAACAACTGCATATGAGGATAGGATTTATAGGACTCGGAAAGATGGGCTACAACATGGTCCTGCGTTTATTGAATGATCACCATGAGATCGTGGTATGGAACAGAACTCCGGCCACGGTGGAAGAGATCGCAAAGCAGGGAGCCATCACTGCTGCCTCTGTGAAGGAGCTTACAGAGAAGTTAACCGGCCGCAAGGTGGTATGGCTTATGGTGCCGGCCGGGAAACCGGTGGATGAAAACCTCGATCTCCTGTTGACGCTGCTCAACAGGAACGACATCATTATCGACGGAGGTAACTCCTACTGGCGCGATACCCAAGTGAGGGCCGAAAGGGCTGCATCGCATGGCATCCATTACCTCGACTGCGGAACGAGCGGCGGGGTGTGGGGATTGCAGAACGGCTATTGCCTGATGTACGGAGGCAACAAGGAAGCAGCGGAGTATGCCGCACCTGTTTTCACCTCACTGGCACCTGAAAAGGGATCGGTTTACTGCGGCCCTGCTGGTACCGGTCACATGGTTAAGATGGTTCATAACGGCATCGAATATGGAATGATGCAAGCCTATGCCGAAGGTTTCGAGATCCTCGAAAAGGCTCCCTATGATCTCGACCTGAACAAGATCGCCGACGCCTGGCAGTACGGTAGCGTGGTGCGCTCGTGGCTGCTCGAACTGGCGGTGGCAGCGCTCAAAGAGGATCCGAAGCTGGAGCAGCTTAAGGATTATGTGCAGGATAGTGGGGAAGGCCGCTGGACCGTGCAAACCGCCATCGATTTTGATGTGCCGGCACATGTCATCACCGCCTCCCTGTTCACCCGGTTTCAGTCGCGCCAGGATGAATCGTTTGCCATGAAGATGCTGGCAGCCCTGCGCAACCAGTTTGGCGGACATGCCGTTAAAACCAAAGAATGAACCTTTCGATGAATCATACAGAAAACCATATCTACGTCATCTTCGGTGCCTCCGGAGACCTGACAAAGCGAAAACTTGTGCCCGCACTCTACTCGCTTTTTGTTCAGAACCTCCTGCCCGAAAAGTTCGCCCTGCTTGGCACCTCGCGGTCCTCACTCACCAATGTCGAATTCCGGCAGTCGATGAAAGAATCCATCCTTGAGTTTAAGGAGATCGATGATGAAACCGGGATTGAGGAGTTTATCGGGAAACTCTATTATACACCCATCGGGTTCGACGAAGTAGCTACCTATATTGCCTTGCGGGAACAGTTGAATTTTATTCGTCAGGATCTGGAAATCGGCGGAAATACTGTGTTTTACCTCTCCACACCACCCAGTCTGTATGGCGTAATCCCTCAACAACTGGCAGCGGTCGGACTAAATCACCAGGACGATGGCTGGAAGCGGCTCATCATCGAGAAACCTTTCGGATACGATCTCGAATCGGCCCTGCAGCTGAAAGACCAGCTGCTGAAGGACTGGGCCGAGGAGCAAATATTCAGGATCGACCATTACCTCGGCAAGGAGACAGTGCAGAATCTTCTGGTGACACGGTTCTCAAACGGGATGTTTGAACCGCTCTGGAACCGCAACTATGTGCACCATGTAGAGATCACCTCGGCAGAAAGCCTCGGCGTGGAGAAGCGGGGCGGTTATTACGACAGCTCAGGAGCTTTGCGCGACATGGTTCAGAACCACTTGCTGCAGGTAACCGGACTTACGGCCATGGAACCCCCATCTTCGCTTGAACCGGCAGCCATCCGAAATGAAATATTGAAAGTCTTTCAGTCGTTGCGGCCTATCCGCCGGGAGGATGTGTCCAAAGTGGCCATCCGCGGGCAATATCTCACCTCCACCATCAAAGGCAAGCCGGTGCCCGGCTACCGTGAGGAGCCGGGAGTAAGCACAGGTTCTCTGACCGAGACCTTCGTGGCCCTGAAATTCTACATCGACAACTGGCGCTGGGGCGGAGTCCCATTTTACATCCGCACCGGGAAAAGGCTGCCAACGAGAGTAACCGAAGTGGTGATCCATTTCAAACCCACGCCGCACTTCCTCTTCTCCAACGAAAAGTATCTTCAGCCGGGAAATCAGCTGGTTATCAGGATCCAGCCCGATGAAGGAATCCTGCTGAAATTTGGAATGAAAACCCCGGGAGCAGGCTTCGAAGTGCAGAACGTAAATATGGATTTTCATTACAGCGGACTTTCCAACCAGCGCATTCCTTCGGCATACGAGCGACTTATTTATGATTCGATAAAGGGCGATGCGACCCTTTTTGCCCGGACGGAAGAGGTGCTGGAGGCATGGAAATTTCTCACACCGGTCATTGAAGCATGGAAAAACGACCGGAAAGTCCCGCTGTTCGGATATCCTGCCGGAACATGGGGTCCGGATACCGCCGACGACCTCATTGAAGATCAGGAGATGACCTGGCGCTATCCCTGCAAGAACCTCTCCGACGACGGCATCTACTGCGAACTGTAATCATGGAGCCACAGGTAAAAATATTCGAAACACCAGCTCATCTGGCAGCATCTTTCGCCGCGATGCTTGCCGCCGGAATCAACAAAACGGAAGGTAGCCGGTACTTCTCCTGGGTGTTGTCGGGGGGTAACACGCCAAAGATACTCTTTCGCGCCATTGCGGAAGGTTACCGCGACGCCATCGACTGGTCCAGGGTGAAATTCTTCTGGGGAGATGAACGCTGTGTTCCGCCGGCTGATGCAGAGAGTAACTACAGGATGGCGAAGGAATCTCTTCTGGACCTCCTGCCGGTGCCCGCTTCCAACATCCTCAGAATACACGGGGAAGAAGATCCCGCCGGTGAAGCAACCAGGTATGCGCAGTTGTTCCGGAACGAGCTGAGCCATAACGGGGAGTCTCCCCGGGCCGATCTGGTCATGCTTGGCATGGGCGACGATGGCCATACCGCCTCGGTGTTCCCGCAAAACGTAGAACTTTTTCACAGTGACAGGCTTTTTGAGCCATCCGTTCATCCACTAACCGGTCAGCTTCGGATCTCAGCCACAGGAAAAGTAATCAATCATGCAAAATCAGTAATCATGCTTGCCACGGGTGATGCCAAAGCCACCATGACAGCCCGGGTCATCCTTCGGCAACGTGGATGGGACCTGCTGCCTGCAGCCCTGGTAAAACCTGAAAGCGGGAAGCTTACATGGCTTCTCGACAAGCAGGCTGCCGCTAAACTTTAAATCAACCGACATGAATAAAAACACGAAAACCCTATACCAGCAAGGAGTGAGCCTGTGGCTCGACAACATCACGCGCAAAATGATCGACAACGGGCATCTTCAGCGATATATTTCTGAATTATCGGTGACCGGCCTCACCTCCAACCCGTCCATTTTCGAAGCGGCCATCGCCAAAACCGGAGATTACGACAAGGAGATCGGAAGATTAAGCGCCCCCGGAATTTCAGATGAAGAGATCTTCTTCACCCTGGCCATTGCCGATATTCAACGCGCAGCCGACCTGTTCCTGCCCATTTTCAGAAAGTCCAACGGGCTCGACGGATTCGTTTCCATCGAGGTCTCCCCGCTGCTTGCCTACGATACGGAAAATACCATCAATGCAGCCCGTGAGATCAGCCGGAGAGTAAACCGGCCGAACGCCTTCATCAAGATTCCGGGTACCCCCCAGGGACTTCCTGCCATCGAGAAGGCCATATCTGAAGGGATTCCTGTAAATGTCACGCTGCTCTTTTCGGCCGAACAATATATGGCTGCTGCCATGGCTTACCTGAAAGGGGTTGAGGCGCGCATTGACAAGGGACTCAACCCTGATGTCCGCTCAGTGGCCTCGGTGTTTGTCAGCCGCTGGGATAAAGCAGTGGCAGACATGCTCCCGCAACAGCACCACAACTTGCTTGGCATTGCGGTGATGCAAAAAACCTACCATTCCTACCAGCAGTTCCTGCGTTCGGAACGGGTGCAGCGGGCCATGAACTCCGGGGTCTTTCCGCAGCGGCTTTTGTGGGCCAGCACAGGAACCAAAGATCCTGCAGCCTCCGACATATTGTATGTAAAGAACCTGGTAGCGCCTTACACGGTGAACACAATCCCCGAAAACACGCTGCTGGCTTACGCCGATCATGGTGAAACCGGAGAACCGCTCAAAGGCGACTTGCTGAATGCCGAAACCACCATCAAGCTGATCGAGGATTTCGGAGTTAACTACCACCAGCTCGCCGCACAACTTCAGCACGAGGGGGCCGAAGCGTTCAATAAATCGTGGAAAAACCTTATCGACAGCATAGCCGCAAAACGTATCAGCATTAAAAATGGATAAACCAATGACAGATCTGACCAATACCACTGCATGGAAGGCGCTGAAGTCGCATTTTCCGGAGATCAGGAAACAATCCATCCGTTCCCTGTTCAACAATGACCCAAACCGGGGATCAAAATACCGGGTTCAGGATGTTGGAATCTATTTCGACTATTCCAAACACCGCATCACAGAGGAGACCCTCGGCCTTCTTTTCAACCTTGCCAGGGAGCGCGGACTGCCTGAAAAAATAGAGGCGATGTTCACGGGTGTGAAAATCAACACCACCGAAAACCGTGCTGTGCTTCACACTGCATTACGGGCTCCGCAAGGATCTGTCGTCATGGTGGATGGCGTGAATGTGGTTCCGGAGGTGCATGCCGTGCTGAATAAGATGGCCGGGTTTGCCATGCAGATCCGAAAGGGAGAATGGCTGGGATATACCGGTAAGCCGGTGCGCAATGTCGTTAATATTGGCATTGGCGGGTCAGACCTGGGGCCGGTAATGGCCTATGAGGCCCTGAAGTTCTATGCTCATCGAAGCCTTACTTTCCGCTTTGTTTCCAATATCGACGGCAATGATTTTGCAGAGGCAGTGAACGGCCTCGATCCGGAAGAGACCCTGTTTATTGTCTCCTCGAAAACTTTCACTACCCTCGAAACCATGACCAACGGACGCACCGCAAGAAAGTGGCTGCTCGATAAACTGGTTCATGAGGAGGCCGTTGCGCGCCATTTTGTGGCTGTTTCCACCAATGCAAAAGAGGTGGGTGCATTTGGTATCGATACCCGCAACATGTTTGGTTTCTGGGACTGGGTAGGAGGAAGGTACTCCATGGATTCAGCCATCGGACTCTCCACCATGATTGCCATCGGTCCTGAAAATTTTCATGAGATGCTTGCCGGGTTTCACGCCATGGACGAGCATTTCCGCAGCACACCCCTCGCACGCAACATCCCGGTCATCATGGGTCTCCTGGGAGTTTGGTACATCAACTTTTTCGGTGCCCAGACCCAGGCCGTGCTGCCCTATGAGAACTACCTGAAAAGGTTTCCTGCTTACCTGCAACAGCTTGCCATGGAAAGCAACGGCAAACACGTAACCCTGGATGGAAAGACCACTGAATATGCCACAGGTGCAGTTTACTGGGGCGAACCAGGCACCAACGGTCAGCACTCGTTTTACCAGCTTATTCACCAGGGAACGTTATTGATCCCCTGCGATTTCATAGGGTTCAAAAATCCGCTCAACGTGCTTCCGCTCCACCAGGATTACCTGATGGCCAACATGATCGCCCAGGGTGAAGCGCTGGCTTTCGGAAAAACCCCGGAGGAGGTAAGAAATGAGGGGGTGCCCGATAGCCTGGTGCCGCACAAGGTATTTGAAGGAGATCGCCCGTCGTCCACCTTCTTCCTCGAAAAACTAACACCGGCAAACCTCGGCAAGCTGGTGGCCATGAACGAACAGGCGGTCTACACGCAGGGTGTTATCTGGGGGGTGAATCCGTTCGACCAGATGGGAGTGGAACTCGGCAAAGTACTCGCCATGAAAATAATTCCCGAACTGGAAAACAAACAGGCGCCACTGCAGCACGACAGCTCCACCAACGCACTCATCAGCTTCTATCGCGGATAGCACAGCACGGAGATCATTTTACCATCGCTTCCCTGCAATGCAGACAAAGATTTTGCTCCTTCTGGTCAATATCCTCCACATAGGTGCTTGATCGCATCACACAGGAAGGGATGCTGCAATGCACCAGTCCAAAAGTGTGGCCCAACTCATGGATCACCTCTTTGGTAAACCTTTCAAGCAGCAGCTTATCGTCGGGATCCATCCCATAACGTTCGTTGCTGAGGCGGTAAAGTGAAGCAATTCCGGTGCGCCCGTTGAGTGCAGCCTGTCCGAAAATATAGGTCAGGATCGGGATGAAGAGGTCCACACTGAAAAGCCCCAGGGTTTTGGCGTGGTCGGAGGCAATCTCTGTATTCAGGTGTTTCAGGAGCATGTTGCCGTTATACTGACGGCGCGCAGGATCATAAAAATCGCTCAGGTCAAGGTGCCCTTCCCTGAAAAATACCGGCATCGAATACTGATTCTTCACCTCCCCCGCAACCACCTCAAGAAGGTCTTTCCTGAAATATCCGAAAGAAATTAGTGTGATATGTTGCTGGTTCATCAGGTTCTGATGGGTTATTTCTCCTCCGTACGCCTGAGATCATACTTCTTGATCTTGTTGTACAGCGTAACGCGGTCAACCTTCAGGGCCTTTGCCGTCCGGCTGATGTTCCAATCGTACTTGACCAGGATCTGGCAGATATGATTCTTTTCGTGATCGTCGAGGCTTTCGGCCGGGTTTTCGATGAGGGTCTTCTCTACCGGCAGGTCTTTGAGCTGGATCTTTTTGCCGCTCCCGATCACAATGGCCCGCTCCACCATGTTCTCCAGTTCGCGCACGTTACCGGGAAAGCTTAACTCCTCAAGTCTCCGCAAGGCAGCCTGATCAATGGGAAGCGGAGGCTTATTCATGGAGGTGCAATATTTTTTAATGAAGTACTCCACCAGCAGCGGGATATCCTCAGTTCGCTCACGAAGCGGGGGGATATGAATGTTCACTACGTTGAGACGGTAAAACAGATCTTCGCGGAAAGTCCCGTTCTCTACCATGTTTTTCAGGTCTTTGTTGGTAGCGCAGATGACCCGGAAATCAGAGGTGATCTCCTTATTTCCTCCTACACGCACAAATCGTTTGGTTTCCAGTACCCGCAGCAGTTCGATCTGCATCTTGGTGGAGATCGTAGCGATCTCATCCAGGAATATCGTCCCGCTGTCGGCCATTTCGAAACGACCTTTACGGTGATACATGGCGCCGGTAAAAGCCCCTTTCTCATGTCCGAACAGCTCGCTCTCCAGCAGGCTTTCGGTGAGGGCGCCGCAATGGACGCTCACCAGGGGGAAGAACTTCCGCGGGGAGTTGGAATGGATGGCCTTTGCAATGAGCTCTTTCCCGGTGCCGCTCTCACCGGTGATGATCACCGAGCTGTTCGACTGGGCCACACTCTCTACCTGGTGCAGCACCTGCCGGATCGCTGCACTCCTGCCAATCAGGTCCTCCACATTTTCAAGCATGACTACTTTTTCTTTCAACTGCTCGTTTTCATCGGAGAGCGAAATCAACTTGGCGGCATTGCGGATGAGATGTGACAGGTCGTCGGGATCGAAAGGCTTGGTTACGTAGTCGAAAGCGCCGTCTTTGAGGGCCTGCACCGCCGTGTCAACAGTGGCAAAGGCGGTCATCACGATCACGATCGACTCCTTGCGGATCGCCTTGATACGGCGGAGCATCTCCAGTCCGTCCATTCCCGGCATCTTGATGTCGGCCAGAATGATGTCGAAAGTCTCAGATTCGAGCATCGACAGCGCAACCTTCGCATTTTCGGCACACTCCACCCGGTAACAGTCCTCGATGAACCAGCTGTAGAGTGAGTCCCTTACAGATTCCTCATCATCAACAATGAGGATTGAAATCTTTCGTGTCATAGCTCCTTATCATTTATTTTCGATGACCGGCAGGGTGATCGAAATGGTTGTTCCCTTGCCCAGGGTCGATAGTACTTCAGCTTTTCCCTTGTGGCTTTGCACAATGCCATGCACGATGGCAAGACCCAGCCCGATGCCGCTGGCACTTTGCTTGGTCGAGAAAAAAGGCTCAAAAATATGGGGGATATCCCCGGCGGCAATGCCTACTCCATTGTCGGAGATCTCAAGTACCAGGGTCTCGGCATAAATATTCCGGGTGCGGATGGTAACTTCACCGTTTTCGGCCACTGCCTCCGAAGCGTTCACCAGGATGGCAATACATGCCTGCTTTATCTGGTTCGGACTGCAGAAGATCAAATCGTTCGTAGCGCTGAAGTCAGTCAGGAAATTGATGTTGGCGATCTTCATCGGATGACTCATCAGATCGTAGGTCTTACGCAGAATTTCATGAAGGCTCCTGACCTCAAAGTCCTTCTGGTCTTTTTTCGAGAAGTCCAGCAGCCCTTTTACAATATCTCCGCAGCGCTTGGTCTCGTTCTCTATGTGCCGGAGATGTTTCAGCATGGATTCCTGTTTCTCCGGGTCCATCTGAAGGTTCCTGAGTTGTTTGGAAACGAGTTTGGTGTAAACAAGAATTCCCGACAAGGGATTATTGATTTCGTGTGCCACCGACAGCGAAAGCTTCCCGAGCGATGCGATCCGCTCAATGTGGATGAGCTCATTCTGGGCTGCACCCAGCTCTTCCGATTTTTTAAGCACTTTGTATTCGAGTTGCTGCGACCAGTTCTGCAGCTCGCTGTTGGCCGCCTCCAGGTTATCAAGCATGTTGTTGAAAGCCTGCGATACCATCTTCATGTCTTCAAGCTGGTTGGGTTTTATCTCCAACCGTGTGCTTTTATCTCCGCTGGCCACGGCTTTACTCGCCGATACCAAAGCGTTCAGCGGATTTTTTATACGCTGGCGGGTGAAATAAAAGAGAAAACCGACCAGGAAAATGGTGGTAACCACTGCCAGCAGATAGAACTCCGTGGAGGATTTCGACTCTGCGGCATCCAACTCTTCCAGCGGGATCTTGATGATGAGCGATCCCAGCACCTGCTCGGTGGGTTTATGGTAATGGCATGGGTCGGCATAGCACGATTTCTCGTTGCGGATCGGGAGTTTGATCAGCAGGTGACGGCTGGAGCTGTCGTTGTGGCTCATCTTGCAGTCGCTGGCCGGATTGATGATTTTGTAGTGATTTCCCTTCCCGGGAAAGATCGATTTCAGATCACTGTGACAGCTGATGCAGTTGGGATTGCTGTGACTGGTATTGGTATCGGAAGGGATGGAGGTATAAACCAGATTGTCTTTGCTGTCGTACATGTTCACCTCGTCGATGCCCGGCATGGTGTTGATGATCTGGAGGGTGTTCTGAAGGGTGCTCTTGTCGTTTTCCAGCATGGAGTGATAGAGCGAACCTCCTACGATGGTTCCGATATTGTTCCCGTTTTGACGGATCACCGTATTGAGGTACTCCTCGTTCACCGAACGGAAAATGATGCTGAAGGAGACGAACAGAAAGATGCTGGATACCAGGATGACAAAGACCACACGGCCATAGATTGAAGATCGGAACTGAAGGTACTTCCGGGAGATGGAATTACCTTTGGTGTAGCTGTTTCGAAGCCTGGTGAAGAGATTCATATCCCGTAAATTTTAGCACAGCAGCAGGAGCAGAGCGGAGGCAGTTGGCAATTATTACGGCAAGATAATAAAAAAACAGGCAGAATGAACTGCCTGTTTTTATTAATGCTTCATAAACTCCTGTTCAAACTCCTTCCACATCCCCTCCGGCAGGTCCGCCAGCAGGTGATCGTGCAATTCTCCGCCATCCTGCAGCGCTACCATCGAAACATCGGGATTGTACCGGGGCAGCCGCGTGGCCAGGAAGTCGCGGAACCGAAGCAGCTCGTTTTTCGACCAGCCCGCTGCAGCATCGGCCAGGAAGTAGCTGCCGGTCTCATCTTTCCAGTTGCCGGGTTCTATCTTGTACATCCAACCCGCCCCGTAAGGCTCTTCATTCAGCTTCCAGGGCTCTTCCGAAAGCAGTGTGTTCACCGCGGCAATCGTCCCCGAAATGGGAGAGCATACCTTCAGAACCTTGCCGTCATGCGCCAGTTCTGTAACGATATCCTCCTTTTCAACAGGATCCCCGGCCGTTTTGAGATATTTTACCGTTACCTCTCCCGTAATTTGCATCAACAGGTCGTCGAGACCCATCTGGGCAATACCCGATTTAGCCAGGTGTACCCAGGTGTGATTCCGGCTGAGATAGACTCCGCGGGGAATTTTCAGGGCTCCGTTGGTGAGGACCCCAACAGCCTGCTTAAGCTGCCTCCTTCTCTTCACCTTGCGGTTCAGCAGGATGGAGAAAGGTATAAGCAGGATGAGAAAGGTGATGATGATCAGATACTCGAGACCCTTGGTCTCAAATATGTTGTGATAGCTGAATCCGTCCATAATAATTGAAAATTGAAAATTGAAAATTACTTTTAGTGCATTCGTGCATTTGTGCCTTTAATGTTTGGCCCACTCCGGCGAGCTTCTCAGCACCGGCATACGGTTGATCACCCACCTGAATATCCAGATCTCGGTGAAAATTACGGTTAAGGTTACCACTACCTCCATCCACGAGGGGATATAATGGGCGGTTGCATCCCACCGGAAGCCAATCACCGTAACATTCAGGCGGTTGAGAATGATACCCAGCATGGTGAGAATGGCGGCCGTGCGGATGAGCAGAATGTTGTTGCGACGGTAACTGTAAAAGAAGAGGGCCATGGGTAACAGCACGAACCCGATCATCTCTAAAAGGTACCAGTATCCCATGGGGGTGTTGAGCAAACCCCAGTGCTTCTCGTGAATAAACACGAGTACCTGAAGGAAGAAATAGGCGAACATGGTGCCGGCACAGATCTTCGACAGCCCCATTACGATCGGATTCTGTGCGTGGTGGTCTTTGCTGCTGATCTGTGAGGCAAATACCCGGTGTGTGATCGACCCCTCGAAAATCACCATCGATAGTCCTGCAAAAATACTGCTCACAAAAAACATGACCGGGATGAATTCGTTGTACCAGAGGGGATGAATCTTCTCCTTTGCCATCAGGTACAGGGCCCCGAGTCCCGACTGATGCAGGGTGGAAAGGGTGATGCCAAAGATCACCGCGGCAACGGTCATCCCCGACAGTACTTTATGGATCTTTCGCGCACCCAGCCACTCGGCGATGGCTGGTGAGAACTCGATCAGCTGGGCGATCATGTACAGCAGAAAATGCCACGCCACGAGAAACAGTACCGAGTTGACGCCGAAATTATTTCCGATGATCGGATTGATCACATTCCACGGCCGGCCCAGGTCGAGCAGCAAGGCCCCGGCATAAAACACATAGGCCAGAAAACCGTTAAGAACTGTGACCCGGACAATGGACTGATACTGTTTCATCTTGAGGATATACACCATAAAGGTGACAACATAGGCCCCGCCGGCAAAGGCAACACCGGTAACCACATCGAAGCCAATCCACAAGCCCCAGGGGATCTCCTGGGTGAGGTTCGTTACCGCCCCGATCCCTTTCCAGAAACGGATCACGATCAAAACCAATCCAACGAGGATGACGGGCACTGAGATGATGTTGAAAGGGGTGAAAATTTTGCTTTTGGTCTGGTTCATGATTCGTCCTCCTCAATGGTTTGGTTCTCCTTTTTAGTGGCCTGATGAATTCCCAGCAGAAATGCCGGAAGGAGCACGAAAATGGAGGGTACGCTGTACAGAAATCCTTTGGTAAGGGCCGGATAGGAGGCCTTCTGAATATTTTTCAGCCCAAGTTCCCTGAAGTTGACAGGAGAGAGATACATCCAGCAGGTTCCGCCGGCTTCATGTTCACCGTACAGGTAGTCAGCATAAAGTTTGGGATTTTCCACAATCCTTTTCCGTGCTTCTGCGATCAACTGGCGTCGTGTGCCGTAAAACAGGGCTTCATTCGGACAATTGGTCGCACAGGCCGGCGCTTCTCCTGTTTTCAGGCGGTTATAACACATGTCGCATTTCTGGATCTTCGGATTGGCACTGTGGTATTCAAATTTTGGCATGTCGAACGGACAACTTACCATGCAGTACCGGCATCCCATGCACTTCTCTCCACGCCATATCACCGGTCCGGCCTTGGTCTTATGCATCGCCTGGGTGAGACACGCGGAAGCGCAGGCAGGCTCATTGCAATGCATGCATTGAATTTTAATGAAGACTTTCCCCTTGGAGGTGTTGTATCCGTTCACCACCGTTCGCCTGGTTTCGCCGGTGCTCCGTACGATGAGGTCGTCTTTTACAGGTTCCGGAACAGGCAGACCGTTTGCATCGGCACAATCATATTCACAGCCGTGACAGCCTTTGCAGCGGGCTGAATCGTAAAGTATCCCGCGGAAATCGATCTCGCCATTTCCTGCGGGCGCCGCTTTCACTTCGCGGCCTATGGCCAGGGCGGCCCCGGTAACTCCCAGAACCTTGAAAAACCCACGTCGGTTAATGCTCATATATTTAAATGTTAAATGCTTTCATCAATAAATTTCTGCTGAAACTCTTCCCATACTTCAGGCCCGAAGGTGGAGAGTACATTGTCCTGCAATTCACCGCCATCCTGCAGTACGATGGGGATATACTCACCCTGCAGCGACCTTGTGGCAGTAGCGAAGAAATCCCTGGCGCGGATAAACTCCTGTTTGAGCCACACCTGATAACGCTCAGCCATGAACAGGAACTGGGTTTCGCGCAGCCAGTTGGAGGGTTCAATGGTGTACACCCACCCGTCAGTGAACGGCGCCTGGTTGATCATGGATGCGTGGGTGCCAAGCAGTCCATTTTGGGTGCGGATGATGCCCGACACCGGGGCGTGGATGTTCAGTTGTTTCCCGTTCTGTATCACCGTAAGAATCACCTCTCCTTTAAGCACCCGGGTGCCCGGAGCCATCATCTTTACACGCGACACCGGACCTGTAAGGTGCTGCAGGAAGTCGTCGATGCCCATGCGAACCATCCCGTTCTGCTCCATGAATGCCCAGGTGTGCGATTTGTCGAACCATAATCCTTTCGGGATGTTCAGGGTGCCGGCATTAAAATGGGCTACCCCATGAATGCTCCGGCCGGCAGAGGTTTTTTTGTTCCGTTGAATTTTTATCATCCAGACTATCGCCGAACCGGCAAGAAGAAGCGCTGCCAGAAGGATCATGATGGTTTGAAGGGGATTTGTTCGGGTGGGAATGGCCGCCAGGGTGATGCTTTTGCCCAGCAGGGCCGACTTAGCCTCCCGTTCGTTGTAGCCGAGATCGAAATATCCGTGCTGATTCAGGTATTGTTGTCCAGCGGCAAGTACCCACTGAAGGAAAGCTACCTCGTTTTCGTTTTCGGGCTGAACAGCGGCCAGAGCATAGATGTTCAGGGTGAGCGATCCGGGATATTTTCCAAGCCATACACCATGCAGAAATTCCGGGATGCTGGCATAAATATTTTCGAAAGGATCGAGTTTCCCATTGCCATTCTTATCGATAGGCAGCAGTGCGATGCCGGGAATAAGCGCCTGTTTGGTCTGGTCGAGCACATTGGCCAGCCGGCAGAAACCAAGCGCCAGCGGATCCTTCTGAATGATGTCGGCAAGTTCTGCGGCGCTGTTTACCATGGTGGCGTTTAAACCGGCAACCGGCACTCCCAGACATTTTGCGACGCGCTCATTCATCGAAGGCTCATTCAGCAAATACAGATGAACCGATGTTTTCTGTGTCCCGCCTGTCAGGTCTTTCCCCTGAGCTGTACCGGGGTTCCGGATGATCTCCGCCAACTGCTCCATACTCATGCCCTTATGCTGGATCTCCGCCAACCGGGGATTTTTAGTGCTGATCGCCGGTACAATGGCATCACGGCCAATCACCATTTTCCACAGGTTCTCTCCGGAAAGTGAGGTATAAAAATCATCACTTACAATGCACAGGCCTGCCCCGGCATTCAGGATCTCCGGCCGGTTCTCCCGGGTATACCTGATCACATTCACTACCCTCCCCGGATGCTGCATCTGGTAAGCAGCCACCCACACCGAAGAGAGATCGTATAGATCGGCAGTGGTGACAATCGCCACAGAACCCGGCGACTTCTGGTTTTCCGGATTGGCCATTGCGGTTGACAAACTGAACCATGCAATGACGATCATGGCGGAGAAAAGGATCTTGGTTTTCATGACGTCAGATTTTTAATGTAAGTAATGTGGTAATCTCTTTTTCTTTACTGCCTCTCCTTAATCAATAAACGGACCACAGGTTAAAATGAAGCGTAATATATAGATAAACAACACGATATAAATTGATTCAGAGAGCGGGTAAACAATCCCGAGTGTTGAAAAAATCTACAGTTAATCCGAACAAAGATCATAAATATCAGAAAATCAATAAGGTTACAGGCACTGTTGATTTATTCAACAGCTGTTGTATAATTCAACAAAGCATCCAAAGGGGCAGTAAAGTGTGGGGTTTCGGAGCATGAAATGCATCGGACTACTTTTCCTATCTTTGCGAAATGATATTTCCGGCCTCTTTCGAACAAAAACTCGGCTTCGACTCCATCAGAAAGTTGCTTCTGGGGTATTGTCTCGGACCGCTTGGGCGCGAAAATGTAAACCTTCTTGCCAGCTCAACCAGCTTTGAGGAGATCGGGAAAAACCTCTCCGAAACGGCCGAGATGCGTCATATCCTCGAATTTGAGGAACATTTTCCGGCACAGGATTACTACGACATGGTACCTGCCCTTCTCTCCGTAAGCATTCCGGGAACCTATCTTGAAACCGACCAGCTTGCCGAACTTCGTCTTTCGCTGACCACCATCGTTAACCTTTACGAATTTCTCTCGGGGCGCGAAGAAAAATATCCCTGTCTGAGGCAACTTGCACGCACCTGGACAACATCCCCGATGCCGGATAGTGACTTTTCGAACCTTCCGATATTTCTTTCCTCCGGCCACCTCATTTCAGCGATTGGTCGAATTATGGATGACAAATCAGATATCCGCGACTCCGCCTCTCCCGATCTTCAGCGCATCAGAAAAGAGAAGATCGCCAAACAGGCGTCGGTGGAACGGAAAGTCATTCAGAGCTTCAAAATGGCAAGGCAGAGCGGATGGGTTCCTGAAGATGCGGAGATAACCCTGCGCAACGGACGCCTCGTAATCCCGATGATCAGCACCCACAAACGCAAGGTGCAGGGGTTCGTTCACGACGAATCGGCCACCGGACACACGGTTTATGTGGAGCCGGTTGAAATCTTCGAAACCAACAACGAGATCAGGGAGCTTGAATACGATGAACGCCGTGAGATCGTGAAGATCCTGGTGGAGTTTGCCACCCTTGTACGACCCGATATCGACCTGCTTGTTCATGCCTACAGATTCCTGGGAAAGATCGACTTTATCCGCGCCAAGGCAAGGCTGGCCGTCGACACGCATGGCCGGAGACCAATGGGTGTGGATGTTGAACATTCAGCTACGGCTTCAGGCAAGCCCGGTGGTTCTCCGGTACGGCATCTGCTCTGGCGGTCAGCCCTGCACCCGCTCCTGTACCTCTCCCACACCCGTCAGAACAAGCCGGTGGTGCCGCTCGACATAACGCTTAACGACGAGCAGCGGATCCTTATCATCTCAGGTCCCAACGCAGGAGGGAAATCCGTTTGTCTGAAAACGGTCGGATTGCTTCAATATATGTATCAATGCGGATTGCTGCCACCGGTGAAAGAGGATTCGGAGTTCAGGGTGTTTGAGAATATTTTTATCGACATCGGAGATGAACAATCGATCGACAACGACCTCAGCACGTACACCTCGAAGCTGCATAACCTGAAATATTTTATCGAAAACAGCGGTGAAAACACACTGTTCCTGATCGATGAACTGGGCACAGGAACAGATCCCTCGCTGGGGGGTGCTATCGCGGAGGCAACACTTGAGGCGCTCAACGCGAAACATGCCTGCGGGGTGGTAACCACACACTATTCCAATCTTAAGCTGCTGGCTTCACGGGAACCGGGCATTGCCAACGGGGCCATGCTTTTTGACCTTAAACGGTTGAAGCCGCTCTACAAACTGATCAGCGGAAACCCCGGCAGCTCCTTTGCACTTGAGATCGCGAGGGAAATCGGCTTCCCGGAGGAGGTCCTGGATGAGGCTCAGAAAAAGACCGGGAAGAGCCAGCTCGATTTCGACCGCGAACTGCAGAACCTGGAGGTTGAAAAGGGAGAGGTCGAGAAAAAATCGACGGAATTAAGAGTAGCAGACGATTTTTTAGGAGAGTTGATTTCGAAATATCAGAAGCTGACCGCCGATCTCGAAACCTCCAAAAAGGAGATTCTTGCCAATGCGCGCCGGGAGGCCAAAGACATCCTCGATAATTCAAACAGACTCATCGAAAAAACCATCCGGGAGATCAAGGAGGCCCAGGCCGAAAAAACGAAAACCAAAGAGATCCGCGCAAATCTCCTGGAAGAAAAACAGAGACTTATACCCGGCGACCCGGATTTAAATCCACCGGCTCCGCAGGTTCAAACCATCTCCATTAATTCTTCAGAAAACCGTCCGGTGCGTCATGCCTATGCCGGCTTCCTGGCCGACCTGCAGGCAAAGCACGAGGGTTTCCGGCTCACGCTCGACCTTCGCGGAAAGCGCGTGGATGAAGCCCTTTCGATTCTACAGCGGTATATCGACGATGCCATCCTGCTTTCGATGAGCGAGGTTCGGATCCTGCATGGGAAAGGCAATGGGGTGCTGCGACAGGTAACGCGCGATTATCTGCATTCGCAAAAAGAGGTAAAATCAGCCCGCGATGAAAACCTCGAACAGGGTGGAGCCGGTATAACAATCGTCAATTTTAAATAGCAGATAATCCAAATTTTATTATTTTTACCCCGGATATATTCATAATTAACCAATATCAGTATCATGAAAGCGATAAAATTTAATGAATCCGAGCTCGAATTCTTGAGAAATCATTACGAGATGGAATTAGTCGATGCCGAAAATTACATCGACGACATTAAAGGGATTCTGAAAAAATTGGGTGTTATTTCGAAAGAGGTTGCTGCCGAAAAGCCTGTAAAAGCCACTAAGAAACGTGGACGCCCCAAGCAGGAAAAGCAAGTTGTAAAAGTCGAAAAGATTGCTGAGAAAAAGGAGAAGCCGGCAAAAAAAGCAGTTAAAAAAGCCGCTCCGAAAAAGAAAGCCAAGGCAGTTTCAGTACCTGCTCCTGCAGTGAGTACGCCTAAGGCTGTCTGATACAAAAAACTTCACTCTCTTCATACCTCGATGCAATTGCGATCCGGGTGCCATTGGCATGCCTGCTGAAGAGTTCATGAACCAGCCGCGGATCGTTGTTCTCTGCCGATAGATGGGAGAGAACCAGGAACTGCATACCGGGGCGCCTGTGGGTGGTGAACAGATCCAGCGCCTGGTCGTTTGAAAGGTGTCCCTCCATGCTGCGGATCCGTCGTTTCAGGTAAATCGGGTAATGTCCCGTCTCCAGCATCTCCTCGTCGTAGTTGGCCTCCAGAAAGGCGGCATGGCACTGACCCAGATGGTGTGCCAGGTGTTCGCAAACAGTGCCAATATCCGTAAACACCCCAACGGTAATATCGTTTCCGCTCACCGTAAAGCTATGCGGCTCCGAGGCATCGTGAAACTTGGGAAAGGGAAACACCTGAAGGCACCCGATGCGCACCACCTCCGACGCGCTGAATCCAACCATCAGCTGAGGCTCCAGGTTCAGCCGGCTGCCACGGTAAGTGGCCTCTGTAATATAAACCGGTATCCTGTATTTCCGCGACAACACCTCGGCGCCCCGCGTGTGGTCGGTGTGCTCATGGGTGATGAAAATCGCTTTTATCTTTTTGATCGACAACCCCATCCTTATCATCCGTCGCTCCGTTTCGCGGCAGGAGATGCCGGCATCAACAAGCACTGCCTCGTGTTCATTGCCAATGTAATAGCAATTACCGTTGCTTCCGGAGTTGAGCGAGGCGAAATATAGGGACATTTTGCAAAGAACGAGAAAAAACCTATCTTTGCAAAGACAGCTTACTGCAGTTCCACCCAAATACCCCTTCATGGCGAGTTCACAAGAGACTTTCAACAAACGTGACAAAGAGAAAAAAAGATTAAAAAAGCGACTCGACAAAGAGCAGAAAACTGCCGAGCGTAAAGCAAATTCACAAGGGGGAGGCAACATGATCGCCTATGTGGATGAATACGGGCAGATCACCGATACACCCCCCAATCCGGCCAACCGCAAAAAAGTAGATGCAGGCAGCATTGAAATCGGAGTCCCCAAACGCGAAAAGTTAGAGGCCATGGCCGTACGCACCGGAAAGGTTGAATTTTTCAACTCCGCCAAGGGGTTTGGATTTATCAAAGAGAACGACACCCAGGAGAAATTCTTCGTTCACGTAAACAGCCTCACCGAGGAGATCAGGGAAAACGATACGGTAACTTTTGAGATCGAACGTGGTTTTAAAGGCATGAGTGCCGTACGCGTCAAAAAGATCTGAACCGGCACACATACCTGTAACATATCCTGAAACATTTCTGTCCCTACGGGTGGGAAACCAACCAAACGATATTCAGGTTCTTGGTATCTTTGCACATGGAAAAAATTGTCTGGTGCCTCTTGCTTATCTCCTCCCTGTTCAATGATGAAGTTTTCGGACAACGGCTCAAAGGAAAAGTGATCTCTTACAAAGACTCCTACTATCTCGCCGTTGAAAAATACGGAGCCATAAAAAAGGGAGATAAGCTGGATGACGAAATATACCACGATCAGCAGGTAATGCTTGATCAGACCGGAAACATCACGGATGTGATCGATTACAATGCCGACGGTACAATAGACTGCCAGTATAAGGGCAGATACGACTTTGCGGATAACAATTTTGAATCCGTTTACATCCGTTTTTACCCCGAAAAAACAATCGACAGAAAACCATTCATCCTGGGTTCTGTCAACTACAGCCTGGGAAAAATGGCGGAGATGAATTACAAAACCGATACCGCCGGCCGGCCGGTTGAGGAGATCATTACCGATGTTTCCGGAAACATACTGTATAAAATTGAGATCAAAAGGAATGCCGCCGGAAACGTGTATGAAGAGGATTTTTCCGACGGATCGGATTTTCACTATAAATACGATAGCCACGGCAACCGTACAGAGTGGATGTCGCACTCAGGCGGCGACACCACAAGGGCCAAGATCAGCTATGATGAGATGGGGAACATTGCTGAAATTAACAAGGATAACTACTTCAAATCCAAGTTCAGATTTCATTATGATGACTTCAGGTATAAATATAAGTACGATGACCAGGGAAACTGGATCGAACGGATAGATTACCACAATGGGAAGGCCTTAAGAATCGTTCAGCGATCGATTGAGTATAAAAAGGAGGAATAACCGGAAGCCGGCCTCATAAAATCCTTACTGCCTCTTGTAAGTCCGCTCTCCGTGACAGCCCGGAGCACAGGAACCACCGTTTTGAAGCACCATGAACCGAATGGGCATCTCCCATTTCCCGTAAATGACCTTTTCTGCGATGAGGTAGGGGTTCTGCGACCCGTGTACGTTATGGCAGTTGCTGCAGTTCCTGTTTTTGCTTCCCTGGATATGAAGGTAGTGGAGATTCTGTAACCCGTTCCGGAACCCGGTCGCCGTTTCGCTTGTCTGCTGCATGAGCAACGAGGAGTTGTGACAATTGAAACAGAGCGGAAAACTCTCCTTTTTATCTGTTGCATAACCGCCTACAGGATACGAGCCGGAAAGGATGGGATGATTGTTTGAGCCATGCGGAATATGGCAGGATGAGCAGTTCATTTTGGCGATCTTGCCATGGGTATAAGGGCTGTTTTGCAAGAGCTGCCGGATGTTGATCATGGGTTTGTTCTCGGCAGAAACAGACTTGTTGTGACAGGTAATACAAACTTTTTCCTCCTCTGCGATCAGCAGATTTTTCTCGGCTGATGCATGGGGCGAGTGACAGTTCATACAATTCTTTTTTACCTTCATCCCCGGATGTGTATGGGTAGATTCGGTAGCTACCGTCATCACATCTTCATGGCAGCCGGCGCAGAGATCCGGGGTCTTTTCCCGAAGCAGGCGAGGTTCGTCGGAGCTGTGGCCATTATGACAAATCATGCAATTGCGTTGAAAAGGGGCATGCACGGTTAGGGACTCGGTGAGTTGTTTTTGCTGCTCGTGACAGGTGAAACAGAGGGACGAGTTATCCGATTTCAGAAGTTTCTTGTAGTCGCTTTCGTGTGTGTCATGACAAGCCTGGCAGTTGCCATCGATAACTGCCTTGTGCTGCGATTTCTTACCGGTCATGTCTACATCATGACATTCAAGGCAGAGGGTGGCTTTGGGGTATTTCAGCAACTTCTCATTGTCGCTGCTGTGCGCCTCATGGCATCCGAGACATTTGCCTTTCGCAACGGGGGGATGCAGATTCTTTTTCTCATAGGTGTCGTGGCACTGGTAACAAAGCGCCGGCATCTCTTCCACGAACTTAAATCCCTTAACCCCTGTTGAAGGATGCTGCAACCCATTCGACTCGTGGCAGCTTCCACACTTTTTGGTGGCGGCATGTTTGTTTAGCTTCTCCAGCACCACGGCGTGGCATTCCAAACAGTTCTCTGCGCCCGGCGCCGGCAGAAAGCCCGTATTCAGGATGGTAAGGGTAGCCAGAAGAAGCAGCACAAGCAAGGGTAGTCTCATTTTCGGTGCCAGTTAAAGTTTCGCACGATCTGAACAAATCCTCCGATAAAGTTAGTCTTTTCATGCAGGTAATCGCGTTCATACAGGTTTAAACCAACCTTTACATACATCTGACGGAACAGAAGGGTGTACTGTGCACGTGCCGTGAGCAGGTCGAGGTCGATCTGCTGGCCTACCTGCTTGCGGTAAGCAATTTCGAGTGAAATGTTACTTTGCGGGTTGAACTGGAATCCAATGTTTCCGATCACATCGATGAACTGCTGCCGTGTGTTGTCGGCGGTGAGGGTGTAATCCCGCATGGTTCCGTTCAGCGAATAGGTGATCTTGTTAATGATACTGCCCTGTGCCTGCAGCCAGTACCGCATCAGGCGGTAGGGAACAATGGTGCTGGCATAATTTTCATATTCAACCCCGCCGCTCAGGAACTTGTACTCCAGCCTGAATCCAAGGGTGGTCTGGGTAAAGTAGTTCAGCGTGAGGTAATCGGTAACCTGCAGGTTTGCATACCCCTGGTTGGCCCATTTAGCATAGACCTCTGCCAGGCGACTGAAAAGTGAAACGCTGGCGCTTACCGACTGGAAATTCACGTCATATTTATAGGTGCCCGGGAGCATGGCGATATAGTCAACAAACACGGCGGATTTGTCGGGGATCTGTCCGCCCGGCACACGCTGGATCTCCAGGTGGTTGTTGTGCGGTAACAGCAGGTAGTCGAAATTGAGCTGATAGATGATGGTCCCGGTAACGTCTCTCACCACCACCGTGCTGATGTCGATATAGGCCTTATCCAGGAGAATAAGTTGTCCGTCAGTCAAAACATGCTGTTCATGTACCACAGGCATCGGAACCTCATCGCTGGTGTGGTTCTGGCGTTGCCAGTTATAGGCGTAACCCAGCATAAGCCTCCCTTTTAACCAGATCTGTTTTTCGTAGGTAATATCGATCCCGGCCCGGGGATTATCCTCGCTGTAAAAAGTATGGCGGATGCGGTTGTACTCAAGGGTTAGTCCGGAACGGAGGCTCTCATACAGCTGGTGACGCAGCGTTACCCGCGCGGCATTCTGATTGAGGGTTTGCGACACCCTTGTGTAATCAAGGAAGTTATAGCTCGTGCTGAGCGTGAAACGTTTCGGCAGGTTCAGGTTAAGGCTCTCATCCACCTGGAACCTCCGGAATGCATCGGAACCATACTGATCAATACCGGTGATGGAAGAGACAAAGTTATAGTTTCGTTTTTTATCAAAAAAGATGTTGTTGATCAGACTCAGGTTATCGGAGATGTTCCGGGTGGTGGCAATATTCGCATCCTCCCGGGTATAATCATTGCGGGTGTAAACTAGTTGACTGTTGTCGTAAGCAGTGAATGATTTGTCGATGCGTGCCTGGAGGTTCTTTTGAAGGGTGAGAAAGGTACGGCCGGTGGCGATCTCCGTCTCATACCACTTTCCCTGCAGGTAGGAGGCCTGAAAAGGAACGATCTTGTTTGACCATGAAAAGTTTCCGCCGAAATTCACCGTGTTTGAACGAATGTTCGACAGGTTCTCCCGGTTGGCGTAAACATCGTTGTAATTGAAAAAGAAATTGAAATTGAAGGGTTTCTGGCGGAATAAGGTAATGTTGGCATCCAGTTTTTTCATGGTCACCACTTCGGCCTGGTCGGGGATAACAAGAAAAAGATCCTTGCCGATGGTAGGGTTGAATTCACCGCCCAGATCGAGGGAGATGAAATTCGGCGTAAAGAAATAACTGCTGGTGTTAAGCAGGATTCCCCCATAAAAACGGGAGCTTTTCTGGTAGTTGTAGATTTCATTGGAATAGCCTGCCTGGTAACGGTAATCGGCGCCAAGTTTTACGGCTCCGTTTACACTTTGCAGAGCCCAGAATCTGCGCGAAACGGAATAGTCATCGGAGTAACCGAGTAACGGCAGAAGCATCAGAATGCATATGATACGCAATCCTTTCATCCTATTCCTTTTCTGTTAGAAAATATTTGTTGTTGCCGCCATGCGGATTGTGGCACGTCGTACAGGCTGTAGTTCCGAGTTTTTCATGGGCCGGAGTAACGGTCACCCGCGAAGGTTCATGGCAGTAATAACACAGCTCCTGGCTGGTGCGTAAAAGCAGCTTCGGATTTTCTGCCGTATGCGGGTTGTGGCAGGCTGTGCAACTTCCGGAGGCTGCCGGTCCGTGCCCGAATTTGAATTCAAAGACATCGTGACACTGGAAACACAAGCCGGGCATTGGTTCCGTCAGTTTTCCTTTTCTTCCCTGATCGTGGCAAAGTCCACATTTTTTATTGGCGAACGGGGGATGAGAGGAGTGTTTTGTCGCAGCGGCTACAGCGGCCAGCTCCTGCAATACAATACTGTCTGTTTTTTTTCCGTTTTGTTTGGCAACCATCCTCAATGAATCATACTCGGGAGGCACTCCGTCGAAAAACACCGTAAGCGTCTTGTGTGAACATCCCAGCAGAAAGGATATCAGAATCACCATCAGGGAAAAGACGATATTCTTTTTTACAGGGGTCATCACACTATGCTATTTAGGCAAGATTGAACCGTACACATTGACCTTGTCCGGGCCATACTGGTTGGTTACAAAAATCAGGTAGTTCAGTTTGTACGCAGGATCTACATATTTCTGGAAATACTTCAGGTCATCGTAATCGATTTCGATATGCGCAGGAAGCCACATGTCGCCGGGGCCTTTATAGGGTCCGCCGAAGAATAAAAGTACCCTGCCCTCACGATCGAAAATCTGCGTATTCTCAAAGCTTGCGTCAACCACATAAAGATTTTCCTCCTTGTCGACGGAAATGCCTTTGGGGCGCACAAACTGCCCGGGGCTTGTACCATTGCTTCCGATCGAGCGGAGAAAGTTTCCTTCGAGGTCGTATACTTTTACCTTGAAGTCGCCAATATCGCTTACATAAACTTTCCCATTGGCAACATAAAGGTTGGCAGGAGAATAGAGGAACCCCGGCTCGCCCAGTTCCACCCCGGGCAGGGTTTGAAGAAGCGCGTAGGTCTCTTTGCTATACACAAGCACATTGTTGTTTTTGATGTTCGCCACCCAGATCTTGTCGCCCGAAACACAAACATCGGTGGGTTTGAATTTATCAGTTTCGCCAAATGCATTGAGATATTTGCCGTTCTCGTCAAAAACAACCACCTGAAGGCGCACGCCGTCGGCCACATAAAGCCTTCCAGCTGCATCCACATCACAGTTTAAAGGGAGTTTCAGCTTCCCGGGGCCCGGCGGATCAAAATACCTGAACGTGTTTTTTTCAAGGTCAATGATCTCTATAATTCCAAGACCGGTGTCGCAGATATATATTTTGCCTCCGTGAACGGCGATTCCATAAGGTTTTTTGATCGGCTTCACCGGGGATTCACCGAAAATAAACCGTTGCATGGCGGTCTGCTTCCCTGCCGTCTTCTCAGAGCTGCTGAAGGCGGTCAGAAATTGTATCCTGGCTGTGTCGGGCGGAGTCGGATAGATGATCACATCCTTCACAACCGGAATTTTATTCAGTCGCGGAGAACATCCGGCTGCAAAGAGCAGCATGAATACAGACAAAAGCGATACGATGATAGGTTTTCTATACATGGCGCGGTATTGCAATATGCAATAAAGAGGAGGGGATAAAAGGGGATCCCTTCCTCTTTATCACCAAAAATCGGGGCGGTGAATTATTTGTTATGACAGGTCAGGCAAAGCGCACTGGCTGCATTGGTCTTCAGCAGCAGATGAGCAATACCTGTACTGTTGTGCACATCGTGGCAGGATGCACACTCCATTTTGTTGTTGAACAACATGGTGTTGGTGATGGTTCCCGAACCAATGCCCGAAGGATGGGTGGTCGGATTCCAGAGACCAGGGTCAGCCGCGGCAAGGGCAGCATCGTAAACAAAGGAGATCGGATGATCATTCCTCAGGTCGTTCCCCAGGTTATTGACGCCCGAAATATAATGGGTTCCGTTTGTTGTTTGACTGAAATTTTCCAGCGCCACCGTGCCGTCGTGACAGCTCAGACAAAGTTTGGAACTTCCGCTTGGCTGGGTGATCGTTGAGGCTCCGTTGAAAGTCGGACTTGTGTAGAGCTGGAAAGTAGCAATCGTGAGCTGGTGGTTCCACAGCGGTGCATCAGGTACGCTGATGTTTGCATTGTGAGGAGTGTGACAGCAAATGCAGATCTCCCCGGTGGTATTCCAGGATTGTGTTGAAAAATCGTGTGAGGAACCTACAATTGTTTGCCCCAAACCAACATTGGCCAAAAGAAGAAGTGAAGTCAATGCCGTCAGTAGTTTCGTGATTTTCATAATGTGTGTCGTTTGTTAAAGAGTTTGATTAATGGTTAAGTTTAATTCAAATGCGCAACGGGAAAATTTAAATTTTTGGTACGGCTTTCCCAAATACCATACCACAAACAACCTAAATCGGAGATAGTTGCCTGGAGGTGAACTATTTTTGCCCGGATTAAGTACAAATAGTCATATAACAAATGATGTATATGTCATATAATCAAAGTCATACAACTCCTGCGGTGGGATCTATTCCTGAATGAGGAAGGTTGGTTGTTTGCGGGGAAGAATCTGACGATAAAAGGGTGTTTCGGGAGTTGGGTCAAATAACCCAGTTGTGGATGGGTTATTTGACCCAATTTTGATCAGAGTTTGTATTTTTTCATCTTATACCGGAGGGTGTCGCGGGTAATTCCCAGTATTTTGGCTGCCTTGGTCTGGTTGTGTTCAGCTTTGTTGAGCGATTCGATGATGGTTTGCTTCTCCAGGTCATAGAGTGACGAGCCCTCAGCCATGCTCCTGACCAGTTCCGCCGAAGGAATTAGCGGATGGGCCGGGTCGCTGTGTAGTTTTACGATCTCAGCCGGCAGGTTTTCCACCTGAACTACATCATGGGTCTCAAGAATAACAGCCCTTTCAATGACGTTACGCAGCTCACGGATATTTCCGGGCCAGGAATATTTCTCGAGCAGATGCTTGGCATCCGGGTCAATCAACCGGATACTCTTCCTGAACTGGTTGTTGAAATGTGCCAGAAAATGGTCTGAAAGCAGTGAAATGTCCTCCGGATGTTCGCGCAATGGCGGGATCATGATCTGAAAAACAGTAAGCCGGTAGAACAGATCTTCCCGGAATGTTTTATCTTCAATGGAACGCTTAAGATCTTTGTTTGTGGCGGCAATGATACGTATATCAACCGGGATGTCCGCAGTGCCGCTAAGTCTGCGGATGACCCTGTTCTCAATCACCCCCAGCAGTTTCACCTGGGTTACCATGTTGATCTCGCCAATCTCATCCAGAAATACCGTACCTCCCTCAGCCATCTCGAACAACCCTTTCTTCAGCTTCTTTGCATCGGTAAAGGCTCCCTGCTCATGGCCAAAGAGTTCACTCTCCAGCAGTGTTTCCGGCAAAGAGGCGCAATTGATGGTAACGAAAGGTTTGTTGCTGCGGTTACTTTCGTTGTGAATCGCCCTGGCAAACAGATCTTTCCCCGTACCGCTTTCTCCCAGCAACAACACCGTGGTCGTGTTGATCCTGGCGATTTTGTTGGATAGCTGGATGATCTTGCGGATCACGGGGGAACGGCCAACAATATGGTCGAAGGTCACCTTGTCCTTGTGTTGCCGGCGAAGCAACTGTACCTCGTTGCTAATGCTGATTTTTTCGCGGATACTGTCGATGATCGCATAGATCTCCTTGAAGGAAAACGGTTTGTTCACATACTCCTGAGCGCCGAGTTTCATCGCCTTCACCGCCGTGTCGATGGAGCCGTAAGCGGTCATAAAAACGATGTTGGTGTCTTCGTTCATACTACGGATCCTGGAGATGACTTCCAGCCCCTGCATGCCCGGCAGCTTATTGTCGACAAAGGCGACATCAGGAACCTCCGATTCGCACAACTGAAGCCCCTCTTCACCACTCTCCGCAGTGAAGACAGTGTATCCCAAAGTCCTCAGTTTTTTCTCAAACGACCAGCGTATCAGCTGTTCATCGTCGATCACAAGAATTTTCAGTGGTTGCATCGAAACGTCTAACTTATTTCAGCCAATGCGAATTTATAAATTTGCCGGCAGCGTGATGAAGAAAGTACATCCTTTGTCGGGGTTATTTTCCACCCTGATCTCCCCCTGGTGCATTTCAATGATCTCCTTTGCAATAGCCAGCCCCAATCCTGTACCCTGGGTCCTTGTCGTGTAAAAAGGCTTGAAGATATTTTGCAGCTTATCCACGGGGATGCCAATTCCCGTATCCCTGACCGTGATCTGCACCGCCTTCTCTGCGGGCAACAACGCCGTGGTATACGTAATGACCCCCTTTTCATCCGAAGCCTGCATGGCATTCAGCCCCAGGTTCAGCAACACGTTCTCCACCTGTTCCGGATCGAAGAAAAAGCCGGGAATATCCTTACTCAATTCAACCCTGAAGGTAATATTTTTTTTAACACCCTGGTTCTCAAGAAAAAAAACAACCGACCTCACGATCTCATTGATGTCGGCCTCCTGTGTGTTCAGATCCTTCGACCGGGAGTAATTTAAAAGGTTTGAAACGGCCTTGTTCACCCGGTTTGCCTGTCGCTGTATCTCTTCCAGCACAGGCTTGTTCTCCGTGTCTTTGGTCTCATCGATGATGATTTCAATGGCATTGGCAATCCCTGTGATGGGGTTGCGGATCTCGTGGGCCAACCGGGCCGACATCTCCCCGATGGTGGCCAGCTTCTGCGTATTCCTGATCTCCTGCTGATGATAACGCTGGAGCTCCTTCTGGGTCTGCTGGAACTGCCCCACCATCTCATTGAAACTCTTGCCAAGTTTGCCCAGCTCCGTTGACTTGGGGATCCTGATCCGTTCATCAAGGTTCCCCTGGTTGATGAGGTTCATGGCAGACTGGAACTGTGTTAGCGATTTCCGCACGATCTTATAATGCAAAACCAGCACAAAACCCATGATCAGGAGGATCATAAGAATGGTAAACACCAAACTGAACTGGCGGGTAAAGGCCAGGGTGTCTTCCGGCGAATGCATCGAATAATCAACGCCGATGTATCCCAGAATGGGCTTGTTCTGCTCATGGCAGGCGTGACACGACGGACCATTTTTCATCCGGATAATCGCCCGCGAAAAGGGAACCGGCAGGTCTTTGTAGATCCTCACAGTTACATCGTTGGGGACGGATGCAAGTCTTTTAATGTTCAGGGTATCGAAATCCTTTTTACGGATGCCGTCAGGGTAAAGTACATTGCCGTCGGCATCAATCAGATAGGAATGGAGCACCTGTCCGCTTTTGTCGAGTTGGCGAAGTACAGGTTTAATCACCCTGCCATCGTGAACCGCCACGATCTGCTCCTTCATCAGGCGGAGAACCGACATGATATCCTCCTCTGCATTCTGGTATATTTTCTTACTCAGATAATAGTGATAGGTATAAAACGAAAGAAAGGACATCACGGTGATTACGACAATGAGCGTGGCCACAATGCGAAACCGGAAGGAGCTGAAATTGATCTCTATTTTCATTCAAACTCTGGTTAACAGGATCTTGTTAAATCAATAGGTTTCCGGATTGTGATTAAAACCATGACAGGTCAAACGGCAACTGCCATGTCTCACTCCGGTATCGGTGAACTGAATGATTCCTCCCGAAGGGGTAACGATGCCGGTTCTGAAGTTGATGAGGTTGGAGTTGTTGGTCAGGGTTCCCGGACTGCCGATGCCATGGGCGTCGTGACAAACGTTACAGGGGGCTTTCTCGTCAACGATGTGTAGCCGGTGTTCCGGGAAGGTATTGATATTGTTGATGATGTTGTTCCTGTTATGACAGGAATAGCAGAGCGCATAAGCTGCAGCGGTCTCTGTGGTATTGTCGGTGGTGATATACTGCTGTTTGAGAATGCGCGGGTAAATTGAGCCATGGGGACCTTTGGGAGAGCCCGTGCCGTCGCTGGCATGACATGCGGTGCAATACAGAACGGTGGAGGCTGTGTTGGGGGCAATCAGGTTCCCGGTAATTTCGGTGTTGTTGCGGGGTCCCACCACCGGATGAAAGGATGGATTGGTGGTGGCGAATTCGAGTCGCACGTTGCCCTGTACGATTACCCGGGGCGTAGCCGGGGGCGACATGCCCGGGGTGTTGGTATGGCAGCGGTAACAGATCTCGTACTCGTAGAGGGCCGGGTTCACAGGATTTCCGGCCTGGTTGATTCCCTTCAACCCGATCATAAAGCCGTTTACATTGGGGGCTACGGCTGCTGTGTTGTTCGTTTGGTGTGCATTGTGGCAATCAACACACTCCACGTGGTTGGTAGCCACCAGGGAATTTTCCACCGGGTCGTGGATGCCGGTATACCCATAAACATTATGCTTGTACGTTTTTGCAAACTGCGCCTGGATGTTCTTACCGGCCACATTCCCGTTGTGACAATCGAGGCAGTTGTTCTCCTCCGGCTGGAAGTCCATCAACCTGAGTTTTCCTCCCGCAGAATGAGGGTTATGACAATTTTCGCAGCCATTCTGAGCCACCGTCGTATAGGCAGTGTGGAACCATGGGTCGGGAGCCACGCCGTTCCATGTTGCCGTGGAGTTGCGGTGACTGCCGCCGGCCCAGTTTGTGGGCGTATGGCAGGTAAGACAAAGGTTCGACGACTGGGTGGTGGCCACCAGGAAGGCAGAAAAGTTGTTTTTATGGGGGTCGTGGCAGGAGGTGCATTGTAGCTTTCCGTTCCATAACTTCACAGGGCCCGTGAGGCTGGCAGGGTTTACCAGCTGTCCGTCGGCCGCTGCCAGGGCTGCATCATACAGAAAGGAAATGGGGTGATCGTTGGAGATGTCCTTGGTGAGATTGCTGACCCCGGTTGGCATGGTGGTAACCCCGCCGGCCATGGTGATTGGTGCGCCACGGCTGATGACGCTGCCAAGGGCAATGGTTCCGTCGTGGCACGAGAGACATAAAATCGAGGCTCCGTCGGGTTGCCCCAGGGTGGCCTGGGTGGTGGAACTGGTGTACAGGGTGTAGGTGAGCCCCGGGTCGAGCCGGTTCCACAGGGGCTGGTCAGGCCGGCCGTTGTGCGGGGCATGGCAAAAGATACAGATCTCCTGTTCGGTGGTGGCTTTGATCGTGCCGGGACCGGTTACCGAAAGGTTATGCTTGGTCGAAACAATCGTTTGTGCACTGATGGACAGCGGTATGGTGAGCATCAGCAAAGAGCTGAATTTAATACGTTTTAACATTTATTTATCTCCTCCGTTCATGAGTTGAAAAACCTGAATTCGTGAATTGTAGCTATCCGCAACATAGATCCTGTCGCGGTTGTCGATGAAAATGCCCGAAGGCATCCAGAACTCTCCTTTGCCTTGTCCACGGGTACCGAAGGCGTAAAGCAGCCTGCCCTGCCGGTTAAAGATCTGCACGGCGCTAAAGATCGCATCGGCAATGTAAATATTGCCATACGAATCGGTGGCAATTCCTTTGGGTCGCGCAAAATCACCGCTGCCGTCGCCGGCTTTGCCAAACTGGGAGATGAATTCGCCCTCCGGCGAAAAGATCTGCACCCTGAAATTCATGGCATCCACAACGTACACCAGTCCCTGTTTGTCGATCCACAACGCCGCGGGGTAGTTGAATTCGCCAGGGGCATTACCTCTTTTTCCGAATCTTTTAACCAACCTCCCTTTTTCGTCCAGCACCGTGATCCTGTGGGCATTCGTCTCCACCAGCCAGATCAGCCGTTCCGAAGGTACCCAAACGATCCCGGTAGGCCTGCCGAACGTGGAGTCGCTTAACAGACTCAGCGATTTTTTCTCCGGGTTGACCACAAAGATCTTGTTGTGGTAAGAGTCGGTGAAAAGGATGCTGTTCTCCCTGAACCGGCTGATGCCGACAAGGGAAGGAAAGGTTTTGTACTGCCTGGATTTAAATTGGGTTATTTCACCCACTTTGTCCTTTACCTTGAAGATCACGCCATTTTCCTGGTCAAGGATAAAGCTGGTCACCGAATCTTTAACCACCAATGCAACAGGCCGGGTCAGCTCCAATGAATTTTTTCTTCCGAGGATAAAATCGGCAATACGGGTGCCTAAGCTGCGTTTGGGCTTCACTCCCGTGGTAGCCGGATATTGCCCGATCCATTCAATATAGGGCGCAGATGCTGTGTGCTTTACGATGTCCTGGGCCCTTGCGGGAACCCCCGGCAAAATGGTTGCAAAGAGTAAGGAAATAAGTAAGATCCGCTTAAGATGCATGAAGGTCCTGATTGTGGAATTTAACAGCTGCGCAACAACGTGGTACAAAACCAATTTTCATCAAAGTTAAGATTTCGGCAGCATTACTCAAATTTAGTGCCAAAAGGTACCTCAGCGAAACAGCGAAGCAGCGAAACAGGAAAAGTTTATTATTCGTCAGTCCGGATTATCCGGGATTGTGGTTTGATATTTGTAAGGTGCGGCGGCAGTTATACAATATTTCTGCTTCTTTTTCGTAAACTTATCCGGACCAATTCTAAAAATATGAAAAAAATCTTTGACTTTCTGATATCTTCACAAATGATGTTATTGCTGCTGATGACTTTTGCACTGGCCATCGGATCGGCAACTTTTATTGAAGAGAAATTTGATACGGCCACTGCACACCGTGTTGTTTACAATGCCTGGTGGTTCGAGCTGATCCTGCTGCTGCTGGCGGTGAATTTTATCGGGTCAATAAAACGATATAACCTCTGGCGCCGGGAAAAAGTTGCCAGCCTGCTTTTTCATCTCGCCTTTGTCGTGCTGATCATCGGGGCCGGAATTACACGGTATTTTGGTTTTGAAGGTATGATGCACATCCGTGAAGGGGGCTCTTCGCAGGTTATCTTCTGCGAAGGCAGGGATGGTGCAGGGATGAAAGAGATAACACTCCCGTTTTCGCTGCAGCTCAACGATTTTGTGCTCGACCGTTATGCCGGTTCCATGAGCCCCTCCTCCTATGCCAGTGAGGTGACGCTCATCGACACCCGGAAGAATATTCGTGAAGAACACCGGATCTATATGAACCATGTGCTCGATTACGGAGGGTATCGCTTTTTCCAGTCCTCCTACGACATGGATGAAAAGGGAACAGTGCTCTCGGTGAACCACGACCGTGCCGGCACCTGGGTATCCTACTTCGGATACCTTCTTCTGTCCATCGGGTTTGTGGCTACCCTGTTCAGCCGCAACTCAAGGTTCCGCATTCTCAGCAAAGCGATCGACAGGATCCGTGCCGACCGCAAATCCGGCCTTACCGCCCTGGTAGTATTGCTGTTTATGGTCACCACTTCGGTTTATGCCCAACCGGCCTTGCCAGCGGAACAGCAGGGGGTTCAGGCGCACGTGGGGGCTGCACATGCCGAAAAGCTGGGCCACCTGCTGGTACAGACCTTCGATGGCCGGTTTGAACCGATTCATACCCTGGCTTATGATGTGATGCATAAAATTTCGCGCAAAGATCACTTTCATACAGACCAGAAAGGAGACATGGATGCCGTTCAGGTTTTTGTGGATATGATTATGGATCCTGAATTCTGGAAACAGCAGAAAATTATCTATGTACGGGAGAAGCCGGTGAGAGATATCCTCGGTGTAACTGGTGAATATGCCTGTTTCTACGATTTTCTCGATGCGCAGGGGCGGTATAAACTCTCCTCCTTCGCTGAAACTGCTTTCCGAAAACGGCCGGCAGCGCAAAATGCCTTCGACAAGGAGATCATCAAGGTGGATGAACGGGCCAACATCTGGATGTCGGTTCAAAATGGTTCACTCCTGAAGATATTCCCGCTTCAGAACGCTCCCAACCACAAGTGGATCAGTTTTGTTGATTCGCTGGCGCAGGTGCCGCTCACCGGAAAACTCCTGGAGATAAACAAGGACCTTCCGCTTAACCAGTTTGACTACAACAACATGATGCACTACTACATGCAGACAGTTTTTGACGGAGCACGCAACGGCGACTATGCGCTGGCCGATAAAGCCTTGATGCACCTCTCGGATACCCAGCGGCAGGGAACTCCCGGCACAATCCTGCCCACCCCATCCATGGTAAATACCGAAATCCGGTACAATAAATCACAGATCTTTGTCACGCTACGTAACATTTATGCAATACTGAGTATTTTGATGCTGATCCTTGCCTTTGTTGACAATCTCCGGTTAAAAAAGAGCCGGCTGCTCACCCTGGCGCTGAATTTGCTGGCCATCCTGCTCGGTGCCGCCTTCTTATACCATACCTATGGGATGGGACTGCGGTGGTACCTCACGGGTCATGCCCCCTGGAGCAATGGCTATGAAGCGCTCCTTCTGGTGGCCTGGGGGAGCCTGCTGGCCGGATTCTGTTTCATGCGCTACTCAAAGATTACCCTGGCAGCCACCGCCGTGCTTGCTTTTATGGTGCTGATGACGGCCGGGCACAGCAGTTACGACCCGCAGCTTACCAACCTTCAGCCGGTGCTGAAATCCTATTGGCTCATCATTCATGTGGCGGTCATCACGGTGAGTTATGGCTTCCTGGCGTTGGGGTTCCTGCTGGGTATGATCAATATGTGTATCTACATTCTAAAGACGGAAGGTACGGCCGCCCGGCTCAATCAGATTATCAAAGAGCTGACGCTGACCAACGAGATGGCGCTCATTATCGGAATCGTACTGGCAACCGTAGGCACCTTCCTTGGCGGCGTGTGGGCCAACGAATCGTGGGGACGTTACTGGGGTTGGGATGCCAAGGAGACCTGGGCGCTGGCGATCGTCATCACCTATGCCATGATCCTTCACCTGCGTTTTGTACCGGGCATGAAAGGCGGATTTGTCTTTAATGTAGCTTCGGTGATCGGCTTTGGCAGCGTGATCATGACCTTTGTCGGGGTTAACTATTACCTGTCGAAAGGACTTCACAGCTATGCCGCCGACGACAACAAGGTTTTCCCGCTCTGGGCCTGGGGAGGGATCGCAGCGATCCTGTTGCTGATTGTTGCAGCCTGGTTCCGGGAACGGAGGTTCAAAAATTCGGAGTAACTTAGGGGCCAGAATGACTGCCACAACGCTATCTCCCTTTACCAGTTCCAAATTCCGTTTCTGGGCTTTTATTTCCATGGTGTTACTCGTATTCGTTCACGGGTATATACCTCGGCGACCGTTACCTGCAACCCTGGACCCTTCCGGGTGAGCCCCTCTCCTTTACCGGATTTACTGAATATTACCTGGCGAATGGTCTCTTCAGGTTCAGGATTCCCATGCTTTTTATCATCTCGGGTTTCCTGTTTGCCATGCATGACGAAGTCCCCCGGAAAAAACGGATCGGGAAGCGATTCCGTACGCTGTTTTTGCCCTACCTGTTGTGGAGTGCCATCGGTTTCGGATTTACCTTCGCGCTGGAACTTACTGGCTGGGGCCGCGATCTGGTCTCCTCCTCGGGGGTTGTACAGATAGGTCCGGAACGCACCCTGCTGCCCGACTACCATTGGTATGAGATGATCGCCCGGTGGCTGCTCTTCCCGGTGCCTTACCAGCTATGGTTCATCCGTGTCCTGTTTATTTATAACCTGGCCTATCCGCTCCTGAAATGGTGTGTAACCCATCGCATTGCCCGCTGATTCATTTTCGGCGTCGCGGTATTGATGTGGCTGGGCACCATGGGTTTCATATTTTTCGAGGGGGAGGGTCTGCTATTTTTCTCACTGGGTATATGGATGCAGAAACGGGGTTTCAACATCGACACACCCGGGCCATGGCTTCGGCCGCTGTGGTGGGGCCTTGCCTTTATATTCCTGGCAGCTGTTAAGACCTTCCTGGCTTTCAATGGAGCGTCAATGCTGGGTCAGGCTCTTGGCCCGGTCCCGCTGGTGCGATGGAGTATGAACAGAACGTGGTTCGTGTGGATGAGCGCCTTCTCGTTTATCATCTATGCACTTCACACACCCCTTCTGGCCTATGTCATCAACCCGGCGCTCTCGCTGGGCGCGGGAATTCCCGGTTTTCAGCTGCTTACGTTCTTCTGGCTCCCGGTCACCGTCATCATCTTCTGCATTCTCACCGGCGCACTCCTTCGTGCCGTGGCGCCCAAAGTTTACGGGCTCCTCACCGGGGGGCGGGGGATGTAACAGGTTCCTGTTCCGGGAACGGAAGAATACCGGCGTTACGGCCGCATAATCACCTCGATGACATTGCCTTGTCCCAGGGCTTTTTTGGCATATTCGTGCACCGACTTGGTTGTCAGGTCTTTTACCTTCTCCTCAAAACCGGTCAGATAATCAAGGTGGTACAGGTAATAATCAGACAGCGTAACGTTCCACCAGTTATTTTCCTTCATGTCCTCCTGCCGTTGTTTCAGGAAATATTCCCTGGCTTTCTGCAGGTCCGCTTCAGAAGGGCCATTGGCGATCATGTTTGCAATCTCCTTATGAACGATGCTCACGAGTTTGTCGGCTTTGAGGGGATCGGTGTCGAAACCAACGTTCAGCATGAAGCCGGGTTCGGGGTATTTGTTCACGTTGTAGGAGACACGAACGCTGTAGGTGCCTCCTTCATCTTCGCGGATTGCCTGAACATATCTCAGCTCAAGCACATGGCGGATGGCGGCGCCAAAAAGACGATCGTCGGCAGTGAACCCGCAGCTGCCATTGTAGTTTACAAACACCGAAGTACGGGGGGTCTTGTTTTCCCGCCTGAAGTCGTTTGCCACACGACCTTTCGGTGTGCGAACGCCGTCATCCCGGTAACCATCCATCCGTTTCACCGTGGGCAGTGAAGCGAGGTACTTTTCAAGCAGGGGCTTTGCCTTTGCGGGATCGATTTTACCGACGAACTGAAAGGTGAAGTTCCCCGGATCAGAAAACCGCGATTTATACACCGAATGCAGTTTTTCAAAGGTCACTTCGTTCAATAGCTGATAGCTCATGGGTGTGCGGCGCGGATTGTGGTTGGAAACCATCACCGAGATGGTATCGTTGAAGGCACTGCGCGGGTCGGAAGAGAAGTTGATGTAATACGCCTTTAACTTCTCCATCCAGGTGTTGAAATCGGTCTGACTCCAGCGTGGACTGGTGAAGGTGAGATAGATCATTTGCAGTGCGGTTTCGAGATCCTTGGGCGAGGTGCGCGAATTGACCATCTCCTGGTCGTCGGAAACGCCCAGCGAAGTCTGTACGCGTTTGCCTGCCAGCAGCTTGTTCAGGTCGGTGCGGGAATAGCTGCCGATCCCCATTTGTGACAAAGCATCGCCGAGGAAGCCGGCAGTGCGTACTTCATCGTCGGGAAGCATAGAGGTTCCGCCGGCAGAAAATCCCCGGATGATCAGTTCGTCCTCCTTGATGTCGGTGGGTTTAAATACCACCTTCATGCCATTGGAAAGGGTCCAGATGGTTCCGAAAGGTGTATTTTCAGCAACGCTCACCACCTTCCCGGGAACAGGTTCCTTCTCCATCAGCTTCTTACCTGCCATGGCATCCACATAAGGGCCGATTTTGGCGCTGCGGCACGATACCAGCAAAGCAGTGATCTCCTTTTCGCCCGGAATGGTGATACCCTCCTTTTCGGGTCCGGTAACGGTGACAATCATGTTATCGTCGCGAACAAAGCCACGGGCCATCTTATTCACCTCATCCAGGGTGATGCCGGGCATCTCTGTCCTGGTAAAATTATATTCGTATTCGATGCCCGGATTGGGGTTGTTGGTCAGGAAGTTGGATACATTGGGATAGACCAGTTCCCTGTTTTTGCGTTTGTCGCGGTCCATATACCGTGATTCATAATTGCGCAGGATATTGGCCTTGGCCCGGTCGAATTCACCAGGTGTAAAACCATACTGCTTCAACCGTTCCATCTCTGTAACCAGGGCGGTAAGCGCTTTGATCCCCTGGTTGTTAGCGGCCTGGGCCATGCCTGAAAAGGCATCCTTGGTACGCGTAAAACCGCCATAAGAGCTGTAAGCCATGAGGAACGGGGGATTTTCGGTGCGGGCGATCTCCTGCATCCGCTGGCCGAACATGGCGTTGATCAGCATCCTCTCGAGCTGAATGCGCATGTAGCCGAGGTTCTTGTCCTTTTCCGGGATGGCGTCGTGTTTGTAACTCACATCAACCATGGTCGAGGTAGCCTCCTTGTCCGTAGCGGTGCCAATCAGCGGTTCCTTGTTGTCGGGCACGGCATACTCCTCCTTGGCGGTCGGGTTCTTTACCGAGGGAATGGTGTTGAAGAGCTTTTTGATCTTGGCTTCCATCACATTTTCGTCGAAATCGCCCACCACAATGATGGCCTGAAGGTCGGGCCGGTACCATTTCTTGTAGAAGTTTGTGATGGTCTCCTGTTTAAAGTGATTGATGACGGCGGTATCGCCGATCACATTGCGTTTGGCATACTTAGACCCCTTGTAAATGATGGGCGCCAGCTGGTTGTCCATGCGCTCCCCGGCCGAACCATACATGCGCCACTCCTCGCGGATCACCCCCCGTTCGAGGTCCACCTCCGAAGGTACAAAAGAGATGTAGCTCGACCAGTCGTGAAGGATCAGCAGGGCCGAGTCAATGATCCCTTCACGCAAAAGAGGCACATTGGAGAGGTTGTATACAGTTTGTTCAACGCCGGTGCCTGCATTTACATTGGTGCCAAATTTCACGCCGATGGTGGCGAGGTAATCGAGCAGGGTCTTTTTCGGGTAGTTTTCGGTTCCGTTGAAGGCCATGTGCTCAGTGAAATGAGCCAACCCGTTCTGGTCATCGTCCTCGAGGATGGCACCCACGTTGTGGGCAATGTAGAACTCTCCCCGTTTTTCGGGCAGCTTGTTCGACCGGATGTAATAATGCATGCCGTTCTCAAGGACTCCGGTACGCACTTTGGGGTCGAGGGGCGGCATCTGCTTCAGGTCGTAGGTTGTCTGGGCAGTTACAAATCCTGCCATGATCACGGTCAGGAGGAGGGCGGAGAGGGTCCGCAGGAGATGGGTTTTCATAAAGGGAAGGGTTAGGAATGAATTTATTACCGGTATAAATAACGTTTGATGCTTCTCTTGGGTGTCTTTTCAAATTCAGCCGGGGTGATCTCAAAACCGGCAATGTTGATATATTTTGGCAGGCGGTGGTTCAGGTCGTGGATATAGCCCTTAAAGATGGTATCGAGCTCCTCCCGGGTGTGACCGGCCTTTTCCACGGCGTCGTAGTCGGGACAGATCAGCGCGAGGAGTTTTTCATCACGTTCAATGATCAACGATTCCATCACCATAAAGCGGTTGTTCAGCACCGATTCTATCTCTTCAGGATAGATGTTCTTTCCCGACGGGCCCAGGATCATATTCTTACTTCGTCCTTTGATGTAGATGTTCCCATCCCTGTCGATCACCCCGAGGTCGCCGGAATGAAGCCAGCCATCACTGTCGATGACCGCACGGGTTGCCTCTTCGTTTTTGTAGTAACCCAGCATCACATGGTTTCCGCGCATGAGGATCTCACCGGCCACATGCTGCGGGTCGGCTGAGTCGATCCGCACTTCCAGTTCATCCACGGCACGTCCGGAGGCGCCAAGCCGGGTCGTCTTCCAGGAGGCATAGGAGATGAGCGGACCGCATTCCGTCATGCCATAGCCCACGGTGAAAGGGAAGCCCATCTTCTTGAAAAACTGTTCGGCCTGTGTGTTGAAAGGAGCGCCGCCAATGACCAGCTCCCGGAAGTTTCCGCCAAAAACGGCGATCATTTTATCGCGGATCTTTTTGTACAACAGCAAATTCACGCCCGGAATGGCAAGGAGGATGCGCATCTGCGGCTTCCTGATCACCGGCAGCAACTGGGTCTTGTAGATCTTCTCGATCACCAGGGGCACCGACAGGATGAGGGCCGGCCGGATCTCCTGGAAGGCCTGCATGATGATTTTCGGCGAAGGCGTTTTGGTAAGAAAGGTGATGTCGCACCCCAGGGTGAATGGGAAGAGGAATTCGAAGGCACAACCATAGGTATGGGCCAGCGGCAGGAATGAGAGTATTTTATCCCCCGGGTTGAGCGGCATATTCCGGTGGGCGTAAAGGATATTTCCCAGTAAACTCTTGTGCTGCAGCATCACCCCCTTCGAAAATCCTGTGGTCCCCGAGGTATAACTGATCACGGCCAGATCCGGCAAATTTGCATCCTGCCTCCGTGTTCCTGCCTCCGTGTTCCTGCTGAAGAGCTCCTCAAACCCGGGAATCCTCAGCACCTTCTGAACCAGCGGCATCTCAGCAGGGGTGAGTTCGGCGAAGATGCTCTCTTCAACGAAAAGCATCACCGATTCGGAATGCGTCACAATATAATGTACGTCGGCTGGTTTGAAATCGGGAAGGATGGGTACGATCACCGCGCCATAGGTAACCGTGGCCAGGTAGATGATACCCCAGTTGGCTGAATTCTTCCCCAACAGGGCGATTTTATCGCCTTTGCTGATTCCGGACTTACTGAAAATGTTGTGAATGGTGCGAATTCGCGCACCCACTTCGTCAAAGGTGAAACTCTCACCACCGTAGTCGGTAAGAGCCCGTTTATCGCTGTTCTCAATGATGGCATTCTCAAAAAGTGCAACCAGATTTTCAGTGTTGGAAATCATGCAGTCAGGGATTTGGGTGCACTAATGTAGTAACAATTTCCCAAAAGAAACAATGAAACGGAGAAATCAGCGCAATTCACTTCCGGAAATAGTCGACCGTCATTTGAAATGCCGCTTCTTTGCTGTATTTTGGAATAAATCCGAAATCTCTTTCCGCCTTGTTAGTGTTAAAGGTGAAGTCGCTGCAGGTATACATCACGGCAAACCGGCTGAATTTGGGGTTGTACTTTTTGACCGGACGGATCAGGAGGGCAAATAATTCGGCCATGGCTCCCATGGCGTAGGCGATGGGGCGCGGTATCCAGACATTCGCGGGCCGGATCCGGTAACCGGCGCCTTCTACGATGGCGTCAAAAAACCTGAAGAAGTTGGACGGGGGGCCGTCGCTGATGAAATAGGGCTGGCCGGCAACGGCAGGATTTCCGTTGCGCAGTGCTGCGGCGGCCTCGGCATGGGCCCGTGCGATGTTCCCCACGAAAACGTGCTGTGATTTTGCACTTCCGTCGCCGAGCCTTACATAGAAGCCACCCCGCGCCATGTTGATCAGCGACCCGATATGAAACGGATCGGCGGGACCATAAACATCGGCCGGCCGTAACACGCAGGTGGTAAAAATGGCCCCATATCCTGGCATCTTCGTGTTGTTGGCCTCCAGAACCAGTTTTTCGGCGAGACACTTCGACCGGCAGTACATATTCGGATGTTCCGCCGGGTAGGGGAGGCTCTCGTCAATATCAACCAGGGGTTTTCCGCCATAGATGGCATCGAGGGAGCTGGTATAAACCAGGTGTTTCACACCGCGCTGCAGACAGGCGTTTACCATGTTCTCCGTGCCAGTGAAATTTACAGCGCAGACTTCCGCCTCCGGCTTGGTTCCCCAGTCTACGATGGCAGCCGAGTGGATCACCAGATCGATCCCTTCGCAGGCAAGTAACATGGCAGCGGTGTCGCGGATATCAGCGGTGATTATCTCAAGGCGCGGATCGGTAGGGCCTTGATACGGCGCCACGTCGAGAAGCCGGAGCCGCGAGAAGGCAATCGGGGAGTCGGCTGCCAGGAGCTCTTTTACGATGGCATTGCCGATGAAGCCGGAAGCGCCGGTAAGCAGAATAGAGCAGGGAGGTTTTGGGTCATTCATGACATACTTTGTTCAGAATATTTTGGAGCCGCTAAAATGCTGATAATTTTCGATAAATTTGACCCCGATGAAAAAAGAGATCTATCTGATCGGCGGAACCGGCACCGAGACCTATCCGGAATTTCACAAACGGATTCTGGCAGCCGCAGAAGCGGCAATCGTTGAATACAGTCCCGAAAAGCTCTGGCTGACCCTTACCATGGAACCGCCGCCACGGTTGTCGGTCATCCCTTTCAGACGACAGAAAACAGCCGCCATCTCGGTCATCCGTAAAGACGAGGAAACGACAAAAATGGAACTACTGACGCAGCTTTCCGGCTTCCGGTCGGCCACCACGGTGGAGGAGGCAATACCGGTAAGCTACAGCAAAAGCTGGAAGAACGGCACCCTCACGCCCGGCATCTGCCTGCTGACCCTTTTCAGGCAAAAACAGGGACTTCCACGGGAAACATTCCTCGACAGGTGGCACAACAGCCACACCCCGCTGTCGCTGAGAATTCACCCATTGTGGCATTACAACCGCAATGTGGTGACCGTAAGGTTTGGTGCCGCCGAACCCGCCTGGGACGGCATTGTAGAGGAGCATTTCCGCACCCGCGCCGACCTCCTCAACCCTTTTCTTTTTTTTGGAAACCCGCTGGTGATCATTCAGCACATGATGGAGGTCTACAGAGATACCAATTCGTTCCTCGACTACAAAACCATTGAGCCCTACCTCGTCCGGGAGTACCACCTGAAATCGTAGAATCCAACAGATCCTCACCGTCCGGGAGCTTCTGCGGGGAGATCCGCAAACAGAAAGGAGAAAAGCCATGATGACAAAAAAATTCCTGCTCCTCTTGATCGCCTTCCGGCGTCTGCCGGCAATCAGGACTCCTCCTCCTTTCATGTCGCCAGACAGCTTGGCAACTGTTACAATGAGCTCCGGCGCTCCGACTCGGCCATCCGCTTCTACAGAAGGGCGCTCAGGATCACCCCTTTCGACCCGAATGTGACCGGGAAGCTGATCAATGTGCTCATTCGTGATGAACAGATATCCATGGCACTTTACTGGTCGCAGGTATACCTGCAGCATGACTCAGCCTGGATCCCCATTCTGAAGAGGGCTCTGGAGGCTAATCCTGCAAACAACCGGATCCGCTTTAAGATGGCCTACCAGTATGACATTTACCTTCGGAAACCCTTCGAAGCCCTGCCCTGGTACCGCGAATTCCTCAAATATCTCACCCCGGAAACGGAGAAACTGTACTACTCCGCCCTACAGGTTCCCTACAGTGAGTATGCAAAGAACAGAATAAAAGAAATTTCGGGGAACCGGAACAAATAATCCTTATTTTTACCGATTCAAAATAAAGAGGTGGCAATTGAGTCGCGAAGCGGTAGAAACAACAAATTATTCATGGAAAACAGACGATTTAACCCTTACCTGCCCATCTGGTTCGCCCTGGTTCTGGTGGGGGGTGTAGTGCTTGGAATCTTTCTCGGGATGCGCTCAGGCAGCATCATGCCTTTCAAAAAAATTGGAGGCAAGGTGAATGAGGTGATCGACTATGTTCACAGCAACTATGTTGACACGCTCAGCACGAAGGCGGTGGAAGAGAAAGCCATCACCGGAATGCTCGAAAAGCTGGATCCCCATTCGGTTTACATCTCGGCCGATGAATTTCACAAGGCCAACGACCCGCTGCTGGGTAGTTTTGAAGGGATTGGCGTACAGTTCCGCCTCGAAAACGATACGGTGGTCGTCATCACGCCGGTTTCCGGCGGCCCCAGCGAAAAACTGGGCATCCGCGCCGGCGACAGGATCGTAATTGTCGACGGCAAAAAGATCGCCGGCATCAAGATCACCAACAACGATGTGATGCGAAAACTCAAAGGGCCCAAAGGCACTGAAGTGAAGGTGAAGATCTTCCGGCGCGGTGTGGCCGGTCTGCTCGATTTCACCATCGAACGCGATGTGATCCCCACCTACAGCATGGATGTGGCATACATGGTAGAGCCCGGAGTCGGATACATCCGGCTCAATAATTTCTCCGCCACTACCCATGAAGAGGTGCACCATGCGCTTCAAACCCTCATCCGGTCCGGCATGAAGAAACTGATCCTCGACCTGCGCGGGAATGGCGGCGGATACCTGAATGCAGCCATCGAGGTGGCCGATGAGTTCCTGCCCGCCGGCACGCTGATCGTTTACACGCAAGGGATGCACCATGCCCGGGAGGTGGCCAATGCCACGAGCCAGGGCCTCTTCGAAAAAGGAGAGCTGGTCGTGATGGTCGATGAATGGTCGGCTTCCGCCTCCGAGATCGTGGCAGGCGCCATTCAGGACAACGACCGCGGGACCATTCTTGGACGTCGCTCTTTTGGGAAAGGACTCGTGCAGGAGCAGCTGAACTTCAAAGACGGGAGTGCGGTACGGCTTACCGTTGCCAGATATTACACCCCTACCGGCCGGTGTATCCAGAAATCCTATAAGGACGGAGCGGAGGTGTACAACAGCGATTATATACATCGTTACATGAAGGGAGAGCTGGAGCACCCCGACAGCATCAAATTTGCCGACTCACTGAAATTCCGCACCCCGAAAGGGAAAACGGTGTATGGCGGCGGCGGCATCATGCCCGATGTTTACATCCCGCTCGAAAAGGACTCTGCCCTTATCTATTACAACCTCTCTGTGAACAAAGGACTTCTTTACCAATGGGCCTTCGATTATACCGACCGCAACCGGCCGCAGCTGCAGCGTTTCAACGACGTTGACAAGTTCGACCGGGGCTTCTTCATCACCGATGCCATGTACCAGGATTACATCCGGTACGCCGCCGGCAAAGGCGTGAAGCACGAAGGGAAAGGGCTGGCCAAATCAGATCAGCACTGCAAAGTGATGCTGAAGGCCTACATTGGCCGCAACCTGCTCGACAACGAAGGTTTTTACCCCATCATGAACACCATCGATCCGGCTTTCAACAAAGCCGTCGAAACCATCAAATTAACTAACCTTAAAGCCCAAATACCATGACCCACGAACTGCCAAAATTGCCTTATGCCATGGAAGCGCTGGAGCCCTTCATTTCGAAACGCACCATCGAATACCATTATGGCAAACATCATCAGGCTTATGTAAACAACCTGAACAAGCTGATCACCGGCACCGCATTTGAAAATTCCTCCCTGGAGGATATCGTACGCACAGCCGCCGGCGGAATCTTCAATAACGGGGCCCAGGTGTGGAACCACACCTTCACTGGAACTGCCTCAAGCCGCAGGGCGGAGGGGATCCCACTGGCGCACTGGCCGAAGCCCTCGTGAAGAATTTCGGTTCAATATCCGAATTCAGGGAAAAATTCTCAACCTCCGCCGCCACCCTCTTTGGTTCGGGCTGGGCCTGGCTGATCAGAAAAGAGGATGGATCGCTGGAAATCGTTCAGGAGAGCAATGCAGGCAACCCGCTTAAATATGGCGCCACCCCGTTGCTTACCTGCGATGTTTGGGAACATGCCTACTATCTCGACAAACAGAATGTACGGCCCGATTATATCGCCGACTTCTGGAAGCTGGTGGATTGGAACAGCGTAGCCGGAAGGTAACGTTAAAATTCAAAAGCCAGCCCTATTTTCGGCAGGAAATGAAACTGCTGGAAACTTGCTGCAGCAAATACGCTCCACCTCAGGTTGGCGGCTTTGGTGTAGAATGACCAGCCAAAACGGGGGTCAATCACTGGTCCTTTGTCATCACCCCAGCTATCGCCGGTCCAGGTGCTCCATGAATAACCACCGCGGATAGCGATGTAAGTGTAGTGCGTTTTGGCTTCACTGATGTTGCGCAGGTTGAACCTGAGCTGTCCGTAAATGGTGATGTTTTCTGTATTGTAGGTGGAAAGACCTGCCCCCAGCGAAAAGGTGTTGGAAAACTGGTATCCGTGGGTGGTAAACACCTCCAGCATCATCCGGGGATCGACGTTTTTAGGGAAAGTGGCGCCAACAGCTACTCCGGCATCGAAAAAATAGCCCTTGTTGTGAACGCTGTACGACTTTTTCTTTGCCTGGGCACCCGATACAACAAAACAAAAAAGCAATAGGAAAATGGTAGTCTTTGTCTTCATCCCGCACATAGCTAAATCAGTAAATGGAGCATACAATAGGTGTAAAAGTCCTGGCCAGCCTCCTTGTGGTCCTTGTTGGGGATGTCTACTTTCATGACATCACAGCCTGCCATTAAAAAGGCCTTGTAGGCGCTGTCGGTATTTTCGTAAGGAACAATGGTGTCTTTGGTCGCATGCAGCAGGGTCACCTTTGCCCTGGGCTTCCAGTTGGTGATCTTTCCGTAAACGATCAGACTGTTTTTCTCCAGGGCCTTGAGGAACTTGACCGTGTTGGGATTTGTTCTGTCGAAGGCCTCCGGCGCCATGATATTGGTGAGTTTGGTCTCGTTCATCATGGCGGTAACCTCATCGGTGGTATGATTTTTCGAGAGGATCCACTCCTTGTACTTGGAATAAAGCGGCTCCTTAAACATCTTTTTCATGTCCAGGTCCAGGTTTTCTCCATAATCGATGCCCAGCACCAGTAAAGGGATGGTAACGGGTTGACTGCTGTAATCCTTCAGCACAAAGGTATCGTACGACTTTATCAGGTCGTAGGCGCCACCCCCTGCAAAAACCTGATCAATCACAAAGGCATCCTGGTATTCGGGGTTGGTCTCCACAAACCTCAGGAAACAAAGCGAGGCCTGGCCCCCCTGCGAATAGCCCATCACGGTGACTTTGTGGGCCACCTTTCTGCTGATGGAGGCGAAATACTCTTTGGCAGCCAGCAGCATATCAGCCGAAACCTGGCCTGTGCTTACCACGTCGTAATAGGGGTGCGTTTCTCCCTTTGTAGCGCCGTATCCGATATAATCGGGGGCCACCACCACATAGCCGAACAGCGTGAACAGCCCTTCGGTTACGGCCATCTTCTGCGAAGGAGCCTCATAGTTCGCCCCTAAGGTAAAATGCAACCCGAGGATGGTTCCCAGCCGCTCATAATTCACATCGGTAACCGGGTAAAAAATGGCGCCCGAGGCAAGGATGGGATTCCCCTTGGGGTCAACGGTGTTGTAAATGATGGAAACGACCCTGATTTTTTTGTTCGGCAAGGCTTTGTAAAGGGTGGAGTTCGGATTTTGTTTCAGTCGTTCCGCCAGCATGTATTTGTCGATAACCTCCGATTTTTCTACACTGACCAGGAAGAAAAATTCGTTCAGCGGTTCCTTCTTGCACGAATAAAGGCCAATGATAAGCAGGCAATAAAACAATGTCTTTTTCATGATCCGGTAGGGTATTTACGATCCAGTTAAAAAAGAAAGGCACAGGTAAGTTCGAGACCCTGCTGTTTCAGGGCGGCATAGTCTTCGGAATTGATCCGGTTCAGGTTCCAGCGGTATCTTCCTTCGATCTGGAATTTCCACAGGTCGAAGCCCAACCCTGCACTCACCCCGAAAAAGAATTTGTTGATGTTGCTCTTTACCCACGATTCGTCCTTGTCGAGCAGGTAGAAGATGTCTCCCTGATAATTGACAATGTAGGAGCCATAAATGTTTCCCAGGACATAGGGCCTGAAGATCTTGCTCAGCTGCAGCCCCACTTTAAAATTGACGGGAAGGTCGATGGTCTGGATGGTGGTTATGCAATCTGTTACGTAGATCAGATCTACATCCGTGGTGGAATTGGTGAACACGAGTTCAGGTACCACGGAGTAGTTTACGAAGCCTCCTGTTTTGTACTGGAAAAGTACGCCAAAGGTCCAGCCCGATTTGGCATCGAAATCGGAATAGTAGCCTTTGCCATAGTTTTCGAGAGAAATGTAGTTAATCCCGGCCTTAATGCCGAATCTGTAGGGTCGTTGCTGGGCGAAGCCATTGCCCGTTGCCAGAACCACCAGTAGTATTGCGAGTATTTTTTTCATATCCCTGGGTCATTATTCCACCGTTACACTTTTCGCAAGGTTTCTCGGTTGATCAACATTGCAGTTGCGCATCACGGCGATGTGGTAGGAGAGCATCTGAAGCGGCACGGTGGCCAGCAGCGGGATGAGCATCTCCTCCGAATCGGGTATCTCGATGTAGTGGTCGGCCAGCCGTTTCACCGATTCATCTCCTTCGGTGATGATGGCGATGATCTTTCCTTTGCGGGCTTTCACCTCTTCGATGTTGGTGATCACCTTGTCGTAGATGCCGCGCCGCGTGGCAATGAACACCACCGGCATCAACTCGTCGATGAGGGCGATGGGGCCATGTTTCATCTCGGCAGCAGGGTAACCCTCCGCATGGATGTAAGAGATCTCTTTTAGTTTCAGCGCTCCTTCCAGGGCAACCGGGAAGTTATATCCCCGCCCGAGGTAAAGGGAGTTCTTCACATCTTTATATATGTGTGCGATGGCCTTGATCTTGTCGTTCAGCTTGAGGATCCGCTCCACCTTGGCAGGGATTGCATCAAGTTCAAAAAGCAGCTTGACGAATTCCGATTTGGGCAGGGTCCCTTTTTTCTGCGCAAGCAGGAGTCCGATGAGGGTGAGTACTGCAACCTGGGCGGTGAAAGCCTTCGTGGAGGCGACCCCGATCTCGGGGCCGGCGTGGGTGTAAACCCCGGCGTGGGTAGCCCGGGCGATGGAGGAGCCCACAACATTGCAGATGCCCAGCACAGTGGCTCCCTTCGATTTGGCCAGGTCGATGGCCGCCAGGGTGTCGGCGGTCTCTCCTGATTGCGAAATGGCGAGTACCACATCATCTTCGTACAACACCGGATTGCGGTAGCGGAATTCGGAGGAGTACTCCACCTCCACCGGGATACGGGCCAGGTCTTCAATAAGGTATTCGCCCACCAGACCGGCATGCCACGAGGTGCCGCAAGCCGTGATGATGATCCGCTTGGCATTGATGATCTTTTGTTCGTAATCCTTGATGCCGCCCAGCGACACGATCCCTTCGGCCACATGAATGCGGCCGCGCATCGAGTCGTAGATGGAACGCGGCTGCTCGTAGATCTCCTTGAGCATAAAGTGATCGAATCCTCCCTTCTCAATCTCGCTCAGACTCAGCTCCAGCTTCTGAATATAAGGCGTCTGCGACTGATTCCTGATGGTCTTGATCCTAAGATCATGGTCCCGCTCAATAATGGCGATCTCCTCATCGTTCAGGTAGACGACATTGTTGGTGTACTCCACAATGGGGGTGGCATCGGAGGCGACAAAAAATTCACCTTCGCCTACGCCGATCACCATCGGGCTCCCCTTACGGGCGGCAATGATCTTATCGGGAAATTCACGGGCAATGATTACGATGGCATAGGCGCCGATCACCTGGTTGAGGGCGATGCGTACAGCCTCTTCAACAGCGACATTCTCGTTGCTGATGATGTCTTCGATGAGATGCACCAGCACCTCGGTGTCTGTTTCGCTGGCAAATTTATAACCGCGGTTGATCAGCTCACTTCTCAGCACGGCGTAGTTCTCGATGATGCCGTTGTGGATAATGGCCAGGGTCTTGTTTTGAGAAAAATGGGGATGGGCGTTGATGTAGTTGGGTTCGCCATGGGTGGCCCAGCGGGTGTGGGCCATGCCTACATTTCCCGACAGGTTCTTTCCGACCACGTACTCTTCGAGATCGGATACTTTTCCTTTACATTTATAAATGTTCAGGTCTTCGCTCAGGAGACACACCCCTGCGCTGTCATAACCCCTGTATTCGAGGCGGCGGAGTCCGCTGATGAGAATGGGATAGGCATCCCTGGGACCTATATAGGCTACAATTCCACACATGGTGTTTAGATTTTTCAACCAAAGATATCGGAATATAATGGAAATGTCAAATAATAATTTTCTTCGCGAAGGTAAGTTTCGCAATGAAAAATTATTTGAGCAGGGTGTAGGTCACCTTTAGTTTGAACCGTTCGGGAAACTGTGGACCGGTTCCGTTAAGCACGATCCTGTTCGGATAAAGCACGCTGCTGGTGGGGTTGTTTACCAGCATATACAAGTCGTATTTGCCGGTGTAATAGTTCGCTAGCACTTTCTGCATGTAGCGGGTGATCCGGAAGAAATAGGTTCTTTTCGATTCGTTGTAGGTGCCCCCGAAATACTGCTCGCCTTCGTTGGAGTCGATCAGGAAGGCGATACGGCCGATACTGTCCTGCCGCACAATGGTGAGCGACGGCGGCGGTCCGTAGTTGGTATCGTTCTCGGCATTCTTGAACAGGATGAGTGCATCGTTGATGATGGCACGACCCTTTCCGAAGGTTTTCATGAAGGGAAAACGAAGCTTGATCTTCACGCCGGCCAGCCCCTGCAGAAACAACTTGTTGGCTCCCGCTGCGGAGTCGCGCGAGAGGATCTGGAGCTTCAGGTCCTGGCTTGCGTCCAGGTAGCTGTTGTGGTTGAGGTTCATAAACCGGGTGCAGCTGCTTGTGATCAGCATGTTGAAGCTGAGCGAATCTCTTGCGGGGTTTTCGCCGTCGTGGTAGTAAGCTACCAGCTGAGAGCTCCCGTCGCCGAGTTTGAAATTAAGCAGGGCGCCGCCGTAATTCACCGGGGTCGACTGGATGTAGAGCCCCCGCATGAAGTCCACAAAGGCCGAATTCAGGGCCAGTGCGCTCTTGGGCGCATAGAGGATCTTGTTGCCCAGGTAGTTTGTCATGTTGCTGAGGTTGATCCTCAGGTGGGCAGCCATCTTCTTGCCGCCTACTTTTACGCTGTCGGCCGGATGGGGCGTGAAATTCTGATCTGCCAGCAGGGCAGGGTAGGTGTCGAGCCGTCGGTTGGAATAATAGGCCGTGTCGGGTTCAAGCTTCTGGCTGAGTTCCCACACCTTCACATTCTGCAGGGTGGTGGTGTCGCCGTAATGATCCTGGTAAAAGAGCATCAGCACCAGCGAGTCGAGTACCGGCCGCGGTCCGAAATCGGCGCCCAGCGAAGAGAGGATGAACTGGGTGTAAAGGCTGGAGGTCGTCTTCCCGAAAACAGGGTCCATCATGCTGCCGAGGATCAGCGAGGAGGCACGGTCGGTGCGGATCGAATCGACGCGTACCGAGAAGGCTTCTACCGTACAGGTGTCGGTGGTAAGCACGTTGAGGGTATCGCTGGGAGGCAGCAGGTCGATGCCCAGTTCGTAGGGATCCTTTTTGCAGGCAAAAAGCGAGAGGATGAGCAGGATGCTGATCAGCAGAGAGGCCGGAAGGCAGGCAAAAATTGATTTCAAGCAGGGATTATTTAGCAGTTCAGTTAATCAACAACAACCGGTTCGTTTACCAGCACCTCGTCGTAGAAGTCGTTGTAGGCATCTACGTAACGGTCCATGGGCTGAAAGTCGAGGCAGGGCTTCTCGGTATCCTTGATGTATTTGATCAGCTCCGGGTTCACAGTGGGCGACCCGATGATCACACCGTCGGAGAAATCGATGGCTGCCTTAATTACATTAACGTAGTTTGGCGTCTTATAGTGTTTGAGGTCTTTCGCAGTGATCCCTTCGAGTTTCACCTTGGTGGCAAAATCCTTGTGCAGCGTCTCATCAAAATCATCATCGTAAATGGAATAGATCACCTTGGTTTCACTGAACAGGGGGTTGTCGCAGTAGGCACGCTTGATGTAAAGGGGCGTCAGACTGGTCATCCAGCCGTGGCAATGCACAATGTCGGGGCCCCATCCCAGTTTCTTTACCGTTTCGAGCACCCCGCGCGAATAAAAGATCGCCCGTTCGTCGTTGTCGTTGAAAAATTTGTTGCTCTTGTCGTGAAGCGTGTACTTGCGCTGAAAGTAATCCTCGTTGTCGATAAAATAGATCTGCATGCGGGCCTGCTGAATGGAGGCCACTTTGATGATGAGCGGATGGTCGGTGTCGTCGATGATCAGGTTCATCCCCGAAAGGCGGATGACTTCGTGAAGCTGGTTTCTGCGTTCGTTGATGCTGCCGTAACGTGGCATAAATGTGCGGATTTCCCTTCCCTTTTCCTGGATTCCCTGAGGGAGGTACCGGCCGATAATTCCCATGTGATTCTCTTTCAGATATGGAGTGATCTCCTGCGCAACAAACAAGATTTTGGCTTTTTCCATGTTTTTCCTCCCGATTTGGTCCCTATTTGAAATTCGCTGCAAAGATAGTAAAAATTTTTCAGATAATTTCCAAGCGAATAGTGTAAAATAATGACAGTTATTCGATTATAATTTACTATGAACCCGGATGAAAAAAAAATCGCGTTTCTGAGTTTACCTTTTGCCTCCTTTCCCGATTAAGCATCAAATATCATTTGTAAAGGAGGTTTCTGCACCATGGATTGAGTAAAAAAATGGAGCCGTTTTTGTTCGCAGCACAGCAGAAAACGGATCGGGTAACAGGGATGTGTTTCCGCAACATAACATTCCGCCGGCGGCTGCCGGGGGCATAAACAGGCAGCAAAGAAGTCAAAACAAAAAAAAACTGAAGTCATGAAAAAAATTTACACATTGCTGATGGTCACCCTGGTGGCCTTTATGATCACTCCGTTAACCTCAGAAGCAAAGCCTTTCTGGATACATTTCAAAATCGGCATCTTAGCCAAATGGAACATTACACTGGGAAGCGAATGCGAATCGAGCTGGGGACTTTGTCTTGCCCTGGGCGACAACATGGGACCCAACTATTTCGGGTACGACGTTGATGTTGACCAGTTTGCCATAAAGATCCCCAAAACTTCACCCGAAGCGAAATATTTCTCCCAGCCCACCTACGAACTCAAAGAGGACTCCCCTGTTGATCCCAAGCTGGTAGGCAAGTTCACCGGGTTCAATGCCGGCGGCAAAACCCTCACCATCAAAAAGGGCAACTACAAAGTAACCGATACCGGCGAAGAGTATATCATTACATTTGCCCATACCTTGCGGTAAGCGAGAGGGCACACACTGCCCTCCCCTCTGGATCATCTACCGTCCCCAAACCCCTCCCTGCTTGCAGGGAGGGGGCAGGGGGAGGGTAAAAGAGAGTAAATCACACCAAAAATCATCCATTATGAAAAACAACATCATCATCCTCTGCCTGATTCTGCTGGTAACCGCCGGCTGCCGGCAAATCGTTTTCTGGAAGTACGACATGCACGCACCGGCGCCTGAAACACCCCAGAGCCTGACAGCCTTTCTCGGGGAGATGAAACAGCCCCTTGTCAACCAGTTCATCTTCAGCGACTCAGCCTCCTACCTTAAGTTCATATGGGACCCATTCTTCAGCAAACACCTGATGAACACGGTCTTCTACAATGAGGCCGGCTTCCTGAAGGGGTATGTCGATACTGTCAAATGCCAGTGGTCGGGCGGATATTACATTGCCCGGCTGAAAAAGGACACGATTTTCACCCCCGATACCTCCAACCGCTATCAGTCGCTGCTGAAGGCCCTCATCCCCCTCGGCAGTACCGGTGAAGCCACCGACACCGGCAACTACGATTACACCCTCGTCGTGACCTGGGGAAAATTCATCGGAAAATACAACGAACGCCTGTTTGCCAATGACCTGGCGGTGAGACAAAACCTGCGGGTAAAGATCCGCATCCTCTATGTCAACATCGATATGCAGGCTGCCTGGCACCTGCGCAAAGAGCAGATGCTCCTCTTTAAATAGTATCCTTCTGGGCTTGATCTGGGCCCTCCAGAGTACAGGCGGAACCGCCGCACAGGAGCTGGTAAACCGCCATACTCTGGTGAAGGACCTGGGGATACTCTCCCGCCCAGGAACCACCAACATCAACCTCAGGATCTCTCAAACCCTGGGATATTCGGTGAACGGCATCATTACCCTGCTGGTCAACCGCAAGCAAACCGGACAGGTAAACCAGCTCTACCTGCAGCAGGAGCTCAAATACAGTGCTGTGGTGGAAGACAATGGCCGGTTCAGGATCACCAACACCCTGTCGCATAACCTCGGACTCCTCTTCCTCTTCGACAGCCTTACCCGGTTCCGCAACGATGAAACCACCCTCACCACCCGCCTCGATATCGCCCTTGGCCACCACGTTGCCTTTAACTTTACCTCCGCACTCTCCACCCGGCTCTTCAACGATTACAGCACCCGGGTGACCGACAGCGGTAACCAGGTTCGCATCCTGAATTCGGGTTTCTTCACCCCCCTGCTGTGGCTCCTCTCCGCCGGATTTACCGGCACCGTGCACAAATGTGGGCGGATCATCCTGGGGCTCTCCTCCGCCAAGCTCACCTGGGTCCTTAACCGGCAGGTTTACCAGGCACAGGGTGTCGAAACCTTCTTCGGGGCCCCGCAGCCGAAAGGATACCTGCTCGAATACGGACTGGCCTTGCAACTGCTCATCGACAAAGACCTGTTTCGCCGGGTCCACTGGAACTGCGATATCCTGGTGTTTAAAAATTACCTGAAACCGGTAGACCTCACCCTGAAGAACATCTTCACCGTTACCATCAATAAGTTCCTGCAAACCAACATCCAAACCCGCATATTCTACGAGGAGGAGGTGAGCCGGTCGCTGCAGCTGGAGAACCTGGTTTCGCTCGGCTTTTATTTTAATCTGTGATCTGTGAATAAATTCACAGACTATGGTTGAGAGAATGGGCAAAATTGATAATTTTGCGGTCGCTCAGCGCAACCATGTTCATTTACTCAATCCTTACTGCCATGCTTAAGATCACCAAACATCCCATTCTCGACATCCCGGATTCTCCCACAACCACCTTTTCCTATAACAACGTACAGGTAACCGGCACCCTTGGTTTTACCATTGCGGCCGCCCTTCACCAGGCGGGTCACCCGGTGCACAGCCACAGCCTCACCAATCGCGAACGAAGCCTTGAGTGCGGCATCGGGAAGTGCGGCGCATGCGAAATGGTGGTCGATGGCGAGATAAAAAGGATCTGTATCACACGGGTCGACGGGGTGCAAACGGTGGCTGAGATACCCCGCAACTACGCCCCCCGGGCCGTGCCGGTAAAAAAGGATGAAGCGCTGAAGGTTTATCGCACCGGCGTGGCCATTATCGGCGCCGGACCGGCAGGGCTGGCTGCCCGCGAAGTGCTGAACCAACATGGGGTGCCCAACCTGGTGGTGGACAACAACGACAAGATTGGCGGACAGTTCCTCATGCAAACCCACCAGTTCTTTTTCTTCGAGAAGGAAAAGAAGTTTGGTGGCATGCGGGGTTTCGACATCGCCGCCACCCTGGCCGGCGATAACCGCGAAGGCATCTTTCTGGACGCTACGGTGTGGGACATCCTGCAGGGGGGGCGCCTCGCCTTAAAGAACATCCGCACCGGAGAGATCTGGTTTCTGGATGCAGAGTACCTCATTGTGGCAACCGGTGCAGTGCCTTTCATGCCCGCCTTCGAGAACGACGACCTTCCCGGTGTCTTCACCGCCGCCGTGGTGCAGAAGATGATGAACAGCGAATTCACCCTCCTCGGAAAGAACATACTCACGGTGGGTGCCGGCAACATCGGCTACCTCACCTCCTACCAGCTCATGCAGGCCGGAGCCAGGGTAAAAGCCATCATCGAGGCCCAGCCGGGGGAAGGCGGATTCCCGGTGCAGGCCAACAGGGTGCGCAGACTGGGGATACCCATCCTCACCTCGCACATCCTCATCAAGGCGCTGCCCAACGAAAACCACGATGGCATCGTAGGAGCCGTGGTGGCCGAATGTAAAAATTTCAAGCCGGTGCCCGGCACCGAAAAGGTGATCGACGGCATCGATGCCATAAACATATGTACAGGGCTGGTACAGGACGACCAGCTGCTCATCAAAGGTAACGACATCTTCGGCCGCCGCTGTTTCGGCGCGGGCGACGCCATACGGATCGGCGAAGGGACCAGCGCCGTGTTGCGCGGACAACAGGCTGCTTTCGATGTGCTTCAGGAGATGGGAGAACGGGTCGACTACGACCGCTACCTCACCCTCTCCAAAGAGTATATCGACTCGCAACAGCATCCGGTGCGTGTCATTGAACAGCCGGCACTGCCCACCCCCGAACGGATCAGCGAAAAGGGGTTCGTGCTCATCGACTGTCTGTATGGCTTTGCCTGCAACCCCTGCGCCTTTGCCTGTCCGCACGGAGCCATCACCAAATCAAGCACCAGCACCGTGCCGGAGATCGACTTTGCCAGGTGCATCGGCTGCATGGATTGCGTGTTCCAGTGTCCGGGACTGGCCATCTTTGGCTACAACATCAAAAAGGACTGGCTCTTCCTGCCGATCGAATACGAAGTGAAAGAGAAGGCTGCCTGCTGGCTGGTCGATAACCAGGGAAAGAAGCTGGGGGAGGGCTTTGTGGAGAATATCCTGCGCAAAGCCAACAAGACCAACATCGCCAGGGTGAAGTCGCTCGACCTGCATGGCGCCACCCTGAGTACCGTTCGCGGGTTCATCGTAAAGGAGAACTACCCCGATCCTGTCGAATTCAAACCCTGCCTTCATCAAACACCGGAGGATACCTATGTTTGTCACTGCGACGACGTTACCATGGGGGAGATCATGGAGACCATCGGCGAACGGAAATTCATCTCGGTGGATGAGGTGAAACACACCACCCGGCTGGGAATGGGAGCCTGCCGCGGCAAGCGTTGCATCAAGCGGCTCAAGACCACCCTCATGGGATCGGGCATCTCCATCGTAGGCGAGCCCACCCCCCGCGGACCGCTCTCCAACCAGGTGTCCATGGGCGAACTCTACCCCCGGTCGGTTCACGAGCAGGTGATAACCGGAACCAATGGAAGCAAACCCCAACGAATTCAGGTGAAATCGCTGGTGGCCGGCGGCGGCATCGGCGGCAGCGCCCTCTTCCGCTACCTCGGTGAGGCAGGACTGGAGCCGGTATTGGTCAACTTTGGCCGGGGCGCCTCCTGGCGCAACATCGCCGGCGGCAGACCGAACTTCTCCCTGCCCGAACTCAGCGACATCGCCAACCACAACCTGGAGATATTCCGCGGACTGCAGCAGCTCCACAACATCGATTTCCGCACGATCAACTATGTCACCTTCGCCCACGACGACCTGATGTACAGGGCGCTCACCGACTCCATGGCCTGGTCGGATGCCCTGATGGTGGAGCCAAAGGATTTCCGGCGCATGATCTCGCCAGGGCTGAATCCCGACATGTCGGGCTACCTTGCTGCCCTGGTTACCCGCAACTGCTGGCAGGCCACGCCGGGGCGTGTGATCGACCTCATCCGCCGGTTGGGAATCAACAAAGGCGGAAGGGTGGAGGAGGATTGCAAAATGATCGATGTTCACCGGGCGAACGGCAAATACCGGGTGCTGGTTCAGAACCACGAAAAGCGGTACATCGAATACGAAACGGAGATATTTATCAATGCCATGGGGCCCGAAGGGGAGAAGTTTGCCCGCCAGCTCGACCTCGAAACAGGCCTCTTTCCCGTTAAACATCAGGCCTTTATCACCCGCCGGCTCCCCATGCTGGGCATTGATGGTGCCCCGCTGCCCATGCTCATCGACCGGCGTCGGTACAAGGGATTCTCGGCCGTTTACGGACAACAGCTGGCCGAAACCGGACAGATCATCGGCTGCGCCTCCCCTGCCATCGAGCCCATGGAGGCCGACAAGAACATCAAGGTGAACAGCGAAGAGTTCCTCGAGATCGCCTCCGAAATCTTCACCAACTGGATCCCCCAGCTCTCTGCCGTGGGGTTTCAGGCGGTGTGGGCCGGCTATTACGTGGAACCCCGCATGATCATCGACCCCGCGCTGGGCCTCTTTCTCGGACTTCGCGGACAAGGGTTCATGCTGGGTCAGTACCTCGCAAAAATGTATGTGGATAAACTTTGCGGAAAACCTACACCCGATTATTTCGACCGGCTGAAACTCACCGGCGACGGGCTATTGGAAAAGGCATTCAAGTAATTCGCTGAAGCGCCAAGGGGGTTCTTGATAGTCCTTTTTACCCCCTGATAAACAACGCTTTAATGATGTGCATGGCCATTTTGGGATTTTCTTTCAGGCGGCGCGCGGAGTAACCAAACCACTCTTTGCCAAAGGGAACGTAAACACGCATGGCATGACCCTGGTTCATAATCGATTGCCTGAGGTCGGGGGTGACGCCGTAAAGCATCTGGAATTCGTATCCCGATTTGGGTACCTTGTACTTCTCAATCAGCTTATAAGCCCCGTCCACCAGCGGTTTGTCGTGGGTGGCAATGCCGGGGAACATGCCCTGGCTTAACAGGTATTCGAGGTCTTCGAGGTAGTGGTCGTTGACCTCCTGGTATTTTTTATAGGCAATGGCTTCAGGTTCCACATAGATCCCTTTGCAAAGGCGGAAGTTGAGGGGGATCTCCCGGTTATGGAGGTCGCTCATCTCCTTAATGTCCTGCAGGGTGCGCCGCATGTACGCCTGGAGGACGAGTCCGACGTTGGCAGGGAACTCTTTTTTCAGTTTCCTGAAGAGTTCGATCTCCAGGTCGGTGCAGGGGGAGTCCTCCATGTCTACCCGCACGAAGTTGTTATGGGCCGCAGCTTTGGCAACAATCTCCCGGATATAGTTGTAACACACCTCCTTATCGATCAATAGTCCGAAACTTGTCGGCTTCAGGCTATAGTTTCCCCTGATTTTTTCTTTCTCCACCCGTTCGATGATGGCGAGGTAGTCGCGTTTGTTCTCTTCGGCCTGGTCGAGGCGCGTGATAAATTCGCCCAGCAGGTCCACAGTCACGCTGATGCCCTGCGCGTTAAGGGCGCGGCACACCACCATGGCATCGTCGATGGTTTCACCGGCAATATATTTTTTGGAGAAGATCCACACCAGTTTTCTGGGCATGAACGGGAGCATTCGCGTAATGAGCTGATTGATCATCGGGTCTGTTTTGAAGTTGCTAACGTAGCCTAAGTCATGCGTTTAAACCGTCATGTTAGGGTCGGTGTGCAAATATACATGGAAATAGGTATTTGGTATTCACGGAATTAATTTTTAATTTTGCAGGCTTTTTGAAAGGTATGGTGAATTACCCGGAACAATATGATATTCCGTTTAGCGGGTTGAAACAGGGCACTCACCTGTTTGATTTTCTGATCGGTAAAAAGTTCTTTGAACAGTTTGAATCGTCGGAAATTTCCGATGGCGAGGTAGCTGTTGCGGTGACCATGCAGAAGGAGGATCGGCTTTTCGATCTTCACTTTACGCTGAAAGGCACTGTTACCGTTCCCTGCGACCGCTGCAACGAAAATATCGGGGTGGCGATCGACGGCACGCAGCGGCTGCTGGTTAAGCTGGGAAGCGGCTATTTCGAGGAGAGCGAAGATGTGCAGGTGATTCCTGAGACGGACCACCGGCTTGCGCTGGCCGGCTTTCTGTACGAGTATGTGCTGCTGATGCTTCCCGCCCGCCGCGTTCATCCGGAAGATGAAAACGGAGAGAGCCTTTGCAACCTGGAGATCATCCGCCGGCTTAATGAACTGAACGAACGCCATGACCCGGATCCCCGTTGGGAGATCCTGAACAAACTAAAAGAAAATCGTAAATCGTAAATATTAAGTATTATGCCACATCCAAAACACAAAATCTCGACTACCCGCAGGGATAAGAGAAGAACCCACGACAAAGCCGTTGCTCCTCAGATCAGCCTTTGTTCCAACTGCGGCGCCCCGGTACTTTACCACAGGGTTTGTTCCGATTGCGGGTATTACCGCGGGAAACAGGCTGTCGTAAAAGCTACAGCCGAGTAAATCTTTTACCAAATCTGAACCAATGAGGATCGGTCTGGATGTTTTAGGGGGTGATTTTGCACCAAAGGCTACCTTGCATGGTGCCATCCTGGCTCAGAAGGAGCTCCCCGAATCCGATAAAATCGTATTGATTGGTGATAAAGAGGTTATCCTTTCATTTCTGAAGATGGAAGGGGTAGATCATCACCTCTTTGACATTGCGGATGCGCCGGACCTTATCCAAATGGATGAGCAGCCTACCAAGGCGCTCGTGAACAAGCCGAATTCAAGCATCTCGGTTGGTTTTCGCATGCTCAAGCACAAGGATATCCATGCGTTCTGCAGTGCGGGCAGCAGCGGGGCCATGATGGTCGGCTCCATCTACAGCGTGAATACGATCCAGGGGATCATCCGTCCCTCCACCCCCGCCTACTTTGCAAAGGAGGGCGGCGGGTTTACCGTACTCATCGACGTAGGTACCAATCCCGATGCCAAGCCCGATGTGATGTACCAGTTTGGTTTGCTGGGATCGCTCTTCTCGGAACATGTTTACCATGTTAAAAATCCCCGCGTGGGATTGCTGAACATCGGTTCGGAGGAGAAAAAGGGGAGTCTGACCACCCAGTCGGCCTACCAGCTGATGAAAGATTCGAAAGATTATAATTTTATCGGCAATGTGGAGGGACGCGAGTTGTTCCGCGACAATGTCGATGTGATCGTTTGCGACGGATTTGTAGGCAACATCGTGCTTAAGCAGATCGAAGCCATGTACCGCGTATTTCACAAACGCGGCATCAAAGACGAATACCTGGAACGGTTCAACTACGAAAATTACGGCGGAACTCCCATCCTGGGCATCAACTCCACCGTGGTGATGGGGCATGGCATATCCAATGCCAACGCCATCCGCAGCATGATCATCCTCACCCGCGAGGTACACGAGGCAAGGCTTTCGGTAAAGATCAAGCATGCACTGGAAAAGTATTCGCTTAACAATTTATAAGGGTTGCTGCGGTACGGCACACACGATTCACAAAGTGTTCTAAATGACAAAAATAAGAGCAAAGATATCGGGTATTCAGGGTTGGGTACCTCCCTATATTCTCACGAACAAGGAGCTGGAGACCATGGTGGAGACCACCGATGAGTGGATCATGACACGCACGGGGATCCGCGAGCGACACATCCTCAAAGGAGAGGGGCTGGGCACTTCCGACATGGCCGTGGAGGCGGTGAAGGGGTTGCTGGCCAAGACAGGCACCACAGCCGATGAAGTGGAGCTGCTGATCTGCGCCACCGTGACGCCCGACATGGTATTCCCGGCTACGGCCAACATCATCTGCGATAAGGTAGGCATCAAAAACGCGGTGGGGTACGACCTCAACGCCGCCTGCTCGGGGTTTCTTTTCGCCCTCGTAACGGCCTCCAAGTTTGTGGAGACAGGTACTTTTAAGAAAGTCATCGTGGTGGGAGCCGACAAGATGTCGTCCATTACCGATTATACCAGCCGCGAAACCTGTGTGCTGTTTGGCGATGCCAGCGGCGCCGTGCTGCTCGAACCCACCACCGAAGAGGTGGGAGTGATGGACTCCCTGCTGCAAAGCGACGGAGCCGGACGGGTTCACCTGCACATGAAAGCCGGCGGATCGGTGAAACCCAGTTCTCACGACACCGTAGATGCGAAGGAGCACTTTGTTTACCAGGAGGGTCAGCCGGTGTTTAAGTTTGCCGTCACCAAAATGGCCGATGTGGCCGCCGAGATCATGGAGCGCAACAACCTCACCAGCGAAGACATCTCATACCTGGTTCCGCACCAGGCCAACATGCGCATCATCGAAGCTACCGCACGCCGCATGGGCGTGGGCAAAGAGCAGGTGATGATCAACATCGAACGCTACGGAAACACCACCTCCGGAACCATACCACTCTGCCTCTGGGAGTGGGAGAACAAACTCAAAAAAGGCGATAACATCATCCTCGCTGCCTTTGGCGGCGGATTTACCTGGGGATCGGTGTGGCTTAAGTGGGCCTATTAAGTCTTGTTCATTTCTTTGATCGCCCAAAGAAACTCGCTAGAAATGCGGCCTAAGGCATTTGAAAAAGAAATAGCGAAATAGCGAGGTAGCGAAATAGCGAAAAATCGTAAATCGTAAGTCGGATGGCCTTCACATTTGTGCATTTGTGCATCCGTGCATTCGTGCATAGGTACCCTTTCCTATCAATATATACGATAACGGCGTATAAGTATATTGAATATTATACGTTTCATTCGTATATTTGCTAAAAATATCTTATGGAAACAGTTCTTTACCGCTATAATCCCTGGTGGACAGGGGTGGTAAGTGAACCGGCGGGAATCGGGAGGCCTTCGGTGGAGGAGCTCCTTTACGGTCAGCTGGGAAATGACCAGGTGATCTTTATCACCGGGCTGCGACGGATCGGGAAGACCACCCTGATGAAGATGACCATTCACAGGTTGATCCGGGATTCTGTTACCGACGGCAGACATATTCTTTATGTGAGTCTCGACGATTACCAGCTTCAGAAACAATCCATCATGGATATCGTGGAGGAGTTCAGGAAGATCAACAAACTGAAGTTTGCAGAGCCTGTCTACCTCTTCCTCGATGAGGTTACCTATAAAGATGATTATGAACTTCAGCTTAAGAACCTGGTGGATGCGCAAAAAGTCAAGATCATTGCCTCAGCCTCCAGCGCTTCATTGCTGAAGAGCAAGAAAGCATACCTTACCGGACGCCATTTTGATATTGAGGTGAATCCGCTTACCTTCTCCGAATACCTGGCTTTCAAAGGGATTAATATCCTACCCCAGGATGCCGGACTCACGGAAAATTACTTCGAAGATTTCCTTAAAACGGGCGGTATTCCGGCCCATGTGCTTACCGGCAATTCCGATTACCTGCGCGAACTGGTCGATGATATCATCTACAAGGATATTGCCGTTAACCAGCAGGTGAAGGATGTGCGGGTGCTTAAGGAGTTTTTTCTGCTACTGATGGAAAGGGCAGGGAAACAGTTCAGTATTAACAAGATCGCCCATGTTCTTCAACTCTCACCCGATACGGCCCGTCGATATATCGACCTTTTTGCCGATACCTACCTTATCCACCTCATGAGCCGGCATGGCAAAACCAACGAAAGGATTCTCTCTCCGAAAAAGATTTATGCCGCCGATACAGGGATCCGTTGCCTTTTTACTGGCTACCGCGACAAAGGAAGTCTGTTCGAAAATTACATCTACCTGAGAATCCGCCCCCTGGGACCTGGATATATCTACGAGAATAAAACGGAGATCGATTTCTACCTTCCCGATAAAACACTCATCGAAGTGAAATACCACAACGAACCCCTCTCCCCGGCTCAGGAGAAATTGTTTAACAGCTACCCCGCGAAACAAAGGCTGATCATACGAAGTGAGGAAGAGATGCTAGATCTCGGATGACGGATCACGGATTACGGACTTTTTTCATCTGCTGTCTGTCATCTGTCTCAAATCGTCAATCGTTAATCAATCTGACCTTGTGACTTTGTGACTTTGTGACTTTGTGACCTTGTGACCTTGTGACCCTGTGACCCTGTGCCGTGGTAAAAATAAATTATCAATTATCCATTGTCAATTATCAATTAATGCCTATTTTTGTATTATACTAAAAAGCATAACGCTAAATGGTATAACGCTAAAAGGTATAATTTTAAATATATGATAAACAATCCATTCAGTTACGGAAAGACGGTTGACGGGCCCTATTTTTATGGCCGGGAGCGGGAGATGGAGGAGATACGGATCTCGATGCAGAATGCCATCAACATAATCCTGTACGCCCCGAGGCGGATCGGGAAGTCTTCGCTGGTGATCAAGGTGCTGAAGGAGCTCGAGGCGGCTGGTCACCCGGTGGTATACATCGACCTCTTCAAAGTTTCATCGCGCGAAAAGTTCATTGAGCTCTATGCGCGCGAGGTGGTACGGGGAATGAAGAGCTGGGAGAAGGGGGTTCAGTTTATCAAGGGGGTAATCCGGGGTGTGGAGCCGGTGATGGGTCTCGATCATGCGGGGATGCCTGAACTGCGCCTCAACATCGATCCGCTGCAGAGCGCCCGGGCCTTCGAAGATATCCTCAACATACCGGGCCGGTCGAAAGGGGAGCGGTGCTGGGTGGTGGTGTTCGACGAGTTCCAGGAGATCGAAAAACTGGGCGGTGCCGATTTTGAAAAGGAGCTGCGGGCCAGCCTGCAGCATCACAAGAATGCGGCTTACCTGTTTCTCGGCAGCCAGCGGCACATGCTGCTCAACATGTTTTCGCGCAAAGAGCGGGCCTTTTATAATTTCGGGAAACTCTACCACCTCGACAAGCCACCCGTGACCGATTCGGTGGCGTTCGTCGCCCGGCGCTTTGCCGCAGGGGGATACGAAATTGATATACAGATGGCGCAACAGATGGTGGAGCAGACGCACAACATCCCCTACTACCTGCAATACCTGGGGGCGGAGATATGGGAGAGCGCCCGCCTATCGGGAAAAAAGCCCGTGGAGGTTTACGCCGAAGCCCTCGACCGGCTGCTGATCAACCAGGGCGACTACTTCCAGGGAATCCGGAGCCAGCTCACCCCGTTCTATGCAAAACTCCTCACCTCCGTGGCCATCCACGGAGCCGGGAGCTATGAATCGGAGTTCCTGCAGAAATTCCGCCTCTTCCCTGTCTCCAGCATGCAAAAAGCATATGCCCGCATGATCGACCTCGATATCCTCGAAAAGCGGGAGAACCGGTTCTGCATCACCGACCCGTTTTTTGAGATGTGGATGAAACGTCAGAGCTAATGTGGTAATGTGGTGATGTGGTAATGTGAGAATTTGAAGATTTGAGGATTTGAGAATTATTTCACCCTGTGACCCTGTGACCCTGTGACCCTGTGCCGATTTGTTCACTCGTTCACTTGGAAAGGGTAAAAGAAAATTTGGAGAATAGTAACTTTAAAGTTACCTTTGCATCTAATTGAATGATTTATGGAGAGAATCCGCGAAATAGTTGCATACAAAAACTATTTTGAAGACTTCTTAAAGGCACAACCCACTAAGGTTCAGAATAAGATCTTCAAAATATTAGAAGCAATTGAAACTTTAGAGAGAATTCCAACAAACTACCTAAAGCTCATCATCGGAACAGGCGGTCTTTACGAAGCAAGAATTCAATTAGGATCAGACATTTGGCGTGTTTTTTGTTTTTTCGACAAAGGAAAGTTAGTAATCCTTTTAAACGGATTTCAGAAAAAGACACAGAAAACCCCAAAAAACGAAATTGAGAAAGCAATCACTTTAATGAAAGAGTATTATGAAAACAGAAGCTAAGAAAACAGACATATCTACCTGGGCTGAAATTAAAGACAAGGTATATGGAAAAGAAGGAACTGAAAGACGTGATAATCTTGACAGAGAGGTTGAATCATTTAGAATAGGCCTTTTGTTAAAAAAAGCAAGGGAATCCCGTAATTTGACTCAGGAAGAATTAGGACATTTGGTTGACAAGAAAAGAACATACATATCCCGGGTCGAAAACAATGGCAGTAATATTACGCTTAGCACTCTTTTTGAAATTGTTGAAAAAGGACTGGGCGGAAAGGTGAATATTTCTATAGAAGTTTAATATTGAATGCAAGCAATGCAATGAATGCATGAGCCTTCTTTTAGCATCTCCTTTTTTCTTTTTTTGCCCTCAGGCCGCGAGGCCATTTCTGTTCACTTGTTCACTCGTTTAAAACAAATTGTTTAACGCAAAATGTTTATTATCCTTGTTTAAATTAAGTTATGAATCCTTTCATCATCAGGGGTTACAAGGGTAAGAAGTATTTCTGCGACCGGGAGAGTGAAACTGAGGCCATTGCAGGTGCCATCAAAAATGGCCGCGACATCACGCTGGTGTCGCTGCGCAAAATGGGGAAGACAGGCCTGCTCTTCCACCTTTTCGAAAAACTGCGTAAGGAGGGGGAGGTGGAGCCGGTCTACCTGGATATTTACCACACGGAGAACCTCAACGGATTGATCGATCAGATGGCCACGGCCCTCTTCCGGATAAAGAAGAGCTTTGGCGCGCGCATGCAGGAGTTCTTGCGGAACTTTCGCTATGTAAGGCCCTCCGTTACTGTGGATCCGCAAACCGGACTACCCTCCCTGTCGTTCCAGATAGCAGATGCCAGGGAGGCACGGGGTACGCTCGAGGACCTCTTTGAAATTCTGCAGGAGCGGGGGCGGATTAAGCCCGTGGTGATCGCCATCGATGAGTTCCAGCAGATTGCAACCTATCCCGAGCAGCATGTCGAGGCCCTGCTGCGCGGACTGATCCAGTCGCTGAACAATACCCGGTTCATCTTCTCCGGAAGCAACAAGACACTCCTTACCCGGATGTTCGGCGATGCCGCCCGCCCGTTCTACCAAAGCACAGAGATGATCTGCCGCCGCGGAGAGGAGTACTATGTGTACGATGTCTTCTTTTCGAGATGGATGGAGAAGTAGGTTTAAGGTAATGTGGGATGTGGGATGTGGGATATGGGATCTGAGATGTGAGATTCGAGTTCCGAGATTCGAGCTCCGAGTTTCCGGTGACTCGTTCACTCGTTCACTCGTTCACTTTGTAAAATTAATTATCAATTATCAATTATCAATAAGTTTGCTCCAAATCTCACACTTATGTCTAAAGTTGCGTTGATCTCCGGGGTTACCGGACAGGATGGTAGTTACCTGGCTTATCAGGTTGGTGGAAAGCAAGCCTCGCCTAAAGAAGTTATACCTTCAGCAGCATAATCCTGAATATACAAGTGTTTACCTGTCGTATTCGGGAAACGGGAATATTAAGCCTGTATCGCCAAGGAGAGAACGGAAGCGGGAGAGCCTGGTATTAAAGCCCGAAGCAATCGGAAGGTTCGAGGAGTTTCTCACAAAAGCTGCAACCACCGGTCCTGGTTTTCGATATTACCCCGATGCACTGGATTATATATTGAAGCTGAGAGATTATTTGAGACGCATTGACCTGATTGCAACCAACTACCTGCCTTCGGTAAAAGGCAACAAGCTTGATACACTGACGAATGCAGCCGGCACGACACAAAGATTGAGGAGTTCATGAACATCATCAACGAAATCGTCAGTGAAGGGGATGAGAAGATCGTGATCTTCAGCCAGTGGGGTCGGTCTTAACCTTCAGGCCGGATCGGTGATTATCAATCTCGATGTGCCCTGGAATCCGGCCGTACTGGAGCAGCGCATCGGCAGGGTTCACCGTCTTGGGCAAAAGCGCAACGTTAGTGTGATCAACATGGTCTCGGCCGGGACCATTGAACATCGTATGCTCGACGTCCTGAAATTAAAATCCTCAATGGCTGCGGGCATTCTCGACGGGGGAGAAGATGCCATTTTCATGGGTGAAAGCCGGTTTAAAAAATTCATGTCCACGGTGGGTGAACTGATGAACAGGGAGGCTGGAGCGGTGAACAGAGCGCCGGAGGTGGTAACTCGTGATCAGGAAGTCCTCACTCCTGAACCGGAGAAATTACTGCATACGCCTGGAGTCCCGGATGGTTTGGCGGCAGCCGGGGAGCTGGTTGCAAAAGGAATGGACTTTTTATCGACGCTTGCGGCCGCATTGTCGCATCCCGATTCGGTAAAGCAGCTGACCGAATCGCTCGTTGCGGAGGATCCCGCCAGCGGGAAGAGCTATTTAAGAATCCCCGTCGTAAAACCCTAAGGCATTTAAAAAGGAAATAGCGAAATAGCGAGATAGCGAGATAGCGAAATTATTTGTGCATCTGTGCATTCGTGCATTGATTTTAAAGGCATTCTTGCATTGGTCGCCTGTGACTTTGTACGTTCGTAGAAATCGTTTACCTTCGCTCGATGGAAAAGCTGGAGAAATTCGACAGGCTGTCGATTGCGATTCTTACTGAGGAGATCGACAAGGCCTTGGAGGAGATCAGAATTAAGTATGGTCTTGAGGAGTTGGTAGTTGATTTGGTTAAGTCGAATAACATTACGATGACTGCAAAATTAACCGGAAGGGTTTCCGGTGTTCATGCGAAGAATTTTGAGCACAACATGGCATTGCTGTTTGCTGATTACAACGGACTGCCTGCTGATCTGCTGAACCAGGAGTTTATCAGCAACGGCAAGGGGTTTACTGTTATCAGGATTGAACCGCGAAATCCCAGATATCCAATTCTGGCGAGGGGGCTTCTGGATAATCTGGTATATAAATTTTCAGTAATCCAGGTCAAAGAGGCGTTGGAGAGGAAGAAAAGGGTTTAAATGGATGTTTGCTGTAGCCCAATGAACCTGGAAAATCCTGATACCAGATCTTTATACTTTGCACACTTCTATTGACGGTAAGTAAGAAAATCTGAAAATCCATGAAAAAGCTATATCTCCTTATTATCATTTTATTTATTGCCGGATCCGTCTACTCCCAGATCGTCTACGAGGACATCAACAACACTGCTATTTATGAATTCCTGGATGAGTTAGCTAATAACCGGATTATCGAGTTGAATTCGGTCGTGAAACCCTACTCCAGAGCCTATATTGCCGCGAAGTTGAGGGAGGCGGAGTTAATAGTTAAGAGTGAAGAGTTAAGAGTTAAGAGTGAGGAGTTAAGAGTTAGGGTGAGCAGGAGGTTGGTGGAGGAGTTGGAGTTTTATCTGCAGGATTATCAGTTGGAGGGGAAAACAATTCCGGTTACGTATGAGCATAAGGTGGGGTTTATTGCGAAGAATAATCCGAATATGAAGGTGGCGTTGAATCCGTTGGCTTTTAATTACAAGGATTCGTTGTTTACCTTTTCGATACGGCCGATATTGGGGGTGCAGTGGATGACGAATGAGAACGGCGCTGAGTATCACCGCTGGTGGGGTGGGAGTATGTTTGGATACATTGGCAAGAACTTTGGGTTTTATGCCAATATCAGGGACAATGAGGAGAGTACGCCTCTGGCTAAGCCGGTTTATTTTACCGAGGCGCAGGGACAGGTTTATAAAAACATGGAAAAGGGTGCTGTGAACTACAGCGAGATGCGGGGGGGGATTGTTGCTTCAGTAAGCTGGGGGTCGATCGGGATCATGAACGACCGGGTGGTGTGGGGCGACAACTACCATGGGGCAAATATTCTCTCCGGCAAGGCGCCGGCCTTTCCCTATCTGCAACTGCACCTGAACCCGGTGAAGTGGTTTGACTTTAACTACATGCATGGATGGCTTAACTCTAATATCATCGACAGCAGCCGTTCCTATTATATCGATGGGGTTTACCGGCAAACGCTCCGAAATAAATACATTGCTGCGAATATGTTCACCTTTATCCCCTGGCGGGGATTGAATCTCTCGTTCGGGAATTCGATCATCTACAGTGATATTAATATTAATCCGCTCTATTTTATCCCATTCCTGTTTTACAATGCCGTAGATGCAAGCCGGACAAATTATGCAGATTATGCAGGTTCCAACTCGCAACTATTCTTCAATATCAGCAGCCGGCAGATCAGGTACCTGCATCTGTTTGTTTCGCTCTATATTGATGAGTGGAAGACTTCACGGGTTACTGATCCAAAAAAGAACAACTTTACCAGCCTCAAGGCAGGGTTCAGGTTAAGTGATTTTCCGGTAAAAAACCTGTCGCTTACTGCTGAGTACACCCGCACCATGCCCATGACCTACGACCATTACATCGCCACCACCACCTTTGCCTCCAACGACTACGTGCTGGGGAATTACATGCGGGAGAATTCGCAGGAGATCTATGTTGCCCTCGCATGGAGGCCAATCCGGGGACTTTTGATCAACACCTCCTATACACTGGCACAACATGGAGCTGATGTGAAATATCGTAACAATGCCGGCTACGCCGTGGATGGTGTGCCCTTCCTGAAAAACAAAACCTGGCAGAACAGCGCTTTCGAGCTCTCAGCCAGGTATGAGTTTGTGAGTAACGGGTATTTCTTTGTTCAGTATCTAAACGGGGAACAACAAGGGGATGTTAAATACCTGCCGGTATTTATGCATGGCAGGACGAGTACGTTACTCTGTGGAGTGAACGTAGGGATTTAATCAAACTCTTAATTCTTAATTCTTTTGCTCTCAGGCCAGGCGGGATTTGTACTTTTCTTTTGCTTGTCCAAAAGAAAACTACGAAAAGAAAAAGACAGCCTGGGCTTTGTAACGACCCACATTCAGCTCAATTCCGAAGCCAGGCAAGCCGTTCGGCTGTAATCGTGTTTCTTCTAATCAGTTCTTTTCGAGCCTCACTTCGGGCCTGGCTTCTTTCGGAATTTTCGCTGTGTGGGTCCCCGTTATAAAGCCCTAAGGCACTTGAAAACAATGCACGAATGTACAAATGCACGTATATGTGGTGTGACCGTCATCAAGACTTACGAAGTAAGTTGCAGATGAAGAGTAACGCCGGGTTTTAACCCGGTGACAGGTGCGGCGCCAGCCGCCCTGGGTGGGAGGGTGGGGCTTGTGCTTCTCAATTCACAAGTACAAATCTAAAATGGCAAAATGCAAAATGGCAAAATCGTAAACTCCTCACTCTTAACTCTTAACTTTTAACTCCTCACTCTTAACTGTTAATTCCTAATTCTTAATTCCTAATTCCTAATTGACTTTTACCCCGCTCTCTTCTTCATCGACTTAATGACCGTCCAGGGGAGGGTGTGGCTCTTCTTTTGGTTGAAATAGATGGGGATATAGGTGAGGATGAGTCCTGATCCTACCAGGATGGTTGTGCCCAGGTATAGGTTCAGGTGTTGCATCTCAAAGGAGAGGATGATATAGCAGATGCTTACCAGGAAAAGGATGGCTGTGACCTGTTTGTGGCTGAAGCCGAGACTGAGGAGTTGATGATGGATATGGGTTTTGTCGGGGTAAAAGGGGGATTTTCCCTGAAGGATCCGGGTGAGCATCACGCGGCAGGTGTCGAAGATGGGGATGATGAGGATACCGAAGGAGACCACCGGGGAGGCTTCGATGTGCCAGGGCAGATTGGCTGAGAGGTTTAGCCCGTTGAAGCGGATCACCATCACCGACATCATGAAGCCGAGAAAGAGGGAGCCGGTGTCGCCCATGAAGATCTTGTTCTTCTTCGACCAGAGGTTGAAGCGCAGGAAGGCGAGGAGGGCGCCGATGTTGGCGCCGCAGATCAGCGCATAACCGGGTTGGTTGTTGATGTAAAACCAGGCGCCGAAGGTGGCAAAGGCGGTGAGGGCCATGGTGCCTGCCAGGCCGTCGACCCCATCGATGAGGTTGAAAGCGTTGGTGATGCCCAGGATGAGGAAGAGGGTGAAGAAGATGCTGAGGGGGTAGCTGATCCCGTTTACGCCGAAATAGCCGTGAAAGCTGGTGAAGCGGATGTCGGCCAGCAGGATGAGGATGAGGGCGGCGATGATCTCGGCGATGAACTTCTTGTAGAAGGAGATGCCCAGGATATCGTCTTTGATGCCGATGAAGAAGATGATCACGCTGCCGGCAATGAGATACTGGTACTCGGGGAATTCGAAGATCCTCAACAGGAGCGAAGTCGCTACAATGACGCTGAGAAAGATGGAGATGCCGGCCAGCCGGGGGGTGGGGAGGGCGTGGGCGGCGCGGAGGTTGGGCTGGTCGTATATCTTACTGTTGTGGGCGATCCTTACCAGTATGGGTATGGAGTAGTAACAGAGCAGCAGCGCTACGGCCAGTGCCAGCAGGATCAGTTGATCGTCGGTAAAGATTTTGTGTAAAAGGTCGCCCATCGTTAAAATCAGAGAACAAATAAAGGAAAAAGGTTGCTTTGACCGGCTGCAAAGCTAAGAAATTATTTCCAGATACTGTTTCGATGCTAACATCATGATAGGTTATAAATAGGTACAAAAATAAAATAATTCACTATTTTTACCTTTTCCTTGCGTTTTTGTTATAGTAATATTATATTTGCCACCAATAATAATAATTGTCCCTGAACATTACTTGAACAGCTGCCTTTGATGGATCTGAACCTGCTCCTAAAAATCATTCTCTCACTGGGTGTAGCCTTTGCGATAACGGCCATGCTTGTGCCTGTGGTGGTGAGTATTGTGAAGGAGAAGGGGGTGGTTGCCCACGAGAATGGCCGCACCTCTCACACCGGCACGATCCCCACCATGGGTGGGATTGCCATCTTTGCCGGCTTCCTGATCTCGGTTCTGGTATTCTCGGGTTCCGGGTTCCGCGACGACTTCCGCTATGTGATTGCCGGGGCGGTATTTATGCTGATGGTGGGAATGAAGGACGATATCCAGGGAATTACCCCATGGATGAAGTTTGCAGGACAGATTATTGCAGCCTTGATCATCATTATACCGGGAGATATCCGGTTTACAAGCCTGCAGGGGTTCCTGGGGATTGAGGAGATCAGTTATTTCTGGAGTGTGGTGATCTCTTTGGTTACCATTGTCGGGTTGACCAACTGTTTTAACCTGATCGATGGCATTGATGGACTTGCCTCCGGAATAGGCACCCTGGTATCAGTTACCTTAGGGATTTGGTTTGGATTGGCAGGTCAATTTGGGTTGATGTTTATTTGCCTGGCCCTTGTTGGATCGCTGATTGCTTTTTCAATCTACAACATCTGGGGGAAGGAGAACAAAATATTTATGGGGGATACCGGTTCGCTTGTGCTGGGCTTTATCCTCGCAGCCCTGGTTATCGAATTCAATGAATTAAACGTGGGGGTGCAGACTTCGGTGGATCTCATCTCGGCTCCCGCCATCAGCGTAGGGATCCTGATCGTGCCGGTTTTCGACACGCTGCGGGTCTTTATGCTGAGGATGTACCGGCTGAAACATCCCTTCAGCCCCGACAAAACCCATGCACACCACAACCTCATCTCCCTCGGGGCTTCTCACCCGCGGGCAACACTATCCCTTATTTTCCTGAACTTCCTGTTCATCGGTATCTCCTTCCTCCTCAACGGACTGGGAAACACCTTCGTGCTCCTGATCGTGATGCTGCTTGCGCTGGTGGCCTTCTACCTGCCGGTATTTGTATTGCGGTTTAAGAACAGCGAGGGGAACTCTTTTCGCAACTGGGTTGCGAAGGTTTCAATGAATCTTTTTGTTTAATTGATCCCTTTTCACTAGCCCTCAAGCCGGGCGGGCCGTATCTTGTTCATTTCTTTGATCGCCCAAAGAAACGAGCGCTAGAAATGCGGACTGGGTTTTTCGACGACCCACCATCGACTCGATTCCTAAGCCAGTCTAGCCGTTCGGCTATAATCATATGGTTTCTTATCAACCTTAACCCAGCCTCACTTCTCCGCCTGGCTTTTGCGGAATCTTCGCCGGGTGGGTACCCCGTCGTAAAACCCTAACCCGACTTGCATCCCCAGCTTCGGAATTTAGCCTGTGCCGGGTGGTTCAGTTTTTCGATCCACCTTTTCGGGTAACACAGATTTTTTAACAAACGGGTAGTTTTTGTATCAACCTTTTTCCCATTGATGAAATGGTTGTGCAGTGATGGTTTTATGATCGATGGTGAAGGTATCCGACTGATCATGCGTTATAAGGCATGCGTTTTGAACCCCGAAATAATTCATGGCCTCCAATATTCCGTCTATTTCCCTGTCCATATTGTTCTGGTCTAATTGCCAGCATACCTGATAAAGGCCCTTCAATTTTCCATTTTGAAATGCGACGAAATCACATTCTTTTTTATCCGAGAAGTAGAAAATCTCAGGTGTTTGCCGTCGCAGATTCAGATAGACCATATTCTCGAGGAGCCTGCCTTTATCCTCACTAAAAGAAACCGAATTAACATCAATGAAACCGTTATCAATACAGTAAACTTTTTTAGCATTTACAACCTGTATCTTATGAGAATAGCTGAATTTAGGAACAAAAAAGAAAAAGCAGGCATCGACAAAATAGGAGAGATAGTCCATCATACAGGAGGAAGAGCCAATCTGAAATATTTTTCTCAGACTGTTACCAGTAATGGGTTTTCCGGTATTTGACACAAGCCATACTGCAAGTTGTTGCAAAACATGGTTGTTTTTTAAATTGTACCGTATTACAATATCACGAATGACAATATCATTGAAAGCCTGCATCAGTACCTCAGGCAATCCTGTTTTCAAATATTCAGGAAAGCCTCCCGTTTTCATGTATTTCTCTGATGAACTGGCATCCCGGCCCTGGTTTGTAAAAGCAAGATATTCGGTATATGAGAAAGGGAATAATTCTCAATGCATGTGATGTCAGGTCGGCGAAACCTTCGACAGATCGTGGTAACCCCGAATCCATTTGGGTTAAGCGTTCTTTCTGGGAACCAATTACCTGCTCAATGAATAATTTCGATAACACAACTGCAAAGTTTTCGTTCGTAAAGTTAACTATTATTCGCTCACAGGAAAAACTTTTATTTATGAAAAATTGATGAGGTGATGAGGTGATGAGGTGATAGTGTGATGAAGTGAGGGAGTGATGCGGTGATGGAGTAATGCGGTCAGTATGCTTTTACAGTAGCGGTTATAACATGCCGTGTGTTCTCAGTATTTCGGCAAGATCGGGGTGTTTCTTTGAGTATTCCCGAAGCAATGTCAAAAGAGTGCGGCTGTTTTCGTCGGCCTTCGCTGCTTGTTCCAAAGCTGGTTTCATAGCGGTACGGCGATCCCAGATCATGTACCCCAGCATAAAGAGGAACAGGGTGATTAAAATGCCAAATCCCCAGAAAAAAAGTGTCTTAATGTCATCCAACTGTCTTTGCTGACTTTCAAACTTGAATTCCATTTTGGCTTCGAGCGCATTTATTTTGGCTTCGAGTGCACCTATTTTGGCTTCGGTAAGAATGGCACGGTCACGGTCGGCCAAGGTATATGGCACTGCCAATTGCTGCTCCTGCGCTGATACCGTGAGGTTAAGTATTGTTAGAAAAAGCAGACTGATATAAACAAGCGCTTTCATCATACTTGAATTTGAAGCGAAGTTACAAAATTAATGTAACGTATCCATTCGACCACGAGCTTCTTTTTTGATAACAAGGTGATGGGGTGATCCAGAATACGCGTAAGGTGTCGAATACCGGGATGGCCAGGATTCCGATAGCCACGGCAGGTGCCGCTCTCAGGGTCATGACTGTTTTGCCCGGGATGGCCGATTCACAAAACTTTATCGTAAAAAAAGCCAGGATAAATCCAAGGACCAATGCACCGGTGTCGCAGTGGCAATGATCACGAGTTCCAGCTGTCCGGTAAACCAAAACCATAATCCAAAAGTAAATGTTGCGATTCCGGTAATACCGGCAGCCAGTCCGTCAATCCCGTCGATCAGGTTGATTTCATGGAATCCCAGAAAACCGTGGATATCGGTGATCCGTAAGTTTCCGAAAAAAATAAGCAGATCAAAAGCAATCAGTTCACCAATAAATTTTTGGGTGGCCGTGAGAATAAGCAAATCATCTTTTACTCCCATAATGAATATAATGATCACCGCTACCATGAAAAATTTCAATTCAGGCAGATATGATCCATGCAGGAAAAACAGTGAACTCAATCCCATGGCGGTGAAAATGGCAATACCTCCAAGAGTGGGTATGGCTCCGTCATGTGAATCCCGGCCGAACCTGCTCCTTAAAATCATTCTCTCACTGGGTGTAGCCTTTGCGATAACGGCCATGCTTGTACCGGTGGTGGTGAGTATTGTAAAGGAAAAAGGGGTGGTTGCACATGAAAATGGCCGCACCTCTCACACCGGCAGTATCCCCACCATGGGGGGGGATCGCCATATTTGCCGGCTTCCTGATCTCGGCCTGGTCTTTTCGGGCTCCGGATTCCGCGACGACTTCCGCTATGTGATTGCCGGTGCAGTATTTATGCTAATGGTGGGGATGAAGGATGACATTCAGGGAATTACCCCCTGGATGAAGCTTGCAGGTCAGATTATTGCAGCCCTGATAATCATTGTGCCGGGAGATATCCGTTTTACCAGCCTGCAGGGGTTTTTGGGGATTGAAGAGATCAGTTATTTCTGGAGCGTGGTAATCTCATTGGTTACCATTGTCGGGTTGACGAACTGCTTTAACCTGATTGATGGCATTGATGGACTTGCCTCAGGAATAGGCACCCTGGTCTCAATTACCTTAGGGATCTGGTTTGGATTGGCGGGTCAATATGGACTGATGTTTATTTGCCTTGCCCTTGTTGGATCCCTGATTGCCTTTTCAATCTACAACATCTGGGGCAAGGAGAACAAGATATTTATGGGCGATACCGGTTCGCTTGTGCTTGGTTTTATCCTCGCAGCCCTGGTTATCGAATTCAATGAGTTGAATGTGGGGGTGCAGACTTCAGTTGATCTCATTTCAACCCCGGCTATAAGTATCGGGATTATGATCGTACCCGTATTTGATACACTCCGGGTATTTATTCTCAGAATGTGGCGAAGAAAACACCCTTTTTCTCCAGACAAGACCCATACGCATCACAATCTGATTAACTTGGGGGCATCTCATCACAAGGCCACGTTATCGCTGATGTTTCTTAATGGTATTTTCATTGCTATTTCATTTGCATTAAACTCTCTGGGTGCTACGATTCTCTTAACCCTTATCATGGCTTTAGCATTACTGGCATTCTATCTCCCGATTTTTGCCTTTCGGTTTAAGGATAAAGATTCTACCCGACTTCGCACGAGACTTGCCAGGGTTACTTCGTTGTTTATTGCTTGATTTAATTGTGACAAAGTCACAGGGTCACAGGGTCACAAGGGAAAAAGATGTTATTTCCCCGTATTCAACCTAAACCGCTATAAGGCTGTTTTATCAGGTGATTTAATTTTGGAGAAGACTTCAATCCAAAGGATAAATAGCAGGAATATAACAATGTAGATGAAAAAATTGAAGAGGTCGTGGTGATCGTATTTTCTTATTCCTAAAATGGATATGGTTTTGTTTGCAAAGTTGGTTCCATCTCTGCTTAGCCAAGTCAGGTAGGCCATTCTTGAAACATTCAAGGCAAATATTAGTATTAGCCCTAGTAGCACGTAGGGGATCTTAATTTGAATCTTTCCTGGCCATGCCATTATAAGGGCTGTATATACTAACATGACTCCTAAACCCAGGCAAGAGAATCCAAGAAAGACCTTAACCCCAGTGCCAACTTGTAAAGCGAATACCCCGTAATGATAAATATTGGTTTCGAAGGTAAGGTTGGCAATATACCCAAGTTGACCCAATAATGCCTGGGCGGAAATCATCATTATTTTACCTAGGTGATAAACCGGGAATGAGATGCTCAAGGCGGACTGAACGAAAGGATTACTTCGAAATATACTAAGAAGTAACAAGGCAGGAAGGGTAAGAATTCCAAGATTAAGTGCAAATTTTATAAAGGGATGATACTTAGGATTAACCTTGGATAAGACCATTTTGTATGGGAGGATATTCATTTTGAGTTATGCAGAGTAATACGTGAGTTCTTATTAAATTTTAACTAAACATCAATTAAATCAGGCCGTTGGGGAAGGTTCTTTAAATACCTGTTAATATTAATCGAAGGCCAGCCAATAATAACAGCAGTTAAGGCCATAAGTTTAAAATCAAGCCAAATACTTTTATTATTAAGATACCAACTTTCGAGGTCTCCTTTGTATGGAGAAATATTTAATCTGTAAAAGTTTTCAGCAGTAGTTTTATAATTACCCAACAGGGCTTCTTCATCCCTAAATACAATAGAACCAATACCAGTAATACCTGGCTTTAGTTTTGTAATGTTTCGTTTTGATTCCTCTGGATAGAAACTAAAGTTACGTGGGGTTAATGGTCTTGGCCCGATGAGACTCATGTCACCCTTAATTACGTTAATAATTTGTGGCAGTTCATTTATTTTGGTTCTTCTTAAAAATTTACCAAATGGGAAAACCCTTGGATCGTTCTTTACAGTTATATCTTTGGTCCCCAGGTTAGGGCTATTTTTTAACATGGTTGAAAATTTCATCAGCATAAATGGCTTTCCTCCATATCCAATTCTTTCGTGGGTGTAGAATACATAATGTTCTCCTGTTAGTAAAAGTATTATGGTAATCGGAATAAGGAGTGGAGATAGAAGTAACAATGCGATGATGGAAAAAAGCAAATCGATGATTCTCTTCATATTTATGATTCTGGTTTAAAAGTTTTTTGCTTTCATTGAATTAATTGGAAGCGTTTTCAATCACATTTGTTGATCAAGACTTTTTCCTTTTTCAATGTGCTCGAAGTTGGGAAGATAGATTTTTAAGATTTCTACCACGTCACTTTTCTTTACTTCCATGTTGTTGAATAGTTGCCGGAGGCTAGCGAAGATTTGATCAATTTCCTCAATACTCCTGTTCTTCGATTTTTTTACCACCCCCAAATTAATAAACGAATCATTATCAAGCTCCTCACTTTCGGTATAGAACTCTTCATAAGATTTCTCACCGGAAGTGGCAGATCCAAAGAAATATACAGGATAAGATGTCGATGATTCGGTTAGATGGAAGGCTTTTTCCTTTGCCTCTTCCTCAGTTTGGCAGATATCGGGTTCAAGTCCAACGGTGTTGAGCAGATCAACAACAATTTTATCAAACGGAATCATGTCGTTCTCTTCATCTAACTTGGGAAAAAAGATATCTCCCGATTCTCCCATAATAGAGGCTATAAGACATAACTCTCCAGCTTCCTGAGGCGAAACAAAAAAGCGTCGAATCCCTTTTGGACATGACCAGGGTTGTTTTTTTTGTAGTCGCTCTAAAAAGCCTAGTGGAAGACTACCATTGGAAAAAGCAACATTGGCAAAACGGGCTGTTTTGATAGGGAGCTTATCAGAATAAGCCATTATTAACTCTTCCATCAACTTTTTACTGGCACCCATTATGTTTACAGGATTGGCTGCTTTATCTGTAGAAACGCAGAAAAAATGTTCCGGTGGCGATTCTAGCAATAAGTCGAGTAATTTTCTGGCTTGAAGAACATTGTTCTCAATCATCGCTTCAACAGAGTAAATGTCCTTCTCGCTTCGAACATGCTTATGTGCTGCAAAGTTGGCTACAATCTGGAAAGGTCCATGATGCCGGAATATTTTATTAAAAACAGTATCCCCGAAATTTACCGGATAGGTTATAAACTCCTCTGGAATTTGATACCCTACCGAACTTCGTACATCACGAACCAATTCAGTCAGGCCATTCTCGTTGATATCAACAACAACCAGTTTCTTTATCTTATATTTTAGAATAGCTTTAATATAGGAAGAGCCGATCGTGCCGGCCCCTCCAATAACTAAAACCGTTTTATCATTGATTCTGGATTGTAGTTGGCTTTCATGTTTCGTGAAATCTTTAGCTAACAGGCTTTCTTGCCGGCAAGTTATATGATTTCGAATAAAGGAGTCAATATCTAGATTATATTGCATAAACCATCAATTGTTTTCAAAAGAGTTAAACGTTTTCATTAAACCATCCATTGCATTGACTGGCATTTTTTCTATCCCTAAAGCTTGTTTAATTTTATGATTGGAAACAAGATATGACTCTGTTAACTTATTTAATCGCTGGCTGTTCAAAGGGAGATGTAATAAATCTCCAAGTTGTGCAATGAATCTCATTAAAGTAACTGGAATATTCCTGATCCTTGCTTTCTTATTTTGTGACAATGCCAATAATTTTATTATATCATTGGTGGATAGTGCCTCATCATCGGCAACCTGATAAATTCCAGATTCAATTTTCTGATCGAGAAGTTGTTGCACTACAAATATTATGTTATCAATTGCGCAAAATGACCGGCTATTAACAAAAGCTCCTAACGGCCAGGGAAGCCCTTTTTGTTGCAATTTAAATAAAAGATTCAGGTTCCCTTTATTGCCAGGTCCATGAATCATGCAGGGCCGAAGAATGTAGACTTGTTTATTGGGCGTTGCATGCTGCAAGATATATTTCTCAGCCGCCAGCTTACTTTCGCCATACGGACCTTTTGGTGAAGGGCTGACCTCCTCTGTCAATACATTTTCCTTTACACTTTCTGCAGCCGCTTTCACAGAGCTAAAAAAGATAAACTTCTTTGCGGTTGATAGCAAAAACCAGTTAAAAATCCGCTGAGTTAATCCCATATTGATATCAAAGTAATCTTCAGGATTGCCCTGCTTTTTTACATCATGAGCTTTTCCAGCCAAATGGATAACGGCATCAATTGATGGGACTGCATCCAACTCATTCCAATTGAATGTTTTTTCGATTCCCTTTTTGTGTGTTGTTACAATGTCCAACCCATAAATGGTATGCTGATCCATTAGTGAATCTACCAGATTATTACCCACAAAACCGTGTACTCCGGTGATAAGTATCTTCATGTCAGGTTCAGATGTTTCAGAGTTCAATCTCCCGGGTTGTGCTCCAATCAACCATTTTATTTGCTTTTTCCACGCTAACAAAATCAAAGTCATTTAAAAGTTTTTGAAATTTTGCAAAGGAGGATGATAAACCTACATATGATTTAAATTTACGCATCGGAGGTAGTGAATCAATCATCGGTTGATCAGGATCAAAATCTCGGGTATGGAAATAGGTCATCATGTAATCTGACCTAGATGTCCAATGTTTGATAAGCCAGTAAGGAAAAAGGCGAAAAAAGCCACCTCCCGAAAACACCAAATTTTTACCAAGAATGTTTTGAATATTTATCGGAAATTCTTTTATTTGGCTGCCATTGGGCAGTTTTAGTAAAGCAGGTTCAGCTTTGCCATAACTTGCAAAACCTCCATAATCATGTCTGGCTGGTAATATGGAACAATCATATTCAAATCCCAGTTCGGTTAATACTTCCAGTGCCCATGTGTTTTTTTTAGTAATGGAAAAACCGGGAGCACGAAAAGCATTAATCGATTCTCCAATGAGATCCTCAATGAGTTTCTTGGATTTTTCTGTATCCTTTTTGAATGCCTCTCTGTCAAATCTGAAGGCTAACTCATGCTGATAGGAATGGCAACCGATATGGTGACCATGAGCATGTATAGAGAGTATGGCTTCTGGATGCTTCTCGGCAATCCATCCCAGGCAAAAAAATGTTGCTTTAAGGTTGCGACTATCCAATTCCTGAAGAATGTGATTTACTCCTTCGTATATCCTAACCTCATACTTGTCCCAGTTAAAATCAGTGGTAATAAAATCACAACTATACCAATCTTCTATGTCGAACGTAAGGATGTTCATATTAACAATTACCGAACATCGAAATTTAGTAAGCCATAATTCCAGTTATTAAATTCCAATATATCAGAATACATAGCTGAATATTCTTCATTTATTATATCGCAAGTTAACGGAAGCCTTTTTGGCTCAAATCTTTTTGGTACGTGTATCAGAAGCATCTGAAACAGCTTCATTGGACCAACATACAAAACAATGTCTGCATCTGTCTTCCTTACGATATAACTCACCCCTTTGTATAAAGCCTTAAATGAGAGACGATCCTTTTGTTTTGCATCTATAAGGTATGCAGTTTTTACACCGTTCTCATCATAGAGTCGATAATAGAATGTTATATCTCCTGTAACAATTTTGCAATATTCCTGTGTGAATCTGTTATTGCAGAATGCCTCACCTGTGATCAGTTCATACATCGATTGCCTTTCTTTATTATTGGTAATCAATGAAATTATAGCATTAAAACATATTAGCAAATAACTAAAAGCCAGCGAAAAAACATTCAGAAAACTCCACTTTTTTATCACATTTCCGGCCCGGATAATGATCATCCAATAAGGTAAATCCCCGACATCTTTCCATTTTACTATGTGTTTCCAGTAAGTATAAGCATTTGTATTGGGAACAGCCAATACCAAACCGATGCCGTTGAGTATCAAAAGTTTTTTTAGTTGTAAATACATTTTGTGGAGCATCATCGGATCTGCCCTGTATGCTTCAAGAATAAAAACATCAACAGCTTGTCCAACCCTGATGATTTCTTCCCCCTTCTTGTATTGAAAAGGGATAACAGAACAACCTCCAACCACATTCCGCTCGTTGTTTAATAAGAGTGCATGATAGGCATGCCCGTCGATGGCAGTAGTATATTTTTGAGTGAAGTATGAAAGTGGATAATCTTTGTCAAATGCAGCATTAAAACTCTCCTGATAAGTTTTCCAATCCAGCTCGCTGAACGCTACACTTGTGCAAACTTTTATTTCCATCAGATGGTGCCGGAATCAACGTGAATATTCTGTCCGGTTATTGATTCCGCCTTTTGTGAGAGTAAAAATGTTATTGTTTCAGCTACAGATTTGGTTACGGTTGGTGTTTTCAATGAAGTACGCTTATATATTCTGTCTTTTTGATCAGCAGAAAGCATTGCGCTCATTTCTGTTTCCATAAATCCCGCAACAACCACATTTGAACGTATGGTCTTTTCTCCCCATTCGCGGGCAGTGTTTTTAGAAAAAGCCTCCAATGCTCCTTTGGACGAGGCATACATAGCCAGACCTTTATATCCCGTATGAACGCTTATGGAAGAAATATGAACAATACTTCCTTTTGTGTTGTGCAGCAAGAATTGACGGATCACGTACTTCGAAATGATCATTGGGGTAAACACATTCACGTTGTACATGTTCAATAAGGGCTCATATTTAAGATTGGTTACAATATCATCGTAAGCAATGGCAGCATTGTTAACAAAGCCGTGCAACGGTGTCGTAACCCCGATAAATTCCTTAAAAATTTTATTGCGAACATCGTTTACGTTGGATAAATCATATGATAACCATTTGAATCTGTTCGCATTGTTGATCAGCAACTCATCCAATTCTTTTGTCTTTAAACGACTGATGCCATATACAAAATTTTCATCATCAGCTAAAATAGCTTTCACTATTTCCAAACCCAGACCACGGGAAACGCCCGTTACCAAAATGTTTTTCATCATCTATTGGCTCCTTAAAATTTTACCGGTCCTGGTTGTTGCTAATGATTCAACAAACGTGACCATACGTGGGATTTTATATTCCTGTAATTTAAATTGAAGAAACTCCCTGACTTTTTTTTCAGTCAAACAATCATCTGAACGAACAATTTCACAGCATACGATATTCCCTATAAGACTATTCTTCTTCCCGTAAACATACACATCTTTCACGCCATTACAGGTACGGATAACATCTTCAACCTCTGTTGGGTTTACTTTATATCCTCCTGTATTTATCATTCCGGTTTTCCGTGATATGAATGTAAAAGTAAGAGGGACTTCTGTCTGAACAGCAATCAGGTCACCCGTTGCATACCAATCATCAATCAGGTTAAGACTTTCAGATTCACCCATCAATGAACGATGAAGGTAAAGTTCATTATCTATTATTTTTACAACACCGAACATTTCTGGTTTTAGTGTAAACACATCACCTTTTGATGCAAACAATGTACCTGCCTCGGTAGAGGCATATACATTACGGATTTTGCTGTTGACAAAAATTTGTTGCATCAGATGCAGGGTGTTTTCATCAAATCTTTCACCGCCGGAAGTGAGGTTAAGTACACTGTCGCAAACATGATCTGCCGGTAATAAAAAACGGTAAAAGGTTGGTGTGGCTGATAAATTTGTAATTCTATATTTATTAATCAGATCAAAAATTGTCGTTCTGTCAACCCCGAATAACCGTATGATTGCATTTTGATTTATGAAAGCCTGGAAGAATACTTGCAGCCCTGCCATATGAGTTGGGTTATATGCAAAGCCCCAAATGTTATCCTTACGATTATCTTCTCTTTTTACAAACCGTGAAATTGAATCAATGGTATGAGATATTTTCTTGGGGAGCCCTGTTGTTCCGGAAGTAAATAATGTAATTCTCCATGAATCTTTATTGGCTTGAATCCGCTCATGGATGTCGCTGAATTTGATCTTTCCCAGAGGTTCAATTGTTCTGGTGACTTCTGCTTTCAGAAAGTCCTCTCCCAGTAATTTACCTATTTCATCATTTGAAAAATCAGCGTCTAACAGGATTATCTCCTGCCCAATCAATATAGAAAGGATGATCTGCTTAAAAACGGTATAATAAGAATCACTTTTGCAAAACAATGAATAAGTAGTTTCATTTGTTACGTCTGTAAGCAGTTGTTCATAACTGACCTCCAGGCCTGCAATTGTATCCTTATAAAAAAGTTTGTTCATTTCTTATTGTTGATCTTTTCCAATATTTCACCAACGGTTGTCACTATACCATCTTGAAAAATATCTACATCATATTCTGCTTCAATCCGAACTGTAAGTTCTGCCAGATCCAGTGAATCCAAACCGAAATCATTTCGCAGATCCGATGAGTCAGAAATTGAATTTATTTGGGGTTTACCCCTGTTTTCAAGTACTGTATTAAGAATTTCTCTGATTTTGTTCATTGATCCGTTATTTGTTATGATTCAGGAGACCTTCAATTGGTTTTAGCAAGGGTATCAGGTTGTGATATTATTTGACTCGATGATAGAAATTAAGCGTTCCATGCAAGATTCTTTTGTAAAATTTTGTTCGTAATATCTGCGGCCATTTAATCCCATCGCTTCAAAATTTTCTCTGTCGGGTAAAACTTTAGTACGGATAATATCTACCAATGCCAGATAATCTTCTGCACCAACCGCATAGCCACACTTTGCTTCTTCAATAATTTCAGCACTCCCGCCTTCAACCATTGCCAATACCGGACGTGACGCTGCCAAATACGATTGAAGTCGGGCAGGAACAACTGCTTTTATATGTGGATAGTCTGCCTTTAAAGTTAACAACATTGCATTGGAAGCACGGTACAATGCTGGCATCGCTGAAAATGGGAGTCTGCCCAGTGTAAAAACAGTATCAAATAAGTTGTGTTCTTTGATGTAGTCATCGACCCACACTTTTTTACTGCCTTCACCAGCCAATACCCATTTCACCTCATTCTCGTCTTTCATTGCCAAGGCTGCATTCATAACAGCGTCAAGATTCTGAGCAGTTCCAAGTGTGCCTGCGATCATAATGATAAATCCGACCGGTAATTGGGGAATATTTTTCATTGGCATCTGAAGCATGTCTTCACTCCAATTCGGGAAATATATCAATTTACCTGAGTAATTTCCTTTTGCAATAATTAAATTTTCAAATTGTCTTGAACTTATCAATATTTTATCTGATTGGTTGTAAACAAATATTACAATTTTATCTATAGCTGAAAGTAGTATTGTATTTTTGATTCCAGAACCTGAGATGATTGAATCCGGCCAAATGTCTAGCACCCAGGTATATAAAGGAATTTTTTGTATTTTTTTTAAAATAATTGCGGGGATAGCTTGAGTAATTGGTGATGGTTGATGAACGATAACACAATCATAGTTTTTAAATATTGCAAGGTATATTGCCCAAAATGAAGCACAAAGCATATAACTTAAATAGTTAAGCGAAAGCCTGAAACCAGTACATTTTCTACCTCTTGGCGTTTGAAAAACTCTATATATCCTTACCCCATTTATTTTCTCTGTCCTTTTATGAAACAAACTATAACCCTTAAAATATTTTCCTTCAGGATAATTGGGAATACCCACCAATACATCAACTTCAAATCCCTTTTTTGCAAGTTCAAAGGCAATATCATTGCTTTTGAAATTTTCAGGGAAAAAATATTGTGTCACCAAAAGGACCTTCATTTTTTTGAATTATTCGAAAATTTCCTTTGAGTTTGAAAAACTTATTTATTAGGATAATAATCAGAAATCAATCTGGATTTTTCCAGTCGATTGGGATAATTAATGAGTACTGCTTTATAGACACCTTTGAACACAAACAAACTCCCGGCGGAAGCACCGATCGATCCGTACTTATTTATTAGTTTGCCAATGTCCTCAAGTGAACCTGCTCCCCCAAGGACGGTCATAGGAATTCTGATCGAATTCCGGATTTTATCGATGAGTGAAAAGTCATATCCCTTCATTGTTCCATCAAGGTCAATAGAATTGATTACAATTTCACCAGCACCGAGTTTTTCCATTTGTAAAGCCAGATCTAATGGACTCTTCCCTGTCGCCTTAAGTCCGTTATGCGTAAATACTTCATATTTTCCTCCAAGGAATTTCTTTTTTACATCCAGAACTACGACAACACTCTGATTTCCTACTTTCTCAGCGGCCTCGGTTACAAGCGATGGATTGGCAATTGCCGCAGTACTGATGGATACTTTTTCAACTCCGAGTTGTATGATCTTCTGGATTTGATGGCTTGTTGTTACTCCCCCGCCATAACACAAGGGCATTCTGCATTCCGCCGCCAACCGTTCAATCATTACATAATCCGGCTCTCTGTTTTCGATCGTGGCATCAATATCAATCACCATTAATTCGTCAACCTCTTTTTCATTGAATATTCTGACAGCATTGATTGGATCGCCAACATATTTTGGATTTTTAAAGTTGACTGTTTTTACAAGTCCTTTATCTCTGACTAGCAGGCAAGGTATGATCCTAGGAAATAACATACATTAAAGATTTGCGAAGTTTTCCAACAATTGTACTCCCCAGCCATGGCTTTTTTCGGGATGAAACTGAACACCGTATACATTCCTGCTGTTCACCACACACTCAAATTCAGTACCATAATATGTAGTAGCGAATACATCAGCAGCATTCGTACATTTAAAGTAGTATGAATGCAGAAAATAAAAGCGTGACGCTTCATCCAATCCTTTCAATAATCCATCTGTATGTATTGGTTTTATTGTATTCCAGCCCATGTGTGGAATCCTCATGTCTGAAGCAGTGGATGGAAGAACAAATCTTTTTACTTCCCCATCGATCCAACCCAGTCCGGGAAGAATACCCTCATCACTTTTTTTTGCAAGCATCTGCATCCCCACACAAATGCCAACAACAGGAACATTTTCATGCAGTACTTTGTTTTCAAGGGCTTCCCTCATCCCTGAGTCATTTAATCGTTGCATCGCGTAATCAAATGATCCGACACCGGGTAAAATGATTTTTGTTGCATCACGAAAATCGTCACTTTTCCTGGCAATTATTACGGGAAGATTCAATTTATTATAAACATTGGCAAATGCTTTGACGTTCCCCAACCCATAATCTGTAATTGCGATCATCGTATAATTGACTTTTGTATGCCCAGCATCCTTAATACTTTGGTGCCAAATGTTAACAGCCCCATATTATTTTTATAGTCCCTGTACGTTTTGTTTTCCCCGTTCATTAATGTCTTCAGCTCCTCAACTGTCAGATCGAGTTTTTTGGCAATGTATTCAAAATCCTGCATGATGGTTTTTTCATCATAGGCTGGTTTTGATATCCGGTCCAACGCTTCAGCCCTGGTGATCTGTCCGGTCAGTATTAAGCTTGAGAAATGGGCCCGGTGTTTTTGATATCCGAATTTATTGGGTAGCCAATAACCTTCATAAAATCGGGTAAAGCGTGATTCATAGTGCTTATGTGCATATTTCTGCCACCCAAAACGGTCAACTAAAAACTGCATGGCTTCTTCCTTGATAAAAGGTACGTAGTTAAGTGGCTTTACAACCCTGACACGCTTAACATGTCGGTAGTAAATCTTATATTTAAAAATATCAGCCAATGGAAATGATTTTAATGGATGGGTTCCAAATTTTTTATGTATATCTTTAATTTGTCGAAGGTCTGATGCATGATAATGCCATTCAAGCGGTTCTCTTACGCATTCAGTGGAATAATTAGCTCCGGTCAGAATATATTTGTGTTTGTGTTTGGCAGCATAATTATAGAGTCCGGCAAAAAAAGCATGATCCTGTGGAGTATCAATATGCGGAACCTGGGCTTTGAAAAAGGCAAGCTGAAGATCTTTCATCTCTTCCCAGTTAATCACCTCAGTATATAAATCCAGCCCAAGCCCATCCACCAGTTTTTCAATATTATTGACTGCCTCCTGCGAATTCCAGCCTGCATCAACATGGAATAGCATGGGGCGTAACCCGAATTTTTCTTTTGCAAGATAAGCCACATAGGAACTGTCAACACCGCCACTCAACCCAATCAGACAATCGTGGGGCTTCTCTTTTCCATCCCTCTTGATTTTGTCAATTAAGGGCTGTAATATTTTTATCCCTGTTTCGTCGGGATGCCAGGTTGGGACTATGTTTTTATGGTAATTGTTGCAATAGTCGCACCAGCCGCGTTCATCGAAAGTGATATTTGGATCGGATGTGTCCATTATGCAGTTTGTGCAAATCATGTAATTTCCCTCAGTTTTTTTTTCTATAGTGCTTCTCATAGCTGATTAGTTTAATAGTAAATCTGGCAAATATATTACTCCTATTTAAGCCCCTCAGTTTTGATATTCTTTTCGTATAAATCGACATATTCATTGAACTGTTCGTCTTTATTAAAATATTTTACAGCTCTTGTACGACAGGCATTAGAATAAAATGACTTACCATTTTTTCTGACTGTTTCAATAGCATAAACAACACCATTAATGTCCTTTTTCTCAACAATAATACCGGTATTGCTATCAACTAACTCTGGACATGCAGTTGCATTATAAACAATTGCTGGCGTGCCGCATGACAGCGCTTCTGCTGTTGTGAGGCCAAATGTTTCTTCTACCGAAAGATTGAGGAATACATCTGCTGTTGCGTACAGGTCTTTTAATTCCTGCAGGCTCTCTGTATGTTTGATCCCAATGATTGAGGGTGGTAGTTGGGCCAATTGTTTTTTGGTCAGACCTACCAATACGATAAAATCATTATCGTGGATTTGCTTACTTAAAGCAATAATGTCATTCAGCCCCTTTTTTACTCCCCATGTACCGGCAACCCCCAGAATCATAAACCCCTTTTTAAGACTGAGTTTGCCTTTAATATCTTTATTATCAGGTACAGGATTAAAAATTTCAGTATCAATCCCGTTATAAATAATTTGTCTTGGGTTGTCGGCTAAAAATGATTTACCTACAATTGCATTAAGCCATTTTGAAACAGATACAATAGTCATACCTGGTACCGATGTAAATAGTTGCTTTTTAAGCCTGTAATTTTGACGTGAACGATCCAGGAAAAAACTTGCGGGATATTCGGTCTTTTGCGGGCAATGGTGGCATTCAGTAATCCATTTATAACATCCTACATGATCGAAATGTCCGCAGTGTCCAGTTATGGACCAGCAATCATGAAATGTCCATATCACTGGAATTGACGAGGAAGCCAGGTATTTAAACAAAACGTCGATATTGATGTAATACCCGTGCAAATGATGCAGATGTATTACATCAGGCTTGATTTCTTTTATTTGTTCAACCAACTTTATTGTTGCCAATTTTGATCCCAGTCCATGCCGGTCGAACAGGCGAGTTTGCAGGCCATGAAGGTATACATCAAAGTTGGAACCAATTTTTATTATTTTAGATGTGCTTGGTCTGGCAAACCGGGCATGCGCAATATAACTTTCCCAACCTTTGGCAATAGCAAGTTCTCCAATCGTTTCGGCAATGTGACCAGTAGAGCCCATATTGCCATCAACTGAGATTTGTAAGATTTTTGCCATACGAAGTATATCCTAGTTCTGAAAAACTTTAAGCATTTATAGCGGTTTGAGCAATTTGCACAAAACGCTCGACCATTATATCAACATTGTATTTTTCGCGTGCAATCCTGAGCGTATAACTTTTCATTTTTACTAGGGCATCTCTATCGGACAACAAACTTACTACAGTATCTGCCAGGCTTTGAATATTGCCCGTAATAAAATTGCGACCAGTACGTTCTGGCTCGAACGCAGCATACTCAGGACCGTGTAGTTTAGCTTCTCCATTTATTACAACTGGCAATCCATACCCGAATGAATGTAACAATGTTAATCCTATGGAGGCAGGATGAACTAATAGGTCAGATGATAAGAACCAAGGAGCAAGCTCATTTTCATCATAAATAGATCCTATAAATCGAACATGATCTTGAAGTCCGGCAGTATTAACTTTTACCTCCAAATTCTTTTTTTCATCACCATCGCCAATAATGCACCATAATAAATTTGGAATTTTAGTCATCATTAAAGGCAAAGCCTGGATTATTTGTTCAAATTTATTTTTAGAGACTAAACGTGCACAAGATAAAATCATAACCATATTATCAAGTGATTTTGTATCACGCCATTTTTTTAGTTGAATATCTGACCATTTAGACGATATTGTATCAATTATTTTTTGGTCAAGCCCATTATTCATGCCCAAGATGTAATTTTTCTTAAAACCTTTCTCCTTTAAACTTATTGTATCTGAATCTGTATAAACAAAAATGTATTTGAAGAACTTTGTCCAAAACAATCGAATTTTTTCAGTAATTATATTAGCTCCATAAGAATGTGCTTGAGACCATAGAACTATTTTACCACCTGTTAGCCTAAGGTAATTTGCAAATAAAAAATCTGATAAAACTCGTGGATTACCATTTATAAAAATGACATCATTGTTATTTATGATTTCTCGCCATGGAATATATTGCCATACAATTTTCTCTTCTTTTACTGAAATAAAATTTACTATACGAACATTATCCGGATATCTTTCATGAATAGAATGCAAATTCATTCCAGGAATTATCTTTTGACAATATACGGTAACAAAAATATCTTCACGTGAGAACAACCTGTCATAAAAGCCTTGTCGATAAGTTGTTAAAATGTTGGTAAGAATTGCAACTCTATGTGTACAATTTTTCATTAAAATGAAGCTATAAAATTTTTAAACTCTCAAAATCAATCATATAAACCTGGCGTGTGCCATCATGAATTGAATCAAATGCGACTTTTCTCCCTTTCTTATCCCATCTTGGATGTAAATCACAATGCAAGCCGCTGCGAGTAAAAGCCAGATTCTTTTCACCAATATTTTTAAGCAGTATCGGCTCTACGCCTTTGAAATATTCCTCACTAAGTGTTAAATCGGGCTTATCGAATATCATCGCATATTTCCCGATGTCAATTCTTTTATTTTCTGAAAAATTATATAGCATAAGTGTTCTAATTCCTTCTTCATTGGGATATGTGTCGTTAATAATCCAATCACGGTTTGTTGGGCAGAACATTGGATGACCGTCTGCTGTAAGTACACCTTCGGCAACCTTTGAATACTCTGTTTTTGTTGCATCTTTAATCATAACAAATCCTGAATTTATAGATGCTTTTTGTTTCACTAAGTTTTGTAAGAATTTTTTTCCCATCCTAGCAGCATATGCTATAATAGGTATTGAAATCAAAGGATTGGACCTAAACGCATCAAGAGCACTGTTTACACGCCCGAAAATAAAAATAGTCTGGTCGTCCTTCCAATCGAAATGACTTAAAAAACCAGATCCAAGACATCGCAGTTCAGTACCATCTGTTCCTATTGACATTAAACGGGTAATTTCACCTCCATCAGGTAGGGGATAGCGGTGTAAAAAAGCCAACCGATTATTAGATGGGTTTAATAACAAATGTGTCAAGTAATGGTGCCCATATGACTTATTATTCAGCTTTTCAGGAAAATTAGCAACATCCTCTATAGAGATTAATAGTTCATTTTTGTTACTTTTTAAATCTCCGCTATAAATGCCATCGTTTCCTGGAATCGAATCTCCCTTAGTAAAGTCCTCAATGCCTGGGTACCCATATGCTCCAAGTCGATGCAGGCGGGCGTAGTTAATTGAAAAAGTAGTTTTGCCATTTTTATGTAGCTGATGACATGGAAATGCGTAACTGGCAATCATTTTATCGGCTTCTGCGTCGTAAACATCACATGCAAATACGTCCTTTCGAATATTATTTACAATGAATTGATTCGAATCACTTATCCACTGCATGCGCGCACCTTGCGGAAAATTAAATGTACTAGTCGTGCCAAGTTTTATATAATTGCTATTTTCGTCAATATACCCTACTCCAGCAAGCTCTTGTGGGAAAGGAGGTCTATTAATTACATCAACTTCTAAACTCAGAATTTTATCCCCGATTGAATTCCAGGCAGCCAGATCGTGGAAGCCAAAAAAGTGATGCTTTGGAGGATGTGTAATCTGAATAGTTTTAACTTCCATTTTTCTTCTCTAATTTTTTTATAAAAGAATCAAGTTTACTTGAGATTCCATCAATAGAAAACTCAGAAATTACTCTTTGCTGAAGCAGTAGGGCTTTTTTTGCACAGGCTGAATAATTTTCAATCACATATGAAATAGCTTCAGCAATCTCCATAGGAGATTCCTTTTCATAAAACGTTATCAAAGAATTGAATTCATCATCCAATCGTCCAATTCGACTACTAACAATAGGTCGACCGGTTGATGCATATTCCATCATTTTAAATGGATAACCTTCACTATTAGGATCAACCCCCATATTGCGGGTGCTGTTCAATAAAATGTGTCCCTCCTCCGACATAATCCTGATTAGCTCTGCATGCTCAACAAAACCATGTTGGATTATTTTGTGATGATCAGGAACACATGATAGCAAATCAGTTGCGCCTGAATATAAGGAACCACTGCCATAGAACGATAACTCACAAGGATATTGTACATGGGATAGTGCATTAATTACCAAATCGGGACCTTTACTGTAATGAAGCCCACCTGCAAGCAGAAGCTTTATAGGTTTTTCGAGTTGTATTGTCTTTTCTTTAAAAGTAATATTATCCAGTACATCTTCACTAATAGCTCCCGGAACAAGTACTTTCACCTGTTTCTTATAATTAGTAAGCATTCCTTTCCCAACTATGATAAATGCATCAGTTCGATTAACAACATAATTGAAAAGGTTCACCTTTACCCATTCAAACTTGTTTTTTTGATTTCTCAGAGCTTTGTTAAAAATGTTATCCTCGTATTCCAGTACTCTTATTTTGTTTCTGAAAGCAAACAAATTCAATGCGGCATTCCACGTTATATTATAGTAAATTAATAAATCAAATTCATTATATTTTTCTCTGTTTTGAAGATTAAGATATAAAAGGATTGAATTTATAAATGAAAATTTACGGAAACTGAAAATGTATGGGTATGTGATCTTCAAATCACCTTCAGGGAAAGTAACAATTTCTGTATGCGATTTGATAAGGCGATTACAAACTGTTATCCCAGGACTGAAAATGGTCACTTCATGCCCTGCTTTTAACAATGCCCTTGCAATTGCTGTACTTTTAAAGGTGGCTGATATTGAAAAACTTTTACCTTTACAATATTGGTTTAAAAATTTAGGACCTAAATAATTCGCTATATATGCAATTTTCATCCTTACTATATTCTATCTCGCAACCAGTTAATATTCTCTTTAACAATTTTGGCCGGAGAACCGGCAATGATAAGATGTGGATTTTTAAAAGCTTTGGTAACAATTGAGCCTGTGCCAATAATGCTGTTATCCCCAACGATAGTGCCCTTAGTTACTATTACTTCATTTCCAATCCAAACATGATTTCCAATAGTTATATCTTTTGATGGATTAGTTCGCTTTCCATTTTCATCAATAATCGAGTGACTGTCTCCTGTACGGAAAACGATATCTTTACTAAACATACAATCTTTCCCAATTCTAATAATAGTCCCCTCTATGCATGCTATATGGGTTTTCCCACCTATTGTTGTATTATTTCCTATGTAAATACAATTGTTATTGTCTTCAAAGTGAAGCTCCACATCTTTCAAATTACAATTTTCGCTTATATTCAATATATTGAAATTACCTGAGATATAGATACGACAATTATTGAGAACAGTTGCTTTAGAGATTAATATTGAATTTTGTCTACCTTTGATTCGTACTGAAGTTCTTTTTAAAAAGGCACCTGAATAAGATAGACTATTACTTTTAGAACAGTTGATTTTGTATAAATTTCTGAAATTATAAAAATATGATATTATTTTTAGCAGAATAGGATTAGAATAAATAAGGTGTTTTAATATTTTAATTTTATTCTTGCTCATTTGTAATCTCATTATTTGTATTAATTTTCATGTTTGTTATAAAGTCATTAATATTACTAAACAAGCCTGAATTTTTTTTTATCCAATCATTTGACTTATTCCACCATTTAAAATCAAGTAGAAATGCTATAATTTCATCGTTAAATCTCTTCCCAATTTCTTTTGCCGGAAGGCCAGCTACAATAGAATACGGCTTAACGTCTTTGGTAACAGTCGAATTTGCAAGAATAACAGCACCGTCACCAATGGTGATGCCACCAATAAGTGTAGCACCATGTCCAATCCAGACATCATTTCCTATAATGACCGGGAAATTATTTTTCTTATCAGCAAAGATAAACTCCTCAAATATCTGACTTGTAACATAAGTCATTCCATTTTGCTTTGCCATCGAATAAAAAGATGGATGTGTTGAAACAAAGTCTTTTATAGGATGAGTTGCACTTATAGCAGTCACATTTTCTCCAATGCTGCAAAACCGACCGATCTTACCATAAACCCTGCTTCGGCCTCCAATATATGAACCATAACCAATTGAACCAGCAAACGAACAATCGTTAGCAATCTTATTATATCCTTCAAAAAATGAATTCATCGCTATATCACTAAGTCCAATAAAAATTAGCTTTTTCTTACGGAACTTGATCTTTAAATAGACCTGTTTTATAACTTTCTTTATCAATCTTAACATGATTTCATTTTATTGATTATTGTATATTAACTCAAGTTTTAGGGTTAAAAATTGATCGAAATCGCTTTTGTAAATATGCTAATAACTTTATTGTAACTTTCGGGTAAAAGAGTGGGTTTATTCTCATATTATGACTATTCTGGACTATAGTAGGCCAGTGATTCTGGACTAAAGTCGGCCACTCATTCCGGAGTAAAGTAGGCCAGTGATTCCGGAGCAAAGTAGGCCAGCGATTCTGGTCCAAACCAGGCCAATTTTTTAGAAAAGCTGGC
>JANXZO010000002.1 GCA_025355465.1 Bacteroidales bacterium
GTTCCGGCAGCCTGGGCAGCGCCTACATTCAGTGTGGCACCTACGGTGAGGGTCTGGGCTCCGCTGGCATTCAGTGTTCCGGTGGTGGCAGGTGTGCTTACAAAGGAGCTCACCGACATGCTGTTGGCACCGCTGGCAATGGTAAGGGGCGAAGAAGGAAGGGTGATGGTGTAGGTGTAGTTGGCTGTTCCTGTAACATTGAATGAAGCAGCGGCAACAGTTCCCGAAGTGGTAGGAAGGGTAACACCACCGGTGAGCGAACGGGTTCCTGCAGGAGCTAAAACTACGGTTCCGGCTGCGGAGCTGACGGCTACGTTGCCAAAGTTCATGTCTACTGTTTTTGTGATGGCGATCGGGGTAACGATCGTGGCTGATGAACTGGAGGTTGCTGATACCTGGGCATAAGAGGTTGCTGCGAATGCTGAAAGTACGAGGGCGATGGCGAAAATTCTCATTGTTGTTTTCATGGTTTTAGGTTTTTTTATTTTTTGTTTGGTTTAGTTGCGGTTGATTTGTTGTTGATGATGAAGCAAAGATACGGCGACCGGCATGCCGTAAACAACCACCAATTTGTAAGTGTGCAGATAAACCGTGTTTTTGTAACCGTTAAAATAAGTAAGTGGTTGTATTTATTTCTTCTCTCCGTTGTTCTGGATTCTGTTTTCGCGCGATTCGGCGATTATTGGATGCAGCAGCAACTCCAAACCGTCAACCACATCGCCTTCTGTCGTCTTCTTAATGTTCACGGGGATTCCCAAAGGGGTGCTGAAGAGTTGCAGTTTCTGCATCTGTGCCGAGTCGACCTTTACCAGAAAGTTGCCGGGTGCCAGTCCGAGGTAGCTGAAATATCCGTCAGATTCGGTGAGGGTGCGCGCTGCAAGGGTATTATCCTCGCGATAGAAATTAACGATGATACGACCCTGACCCTTATTTCCGCTCTTCCCTTTCACATACACCATGCCCGACACCTCTCCTGCCACGAATACCGGAACTTCAACCAGTTTCAATGAATTCGGATCAACAGCCACACTCACCGTACGATTTTTGATCTGCCAGGCAATGTTTTCAAAACTGTTCCGGTTGAGTTCAAGGATATAGTTGACATAGGGCTCCAGGTCGAGCACACGGATGGTGGTGTCCTTGTCGTCCGTCTCCATCCGCCCGCCGTTCATATGGAAGGTGAGTCCGTAAGCCCTGGGCTCCCCCTTGTCGCGCTTCCCGTTCTGGTTGAGGTCCAGAAACGGAAGGATGACGATCCCGCCCCTGCCTACGTTCACCCGGTTGTTGAAGTTCAGATAACCCGACCCGGCATCGGCAATGATACTTCCCCTGGCTGACTGGAACAGGGTTGTGGTACGGTTGGACTGCTTCAGCAGAAACTCGGTCTGGGCAAACGGAAAATCATACCTGATGCTGAATTGCGTATTGTAAACCCGGCTGGCGAAGTTCTGTTCATAGGATAAACTCATGTAGAGCTGCTTAAAAAAGCGCTTCTCCAGCTCACATTTCGCCGAGATGAATTTTTTTTGATTATAATCGAACTGAACCTGCGGGGTAAGGTTGAACCCGTAAGGCAACCTGAATCCCAGGGAGAGGTTGCTGTAAACGTTTGGCGAGCCGGGGCTGGTAAAGAGGGCGTAGGTGGTGAAATTGGTGGAGACACCCCAGAGTGATCCCGACAACAGGTATTCAGCGGTGGTGTAGTAAGTTCCCGGCAGGATTATCTGATCCAGGGTGAGCCGCATGAAGAAGGCAAAGTTCCTTCCCCGCACCGGAAGCGATACGATGGCTTTACGCTCTTCGAGGTAGTTTACATTGATGGCCGTTTGTCCGGGATGGTATTTGTAGTAGTTCAGTTCAAACTGCAGATTCGACGGCAGGGTATAGCTGAGAACCCCTTTAAATCTTACATTATACATATAATCGGCCGCGATGAGCAGGCTGGAGGCAATGCGGAGCGATAAATTGACAAAGGGCATGGCCGGCGCTGCAGGAACCGAGGAGAGGTACTCCACACCGCCCCCGATGGTGATCCGGCGCCCCAGTCCGTAATTCACACTGGCCCGGGTGTAGATGCTGTTGCTGCTGTCCTCCACCATCCCGCCGCTCAGGGTATATTCCAGTTCGCGGGGAGGTAAGAAGTTAAAGGGGACGTTGATGTTCTGCTCCTTTGTTCTCTCTTCTCCCCAGGGGCCGTAGAACCTCAGTTTCACCAGAGAACTCCCGTAGACCATGGGGACATTGAAGGTGAAAAATCCCGAGGCATCGGCCTTGACAAAATTCACCAGAACATTATTTACATAGAGCTCAACGATCCATCCGGGTTCCGTATGATCGCTGAGGGTGTAGGTGCCAAACGATCGCCTGAAGGTGGTGGGGGTATTGGTCAGCTGCACTCCAACCACCGGGGAGTAGATGGAGGAGGTAGACTGCGGTGAGATCTTTCCCGCCATGACCTGACGAAGCACACGGTGATCGTTGTTGGCATAACGCCAGAGGTAAAACTGTTGCTTTTCCGTAAAGGGTTCTGAGTTGCTGTAGTTGATCAGCACATTCGCTTCACCACCGGCAATGATGCCGCCAAGTCCGAGGTTCACCCGCACATTGCAGGGTCCCTGCACCTGCTCGGTGGCGATAACCGACCAGTCGGCCATGCCAAAATGAAAGGCCGGGTATCGCCGCTTAACGATGGTGTCAGCCTTCACCTCCCCCTTGAGAAAGCGAAGGTTTGTACGCATCTGTTCCTGCTTCATCTCACGGATAACAGGCAGTTCGAGTTTTGTGGTGAGCAGTACGGTAAGATTTCTGAAGTTAAAGGTGCAGGTCAATCCGAAAATTTGTCCGAAAACCGGCAGTTGCAGATAAAGATTGTTGTCTGATTTATAGAAATCCTCCGGTTTCAGTTCAAAAACCTTGTCGCGGTAAAGGATTTTCTTGTGCGCATAGTCGATTAAAAACACGGCATCCTGGGTGATAAAGAATCCGGAGACGGAGTCGTACCCGCGGGAAGGGACGTTCCTGATCTTCAGAAGGTCGAACAGGTCGGCTACCGGAAGGTAAACGGCTTCATCGCGGATGATCGCAGGAAATTCTGCCGTGCCCAGTTGCTGTATGTGCAGGGTGACAAGGATCTCTTCAAAATCCTGGTTTTCCTGGGCCAGGGAGGTGAAGGGGAGCAGCAGGAACAGAAACAGGATTATGCCTCTCAATGGTTCTGTTCGTTATGGGTGGTTATTGCTGATTAAAGATCACGGTGAAAGAGCCGTTGTAGGCTCCAACCGGATTGGCCATCGGGTTGCCGACAATGAGGGTTCCGCCTATTCTCACCTGGTTGCGGCCGGGTGGTGCAACAGAAGCGATGAAGGGCGAAGCCGGACTTGCATCACCAAGATGCAGGGTCAGGGTGCCTCCGTTACTGCCCGACAAGGTGGCATCGGGCCCGTTAAGCAGGGTGATGATCGTACCTACCGGGGCTTCTACCTCAAAGATGGCCGGGTAGAAGGCAAATCCCATCTGAGCCAGGATGACATCGCCGGTAGACGAACGTGAGCCATTGGCGTAAATAATTACGGTTCCCCCGGAAAAACCCTGGAAGATTGCGCCGAAACTCATGGTCTGGATATTATATACCTTGTTCGGACGCGGGGGCTGTGGCTGAGCATTGCCAGGGATCTGACAAAGCATCAGCAGGAGTCCGAAAAGGATCGCAACAGTGTTCTTTCGTTGTAAAAAGGATGTACCGGTCATCTCTACAGATTGGAGATAAAGATTTTTTTTGATTGTCTGCCCGATTGTGTCAGCAGACTGATAACATAAATTCCGTCGCTCAGACTCACATCAACCGCATGAACGCCATTGCCGGCCAGATGTTTTGTTGCCACCATTTTTCCTGTCATGTCATGGATCATCACCTCCCCCTCCGTTCCCGCAGCAGGATTCATCCTGACAAACAGGTTGCCGTTTTTCTGAAAAACAAGAAATTGGTCACCGGCGGGTTCCGTGTCGATCAGCGCCTTCGAACTGAACTTCAGCGAAAACCTTCCTTCCGTTGTTCCCGCCGGCAGAAAGACCTCAATTGGCATAGAGGTGGCCAGGTCGTAGTATTTTCCCGACTGACTGTCTGCCAGATAAATGTTGGTGCCCACCGGCATATTGTCAACCGCCAGTACGTTAAATGTTATCAGTCCATCACTCAGGATCCTGATACCAAGCGGCACGGTTACAAGCGTATCGGAAGGCCGGGGCATGGCACAGATGGAAAGACGCGCTGCATCCTGCGAATTCGCATAGAGACTGGGCGTAAGAACATCGGTATTCAGTATTTTCAGGGCATCCCATTCCGGATCGAAGCGCAGGGTAGCGGCATCATCAAAATAGATGACCAGGGGATCCGCCGCGGAAAGTTGTCCGGAGAAACCTGCAGAGATCCTCAGCAATGGCCTGGTATCGGCATCCGCCGACTTATGAAAAACCGGCGTGAGGTTGTTGATCCGCACCCCGTTGCTGAATCCCAGCGAAGCGGTAACCGGGTAACTTCCGTCGGTAACGTGGATAAAAAAACCCTGCATGGCCGAGATAATATTACTGGCTATCCCATTGCTTGAAACACCATTAACATAGCTGCTGTATTTTCCGTAATACTGGCTGGTATCCCCGGCATCGAAGAAATAGACGGCATTGTCGATGTTTGTCCTGGTCCAGCCGGTTGATGCATTCCAGTCGATGGGCGACGGATACGGATTTCCGACAAGGTTAAAGCCAAGTGTGTAGGGATAATGATGGTTGTAAAGCGAAGAGGAGTTGATGGCGTTGTTGTTAACACTGCCCGACAGGGAGAGGGTAACGGACGATTTTGAGGTGCCGAAATTGGCTGCGTAGCCTTTGGTCGGGGTGAGTATACTGGAAGGGTTGGTATAGGTGGCCCATCCGTCGGAAGGCTGGTTTTCGTCGAAATTGTAAAAGGAGGGAAAGGCAGCAGCAAGATCCACATAGGGAGCAAAGCCGGAAACGGTTGCCGACTGGAAAGGCGAGCTGACATATTTATAGCCAAAAGCCGATGGCAGATAGCGCTGGAGCGTCACGGTTCCGGTAACCTGGCCGGTACCCGCACCATCGATGAGGGCGGTCTGTGCAGCCGTTGAGAGCAGGGTAATTTTTCCGTTGGCAATTAACGTCCCGTTGCAGAGCAGGACTCCCTTGAGGGTTTGCCCCGCCGTGCTGATGGTGGTGGTACTTCCCTGGCCAATAGTGATGTTGTTGAAATTTGTCGCCGCGCTTCCCGCGATAGCCTGTGTGATCCCGGAAAAGGTGATGGTTCCGCCGGTGATGGCGATGGCGCCATTGTTGGTAAAGTTGCCGGTAAGGCTCTGCGCGGAGTTCGAGGCAGTGAACGATCCGTTGTTGACAAAGTTGCCTTGCACCATCATCGTGCCGTTGCCGGCCGAAAAATAGATCCCGGAAGGGACAATAACCCCCTGCCCGTTGATCAGGAAAGGGATCAGCAGAAATTGAATGACCACGACGGATAGGCAGTAAAATCTTTTCATCCGGCCTGTTTCAATTATTTAGTTCCGATGACAAACCAGCTGGCTCCGTTGCTCTGAAGCATCAGGCTGAAATACTGTGTGGCAATAGAGGCTGTAGCGGCGCCATCGATGGTCTCACTTCCGTTACCATCAACGGTGACAGCTTTTGTACTTATTCTTTTAATTACGTATAATCTGCCGGCAATTCCCACGGCGGTAGGCAGGGTGATTATTATCGTCGAACCTGAATTATTGCACAATATAGTGTAATCTGTGGCCGTAACCGTATAGTTGGAGGTGACGGTTGTGATGGGCAGGCTCATGGAACCATGCACATCCAGTGTGGATGTTGCGGCAGCCGTGCCGATGCCCACACTGCCTGCATGGTCTATCACATTCAGAACCGTGCCGGATGCGTTGGTCCATTGCTGGAGGTCGCTTGTTTGGGTTGAATTTCCCTGTACGATGAGTCCGATGGCATCGGTGGTATTGACGAATTTCGAATTGAACTCATTACTGGTTCCGCCGGTAAAAGCCATCGGCGCGGTGACAACCCGTCCACCGTAAAATTCGATGCCGTGGTAAGCTCCCATCTGCAGATTTCTTCCGCCACCGCCCTGCCAGAAAACATCTCCGCCATCCGAACCGATCTGGAAATCGCCGGTGCTGGAGGTGTTGAGAAACGTCAGCCGGGCAATGTTGGTGGTGCTGCTGTGGGCGTCGATGGAGAGCACGCTCGGCGCACCCGGCGTGGAGATGGCGATGTTTCCGGCAACATCCAGCTTGTTTGCCGGCGTGGCGTTGCCGATTCCCACATTCCCGGTATTGAAATAGATGTTGCTTCCATTGGTGATCCACTGGTTTCCTGATCCTGACGCAAACATGGTCCAGGCTGATCCGTTGTAATAATAGTAACCGGTACTACCGTCGGTCTGGTAAACGAGCAACCCGGTTGCCGGGGAGGAGATGGCCTGCCGCTGCACCTGGGTCATCCTGGGGGGAAGCAACCCTTTGGTGGTCGACTTGACATCGAGTACCGAAGAGGCCTGGCCTGACACATAGCTGGCATCATCGGTAACGATAAATGTTTGGGCGGTGACCTCCGACCAGGCAACAATGAGTAAAACGGATAGGGTAAGAACACTCTTTTTCATGTGATCGTGGTATTGGTTTTCAGAACATGAGGAACAAAACAGCGAGTGCCCTCCAACAATGATGCGGATGTTCCTATTTCAGCAGAAGTTCACCTTCTGCCAGCTTCGCTGATTTGCCGTCTGCCTGGGCATTGAATTCTATAAATAATTTTCCTGTTTTATAATCTACGCCTGCAGGTTTGGTCAAATCGACCTGAAACCGCCTGAGTTTATTGGGTGAATAGACGGCCAGTCCCTTGATCATTCCAACCTGCGTGGTCTTTCCGGCGGGGGAAATGTGCGTGATCAGAATGTCGCCATACACCGAAAAATTCCCCTTCCGGTTGAAGGTGACATGCAACCTGGGCAAGGTATCATTTACCATCTCGAGGGCCAGGTCGGAAATGGAGACCGCGGTATTTGATTCACCCACCCGGATGATGACCGGTATGGTAATTCCGAAAACGGGGGTAAGGCGAACCGAAATGCCGGCACTGTCCTTTTTTGTCTCCTCTTCGCCCAACGGCTTTTGATTGGGCACCGCCCGGAAATAGACATGCGAACGATATTCGCCGGTGGGCAGGTCGCCCGTTTTGGTGAGTTGGATCTTAACCACCTGTGCTTCGTTCGGACCCAGAGCTACCATCCTGGGGAAGAACCGCAGGTAGGGATCGGCGAACAGCTGACCCGAATCGGGTTCGGTGATGGTTTCAAAGGCGCCATCGTCGGTCATCCGGATACGAATGATCGAGATAATATATTTTGCCGTATCCTGACCGGTGTTGGCAAGGTTAAGTTCCTGCGACTTCTTCGTGCCTTCAAAAACCACCCGGCGGGGTGTCAGTAAGAGGTTTCCCTGTGCCATTCCCTGGGAGGAGGAGAGCAAAATTAAAAGGATCAGCCCGAAAATGGCCGGAAAGAAATACAGTATCGTTAAGGATGTAAACGATTTCTGCTCAGTACCTGAAGCATGCATAAATTGGAATTTTGGTTTATAACCATACAAACCTAAGGCAATTAAACTGTTAAATCAATGCGTTGTAAAATACTTATTAAGGTTTTTTGAACACTTTTACGGCGTATGCGGTTTGCCGGAAACCCGCGATAAACAGGGGTATCGGTTAATTATAGCTGAAGGTAATGGCATAGGTGCCGGTATAGATTCCGACCGGGTTATCATAAATGGTTCCAACTTTCAGCGTGGCGCCCACCGTAACTACTTTTGAACCGCCTTCGGGCAGTACCACGCCCATCGACTGCTGCGGTACAGATACCCAGTTCGAGACCTTCATGGTTTTTGAATTGGCTGTATTTGTAAGATTCACCGGAGCATTGGGAAGCGTGATGGTGAAAAGGGTACCCGTTTCACCCGACACATAAAAACTTGCGGAGTTGTGAACCCCTGTGCCGAACGTCACCGTACCGGTGGAAACCTGCGCTCCTTCGGGGGTCATGATGACCTGTCCGCCTGCGGTTTGTGGTGAGAACCGTCCGAAATTAAGCTGTGCTGTCTCTTTTGCGCTCAGGGTTGTGATCACCTCTGCACTGATATGTCCGGTTACTTTTACCTGGGCCTGCAGCAATATTCCCTGAAAAAGGAAGAATGCTGCCAGGGAAATGGTTATGTATTTGAATTTTTTCATCTTACCGATCTTTTGGTGATTTATTACGCGGTCTGCGATTGGCAACCCAATATACGAAGAAATTCTCAGATTTCAATTCGGGGGCAGACAGTAAAAAAAGAACTAAAAAATTGACTTTGTTCTGATGAATCGGTTTAGTTGTAGTTCACGGTTACGGTGAACGGGGTGGCTGAGGTGTAAGTTCCGGCGGCCTGGGCAGCTCCTACGTTGAGGGTAGCGCCTACTTTAAGCGTCTGGGCTCCGCTGCCATTCAGTGTTCCGGTGGTGGCCGGGGTGCTTACAAAGGAGTTCACCGTCATGCTGTTGGCACCGCTGGCAATGGTAAGGGGCGAAGAAGGAAGGGTGATGGTGTAGGTGTAGTTGGCTGTTCCTGTAACATTGAACGAAGCAGCGGCAACAGTTCCCGAAGTGGTGGGAAGGGTAACACCGCCGGTGAGCGAACGGGTTCCTGCAGGAGCCAAAACTACGGTTCCGGCTGCGGAGCTGACGGCTACGTTGCCAAAGTTCAGATCTACCGTTTTTGTGATGGCGATCGGGGTTACAATGGTGGCTGATGCACTGGAGGTTGCTGATACCTGGGCATAAGAGGTTGCTGCGAATGCTGAAAGTACGAGGGCGAGGGCGAAGATTCTCATTGTTGATTTCATGGTTTGTGGTTTTTTATTTTTTGGTTGGTTTATTTGCGGTTTGGTTGCTGTTGATGACGTAAAGATACGGTGACACGCAGCCCCGGAACAACCGCCAATTTGTAAGTGTGCAGATAAACCGTGGTTTTGTAGCTTTTTAAATAAGTATATGGTTTGGGGTTCCGCGATATCAGCCTGGCCGAAGATCGAAAAAAAACCACCAGCGAAAGGGATCGTCAGTGGTTTTTGATGTGGGCCCACCAGGACTTGAACCTGGGACCAATAGATTATGAGTCTACTGCTCTAACCGTCTGAGCTATGGGCCCCGCTCAATTAATTACCAAAATTGTGAATTCGGAAGTAAGAATTGAGAATTATGCGGCAAAAGTAGCGGGTTTTTCCGACTTTTGCAAACGCAATCACCTTTAACCTTACACCCTATGATTACCGAATCATCCGGCATCCCCGATACCGAAACCTTCATCCTCAATACCGACTCCCCGATACTGACGCGCAGTCTTTCAGCCACGGAGGCCTCCTCCATTAAAAACCTCATCTTCGACTTCGGCGGCGTGATCTGTAACATTGATGTGAAACGAACCGAAAAACGGTTCAAAGAACTCGGTCTTCAGGAATTCGATACGGAATATTCTGTTGTTGAGCGCAATACAATCTTTGGAAAACTCGAAGAGGGAGCCATCACCCCACAGGAATTCCGCCATTCCATCCGGAAATTCTTTTCCCGTCCGCTCTCCGACCAGCAGATCGACGACGCCTGGAATGAACTTCTGCTGGATATCCCCGAACCCCGGATCCGGCTGCTTGAATCCCTGCGCCACAACTACCGTATTTTTCTTCTCAGCAACTCCAATGAGATCCATTATCAGAAATTCCGCCAGGATTTACGCGATAAATATGGGTATTCCGGTTTTGAAGAGCTGTTCGAAAAAGCCTGGTTCTCCTACGCACTTAAACTGAAGAAACCGGGCCGTGCCATTTTCGACTTTGTTTTGAAAGACCGGGATCTTAACCCTTCGGAAACGCTCTTTATCGACGACACCCTGCAACATGTTGAAGGCGCCCGCAGCGCCGGCATGAATGCCTGTCTCCTCGACCTCAAAGCCGGTCACAACATCCTCGATCTCTTCGTAGCGAAACAGTGACCTTCTCATTCTATTTGAATACTTTAAATGATAACACTTGACTTTTGTCGGGAAAAGTATTACCTTTGCCGCCCTTTTCAACAGGCCCTGACATTATGAAATTATCCCAGTTCCGCTTCCATCTTCCCCCAGAACTTATCGCCAACCACCCGTCGAAACAGCGTGACGATGTTCCCATGATGGTTCTCGACCGCAGAACGCAGACCATTGAGCATGCTCATTTTCGTGACATTTTGAATTATTTCAGCGATGGCGATGTATTCATCATCAACAACACCAAGGTTTTTCCTGCACGCCTATACGGGGAGAAGGAGAAGACAGGAGCCAAGATCGAGGTTTTTCTGCTGCGTGAGCTCAACCGTGAATCGCGCTTATGGGATGTTCTGGTTGACCCTGCGCGAAAGATCCGTATCGGGAACAAGCTCTATTTTGGTGATGATGATTCCCTGGTAGCCGAGGTGATCGACAACACCACCTCCCGTGGCAGGACCATCCGGTTTCTGTTTGACGGACCTTACGATGAGTTCAAGAAGACCATTCAGCGGCTCGGGCAGACTCCCCTGCCCAAACTTCACAACCGGGCTGTTACCACCGAAGACGAAGAACGTTATCAGACGATCTTTGCGAAGCACGAAGGCGCTGTAGCGGCTCCTACGGCAGGGTTGCATTTCAGCCGTGAGATCATGAAAAGACTGGAGTTGCAGGGCGTTTCATTTGCAGAGGTAACCCTTCACGTGGGTCTGGGAAATTTCCGCACCATCGATGTGGAAGATCTGAGCAAGCATAAAATGGATTCCGAAGAGGTGGGCATTGAGCCGGAAACCGCAGAGATCGTGAACCGCGCCAAAGAGAACCACAAACGTATCGTGGCCGTCGGCACCACCTCCATGAAAGCCATCGAGTCGTCGGTGGCCATCTCCGGGATGCTGAAACCTTACAAAGGCTGGACGAACAAGTTCATCTTTCCCCCCTATGAATTCAGTATTGCCAATTCACTCATCACCAACATGCATATGCCGCAGTCGCCCATGATGATGATGGTAGCGGCTTTTGCGGGGTATGATTTCCTGATGAAAGCCTACGAGGAGGCAGTGGCGAAGAAATACAAGTTCTTCACCTACGGCAACCCGATGCTCATCCTGTAACCATTTTACATCCTTGAAAAGAATTGCCATCATTGTGGCGGGAGGAACGGGAACCCGCATGAATGCAGGCATTCCCAAACAATTTCTGCCCCTTGCCGGACGGCCCCTGCTGCTGTATAGCCTGGAAGCCTTTTACCAGGGCGACCCGGAAACCACCCTCCTCGTGGTGCTGCCCGAAAGTCATACCGTAACCTGGAGATCAATTTGCACAGCGCACCATTCAACCATCCCCCACCGGGTTGTGACCGGCGGTGAAACCCGGTTCCAGTCTGTTAAGAACGGATTGGCGTGCATCTCCGGCGATGGCCTCGTGGCCATCCACGACGGTGCCCGTCCGCTGGTTACCCCCGCCCTGATCAACCGTGCCTTCGAAGCAGCCTCCCGATTGGGAAATGCCATCCCGGTCATCCCGGTGCATGAGTCGATGCGCACCCTTGAAGATGGCGTGTCGCACCCGGTAAACAGGGATACCTACCGGATCATCCAGACCCCCCAGGTGTTCGATGTTGCCGCCCTCCGCAAAGCCTATGAACAGCCTTACCGTGCATCGTTTACTGACGACGCCACTGTGGTTGAGAGCGCCGGCGCAACCATTCATCTGATCGATGGGGCGCAAACCAACCTGAAGATCACCCGGCCGGAGGACCTGATCGTAGCGGCATCACTTCTCGGGCAGTCTGGCTGAATTCGCTATTTCAACCTGCGGCCCTTCCATTGGTAGGGTATCAGATTCCCGATCATTCCGATAACCACCACATAGAAAAGCTGAAAAACCTGCGATATAAAATAGTATCCCAGCAGGTGTTTCTTTCCGAGGAAATCCGCCATGAGCCACACCAGGGGATACTCCAGCAGAATCTTTGCCAGCCACAAGGCCAGGGAGAGCGCCAGGAGGGAGGGAAAATAGAGCCCTGCCGCCATTCCCAGCAGCAGGAAGAGGTGAACGAAATAGGTAAGCAGGGCCAATCCTATCACCGCCGGCTCACGGTAGCCGCGGCTTTTTGAGACCCACCGCAGCCGCTGACTGAAGAAGCCGCGCAGGGTATCCTGTGCCGCTGTATATACCACCGCTTCCCGGTTGAGTGCAAACCGCACCGAATCACGGCCAAATTTTTTACAGATACCGGCCATCAGGAACTGGTCGTCGCCCGAGGCAAACTGCATGTTGTTGTCGAATCCGCCCGCTTCGCGGTAAGCCGCCCGCCGGTAGGCGATGTTGGCTCCGTTGCACATCACCGGGAAACCCACGCCCGCAGCACCTGCCGTGACCCCGATCAGCCCCATAAACTCCAGCGACTGTATCTTCTCCAGCAGGTTGTTCTCATGATGAAAGGCCACCGGCCCCAGGGTCATGTTCCTCACTCCATCCGGTCTCCCGCCTTGCTGCATCATGGCCGAAACCCAATGCGGCCCGCGTTCGGTATCGGCATCGGTGCACAGGATCATCTCCCCCGTGGCCACCCCGACAGCCCGCGCAAGGGCGCTCTTTTTGCCGGTTGCCGTGGAATGTTCCTCATTCGCTGTGATAACTTTCAGCCTGAACCCCGGATTTCCGGCGGCCCAGCGCCTGGCAATCCCAACGGAGTCGTCCTCCGAAAAATCATCCGAAACAATGACCTCCATCAACTCCCGTGGATAATCCTGCTGCAGCAGGCTGTTCAGACAATCGCGCAGGGTGCCGGATTCATTCCGCACAGCAAGCAGCACCGAGACCTTTGGCAGCATGGCGGCGGGGCGGGATGTGCCACGTTGCAATCGTATAAGTCCGCGGGTGATTAGCAAAATGACCGCAATGTAGAGCACGAGCATCGAAACCAGGAGCCAGCAGATCATCGTCAGGATGCCCATGTCATTCGCCTTTTCTGAAAAATTGTAACCGGAAAACAAAAACCGTTCCTGCAAGGGCCGGAATTCCCAGGTTGATAAACCAGAGAAAGGTGGAGGCCGAGAATATCCCAAGGTTGAAGATGGCGGGATACGGGTAGGCCAGGGCGAGGTAGAGGCCAAACACATACAGGGCGACGGAGCCCCTGATCCCCAGTTCGGTGAGGGCGATGGTGGGGATCACGGCCATGATGAAATAGGTGAGCGAGATCATCACCAGGGCATCGAAGTAGGGCACCGGAACGTCGAACATCTGCAGGAGAATGTAAAACTGCGTTGAGAAGATCACATACCGCAGCATGCTGAGGAGCATGACCACGATCAGCTCCCGGTTGGAATAGAAGGTGAAGACCCTGAAGAACCGGCGGATCTTCTTCAAGCCATTTTGAAGGATCTTCTCCTTCAGGATATTCAGGAATGAGAGATTAAAGAACAGCGCCAGCAGAAGAACATCCAGAAAAACGACCAGGGCGAGGATTGTGAAATAGAGGTAGCCATGCGAAAAGATCGCTTCGGGGAGGCACCATGGCAGGAAGATCAGCAGGGCCGCCGAGCCGGTGAGCAGGGTGATCAGCAACTGGCTCATGCTGCCCACCACGGTGATGAGAATGCCCTCCACATGGCTTGCCTGTTTGAGAATGAATGCCCGGCCAAAAAACTCGCCCACCCTGTTGGGGGTAAAGGAGCTGATGCTGATGCCGGTGAGCACACCCACCATGGCCTTAAAGAAACTGACCTTTTCGATCTTGCTGATGAGGAGTTGCCATTTCAGGGCCTCCAGGCTCCAGTTTATCATCATCATGACAAAAAGGAGGAGGACCAGAAGCCTGAACCCGGGTCTGCTGAAGTCGCCGGCGAGGTTCTCCACGACCCCGGGAATGTTGGTTTTTTCGAAGACCTGGTTGTAGATGAACAGGTAGGTAACCACCAAAATCACAAGCTGGATGGCCAGGTTCTCTATTTTACGTAATTTTGCGGCATTCCTCATTTTCTGCTATGGCCACCGAACGTATCATTTTAGGCATCGACCCCGGCACCACCATCATGGGTTACGGCGTGATATGCGCCACCGGCACCAAGGTGGAGATGGTTGCTTTGGGCGTGCTAAAATTAAACAAATACGACGATCATCCATTGCGGCTGAAGATAATTTTTGACCGGATGATCGGCCTTATCGAATCCTACAAACCTGACGAACTGGCGATCGAAGCTCCTTTTTTCGGGAAAAATGTTCAGTCGATGCTCAAACTCGGCCGTGCCCAGGGGGTAGCCATTGCAGCGGCGCTGTCGCGCTCTATTCCCATCTTCGAATACTCCCCGCGTAAAATAAAACAGTCTGTCACCGGCAAGGGAGCGGCCTCCAAGGAGCAGGTGGCAGCCATGCTCATGCGTCTTCTCAACATCAAGGAGTTGCCCGAAACGCAAGATGCCACCGACGGACTGGCGGCTGCGATGTGTCACTACTTTCAGCAAGGAAAACCCGAGGCCGGAGCGAAATTCACGGGATGGAAGAGCTTTCTGGCGGCAAACCCCGGAAGGCAGGTGTGATGATGGAGGAGAGCGGGTCTTACATCAATTTCTGGTAGACCATCCACCAGCGGTCGGGGATGTCATTTTCGCAGGCGATCTGGTAGTCTTTATAGGAGCAGGGAACGAGGTAGTGGCGTTCGTACTTCACGCGTTGTTCGGCAGGAAGGGGGATCTCCATCCACCAGCGGTCGGTTTTCTTGCTCTTAAAAAAGACGATCTCCTCTTTGTGGTCGCTGATGCTCACCCGGTATTTGAGATAGTCCTCTTCGTTGCGGAAGGGGAAATCGTGGGCACGGTTATAAAATCCGTCGATAAAATACCAGATCATCTGGGCAACAAGGTGTGCCGTGGTTCCCCGGGGGTCGAACTTCGGATTGAGTTCATAAAAGCCGATGGAGGTCAGCTTGTCGCTTAACCCGGCATAGCGTGTGATCTGGCACGCCTCCTCCCCGTAAAAGCCGTTGGGGGTGGCGTTGGCATTGCCGGGAGCATCGGAGTAACGAATGGAGGAGACATCGAACGTAAGGAGGTCGGCGTTGCGAACGATGGGCTCGACCTCTTCGAGGCTCTCCCGCACAATCCCCAGACGGTAGGTGTCGAAGAAGAGGTTTTTCATCAGCTTCAGCGCATCCTGGTCGATGAAATAGGTCTGATACCCGATATTGGCGTAGTTGAAGAGGTAATTGGGCTGGTGCAGGATGATGCTGCTGAGGTACGACTGAGAGGTGAGCTCGGCATCTGATTTGCCAAGGTCGAACATTGTATCCACGGCCACAATATTGATGATCTGGCCGAGGCTCTGGTAGGCCTGGTAGTTGGCATAGGTGAGGTCCTGGCTGCCGCCGATGATGATGGGCAGCACATTGTTGCCGACCATCTCAGCCACTGCCGAACTGAGCGCAAAGTAGGTATCGGAGACAGAAAATCCCTTTTTAATGTTTCCCAGGTCAACGATCTTCATGGCATACGGGCCGGGGAACAAGGAGTAGAGGTATCTCCGCACGAAGTCGGGGGCTGCACCGCAACCTTCATTGTCGATGGCATTGCGGTCGTCAGTTACGCCGATGATGGCCAGGTCGAACAGGGTGTAGTCGGGAAAATCGGCAACATCGGAAAAGATGGTGACCAGGTTTCCCAGCCGGGTCTGACCTTTGCTCTCCCCGCTATGGGGCATGGCATTCAGGTCGACGGGTTCAAAAAAAGCAGAAATATCCATGGGACATTACTTTTTCTTCTTCGATTTTGATTTCGACGGAGTGGTGTTTGCAATGATGTTTTTACAATCGTCCAGGGTCAGCTCCTTCGGATCTTTTCCCTTGGGGATCTTGTAGTTCTCCTTACCGGCGGCGATATAGGCACCGAAACGGCCGTTGAGCACCTGGATCACCAGTTTGTCATCGGTGAACTCTCTGACCAGCTTCTGACTGTCGGCCAGCCGTTTGGCAGCCATGATCTCCGTAGCCAGCTCAAGTGTTACCTCCAGCGGGTCCACATCCTTCGGCAAAGAGTAAAAAAGCGAATTGTGGCGTACGTAGGGACCAAATCTTCCGATGGAGGCGGTTACATCCTTTCCTTCGAACTCACCCAGCGTGCGTGGCAGCTTGAACAGATCCATCGCTTCGGCCAGACTGATGGTATCGATGCTCTGTCCCTTTTTAAGTGCGGCAAATCTGGGCTTGTTCTCGGCATCGGCCTCCCCCAGTTGCACCATGGGTCCGTAGCGGCCGATCTTTACGTAAACGTTGCTGCCGCTCACGGGATCGGGGCCCAGCAGCTTCTCGCCGCTCACCTTTTTGGTATTCTCGAGCGTTGCTTCGATCTGGCTGTGGAACGGGAAATAAAACTCCTTTATCATCTGATTCCACACGATGTTTCCTTCGGCGATCTCATCAAATTCCAGCTCCACATTGGCTGTGAAATTGAAATCGAGGATGTTCTGGAAGTGCTGCATCAGGAAGGTGTTCACCAGCGTGCCGATGTCGGTGGGAAAGAGTTTTGATTTTTCGAAGCCGGCATTTTCCGTCTTCTGCTCCTCCTTCACCGTTGCCTCTTTGAGCGTGATGGTGGTATAGCCGCGGGTGATTCCGGGCCGGTCTTCCTTTACCACATAACCGCGCTTCTGGATAGTGGAGATGGTGGGGGCATAGGTGGAAGGCCGCCCGATACCCAGCTCCTCAAGTTTTTTGACCAGCATCGCCTCGGTATACCGGCAGGGCTGTTGCGTGAACTTCTCCTGCGCCGTCATCTCGCTGAGCTCGAGCATTTCGCCCGGCGACATGACCGGCAGCATTCCCTCCTGGTCATCCTGCTCTTCATCATCGCTCGACTCCATATAAACCTTCAGGAAGCCGTCGAACCGGATGACCTCGCCCCGGGCGATGAACTTCTCGGTTGCTCCCGAAACTTTTATCGTTGCGGTGGTCTTCTCCAGTTCCGCATCGGCCATCTGGGAGGCAATGGTACGTTTCCAGATCAGCTCATACAGCCGTTTGTGTGTTTTGTCTCCCTCGATGGAGCGGGTGGCCATGAAGGTGGGCCGGATGGCTTCGTGCGCCTCCTGGGCTCCCTTGGTTTTGGTGGCGTATTTGCGGATCTTGACATATTCCGCTCCGAAACTTTCCGAGATCTCCTTCTTCGACAGGTTCAGCGCCATGTCGGAGAGGTTCACCGAGTCGGTACGCATGTAGGTGATCTTCCCCGATTCGTAGAGTTCCTGGGCCACGCGCATGGTGTTGGCCACCGAGAAGCTCAGCTTGCGCGAAGCCTCCTGCTGCAGCGTGGAGGTGGTGAAAGGCGGTGCGGGCGACTTGCGTGCCGGCCGTGTCTCCACATCCTCCACGGTATAGGTGACCTTTTTACACTTCTCCAGGAAGGCGATGGCCTCCTCCTTTTTGGCAAACCGTTTGTTCAGTTCGGCCTGCACATGGGAGAGCTTATTGCCGTTTTTAACGATAAAATCGCCCACCACGCGAAAGGCAGAGGTGCTCCGGAAATTCCGGATCTCCTCCTCACGTTCAACAATGAGCCTTACCGCCACCGACTGAACCCTGCCGGCGGAGAGGGAAGGTTTGATCTTTTTCCACAACAGCGGAGAGAGCTCAAAGCCAACCAGGCGGTCGAGTACACGGCGTGCCTGTTGTGCATCAACCAGGTGTTTATCGATGGCCCTGGGGTTTTCGATAGCCTCCTGGATGGCTGATTTGGTTATTTCGTGGAAAGCGATCCGTTTGGTGTTCTGCTCTTCCAGTCCGAGGGCTTCGATGAGATGCCACGATATGGCCTCCCCTTCACGGTCCTCGTCCGATGCAAGCCATACGATCTCCGCCTCCTGAGCCAGCTTTTTCAACTCGGCAACAATCTTTTTCTTCTCCGGGGAGATGATGTATCTCGGAATAAATCCTTTTTCAATATCCACCCCCAGGTCCTTCTTCGAAAGGTCGGCCACGTGCCCCATGCAAGACTTCACCGTGAAATCCTTACCCAGGAATCCACCGATGGTTTTGGCCTTTGCAGGAGACTCAACAATTACAAGATTTTTCGTCATCGGACGTCCGTTTTAGTTTTCGAAATCCGGTGCAAAAGTAAGACAATAAAGTTAATCCGTACCTTTGCATCGCTTTTTTATGCTTAATCGGGTTTGGAAACGAAAGGTAAACTGTCATTGTGAAAAACATTCAGAAGGTTTATATAGAGACCTATGGCTGCCAGATGAATTTATCTGACAGTGAGATCGTTGTATCAATTTTATCGGAAGGCGGATACGGTCGCACCGAAGACATAAATTCGGCCGATATAATTTTTGTAAACACCTGTTCGATCCGTGAGAATGCGGAGGAGCGGGTGCGAAAGCGGTTGCAATTTTTCAGATCCCTCCGAAAGAAGAAACCGGAGCTGGTGATCGGCCTGCTTGGCTGTATGGCCGACCGTACCAGGGCCGCCCTGATGGATGAGGAGAAGTTGCTCGACCTGGTGGCCGGGCCCGATGCCTACCGCGATCTGCCGCAGCTGCTCAGCCAGGTTGGCAGCGGACAAAAGGCGATCAACACCATCCTTTCGGCCGATGAAACCTATGCCGATATCACCCCTGTGCGGCTTGATGCCAACCATGTTTCGGCGTTTATCTCCATCATGCGGGGATGTGAAAATTACTGCTCCTACTGTGTGGTTCCCTCCACCCGAGGACAGGAGCGCAGCCGCGACGCAGCCTCTGTTGTGAACGAAACACGCGATCTTTTTGAAAAAGGATACCGGGAGGTGACCCTGCTGGGCCAGAACGTGAACTCCTACGAATGGAAGTCCGGCGATGAAACCATCAATTTCGCCCGGTTGCTCGAACGGGTCGCCCAGGTGGATCCGCTGATGCGTGTGAGGTTCGCCACCTCCCACCCCAAAGACATCTCCGACGAACTGTTGCATACCATCGCCCGCCACACTAACCTCTGCAAGACGATCCACCTGCCTGTGCAGTCGGGGAGCAACCGCATGCTCGACCTGATGAACCGCAAATACACCCGCGAACAGTACATGGAACGCATCGACGCCATCCGCAGGATCATCCCCGGATGTGCCATCTCCACCGATATCATCGCCGGCTTTTGCCATGAAACGGAGCAGGACCACCGCGACACCCTCTCGCTGATGGAGTGGGTTGGCTACGACTACGCCTACATGTTCAAATACTCGGAACGCCCGCAAACCCTGGCGGCGGATACCCTTCCCGACAATGTGCCCGGGACGGTGAAAGAGCAGCGGTTGCGCGAGATCATCGACCTGCAGCAGAAGCTCTCCTACCAAAGCAACAGGCAGGATACCGGTAAAACATTTGAAGTGCTGGTGGAAGGCGTATCAAAACGCGCTGAAACCCGGTATTACGGTCGAAATTCGCAAAACAAGGTGGTGGTCTTCCCGAAAACGGGATCCGGTCCGGGTAGCTATGTACACGTTCAGGTAGAAAGGTTTACCTCCGCCACCCTCCTCGGGAAGGTGGTTTGATTTTAGGTCTATTTTAGGCAGCGTGATCCTTACAAATTTTTTATTTTTGCCAAAATTTGTGTAATTTCGCCCCCTAAAACCAAGGTTTTTATGAAACAAACCCTAACCCTGCTGACGAAACCCGCAACACTTCTTCTGGTCATCATTCTTGCCTTTACCTCCTGCGTTCCCCAGAAAAAGATCAAATACCTCCAGCGGCTTCAGAAGGAAGATACCACCACCTACTTTCAGAACAAACACGATGTGGATTACAAGCTTCAGCCCAAGGACAACATCTACGTGAGGGTTTACAGTCTGGATGAGAAGACCTACATGTTCTTCAACAAACAGAGCGGCAGCAGCAGTTACAACGACTACGCCAACGATGCCTCCATCTACCTGAACAGCTACGGGGTGGATATGAACGGCTACATCGACTTCCCGGTTATCGGAAAAGTGTATGTAAAAGACCTTACCGCCGAGCAGATAAAAGACATGGTTCAGAAGCTGATCGATGAGTACCTGCGTGAAACCACCGTGATCGTGAAAATCGTGAACTTCCGGGTGACGGTGCTTGGCGAGGTGACGCGTCCGGGCGAATTCAAGGTTTACCAGGATGACCTGAACCTGTTTGAAGCCATCTCGCTGGCCGGCGACATGACCGAATTCGCCAACCGCAGCAAGGTAGCCCTGATCCGCAAGAGCAAGGGAGGTTCGTCGGTTCATTACCTCGACCTCACCAGCGACAAGATGCTTTCGTCGAGTTTATACTACCTCCAGCCCAACGACATCATCTATATCGCCCCGCTAGGCTACAAACGCTGGGGCTTAGGCTCGCAGTTCCCCTGGGCCATCATCCTCGCCTCCATTTCGACAACACTGTTATTGATCAATTATATCACAAAATAAAAGCAACCATCGTGAACGACAATATTCAGGATCTCTCCCAACAGCAGCAGTCGGTAGACTATAAGATCATTCTGTTCAAATTTTACCGCTACTGGTATTTCTTTGCCGTGACCATCTTTATCGCGCTCACCATTGCCTTTATTTTCAACAAATACACCAAGCCGGTTTACGAAGTAAAGACCACCGTGCTGGTAAAGGACAAGTCGGAGAACAAGATCAACCCGCAGGATCTGCTGGGCATCAGCCTGGGCAACAACATGCAGAACCTGCAGAATGAGATCGGGATCCTCTCCTCCTATTCAATGACCAACAGAACGGTTTCCAAGATCGGGTTCGAAGTATCGTATTCCAGTGAAGACAACTTCGTTTCCAAGGAGCTCTACCGCGACAATCCGTTTACCGTGTTGATGGACACCTCGGTTTCTCAGCCGGTGAATGTGGATTTCAATGTTACCATCCTCTCCCGCGACAAATACAGGCTGGAGGCCAAGGATGAGGATGTGAAATTCTACTCCTTCTCCAAAAAGAAGATGGATGAGGGGCGTAAAGAGCAGGTATCGCTCGACGAGACTCTGGAATTTGGCCAGACGGTGCAATCCCGGCAGTACCGGTTCAAAGTGGTGCTCAACAACAACTTTGATGCGACGAAAGACCTTAAACGCTCCTTCAACTTCAGTTTCCGCGACTACGACGGACTGGTGAAAGAGTTTAAATCGTTCAGCCTCGAGCCGATCAACAAAGAGGCTTCCATTGTTGAGATCAAACTCAAGGGAGGCAATACGGCCAAGCTCACCGACTTCCTCAATGCCCTAACCAAAGAGTACCTGGCCAAGGGGCTGGAGCGGAAAAATGTGGTGGCCTCGCGCACCATCTCCTTTATCGACAATGAGCTCCGGGGGATCACCGATTCGCTGAATGCCTCAGAAAAAGCCCTGATGGTGTTCCGTACCAACAAAGAGATCATGAACCTCGACGACGAAGCAAAAGGGGTTTTTGAGAAGATGATGCAGCTGCAGGATGAAAAGGCCATCCTTGTGGTAAAGTCGAAGTACCTGCTGAACATGAAGCAATATATTGAGGAGAATCAGAAACTCGATGAGCTGATCGTTCCTGCCTCCATGGGGATCGACAACACGGTGCTGAACGACCTCACCATGCAGCTGACCACCCTCTACCAGAAACGCACTGAAACCGCACAGTACAGCAAAGACAAGAACCCCGGACTGAAAGCCATCGACCTGCAGATCGCCACCACCAAAAATGCCCTTTACGAAAATGTGAAGAGCGCCATCAACTCCAACGATATCGCCGTGAGTGAGATCAACAGCCGCATCAACTTCATCAACGGCCGCATCAACAAGCTGCCCGAGACCCAGCGCGTGCTTTTCGGCATCGAACGTAAATTCAAACTCACGGATGCCATCTACACCTACCTGCTGCAGAAGCGGTCGGAGGCGCAGATCACCCAGGCCGCCAACCTCTCCGACAATGAGGTTGTGGATGCAGCCAGTGGCGAAGGACTCTCTCCCGTGTTTCCCAAGAAGAGCCTTAACTACATCATCGCCCTCATTCTGGGTATCATCCTGCCCATCATCTACATCCTGGGCAAGGACTATTTCAACGATACCATCATGGAGAAGGAGGACATCGAGAAGCTGACCAGTCTGCCCATCGTAGGCCATGTGATCCACAACGACAAAGCCAGCAAGGTGGTGGTGATCGACTCCCCGAAATCAACCATTGCCGAGTCGTTCCGTTCGGTACGTACCAACATCAACTACCTGCTGAAGGGAAAAGAGCGGCAAACCATCCTCATCACCTCCGACATGGTGAGCGCCGGAAAGACCTTTACCTCCATCAACCTGGCCTGTATCTATGCCCTTTACGGCAAAAAGACCCTGCTGATGGGATTCGACCTGCGCAAGCCCAAGATATACCAGGACTTCGGCCTGACCAACACCGAAGGGATCAGCTCCTACCTCATCAACAAGAGCAAGCTCGAAAACATCATTCAGCATTCGGGCATCGAAAACCTCGACATCATCATGGCCGGACCGGTACCGCCAAACCCGGCCGAGCTGATTGCCTCGGCCAAATGCACCGAGATGTTCAACCACCTCAAGGAGATCTACGACTACATCGTGATCGACACCCCGCCTGTGGGGCTTGTCACCGATGCCTTCCTGCTGATGAAGCATGCCGATGCCAACCTCTTCCTGGTTCGCCAGGATTACACCCACAAGAAGGTCTTCGGTTCGATCATCAAAGACATGGAAAAGCGCGACATCCCCAACCTGGCCATCATGATCAACGACGTGAAGCTGAACAAGAACTCCTACGGCTATGGATACGGTTATGGCTATGGCTATGGCTACGGTTACGGATATGGCTACGGTTACGGCTACGGTTACGGGTATGGATACGGCTATGGTTACTATTCCGACGACAAGGATACAAGCAAGAAGAAAACATTGCTGCAGCGGATATTCGGCAAAGCATAATTGGAAGCAGGGGAGCAATGAATGATTATCAGTTAACTCATCTGAAGGAGCTGGAGGCGGAGGCAATTTACGTTTTGCGTGAAGTTGCCGCACAGTTTGAACGACCGGTTTTGCTTTTCTCAGGCGGGAAAGATTCCATTGTGCTGGTTCACCTCTCCCGCAAGGCTTTCCACCCCGCGAAGATCCCCTTTCCGTTGCTCCACATCGATACCGGCCACAATTTCGGCGAGACCCTCGAATTCCGCGACACCCTTGTGGAGACCCTCCAGGCCAGGCTGCTGGTAGGTTCTGTTCAGGAGTCGATAGACCGGGGACGTGCCGTAGAGGAGCACGGAATCAACGCCAGCCGGAACGTGCTGCAAACGGTTACCCTGCTCGACACCCTGGAAAAACACAAATTCGATGCGGCCATTGGCGGCGCCCGCCGCGACGAAGAGAAGGCACGCGCCAAGGAGCGCTTTTTTTCGCACCGTGATGAGTTCGGCCAGTGGGATCCCAAAAACCAGCGACCGGAACTCTGGTACCTGTTCAACGGAAAAAAAAGGATGGGCGAGCACTTCAGGGTCTTCCCCATCAGCAACTGGACCGAGATGGATGTGTGGCAGTATATCCTGGCCGAAAACATCGATCTGCCGAGCATCTATTTCACCCACGAACGCGACGTCTTTTTCCGCGACGGAGTGTGGCTGGCAGCGGCCCCGTTCATGAAACTGAAACCTGCCGAAAAGGTGGAACATCGCCGCGTCCGCTGCCGTACCGTCGGTGATATCAGTTGCACCGGATTGACCCTCTCCACGGCCGATACCGTGGAGGATATCATTCAGGAGATTGCCGCCACCCGTGTTACCGAGCGTGGCGGAAGGTACGACGACCGCCGTTCGGAGGCAGCCATGGAAGACCGGAAAAAGGAGGGCTATTTTTGATGGAACCAACATTTTCGACCCGGGCCTATTTAAACATGGAGCTGCTCCGCTTCACGACCGCCGGCAGTGTGGACGACGGCAAGAGCACGCTGATCGGCCGGTTGCTCTACGACAGCAAATCCATTTTTGAAGACCAGCTGGATGCCGTAAAGCGTGCCAGCATTCAGAAAGGAGGCGAACACCTCAACCTGGCGCTCTTTACCGACGGTTTGCGCGCCGAGCGTGAACAGGGCATCACCATCGATGTAGCCTACCGCTATTTTGCCACCCCCAGCCGTAAATTCATCATCGCCGACACCCCCGGACATATCCAGTACACCCGCAACATGGTTACCGGGGCCAGCACCGCCAACGCCGCCATCGTGCTCATCGATGCCCGCAACGGCGTCATCGAACAGACCCACCGCCATGCCTACATCGCCTCGCTGCTGGGCATCCCGCACATTGTGGTGTGCATCAACAAAATGGATTTGATGGACTACCGCGAGGATGTGTACCTTCAAATACTGAACGACTTCCAGGACTTTGCCAGCCGGATCTTTCCCGATCAGGATATGCGCTTCATCCCCATCAGTGCGCTGCACGGCGATAATGTGGTGAAGCCATCGCAGAATATGCCCTGGTACGCCGGCGGAACGTTGCTGAACGTGCTGGAGACCATTCCCATCAGCCAGGACCACGACCTGGTGCATCCCCGTTTCCCGGTTCAGTACGTGGTACGGCCGGAGTCGGACGAATTCCACGACTACCGCGGATATGCCGGCAGGGTGGCAGGCGGATTCTTTCATCCCGGCGACAAGGTGGTGGTATTGCCCTCCGGACTGCATACGGAAATTGCTGCGGTGGACACCTTTTCAGGTCCGCTGGCCGAGGCCCACCCCCCCATGTCGGTAACCCTTACCCTGAAAGACGACATCGACATCAGCCGCGGCGACATGATTGCAGGAGCCGGTGACGTACCCGCTTCGGGTTGCGACATCACCGCCATGCTCTGCTGGATGAACCCGAAACCCCTGCAACCCGGGGGTAAATATGCCCTGAAACACACCACCCGCGACGTGAAGTGCATCCTCAGCGAAGTAGACTATGTGCTCAACATCAACACCCTGGAACAGGTGGCCGAAAACAGGCAGGTGAAGATGAACGACATCGCCCGTGTGAAGCTCCGAACCACCAAACCCCTCTTCTTTGACGCCTACAAAACCAACCGCATCACCGGCAGCATCATCCTGATCGACGAAGCGACCAACGAAACCGTAGCTGCCGGAATGATCCTCTGAAATCGTCACTTTCCTGCAATAAATCCGGAAAAAATCAGTTATTTTGAATAGTTTTCACCATTCCCGAAATATCCCGTTCATGAAACTGCATCGTTACTTTCTCCTGTTTGCATTTATTTTCACCGGACTCACGGCCACTTTTGCCCAGGTTCCCATCGGCCAGTGGCGCGATCAGCTGCCATATACCCTGTGCAATTCGGTGACAGAGGTAGGGAACAAGATCTATTTTTCGACCCCCTATGCCGTTTTTTATTTCGACAAGGAAGATAACAGCGTTACCCGCATCACCAAGATCAGCGGACTTTCCGACATCGGCATCAGCTGCATCACCTACAACAAAGAGTACCAGACGCTGGTGATCGCTTACACCAATGCCAACATCGACCTGATCAAGAACAACACCATCATCAACATCTCCGACATCAAGCGCAAGCAGATCCTGGGAAACAAGACCATCAACAACGTCTATTTCATCGGCAAATACGCCTACCTCTCCTGCGGATTCGGGATCGTGGTGCTCGACATCGACAAGGAGGAGATCCGGGAGACTTACTACATCGGTAAGGACGGAAGCCAGGTGAATGTGCTGTGCCTTGTAAAAGACGACAAAGACAGCCTCTTTGCCGCTTCCGAGCGAGGAATTTACAAAGCCTGGTCAAAAGATCCCAACCTCGCCAACTTCGCCGCCTGGAAAAAAGATGCGAAAATCGATTCCATGGCCAAATACAACACCATGACATTTTTCAACGGCAAGGTGGTGGTGAACAAAAAACTGACCGGCATCGCTTCCGACACCCTCTACATCTACGCCGGCGGGGCCTGGAGCCGCTGGGACCGCGACCTCTTCAACCCGGTGATGCGCCTGGAGTCGAATTCAAAATACCTGCTCATCTCCTACAACTATTTTGTGAAAGTGGTAAATACTTCGCTGGAACAGGTTGCCAATATCTGGGACTATTACCCCGGGAATCCCTTCCCGCAGGATGCCATCGCCGACAAGGATGATATCGTGTGGGTGGGCGACACCTACAACGGCGCCGTGTCGTTCACCATCGCCACCACCAGCGTTCAGCACATCCCCATGAGCGGGCCGCTTACAGCCAAGGCGTTCTCCATGACTTGCACCGGCAACGACCTCTACATCGCCCCCGGGGGCCGCGATGCCTCCTACATTCCACTCTACAACGCACCGCAGGTGTACCATTTTAACTCCACCAACTGGAAAAACATCGCCGGATACAACAGTCCGGTGATCAACCTCACCCACGACATCGACTGCGTGGCCATCGACCCGTTCGACCCCACCCGTGTTTATGCAGGATCTTACGGCACCGGACTGCTGGAGCTGAAAAACGACTCGGTGATCAGGCGGTACACGGAGAGCAACAGCACCCTCCGGCACCACACCTCTTCCGACACCTCCGACATCCGCGTGGGCGGCGCCACCTTCGACGCAAAAGGCAACCTGTGGGTGGTCACCTCGCACAACAACAGCTGTCTGTCGATGAAAAAAGGCGATAAATGGACCGGTTTCACCATCCCCATCGTGAATGAAAACGACCTGGGGCAGATCCTGGTCAACTCGCTCGGACAGAAATGGATCCAGATGCGGTACGGCAACATGAACCCCTACTCGATCCTGGTGTTTGACGATAATGAGACCCCCGAAAATCCGGGCGACGACAAAGCCATCAAGCTCAACTCCGCCGTTGGGAGCGGCAACATCCCGGGCAATATCGTTTTCGCCATGGCGGAAGATAAAAAAGGGGAGATCTGGATCGGCACCGAGAAGGGGGTAGCGGTTTTCTATTCGCCCGAAAACATCTTTACCGGCCAAAATTTCGACGCCCAGCGTCCGCTGGTTCAACAAGGCAGCTATGTGCAATATCTGCTTGAAAACGAAACCGCCACAGCCATCGCCATCGACGGCGACAACCGCAAATGGATCGGCACCGACCGCGGCGGGGTCTTCCTCTTTTCGGAAGACGGAACCAAAGAGATCTACCATTTTACGGCTGAAAACAGTCCGCTGTTATCCAACCGCATCACCGGCCTCGCCATCAACAAAGACGGTGAAGTGTTTTTCGGCACCGACAACGGCGTGATCTCGTTCCGCAGCACAGCCACCCCCGGCGGCGATTCCAACAGCGATGTGGTCGCCTTCCCCAACCCCGTGCGGGCAGAATACGACGGCTACATTGCCATCAAAGGGCTGGTGAACCAGGCACAGGTAAGGATCACCGACATCAGCGGCGTACTCATCTATTCCACCAAAGCCGAAGGCGGACAGGCTATCTGGAACGGACGGAATTTCAACGGATCAAAGGCCCACACCGGCGTTTACCTGGTCTTTGCCTCCAGCGACGACGGCAAGGAGAAGGTGGTAACCAAGATCCTGATCGTGAACTGATGCTCCATCAGACCAAAGGCATCGTTTTCCACTCCATAAAATACGCAGAGAGCAGTATCATCGTCAAGATCTATACGGAGCTTTTTGGTCTGCAGTCGTACCTGGTAAGGGGAATCCGCCGGGCGAAGGCAAAGATAAAACCCGCGCTGTTCCAGCCCCTCACGCTGCTCGACCTGGTGGCCTACCACAAAGAACGGCAGTCGCTCCAGTCGCTCAAGGAGATCCGTCTCGCCCATCCCTATCAAACGATCCCTTTCGATATCCGCAAAAGCTCCGTGGCCCTCTTCACCGATGAGCTGATGTACCGCTCCATCCGGGAAGAAGAGGCCAACCCCGGCCTCTTTGAATTCATCTGGGAGTCGTGCCGGCTGCTCGACATCACGGAGGAGCCGGTAACCCACTTTCCGCTGCTCTTCGCCCTGCAGCTGGCCATTCACCTGGGCATCAGCCCCCAGGCCGGCCACACGGCACACAACCCCTATTTCAACCTGCGCGAAGGGCTGTTCCAGCCGGCCATTCCCGACCACCCGCAATACCTCGGCCGTGAGCACAGCGAGATACTCTTCACCCTGCTTGGCACCCCGCTCTCCATGCATTCGTCGGTTTCGCTCAAACCGGAAGTGCGCGCACAGATGCTCGAAACCATCCTGTTATACTACCAGCTTCACCTGCCCGGATTCAAAGGGGTGAAGTCGCACCACATCCTGCACACGGTTTTGGCGTAAATCCGTATCTTTGCCGAAAATATGGTCCCATGACAACAGGATTAACCGAACAGGAAACCATCCGCAGAAATTCATTGAACGAGCTCCTCCGGCTGGGGGTGAACCCTTACCCGCCCGATACCTTCGACGTGAATGCCAGGGCGGCGGAGATCAGGCAGCAGTTCCCTGCCGACAATACCCTTTACCAGCAGGTGAGCATCGCCGGGCGCATCATGAGCCGCCGCATCATGGGAGCTGCCTCGTTTGTGGAGCTGCAGGATGAGAGTGGCCGCATCCAGCTTTATGTAAAGCGCGACGACATCTGCGAAGGCGAGGACAAGACCACCTACAACACCGTTTTCAAGAAACTCCTGGACATCGGCGACATCATCGGCGTAACCGGATTTGTTTTTATCACCCAGATGGGAGAGATCACCATCCATGTGAAGTCGCTGAAACTGTTGTGCAAATCGCTTCGTCCGCTGCCGATCGTGAAAGAGAAGGAGGATGCCGTTTTTGATGCGTTCACCGACCCCGAGCAGCGATACCGCCAGCGTTACGTGGACCTGATCGTTAACCCGCAGATCCGCGAAACCTTTATCAAACGCACCACGCTGATCAACTCCATGCGTACCTACCTCAACACAAAAGGGTACCTCGAAGTGGAGACGCCCGTCCTGCAGCCCCTCTATGGCGGAGCTGCCGCGCGGCCGTTCAAGACCCACCACAACACCCTCGACATGACCCTCTACCTGCGCATTGCCAACGAGCTGTATCTCAAACGGCTCATTGTTGGCGGATTCGACGGAGTGTATGAGTTTTCGAAAGATTTCCGCAATGAAGGCATGGACCGTTTTCACAACCCCGAATTCACCCAGGTAGAACTCTATGTGGCCTACAAGGATTACGAATGGATGATGAACCTGGTGGAAGAGATGGTGGAGAAGGTCGCCATCGACCTGCATGGCACCACGGTGGTTCAGGTGGGCGAGAACATGGTTGATTTTAAACGTCCCTGGAAGCGTTACACCATGTACGAAGCCATTGAACATTTCACCGGTGTGAACATCGACGGAAAGTCGGAGGAGGAGCTGGGCGCCATCGCCAAGGAACTCGGCGTTCCCATCGACCGTACCATGGCGCTGGGCAAGATCATCGACCAGATCTTCGGAGAGAAGTGCGAGCCCTTGCTGATCCAGCCGACCTTCATCACCGACTACCCCGTGGAGATGTCGCCCCTGGCCAAGAAACACCGCAGCAAACCAGGGCTGGTGGAGCGTTTTGAAGCCATCTGCAACGGGAAGGAGCTTTGCAACGCCTTCTCCGAACTCAACGACCCCATCGACCAGCGCGAACGTTTTGCCGCGCAGCTGGAGCTGGGAAAACGCGGCGATGACGAATCGATGGTGCTCGACGAAGATTTTCTGAAGTCGCTGGAGTTTGGCATGCCTCCCACGGCAGGGCTGGGTATCGGCATCGACCGGCTCACCATGATCATGACCAACGCCGCTTCCATTCAGGATGTTCTCTTCTTCCCGCAGATGCGGCCCGAGAAACGTGCTGCCGAATAACCACCCTGCATTTTTCAGGTCCTGCGGGCGGAACCTTCTCAGGTTGTTAACAATGGTTTGTTAATCAAAAATATAGGCTGCGTCTGCTCCGTAATAATAAAGTCCTATTTTTGTAGTTTATCATACATGTAAACACCCGGATAAAACTTGTTCATGACCTTAAACCACGTAAAGATCATTGTCTTACTCCTTCTGGCCATTCCTGCTTCCGTATTTTCACAAGACACGATCATCACCGATACCCTGAGAAGAAAACCACTGATTGACGACGATCCCGTTGTTACGATGCTCGACAGTCTGGCCGGTTTGAAGATCTTCGAAGACACTGAATTCCCCAATGCAAAGCAGTACCAGAACTGGGCCAGCTACTCCGACACCGACGTTCCCGTGTTTTCAGATTCGGTTTACCGCGAACGCATCGCCCAGATGAATGACCAGTCGCCTTTCGAATACGTCTACAACGCCGAGGTGCGTAAATTCATCGAACTCTATTCGGTGAGGAAACGCAAACTCACGGCGCGTATCCTCGGCCTGGCCCAGATCTACTTCCCGTTGTTTGAAGAGCAGCTCGACAAGTACAACATGCCGCTGGAGCTGAAATACCTTGCGGTGATTGAATCTGCACTGAACCCTACCGCCAACTCGCCGGCCGGAGCCAAAGGGCTGTGGCAGTTCATGTTCGGGACCGGCCGGGTGTACGGTCTCAAGGTCAGCTCCTACGTGGACGACCGGTACGACCCCTACAAAGCCACCGTGGCAGCCTGCGAACACCTCACCGACCTCTACGACATCTACGGCAACTGGTCGCTGGCGCTGGCCGCCTACAACTCCGGCGCGGGAAATGTAAACAAGGCGATCCGGCGTTCGGGCGGCATCAAAAACTTCTGGGCCATCCACAACTACCTGCCCCGCGAGACCCGCTCCTATGTTCCGGCATTCATCGCAGCCAGCTATGTGCTTACCTATGCCAACGAACACAAGATCTTTCCTGTTGACCCCGGCATCCTCTATTACGAAGTCGACACGGTTACCGTTACACATGTCCTCACCTTCGACCAGATCTCGGAGATGCTGAACATCCCCATGGATGAGGTGGAGTTCCTGAATCCTTCGTTCAAACACGGAGTGATCCCCGCCTCCCCCGAAAACACCTACAAGCTGCGGCTCCGGAAAAAGTATATCGGTCATTTCATCAACAACGAAAATGCCCTGTATGCCTATCGCACCCGCCGCGGACTGGCCCAGGATGCGCTGAGCGCCATGGTGAGCAGCAGCTACCGCGAAAGTGAGCTCTATACCGTGAAGAACGGGGAGACCGTTGCCGGCATCGCAAAAAAGTTCAGCATGACCACCAGCGAACTCAGGTCGCTGAACAACATGAAAAAAAACTATGTGCGACCCAAACAGAAGATCCTGGTATATACCAAACCGCGTCAGAAGCCCACAGAACCCGGCGCGGTGACCTCCACCTACATCCCGGTGGAGCTGGTGAAAGACACCTCGAAATCGCATGCCAGGCCGGCCGACACCAACGTACACGCCAAAGCGCAACCCGCCGACCAGGAGAAACAGACCACCAAACCTCCGGCCAGGCCCACCGCCAAACCCGCCGCCAAACCTGCCCAGAGTACCCAGAAATACTTCTCCTATACCGTGCAGTCCGGCGATAACCTGTGGGATATAGCCGACAAGCACAACGTCACTGTGTCGCAAATCAAAGACCTTAACAACCTGAAGAACTCGAGCCGTCTGAAACCGGGACAAAAGATAAAGATCCCCAGGTAACCTTGCCAAAAACAACTTGACCGGATACTGATCCTTATTAACCAAAACCAAAACAGATGAAAAAAAACGCAATTACGCTTATCGTTGTTCTCCTGGTCACCGCATGGTCAGGCCTCTCCGCATCGGGCCAGTCCCACAAAAGCGATGACATCCTCGGTACATGGCTCAACCAGGAGGCAACCGGCAAAGTGACCATCTTTAAAGAGAACGGCAAATATTTCGGGAAGCTGGTATGGCTCAGAACCCCCAACGATTCCGTTACCGGTCTGCCACGAACCGACAAGGAAAATCCGGTTGTGGCCCTGAAGACGACCCCGCTCATCGGGCTGGTGAACCTGAAAGACTTCACCTTCGACGGCAAGGATGAGTGGTCGGGCGGAACCATCTACGACCCCAAGAATGGTAAAACCTACAGCTGCAAGATCCAGTTCGAAAGCGCCAATAAGCTGAAGATCCGGGGATATGTAGGCGTTTCGCTGCTTGGTCGCAACACCTTCTGGACCAAGAGTGTTGCCCCCCAGCCATGAGCCTTGCACAAAAATTCAAGCCCTCCGTGCCAAAGCACACCCTGCTGTTCATCGCCGGACTTGCCTGGACCACGGCAGGCGGAATTTTAATGTGGAGGGGGTTGGATTACGAGCTGAAATACTCTCACCACATCTGGCTGAACATCCTGGCCGGGATCCTGATCGGCATCCCCTTTTATTTCATCCTTTTTGCGAAGATCTCCGGCAAACATATCTTACGCATCCGCGGACTGAAGATCCCCTACCCCTGTGCCTTTGCTTTTTTCAATGTAAGGTCGTATGTGATGATGATGGGCATGATCACCGCAGGGATCCTGCTGCGGAACTGGAGCCTGGTAAACCGCGAATACCTGTTTACCTTTTATATCGGCATGGCCCTGCCGCTGCTCATCTCGGCCAGCCGCTTCTTTTATGCATGGGCAGGGCACCGGGCTCATGGTCAGCCCGGCTGTTTATAGCTACCGAAAGTCGCTTAACCCGATATATTGGCAGGTAAAAAAAAGATATTCAGCATCCTCCGCCCGGTCCTCCTCGGACTGGTGCTTATTGCCATTGCCGCACTGATCACGCGCAGTCTCTATTTTCAGCATGACGACCCGGCAAAGGATGCCATCCGCAGGATCCGCGAGCGTGGCTACCTTATCGCACTGACCGATGCCAACAGCCTCAGTTATTTTGTGCTGCGCGGCGAACCGATGGGCTACCAGCTTGAAGTGCTGCAGTCGTTTGCGAAATACCTTGGCGTACCGCTTCGCCTCATCGCCCTCAACAACATCGCCCAGCTCTATTACTACCTCGACTATGGCGCCGGCGATGTGATCGCCCTCAACCTTCCGGCCTCCGGACCGGGAAAAAAGATGGCCCATTTCAGCGATCCGATGGGCGAAACCCGCCTGGTGCTGGTTCAGCGGAAGGCTTCGGGAAACAAAAAAGACACCACCGTATTTGTGGATAAGTTCTCCGACTTCCCGGCGGATACGCTGTTTGTGCGTCAGAACCCCTTCCTCAATTCGTATTACGAGACCTTTGTTAAAAAGACCGGAAAGCGGGCCATCCTGAAAGTACTCACCGACGTGAGCCAGGAGGAGCTCATCCGCCGCGTGGCCAAAGGGAACATCAATTATGCCCTCTGCCAGGAGAATGTGGTGACGGTTTACAAACGCGCCTTCTGGAATATCGACGACCATGTGCTGGCCCACGACCTCTTTCCCTACGGCTGGGGGGTGAACCTCAACTCCGATTCGCTGCTGCAAAAGATAAACGCATGGTTGGGAGCTTACAAGGCCAGCGGAGAGCTCCACAAGGTGTACCTCAACTACTTCGACAACCAGCGTATTGCCAACGTGCTGCAGAGCGACTTCGCCTCTTTTTCGGGGAACAGACTCTCCCCGTACGACAAAGAGATCAGGGCCTGCAGCGAATGGATACACTGGGACTGGCGGCTGGTGGCATCGCTGGTGTATGAGGAGTCGAATTTTATCCCGGGACAGACCTCCTCGCGAAGCGCCAGCGGGCTGATGCAGCTGATGCCCGAAACCGCGGCCCGATTCGGGGTGGACAGCGGCAGTTCCTCTGCCCAGCAGATCGCCGCCGGGGTGAAATACGTGGGTTACCTCTTCCGGCAGATGCCCGAGGAGATCACCAATCCCAAGGAGCGGATCTATTTTGCCCTGGCCTCCTACAACGTGGGGATCGGACGGGTGCTTGCCGCCAGAGAGAAGGCCGAAATATACGGTAAAGACAAGAACCGGTGGAACGGGCATGTGGATTATTACCTCCTCAGCCGGTCAGAAAAAGATCCGTATGCAAAAGGCGATACCTCCAAACAGGTTCCTGCAGATTATAAGATGGAGGGATTTGTAGACGACATCATCGCCCGGTACTACCACTATAAAAATCTCATCCCCGAGTAACTCCCAGGTCTTTCATATAGCAGTCGCACACCTCACGGATCGACTCGCTCACAGGCCGGAACCGGAAGTTCAGCGTCTTCTTCAGCTTTTCGCTGGAATAGGTATAGACTTGGGTGGTGGTGATGGCCATCTCGCGTGTTACCTCCGGTTTGGAGCCGGTGAGGAACGAATGAACCGCCTCCACCCGCCACGCAATGGCGGTCATGGCGTTGGGAACATTCACCGCGGGAGCAGGCTTTCCGTAGTTGCCGGCGATCATGGCGAAAAAGTCCTGATAAGTGATATTTTCGGCCGAGCAGATGTAACGCTGCCCAAAATGGTTGTTCTCCATCAGCCCCGTCATGGCCTTCGAAATATCCCGGGCATCCACATAGCCGTTCACCCCGCGGGTGTAATACTTCAACCCCTGCCACACGAGCCGGAAAAGACCGGAGTTGTCGTCCCAGAAGCCGGGACCGATGATGACCGAGGGGTTGATGATCACGGCATTCAGCCCCTCCTCCATGCCGCGCCATACTTCCCGCTCTGCGCCATATTTGCTGATGCCGTACACCGAATTTTTTTTCGATGGCACCCAGTGGGTCTCTTCATCGGAAACACCGTTGTTCTCCGCCCTTCCAAGCGTGGCTACGGAGCTCACGTAACAGAACCGGGCCACCTTTTTTTCGATCGACATGTTCACCAGGTTGGCCGTCCCTTCGATGTTCACCTTCAGCATCGCCTTGTGGTCTTTGGGGTAGAAGGATACCACCGCCCCGGCATGATATACCTCGGTGACGTCTTTCATCGCCTCACCAATGGCGCCGAAGTCCATCAGGTCGGCATCCGCCCACTCGATCTTTGCAACCAGTTCATCGGGGTTTGACACGTAGTAGGAGAACACTTTGCGCACCCTGGAGAGGTCGCTGGATGGCCGTTTAATGGCGCGTACGGATTTACCCGCTGTCAGCAGGTCTAAAAGCAAATGCGAGCCAAGAAGGCCGGTTCCGCCGGTAACGAGGATCATAGGAGATGGGGTTAAGCGGCAAAGATAGGGGGAAATGGTGAAAGGATGAACTTTTATCAGTCGGCCTTGGTCAGTATTTCAAATCTGATGGTCAGGGTCTCGCCGTTCTGATCGATCAGCGTGAGCCGGTGGGTGCCGCGAAGCGGTGCGAGGGCCATCTGGTGCAGGTTGGCGGTGGTGCCCATGAACCGGTCGTCGAGGTGCCAGTAGATCATCTGTGCCGGGTTGCGGTGGGCCACCTTGAACACAGCGCTTCCCGGCTTGCCTCCCAGGTCGACGGGCAGGTAGATGGAGCTGTTGTTCTTCGGGTAGATCATCTCCATGTTCTTCGCCTCGGCTCCTTGTCCGCAGCCGGGTTTGAACGGAGGAAGCACCGCGTAGAAGGGGTTCCGGCTGCGGAAATACCACTCCTGCACCGGGGGCAGCACAAACCAGGCGACGTGCTGCATGTTCTCCGGCGATTCACACGCCGAATTTACCTGGTACCTGCCGGTCCTGTCGAGGTGGATAAGCTGATGGTACGGACAGGCGCCGGTTTTCAATCCTGTCTTCTGCACCCACACCGTATCCACCGGTTCGCAGATGGCGCTGGCGCGGTGGCCGCTGTACCTGCAAACCGGGATCTCGGCCATCTCCTCATAGGGAGTCCGGAACCACCCCGATGCCGGCAACGCCTTGAAGATGTCGAAGAGGATGGGCGCTGCCACGCCGATCCCGGTGAGCCCGGGCCGCCCTTCACCGGAGGCGTTGCCCACCCATACCCCGACCACATAGCCCGGGGTGACCCCGACCGACCAGGCATCGCGGTTGCCAAAGCTCGTTCCCGTCTTCCAGGCGATCTTCTGCGAGGAGGAGAACGACTGCCACTGTAACTCTTCATCGGGGCGGGCCACCTCCACCATGGCTTCGAAGGTGAGCCAGATGGAGGCCGCATCGAACCACTGTGCCTGTCCGGTTTTTTGTGACGGCGCCGCCGCCTCCTTTTCCAGGTACACCGGCGGGTGGAAATCGGCGGCGGCATAACCTGTGCTGCTGCCGTTGAAGTTGCTGAGCCGGCGTGCCATGGAGGCGTACATCCCGGCAAGGTCCCACAACCGCGCCTCTGCGCCGCCCAGGATGATCGACAAACCATAATGGTCGGCCGGCTTGGTGAGGGTGGTCATGCCCGTTTTGCGAAGGAGGGCGTAAAACTGATCGTAGCCGTACGACTGCAGCATCTTCACGGCCGGGATGTTGAGCGAGCGTGCCAGCGCGCGTTTCGCGGGCACTGCGCCATCGTACGTGAGACTGTAGTTCTCCGGAATGAATCCGCCGATCTGCATGGGGATATCGGCCACCAGGGTGTTGGGCAGCAACAGCCCCTCCTTCAGCATCGAGGCATAGAGAAAAGGTTTCAGGATACTTCCGGTGCTGCGCGGCGCCCTGAGGATGTCCACATCGTTGCCTTTTCCCGTGATGCCTGCTCCGGCCAGGTTTCCCGCATAGACCAGCACCTTCCCGCTGTTCACCTCCAGCACGATGGCAGCGGCATTCCATATCTCGTTGGCCCGTAGCTGGATGCTGTGCTGCGCCAGGATGTTGTTGACCCGATCCTGGAGGGTGTAGTCGACGGTGGTTCGTATCCTGGCTCCTTTGTAACCCTCCTTGGACACCCTTCCCAGCAGGTGCGGAGCCAGTTGCGGCAGGGCGAAGGGTTTGCCGGGGAGCGACTCGCTTCGTGCCAGGTCGCGGGTAAGTGTGTCGATGACGCCATCTTTCAGCAGCTCATCGAGCAGGCGGTTTCGTTTAGCCAGCAGGTAGCCCGGGTTGCGACCGGGATAGATCAAACCCGGACTGTTGGGCAGCACGGCCAGGGTGGCTGCCTCGGCCCAGGAGAGCTGGCTCGCGTCGCGGGCAAAATAACGCCATGCCGCGGCATCCAGACCCACCACGTTGCCGCCGAACGGGGCATGCGACGCATACAGCCGGAGGATGTCGCGTTTGCTGTGGGTGAGCTCGAGCCGGAGGGCCATCACCATCTCCAGGCCCTTTTCTAGGTAGGTCCGGTGGCGGTTCCTGCGGGCCAGCCTCACCACCTGCATGGTGATGGTGCTCCCTCCGCTCACCACCCGGCCCCGCCGGATGTTGAGGTAAACCGCCCTGGCCAGGGCCACGGGGTTGAATCCGGGATGGTACCTGAAGTACCGGTCTTCGTAACACAGGATCGCCTTGCTGAACTTTTCGGGCACGGAGTCACGCTCCGGAAAGCGCCACTGCTGGTCGCCGCTGATCTTCGCCCCCAGCAAACGGTTCTCGCAGTCGAGGATCACCGTGGAGGTGGGCTCCCGGAACAGCGGGTCAGGCAGCGAGAACCAGAAAAGCAACAGCAGCAGGAACCCCGTCATCATCCAGAGGTACTTCCGCCAGCCGGCAAACAGCTTTCTTACCCTTCCGTTCATTTTACAGGTGGGACCACCTCTACCCATCCTCCCGGAACTCTGGCGCCGATGGTGTTATCGTACATCGCCTCACAGGCCGTGGCCGGCTGATAAAACCGCCCCTGGTAGGTAGCCATCAGCATCACCCGGAAAGTCTTCGACTGGTTGGGCTTCAGCGAAAACCAGGTGTAGACCCGGTCGTCGCGCACATCCTGGTTGTCGAACGCAGAACGCTCCGTAACCGCCTGGGCCAGGTCGCTGCTGCGGGCGTTGATCACCTCCCATCCCGAAGGAAAGACCTCGTTCAGGGCCAGCTGCCTGTATTCGCCGCGAAGCCCGGGGTTGGTCACCGTGACCTCCGCCACAAAGTTGGTTCCCTGCTCAAGCTTCCGCGGATTGATGACCTGCCCCTTGAGCGACTTATATTGTACGGCGATCTTCAGGTTGTTCGACGCACGTGATGTGTCGCCGTAAGCCGGAATGCCGGTGATGATGAGCCTGGCGTAAAGGATCCCCTTGCCGGCAGCCGTCACCTGAACACTCCCCTTCTTCCCCGGCTTCACATCAATGGCGGCCGTGACCAGCGGTTTTGCCGAGGCGACCTCCTCCACGGCTCCGCCGTTGCATTGGTATTTTGCCATCAGACCTGCCACTGTGGTACCGCCGGTAAAACGACTCACCGCCATCAGGGCCCAGGCGGTGGACTGGGTGCTGTACCATTCGTTCGAACACAGGGCGGCAGAGATCTCCTTCACCAGCGGCGCGGCTTTGGTAAGCATGCCGAGCAACGATAACGCATCGGCGATGATGGCCTTGTCGCGCAGGTCGGAGCCATAGGTATCCGACAGCTCGCGGTAGGGGGCGATCTGCAGGGTAGCCGAGGCGACCAGCTGCATCGCCACCTCTTTCCTGCCGGCCAGCTGGTAGGCTGAAGCCAGCATCCACCGGGCTGCCACAGAGAGGTTTTTGGTTTCGAGCAACCTGTTCATGGCGCCGGTCTCCGGCGCTTTGGCCAGGGCCAGGGTGTAGAGCCGGTAGGCCTGGGTGAGGTCGTCGTTGAAATACCCCTGGTTGAAGACCCACGAAATCGCCTTCTGCCGCTGAAACTCTTTCCACGTGGACAGGAAGCCCACCGGAAGTGAATACCCGCGCTGTTCGGCCTCCAGCATGAAATGGCCGGCATAGCAGGTTCCCCAGTCGTCGGCATAGGCCGATCCGGGCCAGTAGCTCAACCCGCCGTTGGCCAGCTGAAAGCCCCGGATCTGCCGGATCCCGGCGCGGATGTTCTTCTCCGCCTCCTGTTTTCGCGCCTCCGGCAGCTCCATCAGCGAGGAGAGATACAACTGAGGAAACACGGCGGAGGTGGTCTGCTCAAGACATCCGTAAGGATAATGGATCAGGAAACCGAGCCTTTTCTCCAGGTTCAGCGGAAGGATGGAGGAGAGCTCCAGCGTTCCCGCGTTGGTTCCCGGAATGCCTGCCGGCTGGTACACGAAAGTCCACGAGGCTCCGGGCCGGATGGCCTTTTCCAGCACATCGGTCACCGGGAGGTTGGGGTTGCGAACGTTGAGCTCGATGGTATGCTCCGCCCTTTCGTTGCCGCTGGTGGCTACGATCGTCACTTTGCCGATGCCGGTCGCCTCCTGAACCATCAGGTCGAAAGTCACCAGCTTGTCGCCGGGGGCGGTAAAGGCCACTTGCCGAGTCCTCTCTCCGGCGATGCCGAAAAGTTCATTTACCAGCAGCTCCACCTTCACGTTGCCGATCTTTTTGTCCATGGAGAAAACGCTGACAGGGAGTTTGAGGGTTTCGCCCGGTCCCACCACCCGGGGGAGGGTGGCCAGCACCATGAGCGGTTTCTTTACCGGCACAGTCTTCTCATTTGCTCCATAGGCGCCGTCGCGTCCGGCCACCACCATCACCCGCACCGAGCCGATGTACTGCGGCATGACGAACAGGTGCGTCCTGGTTTCGCCGGCTTTCAGCTCAAACGGACCGAAGCAGCGTACCATGGGCCTGAACCGGTTGGCCTTGAGCGACCCTTTCAGGGCTCCCTCCTCGTCGCCGCCAATGCTGAGGATGCGCTGCAACTCGCCGGTGAACGCCCCCATCACCTGGTCGAACAGGTCCCAGCTCTTCACCCCCAGCGCCTCCCTGGCGTAGAAGGTAAGCCACGGGTCGGGGGTTTTGAAGCGGGTCAGGTCCAGCAATCCGTCGTCGACCACAGCCAGGGTGTAGGTCATGGCTTTGCCGCCGGCCTCCTTCACGGTGATGCTCTCCTTCTTGCCCGGACTGAAGCTGCCTGCCACGCCAATCACCGGTTTCAGGTGGGTTGCAGGATCCTCCACCACCACCGGCAACACGCCGTAAAGCCGTATCGGAAGGTCGTTCTTCGTTTGCGAATGGGGCTGAATGAGGGTGATGGAGGCATAACAGTTGGGCGCCATGTTTGGCGTAACCTCGAAGGTGATCTCGGTGGTTCCCTGCCGGGTGGGTGTCCAGAAGGATTTCAGGATGGCGGAGCCTGTTTCGAGGGTCAGCAACGCCCTGCCGTCGGGAGAGGAGGGGATGGTGAGCTTCACCTTGTCGCCGACTTTGTATTTCTCTTTGTTGGCTGTGATGGTGAGCATGGCTGCCGCCTGTTTTTCGCCGCCCGGCATGCGGTAGTAGCCGGGCCAATCCGCATACACCACCCGGGCTGCTGAATGACCCGAGGTTTTGTCGGTAACTTTGATCAGGTACCGGCCCCAATCTTCGTAACCTACGCGGAAGGTGTAGACTCCCCGCCCTGCGCTGGTCGCTATCACCATCGAATCCACCGGATGAAGGTCTGAGGTGGAGATGAAATCGGCATAGCCCGATTCCGAATTGTCCCACCACCAGCGCCAGTTGAGTTTGAACACCGCTACTTTGAGCCTGTTTGCCGGCACGAGGTTCCCGTCGGGGTCTACATTCACCAGCGCGATGGGGTAATCCTTGTCGGTACTCAGCACCCGGTCGCCCTGCGAGGCCTGCGGGATGCTCAGTCCGGCATAGGAGGTAAAGGGGTAATAGGGCATGGTGAACCGGTCGATGCTGAAATCGCCGCCATCCTCAAACACCATGGTTTCAAAGCTGGCTTTGAGCACGCCGGGTGCGGCGCTCTTCACACGGATAGCCGGGACGATCTTCGCATTCCCGTTCTCATCGAGGCGGCCGTCGAAAAGGGTCACATTCTCTGCACTGAAGCCCGCAGCGGGGTTTTCGAACACATAGCCGGGATACTTCGGAAACGCGGTGGCCGCTTTGGTGAGGGTGAGGGTCACCTTCGCCCTGAGGTTGCGGGCCACAGAACCGGTAAGCCAGGCCGCCCCCAGCATCACGGTGGGAACCCGGTCCTTCACCAGCTTGTCGGTCACGAAATTCAGGGTGATCTTCAACCGGTTTGGCTTCACGGTCTCGATCTTGATGTTCTTCCTGAATTCAGCCGCCCCGATGTTCACCTTCGCCAGCCAGTTGCCGGTAGGCGCTTCCGGAGCGGTAGCGGTGCTGAAGTTGTAAAACCCGCCAACGGAGCTGTTCCTGATCTGCCGCACCACCAGCTGTCCGTTGGGATTATAGAGCGAAAAATTCACCGGATGGTTGGCCGGCAGCTGTTTTGTCTTGTCTTCGAGGATGAAAGTGAGGAAGAGCGAATCGCCCGGTCGCCATACGCCGCGCTCGCCGTAAATGAATCCTTTGATCCCCTTCTGCACGGGTTCGCCGCTCACGTCGAACATGCTCATCGACAAAGCTGTTCCTTCGGCAAGTTTCAGGTAACCCTTCTGACTTCCCTGTCTGGCAACCACCACAAACGGTCGCTTCTTCAGGGGCACCACGGCCATCCCGTCGCCATCGGTGACCGACTGACCCATGGCACGAAGCTGAAAGTTGAAAAACTCCACCGCCACGCCTTTCAGGGGTTTGGTGGTCACCAGGTCGGTGACGAAGAGATGCCAGGTGCCGTCGTTCCCCGCCTTGGCGATGATGCCCAGGTCGGAAGCCAGGATGTTCTTCGTGATGGTCTTGTTGAAATAGTAGGATGCCTTGCAGGGGTCGTTGCGCTCTTCCCAGTGGTAGTTGCGCCATCCGCCGTTGTCGTAATCGTCGTTGAAATAGTCGCCGTAATAGGCCCACTCCTTCTCGTTATCCGCCTCCGGATCCTCTACCACCACCATGTCGGTGACGGGTTTGGCGAGGGAGTCGGCAGCCATACAGGTCAAGGCCGAATAGCCCGGCCTGAACGACAGCGATACGGCATAGATGGCTCCCGGCTCCGTCTTCATCAGCGCGGAGAGGTCGATGGAAAAACGGTTCCACTTGCTGTAATCGGTGATGGCCGTGAGCGGCATGGTCTTCTTCAGCACCACACGCCCCACGCGAACCAGCTCCGAGGTGCTGTTGAGGTCGTTCACCTGGAGGAACTGCAGGATGTTGGTTTCAAACACACGGACCACCTTGATGTCGACAGCCCGCAGGTTCACCGCCTCGAAGGGGAGCAGCATCCCGGTGGAGGCGGGCATGATGTTGCCGTCGCCGGCAAAGCGCACATTCGGGCCCGTTCCTTCGATGAGCACCTCTTCCGGGATGCGTTTGCCCAGCTCCGTGCGGTTGAGGTTCCGGATGCCGGGCTCGAGGGTGAGGCGCAGCTTCTTCTCCTGCGTGTCGGGGAGGTAGATCCACAGCAGGTTGTCTTCGATGGTGTAGCGCAGGTCGTGGTAGGACCCCAGACTGAACAATCCGTCGAGGTTCTGGTCGGACTTCAGCGGGTCGGAGAACTGAACCATCAGGCAGCGCTCTCCCGTGGTAAACAAGCGGGTTCCGAGGAAGGAGAAGTCGCCGAGGGCCGGGATGACGACCCGCTTCTCCCCTTCGCTCTGTGCATCGATGGGACCACCGTTCCAGGTAAGGATCACCTCTCCTGCCGTGGCGCCCCTGCGGATGGAGTCGACCTGGAAGGTGTGCTGCCGTTTGGCTCCTTCGTGAAGCCAGGCGACCGGGAGCTCTCTGCCCGACTGGGTAGCCCGCAGCACCTTCTCCACCAGCGAGTCGGGGGCCAGGTCGGCCGTGGTGAGCGAGCCCGACAGGAACTCATTGCCCAGGTCGGCGTTGGCGTAAGCCTTGTGGTTCAGCGCCTCCACCTCCACCCGTTGCTGCATGGTCTGAAACTGAAACACCATTGTCTTCAGCGAGTCGGGAACGCGGATGAGTTGCGAGAGGGCGAACTCCACCGTATAGACCTGGTTTTGCGGCATGGGCTCGTCGGGTCTGAATTCCAGCGTGCGGCTGTCGCTCCAGAAGCACTTCCCGGCGATGGCGGGTCTGATGGTGAAGTATGACTTTTCGAGCGGCATGCCGAAGTTCGCCGAATCGGCAAAATCCTCGCTGAGCCGCACCTTCACCGAGGCATGGGTGGAGACGACTCCCGCGGTGAAGGCCGCAACATATTCGCGGAAGGCCGGGTTGACCCGGATCAGTGAGGGGGATTTCCGTGAAGTACAGGTGACGATGAACAGCGCCTGGATTACCACCAGGAGGGTAACAAGGGCGATGGAGCGGTAGGTTTTTTTCATGAGACAGAGGATTATCGGCAGTTTCACTGCAATTTACCGGTTGAGGGGTACGCCAAATAATGAATATTTACGGAAAAGGTCGCTGCGAAGAGGTTTCGCGGTGTCGAAATAGAGCCGGAGGAACAGCTGCTGTTCGCGCACCTTCTGCTGCATGTCGAGGATGTTGGGGGCCAGGTCCGACATGTTGCGTTTGAGCAACTCGTCCTCCATCACGACGCCAGCCAGCAGGTTTGCCGCGGTTTTCAGCTCCCGGTCGCAGGTGTCCACCATCTGCCGGATCACCACCTCCGGCTTCATGGGTTTGAACTGGTGGTTGTAATAATCGATGTAAAGGCCAAACAGCCGCACCGAGGCATTGTAGTGGTTCACCGCCACGTTGAACTGGTAGACCACCTGCCGTTGCCGTTCCATTTCACGGTTGCGCAGGTCGATCTCGCGGTTTGTTGCATAGACCTGACTGTTCTGGCGAAGATAGCGGGCATATTCGGAGAGCGGGTTGTTTATGATTCCGTTCTTTTCCACCCTGCGAAGGGTGGCTGCGTTCTGCTCCTCTTTGGTCAGGGCGAGGTAGGCGGCAATGCTGTCGGCGAACATGAAGCGGTCCGTATCGGTTTTGGAACCCGGTTTGCCGTTGTAAAAATCGGCGGCGGTATAGAAATGAAAAAGGCATTGCCACAGGGGATCGTACGGCATGTGGGAGCGGATCTGGCGCACCGGCGCCACCATGAAATATTCGGCGGTGAACCGTTTCACGAACCTGCCGTTCTCCACATATCCCGAGCCCCAGGTGGGGTCGAAGAAATACCACAGACTGTCCACCACGGCCACTACCCAGGCATGGGGCAACCCCGCAATGACGCTGTTCTGGCGGGTATACCCGTGTATCACGTAACTCTGAATTCCGCAATTGGCGCACAGTTCGCGAAATACCTCGGCATATCCCTGGCACACGGCTTTACGGTCGGACAGGGTCTTCAACACCACCGCCGCAGGGTTGTCGGAGGCGTTGGCGGTGTACATGTTGGCCACGTCGTAGGCGATGTGGGTGGCGGTCCAGGCATAGATCGCCCGCACCCGGTCGCGCTGGCGGGGGAGCCGGGCATTGAAAAATGAGGAGAGGGATCCGGGGTCCTGTGCCACTGAATCGGGCACACTGGCTGCCATTTGATCGGCTTTGGCAAATTCGCTTTTCGGCTGGGGATGGGCCGCGCGCAGGATGAGAAAAAAAAGCAGTAAAACAAGAAGGGAAGATTTCATCGATGCCCCATTTTTTCCTTAACAATATTAAGAAAAAAAGGGATGCACCGATGAAGGCAATGATTTATCTCAGCCGGGTGTTCTCAGAATCTCTTTTTGAAGCCGCCACGGGAGTCGCCGCGGGAGTCGCCAAAGCCGCCGGGTTTACGATCGGTCTTGGGGCGTGCTACGGAAACGGTCATCACCTTGCCGTCGAATTCGGCGTTGTTCAGTTCTTCAATAGCCTTGTCGGCCTCTTCGTCGTTTTTCATCTCCACAAAACCGAACCCGCGCGACCGGCCCGAGAAGTTGTCTTTGATAACCCTTGCAGAGTTCACTTCACCGTAATCGGCAAAGGCCTGCTTGAGGTCTTCGTCATTGATCCTGAAACTTAAATTTGATACAAAAATGTTTTTCACGTTTGATGGTTTAGGAATGAGTACTGGATAAAGGATTTTAAGATTCAGGGTACGTGAACAAAACCGGGACGCGACACGAAAGAAGAGGTGATAACGACGCTTGAATTGCTGGGCGGATAATCGGAATACTCAAAAGCCGCTGCAAAAATACACATTTTACCCGAGTTAACAATAAACTGGCAATCTCCACGCTCATCTATAGTTAATTTCCCTATTTTTGTATTAGCGCTGTCAGGCGCATAAACATTCCCGGCATCCGCTGTTGCGCAGCAGCGGACCGCAACCCGGTTAAACCAAACAAAGTATTATGAAAACCGTTGTTCATAAAGCCAATAGCCGTGGCCACGCCTATTACGGGTGGCTCGACTCCCACTTCACCTTCAGTTTTGCCAACTATTACGACGCTTCGCGGGTGCATTTCGGCAGTCTGCGGGTGCTCAACGACGACTACATCGCCGGGGGCGGCGGCTTCGACCAGCATCCCCACGACAACATGGAGATCATCACCATTGTGACGGAAGGCGAGATCGAACACAAAGACAGCATGGGCCACACGCAGGTGATCGGTCCGGGCGAGGTGCAGGTGATGACGGCCGGTACCGGGATCTTTCATTCGGAGTACAACAAGAGCGAGGACCTCCCGGTGAAGCTGCTGCAGATCTGGATCTTTCCGAACCGGAAAAACCTCTCGCCACGCTATGATCAGAAGGAGTTCGACATGACCAAAAGGCACAACACGTGGCAGCGGCTGGTCTCCCCCGATGAACCGGGTACGCTGATGGTCAACCAGTCGGCCTGGTTCTCCATGACCAAGCTCGATGCGAACAAAAGCCTCAGCTATCAGCTGCACAACCCCTACCACGGCCTCTATATCTTCATTCTCGAAGGGGCGGCAGAGATGAACGGGACCCTGCTCGAACAACGCGACGGCGCCGGCATCTCCGGCGTGGCACAGGTGGAGATCCTGGCCAACAAGCAGTCGCACATCCTCCTCATGGAGATCCCCATGACCGCGTAAACCACTACGGCACGGCTGAATTCACTTTGAGATCAAGCCGGAATTTACCATCTTTGCAAACCTAAACCAAACAAACCCAGCATGACAAACAAGCTCCTCTCCCTGGTGATCCTCCTTACGGTGATCCTCTCTTCCTGCGACAGCGGACTGAAAGAAAAAGCACGCGATACCTCCAACGATACCGTCAAGATCTCCGTGCTCACTTTTGCCGGCTTGGCCGATTCACTCTCCAACCGCAAGGTGATCATCGACGGCACCGTGCTGCACACCTGCAAACATGGCGGCAAACGCATGTTCCTGGTCGACGGCTCCGACAGCGTCCGCGTGGAGATCACCGCAGGTACGGAAGTGATCAAGTTCGACGAAGCCCTGATCGGCAGTAAAGTACGTGTCTGGGGTACCCTGAAAGAGGAGCGGATCGATACCAAATACCTGAATGAGTGGGAAAACGAGGTGAAGAAACCCGAAGCCAACCACGATGTGGGTATTCACTCAGGCGCCAAAGGCCATGAAGACCAGACCGTCCAGGACAAGCTCGACAACATCGCCTCACTGCGTGTCGAACTGAAACAGAGCGGCAAAGACCACCTCTCCTTTTTCTCCATCGAAGCCTGGAAGTTCACCGAACTTAAGTAGCCCATGCAACGAAAAACACTCCGGCGGTGGAACAATGCCCTTCACCGCGACATCGGCTATTTATGTGTAGGCATGACCCTCATCTATGCCATCTCGGGGATCGTGATGAACCATTTCAAATCGGGCGACTTCTACCACCCCGACTACAGCAAATCATACAAAGAGTTCAAGGTGGCTCCGCCGGCCAACGGCAAAGCCGACCAGGCTTATGTGGACCTTATCCTCGACCGGCAGGGGGAACGGAAACATTATAAGAGCTTCATCACCGGCGAAAACTACGTGCAGATCTTTCTCACCAATGGCTCGGTGTACATCGACCTCACCACCGGCGAAGGCCAGATCGAACAGAAAACGCCACGCTATGTCATCCGGGAGTTCAACCTGATGCACTACAACAACCTGAAAAAATTCTACACGTGGTTCTCCGACGCCTACGCCGTGGCGCTGATCGTCCTTGCCATCACCGGACTCTTTGTCCTGCGCGGGAAAAACGGCATCATCGGCCGCGGAGCCTGGCTTACCGCCCTCGGCATCCTGCTGCCGGCGTTATTTTTGTTGTATTACATGTAGCCTGATCGCTACCGCATCGGGTATTTCTTGAAAATCTCCTCGCTCTTCATCAGGATGTCGATGTACTGTGCGCGTTTATAAGCAAAGGGGTCTTTCATGTTTTTACGGGAGAGCTTGCCTTTGAAGTCGTCGATGGTGGCGTATTTCTTGTGGTCCATCCAGGCGTTGAGCTCCTCGATCACCTTGGTGATCTGGCCGATGCCGTGTTTGTAGAGGGTGCTCACGATCTGCACGCTGTCGGCGCCGGCGATGATCATCTTGGCGGCGTCTTTTCCGGTAAAGATCCCGGTGTTGGCGCAGAGCGATCCGCGGATCTCGCCGGCCAGGAGTCCGATGTAACGCAAGGAGGCCCGGCTGTCGTCTTCGTGGCTCAGGTTGTACGGAAATACATGCTCTTCGGTTTCGAGGTCGATGTCGGGCTGAAAGAGGCGGTTGAACAGCACAAAGCCGTCAACGCCGGCGTAGTACATGTTCTGGATCACCATCAGGGTGTTGGTGTAGTACGGACTCAGCTTCACGCTTACCGGGATCTTCACGCTCTTCTTCACCTCGGCAACCACGTCGAGCTGCTGGTTCACGATGGCTTTACCCTCCTTTTTGTAGTCGCCCGGAACCGAGTAGAAATTCAGCTCCAGGGCGTTGATACCCGTTCCTTCGAGCTGCCGGGCATACTCCACCCAGGTTTCGTCGAAGGTACAGTTTAAACTCGCGATGACCGGGATGTGCACCGACTCCACCACCTTCTTCAGATGGCTCAGGTGGGCGCGCGGACCCGCATGTTCAATGTCGGGAAAGAGGCTGATCATCTCGGCGTGGCGCTCGTTGTACTGGTTGAGCTCTTCGCTGAGCTGCAACCGTTCCAACTCCACCTGCTCCTCAAAAAGCGTCTTGTAAACGATGGCCGCGGCGCCTGCATCCTCCATCTTTTTGCAGTTATCAACCTCCTTCACCAGGTTGCTCGCACCTACGATAACGGGATTCTTCAACTTCAATCCCATGTAATTCGTCGTTAAATCTGCCATAGCACTTTAGATTTTATTAGTTTTCAAAAATAGAAGGAAATTATCAATTGTCAATTATCAATTATTGTCCGTACTGCATTTCCGACAGCCGTTTATAATGCGCATACCTCCACTTTGCGTTCTCCTCTGCGGCCGTAAAGAGCTCTTCTGCCTCTTCGGGGAACATCTGTTTGAGCGATGAGTAGCGCACTTCGCTGGAGAGGAACTCCTGGAACTTCTGCCATTCGGGCTCTTTCGAGTCGAGGGTGAAGGGGTTCTTTCCTGCGTTGCCGTTCACGGGGTTGTAGCGGTAAAGCTGCCAGTAGCCGGATGCCACGGCGCGGTCCATCTCCTCCTCCACCTTGCCCATGCCGAGTTTGAGGCCATGGTTGATACAGGGGGCGTAGGCGATAATGATCGAGGGCCCGTTGTAGGATTCGGCCTCTTTCACGGCGCGGAACAGCTGACTGTTGTTGGCGCCCATCGAAACCTGCGACACATACACATAACCATAGGTCATGGCCATGGCGCCCAGGTCTTTCTTGCGCACCTTCTTGCCGGATGCGGCAAACTTGGCCACAGCGCCCACGGGGGTCGACTTCGACGACTGTCCGCCGGTGTTGGAATAGACTTCGGTGTCGAGCACCAGGATGTTGACGTCTTCGCCCGAGGCGATCACGTGGTCGAGGCCGCCGTAGCCGATATCGTAGGCCCAGCCGTCGCCGCCGATGATCCAGAGCGACTTCTTGATCAGGTACTGCCGGAGGCTTAGCAGGTCGGTGGCCAGCGGGTTCTTCTCTTTGGCCAGCATCGGAAGCAACAATTCCGTAGCCGCTTTGGAGGCTTCTGCGTTGTACATCCCGTCGATCCATGCTTTCATGGCGTCCAGGGTGGCAACGCTCATCATGTTCTCCTTGATGGCTAGGCGCATCTTGTCGGCCATGCGTTTGCGGAGCTGGGTGATGGCAACGGCCATACCATAACCATATTCGGCATTGTCTTCAAACAACGAGTTGGCCCAGGCAGGTCCCTGTCCGTCTTTGTTGGCACGGTATGGGGTAAAGGGTGCGGTTCCGCCGTAGATGGAGGAGCAGCCGGTGGCGTTGGCAATCATCATCCGCTCGCCGTAAAGCTGGGTGAGCAGCTTGATGTAGGGGGTTTCACCGCAGCCGGCGCAGGCTCCCGAGAACTCGAAGAGAGGCTGTGCAAACTGACTGTTCTTGAAGGTCTTGAAACGGTCGATGGTGTCGGTCTTGTAACTCACCTTGCCCACTACATAATCCCAGTTTTTCATCTCGGGCATCTGGGTCTCGATGGGTTTCAGCTCCAGCGCTTTGGTCTTGGCGGGACAAACATCCACGCAGTTGCCGCAGCCGGTGCAGTCGAGGGTGCTCACCTGAATGCGGAACTCCATGCCGGCGAGCTCTTTGCCAATGGCCTTGAGGGTAGCCATACCGGCAGGTGCGGCGGACTTCTCGGCTTCATTTAACAGGAACGGACGAATGGCAGCGTGGGGACAAACATAGGCACACTGGTTGCACTGGATGCAGTTGGCGGGGAGCCACTCGGGCACGTTCACGGCGATGCCGCGTTTCTCGAGCTGGGTCATCCCCATGGGGAAGGTACCGTCTTCGCGGCCCACAAAGGCGCTTACAGGGATGTCGTCGCCGTTCATGGCGCTCACCGGGTCGAAAATATCGCGCACGAAAGCATTCTTGCTCAAATCGGTGGAGGCTTTCACCACGAGCTTCGACCATTCGGCCGGGATCTCAACCTGGGTGAGTTCACCGCCGCGGTCGATGGCGGCGTAGTTCATGTTCACGATCTCTTCGCCCTTGCGGCCATAGGTCTTGTAGATGGCTTTCTTCATCTCCTTCACGGTGGATTCGTAGGGGATCACGTTGGCTACCTTGAAGAAGGCGCTCTGCATGATGGAGTTGGTGCGGTTTCCCAATCCGATCTCGTCGGCGATCTTGGTGGCGTCGATGATGTAGAATTTGATCTTGTGGTCGGCCAGGTATTTCTTCATGTGGTCGGGCAACCGGCGTTTGGTCTCTTCGGCATCCCACATGGAGTTAAGGAGGAAGGTTCCGCCATCTTTCAGGCCTTTGAGCATGTCGTACTTGTCGAGATACGCCGGTACGTGACAGGCCACGAAGTCGGGGGTGATCACCAAATAAGGCGAACGGATGGGGGTGTCGCCAAAACGGAGGTGCGACACGGTGACGCCGCCGCTCTTCTTGGAGTCGTAGGCGAAGTAGGCCTGTGCATACTTGTCGGTGTTGTCGCCGATGATCTTGATGGAGTTCTTGTTGGCGCCCACGGTGCCGTCGGAGCCGATGCCGTAGAACTTGGCGGTGTAGGTGCCGGCGGGTGCGATGTCGATCTCGGGGCTGAGGGGCAGGGAGTGGAAGGTAACATCGTCCACGATACCCAGGGTGAAGTGGTTCTTCGGCTCCTTCGCCTTGAGGTTCTGATATACGGTGATGATCTGCGCGGGGGTGGTGTCTTTCGAACTCAGACCGTAACGGCCGGCGATGATCATGGGGCGGCTCTCTTTGTCGTAGAACATGTCGCGGATGTCGAGGTACAACGGATCTCCGTTGGCACCGGGCTCCTTGGTGCGGTCGAGTACGCAGATGCGCTTCACGCTCTTCGGCAGCACGTTACAGAAGTATTTCTCCGAGAAGGGGCGGTAGAGGTGAACCGAGATGAGGCCGACCTTTTCGCCTTTGGCCATGAGGTGGTCGATGACCTCCTTGGTGGTGTCGGTGATGGAGCCCATGGCTACGATGATGTTTTCGGCTTCCGGGTGACCGTAGTACATGAAGGGGTGGTACACACGGCCGGTGAGTTTGGTGATCTCCTGCATGTAGGCGTCTACCACGTCGGGGATCGGCTCATAAAACTTGTTCACCGCCTCTTTGGCCTGGAAGAAGATGTCGGGGTTCTGGGCAGTGCCGCGGGTTACCGGATGTTCGGGGTTGATGGCTCGGTCGCGGAACTCCTGCAACGCCTGATAGTCGAGCAGCTTCATCATATCCTCATTCTCGAGGTACTCGATCTTCTGGATCTCATGTGAAGTGCGGAAACCGTCGAAGAAGTGTAGGAAAGGTATGCGGGTTTTGATGGCGGTGAGGTGGGCGATGCCGGCGAGGTCCATGACCTCCTGCACCGAACCCGAAGCCAGCATGGCAAAGCCTGTTTGGCGGGTAGCATATACGTCGCTGTGGTCGCCGAAGATGGAGAGAGCGTGGGCAGCTACCGTGCGGGCGCTTACGTGGAACACGGCGGGCAGGAGTTCACCGGCCAGTTTGTACATGTTGGGGATCATCAGGAGGAGGCCCTGGGAGGCGGTAAAGGTGGAGGTGAGGGCGCCGGCCTGGAGGGAGCCGTGGAGCGCACCGGCAGCGCCGGCTTCCGACTGCATCTCGACGACCTTAACCTCGTCGCCGAAAATATTTTTACGTCCGTGGGCCGCCCATTCATCTACGTTCTCGGCCATGTTGGAAGAGGGGGTGATGGGGTAGATCGCGGCAACCTCGCTGAACATATAGGCCATATGGGCAGCAGCCTGGTTCCCGTCGCAGGATAAGAATTTTTTAGTTTTATTCATAATATATTGGTGTTTAAATATTTGGCGCTTGTGTTGTGAATTTTCTAACAAACTGCAAAATTAATGAATTCTGATTTCAAAGCCTAAGAAATTAAAGAAAAAGATAGGACCCTCCCGATCCGTTCATCTTCCGAAAATTCCGGGATAAAAAAAATAACGGACGGGAGAGACTGGTGTTCAACATTTTTTGTGAATTAACAAGAATGTATTATCTTTGCACCCCCAATCAAGGAGTTAAGAAATATTAGTTAAGAGTTAATAGTTTAAGTTTGCTGCAGTTGCAGTAGTAAAAAAGAAAATATGGCAAACCATAAATCAGCAGAGAAGAGAATTCGCAGTACCGAAGAAAAACGCATCCTGAACAAATACCAGGCCCGCACTGTCCGCAATGCCGTGAAGAAGATCCGTGGCGCCGAAGAGGCAGAGACCCTCACCAAAGAGATCCCGGTCGTCGTTTCCAAAATCGACAAGCTGGCCAAGAAAAGCGTTATTCACAAAAATAAGGCTGCCAACCTGAAGAGCAAACTGATGAAGAAAGCCAACGCCCTGAAAGTTAAGGCCTGATCTTCCTTCAGTACATCGTATTTTGCAGGTAATCCATGCCTGCTCCCCCATTCCCGATTCGTTGCTGCGTTTCGGGATTTTTTATTGTTGAAAAAAGGGGCAAATGGGCACAAGGGCACAAGAGCACAAGAGCACAGGGGCACAGGGGTGGGATTTAACTGATGAATTTTTTTAAGGATTTTATGAGCCCGGAAAGTTGAGCGTTTATTTTAAACAATTTTCCCTGAATGTCTTTATGTGTGTCCGCTTGCAAATAGCCAAGTTGTGTAGAAATAACCAACAAGGTCTCCAATTCAGCAAGACTTGCCTGCGAGATTCTCAGGTATCTTATATATTCGACAGAATACCCCCTTGCCGACCCTTCACTGATGTTAGCCGGAATAGATACCGCAGCCCGGCGGATCTGGCTGGTAATACTATATAATTCATCCCTGCGAAACTCTTTCGTGATCCTGTAGATCTCAGCTACCAGTCCGATGGCATCCTTCCATACGTTTAAATCCTTATGTGTTTCCATCATGCATTTTTAGCATTAATCCTGAAAATCAAAAAAGGCAAACCGGGTGTTGAAAAAAAAATGCAAAATTATTTCCCTATTTTCCCTTGTGCCCCTGTGCCTTTGTGCCCTTGTGCCCCTTTTTTGCAATTCATCCAATTGTGAGTACCTTTGTTAGACAAATGGTAAAATGGCAAGATCTAAAATGGTAAAATGGGGAGGGGGGAGATGGAGCAGATTGTGAGGCCGGTGGATCCGTTGTTGCTGGAGGCGGAGCTTACGGATACGAAGTTTTTGCGCAACACCAACAACGGGCACAATAAGATCTATGTGTTCACGGCGCAGGATTCGCCAAACCTGATGCGGGAGGTGGGTCGGCTCCGCGAGATCACTTTCCGCGATGCCGGGGGTGGTACGGGCAGGGAGATCGACATCGACGAATTCGACACCATGGAGGTTCCGTTTCACCAGCTTATCGTGTGGGATCCGCAGGAAAAGGAGATTGTGGGCGGATACCGGTTTATTCATGGCCGCGACATCCCCTGCGACACACGCGGTTGCATCCACAGTGCCACCGCCGAACTGTTTGAGTTTTCCAGCCGCTTCGTACGCGACTTCCTCCCCATCAGCATCGAACTCGGCCGCTCCTTCGTGCAACCTAACTACCAGCCCACCGTCAACTTCCGCAAAGGAATGTACAGTCTCGACAACCTATGGGACGGTCTCGGCGCCATGATCATCGAAAACCCCGACGTGAAGTATTTCTTTGGCAAAATGACCATGTACCCCGACTATAACTGCATGGCCCGCGATACGGTGCTCTATTTCCTGCGCACCTTCTTCCCCGATAAGGAACGACTCATGATCCCGCGCGAACCGGTGCTTCCGGAAACGCCGGTGGAAAAGATCGCCCCGCTCTTTACCAAACCTACCTACGAGGAGAACTACAAAACCCTTGTACACGAAATCAAGAATCTCCACGAAAACGTACCCCCGCTGGTGAACGCCTACATGAACCTCTCCCCCACCATGCGCACCTTTGGAACCGCCATCAACCACGACTTCGGCGAAGTGGAGGAGACCGGCATCCTGATCTATATCGAAGACATCTACCCGCGTAAAAAAGAGCGTCACCTGCTCAGCTACATCGAACGGCTCTCCAACCTGAAGGGGCTTGGGTTGAGGTGGAGGAGGAGGAGGTAATGTGGTGATGTGGTAATGCACGGATGCCCTTGTGCCCCTGTGCCCCTGTGACTTTTAACTAAGATGGAAGAAATAACCGAAAAACTGATTGACATAGAGGCGGTCATTGCTTCAAAAAACCCGAAGATCCTTAAGTGGATCCCGGAGTTTGTACTGAGGTATCTGAAGCGGATCATTCACCAGGATGGGGTAAACGGCTACATCTGGCGGAACCGCCACCTCTCCGGTGTGCCTTTTGTGGAGGCGATCCTGAAGGAGTTTGGGGTGAAGGTTCGGGTGGTTAATGCACGAATGCACGAATGCACGAATGCACAAATGAACGAATACATATTACCACATCACCACATTACCACATTAAAAACGGGAAGGTATATCATTGCCTGCAACCATCCGCTGGGGGGAATCGATGGCATGGCGCTGATGCAGGAGGTGGGAAGGGTGCGGCCCGATATCGTCTTCCCGGTGAATGACCTGCTGATGAATGTGCCCGGACTCCGTCCGCTCTTTATCCCCATCAACAAACACGGAAAGAACACCGAAAACGCCAGGATCATCGACGAAACCTTTGCCTCCGACAAGCTGGTGCTCTATTTCCCTGCCGGACTGGTGTCGAGGAAGATGAAACTTGTACCCTCCCCCAACCCCCTCCCTGCTGGCAGGGAGGGGGCGAGGGGGTGGGTAGAAGATACCCCCGGGAAGCCCGGCAGATATGTTATACGGGATCTGGAGTGGAAATCGACGTTTATCAAAAAGGCCCGGAAGTACCAGCGGGATGTGATCCCGGTGCACATCGACGGACGCAACAGCGAGTGGTTTTACAACCTGGCCCGCTGGCGCAAGAAGCTCGGGATCAGTGCCAACCTCGAGATGCTGTACCTGGTGGACGAGATGGCCAAACAGTTCGGCAAAACCATCTCCCTCACCTTTGGCGAACCCATCCCCTTCTCCACCTTCGACAAATCCAAAACCGACACTCAATGGGCGGAATGGGTAAAGAATATTGTTTACGACTTACCTCAACTTTCACCTCACCCCCCTAACCCCTCTCCTGAAGGCGAGGGGGAGCGCTCATCACCACATTACCACATTATCACATTAACACATTAACACATTAACACATTAACACATTACCACATTAACTATGGTTCTCGAAAAAATTGAATTCCTCTGCAGCAGTCCGTCGTTGCGGGAGTGCCCGAAACAGGATGTTCCCGAATTCGCCTTCATCGGCCGTTCCAATGTTGGCAAATCCTCCCTCATCAACATGCTGGCCGGGGTTAAAGGACTCGCCAAAGTCTCTGGCACCCCGGGAAAGACGCGGCTGATCAACCATTTTAAGGTGGTGAGCAAGGGGCGGGCAGAAGATACCTGGTTCCTTGTGGATCTGCCCGGCTACGGATTTGCAAAACTCTCGAAGGAGCAGCGTGAAAAGTTCGAGGGGATGATCAGGAACTATCTCGAAAAACGCGAAACTCTGGTTTGTACTTTCCTGCTCATCGATGCGCGGCTGGAACCGCAGTCCATCGACCTGGAGTTCATGAACTGGCTGGGCGACCGCGACATCTCGTTCATCATCCTCTTCACCAAATGCGACAAGCTCTCAAAAACCAAACTCGACGCCAGCCTCAGGGATTACCAGAAAAAACTCTCGGAAACATGGTACGAACTCCCGCTGATCCTCCTCACCAGCAGCGAAACAAAAACAGGCCGCGAAGATGTGCTGGGAAGTATCGACGAGATGCTGGTGCAGATCGGGAGTTAGGAAATCACCGGAAACTCGCCTTCAACAAACTCCACAGCTTCGGATGAAGTTTGCCGGCACGCCGCTCCTGTCCTATCCTTTCGAAATATTTCCAGTAGATCCCTTCGCTCCCCTCGCGGATAAACAAACATTTACGGATGGCGGCCCTGGAGCGGGTGCGAAGATCCACCTGGTTTAACACCAGCAGTTCGCACTCCACGCACGGGATGGTGCGCTCAACCACCTCCAGTATCTTTTCCAGGAGTTTATAATAATCGTGGTTCGGTTCCGTGTAGACCCATAACTCCAGGCTCTTCATGGACTTTAATGAGACCGCCTTGTCTGTAATCGCAAAAATAATGTACGGACAAGCTTCCTTCAACGCCCTGCGCAACTTCTCCAGCGGAACCAACGGCTCTGACATAATGATACCTTTCACCTAAAGACAGATGCCCGGGGTGAAAGGTTGTAAGTGTAATAAAAGATTCTTGTGTTATCCCTGGGAGTTGATATCCTGCAGATCTACTTGAGCTCCACCAGCAGCTGGCTCTTGGTAACCACGTCGCCTTGCTTCACGAAGATCTTCTTCACCGTGCCGCGGGTAAGGGCGAGCAGGTGGTTGTCCATCTTCATGGCCTGAAGAACGAGCAGGCACTCCCCTTTCTTTACCTTATGCCCCTCCTTTACCAGCACTTTCATGATGGTTCCGGGAATGAAGGCGGTCACCTTGCGCGGATCGGGCGCGGTATAGGGTTTACGCTCGGCAAATTTCCGCGTCAGCGTGGTCCTGTAGGTGATCTCTTCAAACTTGAAGTCGGTGAATTGCAGGTCATCCATTGGGCAAAAGTTAAGAGTTAGGAGTTAAGAGTTAAGAGTTAGGAGTTAAGAGTTAATCATTTTTAACTCTTAACTTTTAACTAAAAACTGTTAACTAAAAGGGTGGTATTCCGTGTTTCTTTTTGGGGCCTTGCTCGTTTTTGCTGGCGGCGAGGGTGAGGGAGTGGGTGAGGAAGTTGCGGGTTTCGGAGGGTTCGATCACCGCGTCTACGTAGCCATAGGCTGCCGCGACGTAAGGGTTGGCGAACTTCTGGCGGTACTCTTCGATGAGGCGTTTGCGGGTCTCTTCGGGGTTGTCGGAGCTCTTGATCTCGTTGCGGAAGATGATGTTGGCAGCGCCTTCGGGACCCATGACGGCGATTTCGGCGGTGGGCCAGGCAAAGACGAAGTCGGCACGCAGGTGGTTCGAGCACATGGCGATGTACCCTCCGCCATACGCCTTGCGCAGGATCACGGTGAGCTTGGGCACGCTGGCTTCGCTGTAGGCGTAGAGCATCTTGGCGCCGTGGCGGATAACGCCGGCATGTTCCTGGTCGATGCCGGGCAGGTAGCCGGGCAGGTCGACGAGGGTGACCAGCGGGATGTTGAACGCGTCGCAGTAGCGGATGAAGCGGGCGGCCTTGTCGGAGGAGTCGCAGTCGAGCACGCCGGCCAGCACCATGGGCTGGTTGGCCACGAAGCCGATGGTTTGTCCATCGAGACGGCCGAAGCCCACCACGATGTTGCCTGCCCACATCTCCTGCACTTCAAAAAAGTCGGAGTCGTCGCTGATGGCACGGATCACGTCGCGCACGTCGTAGGGCTGCATGGGGTTGGTGGGGAAGATGCTGTCGAGCTTGTACTGTTTGCTTTTGGGCGCTTTCTTGGGATAGACCTCCGCCTTCTTCTGGTTGTTCCACGGGATGTAGGTGACGAGTTTCTTGATCTGCGCAAAACACTCCTTCTCGCTCTCGGCGTAGAAGTGTGCATTCCCGGTGATCTCGGCGTGAACGCGTGCACCGCCCAGGTCCTCCATGCTGATGTCCTCACCCAGTACGGTCTTGATCACCTCCGGACCGGTGATGAACATCTTGGAGATCTTGTCGACCACAAATACGAAGTCGGTGAGTGCCGGAGAGTAGACCGCGCCGCCGGCACACGGACCGAGAATCACGGAGATCTGCGGGATCACGCCTGAGGCCTGGGTGTTGCGGTAGAATATCTCGCCGTAACCGGCCAGGGAGTTGACCCCCTCCTGGATGCGGGCTCCGCCGGAGTCGTTGATCCCGATGAGGGGCACCTTCATCTTCATGGCGTGGTCCATGATCTTGGCGATCTTCTTGGCGTGCATATAACCCAGCGAACCGCCGGCAACGGTGAAGTCCTGTGCGAAGATACAGATGGGCCAGCCGTTCATGGAGCCGGTACCTGTAATAACCCCGTCGCCGGGCAGGTACTTCTTGTCCATGTCGAAATCCTGTCCGGCATGTTTTACAAAGAGGTCATATTCATGAAATGAGTCGGGGTCGAGCACAGCGAGAATACGTTCGCGGGCAGTCATCTTGCCCGACGCCTTCTGCTTCTCCAGCGCCTGTTCGCCGCCGCCTTCGAAGGCTTTCTGCATCCGGCGTTTCAATTCATTGGTCTTGGCTCGTAAACTCATGGGATCAGTCTTTAATTTACAAAGGAGTGCAAAGATAAGAAACAATTGACAATTGAAAATTGAAAATTGAAAACAGCTGTTTTGAGCGGTCGCCGTTCCCCTAAAACTCTCTTCTACCCACCCCAAACCCCATTTGGAATGTTTCTTCTACCCTCCCCAAACCCCTCCCTGATGGCACATAGGGGCTTATGCTTCTCAATTCACCCGAACAAATGTAAAATGTAAAATGGCAAAATTGTAAACTCACTAACTTAACTCATAATTCTTAACTCCTAACTCCTTTTGCTCCCCGAGCGAATTTACCTTGTGGCCTTGTCTTTGTACCTTTTCCTTCAATCATAAATCAAAATGAGCATTTATGGTGTAATAAAAGCACCTTTATTGTATATTTGTAACAAAGTTTTGATATGAATTTCGAATTTGACGATCAGAAGAGTTGCTCAAATAAAGAAAAACATGGAATTGATTTCCAAGAGGCCCAGTATTTGTGGTTGGATCCAGCCAGGGTTATCATTCCAGCCAGGACTTTTAATGAAACCCGCTACCTGTTGATTGCGCGGTTTCATGGAACTTTGTGGTCAGCGATATTCACTTTGAGGGGTGATGTCGTTAGAATTATATCAGTGCGTAAAACAAGACAAAATGAAAAAGCGATCTATCAACGCCGAGGAATTTGATGAACTGTTTGAACAGGGCGCAGATGTGACTGATTATCTGGCCATTGAAAAAGCGGAACGGCCGGGACTAAAACACCGTCGCGTTAGTGTCGATTTTCCTGCCTGGATGGTTCAGGAACTCGACAAAGAGGCTGAACGCATGGGAATTACCCGACAGTCGGTGATAAAATTCTGGATTTCAGAAAAACTACATCCAACGACTGGATGAAATTATAATTTTCTTTCTTTTCGCTCAGGCCGGGCGGGCCATGTGCTGTTCATTTCTTGGAATGTTTCTTCTACCCATCCCAAGCCCCTCCCTGCTGGCAGGGAAGGGCTTGTGCTTCTCAATTCACAGGAATAAAATGGTAAAATGTAAAATGGCAAAATGGTAAAATCGAATTGCCTTCACATCCGCACATCAGTGAATTCGCGCATTTGTGAATTCGTGCATTCGTGCATTATTTTTAAAGGTGCAGCCAATTATAAGCAGTGGAGTTGAGGGAGATAAGTGCGGTAATCAGTTTTTTGTGGGCGGTGGAATCGTGGGTTAGGAAGATTTCACCCAGCATTTCGCGGAACCGCAGCAGCTCTTTTAAAAATCCCCGGGGAGGGTTGTCTTCGATCGTAAGGTCGGTCAGTTCAAAGGCTCTTTCCCAGGCATGCTCTGCATGGATGATCTCCTCTTTAAGCAAGGAATTCTGAGCACGGTTCAATTCGTTGGCAATGGATAAAATTTGCTGAGAGCGTGGGTATCCATGCCATTTTTCAATCGTCATTCCCTTTTGATATACGAGTGGATACATTACCGGAGCAGATTTTTGGTTATCTGTGCCATCTGGTCACGAATTCCCGGATCCAGGACTTCCATGCTCCTGTTGCCCTGTGAAGGCCTGATATTGATAAATGAGGTAAACTCAAGAAAATCGCCCCCCAGCTTGTCTGGATACACATTCGCCCCCCAGAGGTTTTGCTGCGATGAACCCGATTCCAGCAACAGTCTTTCGAGGTCAGCATGCATATCCCCATCGATGGCAAGGATCTCCTCCGCTACATCAACCACTATTTTCATCATCTCGGTGTAATCGTGCTCACGCGACTCCCATAAGGATTGCAGAGAGGCAGGTTGGGTGATTATTTGCATGGTTCGGGTATGAGCGGGCAAAGATAAGGAAATGGCGAATTGCGAAATTACTTTCTTTTGCTACCACCGCCCCTCCCCCTGCCCCTCCCCATTCGGGGCGGGGAGTTAAGTCCCTGTCTTGTCCTAAAATAGGTTTACACTAAAAAGTGTAAAATGGTAAAATCGCAACTCTTAATTCCTAATTCTCCGCCGCCTGGCTTTTGCGGAATCTTCGCCGGGTGGGGGCCCCGTCGTAAAACCCTAAGGCATTTGAAAAAGAAATAACGAAATAGCGAGGTAGCGAGGTAGCGAAAAAAATTCGTATATTTATGTCACTATGCCTGAAATTTTCTGAATATATGGATTTGTGTTTTTCTTCTATGCAAATGAAGGGCAGGAACCTATTCATGTTCATGTCAGAAAAGCGGGTGGTTTTTCAAAATTCTGGATTAATCCGGTTGAACTCGATTTTTCTCAAGGGATGAAAATTTCCGATATTAAACAAGCTGAAGAACTTATTATTGAGCATCTGGACCTTATAATAACAAAGTGGAATGAAGTACATGGTAGCTGAGCTATTGTTTAAGGCAACAAAAGCCTGGTACGAAGATGGAAGAATCTGCATCCTGCTTTCTGATAAAAAGGAGGTACGGTTTCCTATTGAATTGAATCCCAGGCTCAGGGAGGCGACAATTGAACAATTAAGCAATATTGAAATTATTTGCGCCGGAACCGGATTGCATTGGCCGGAACTCGATGAAGATCTCTCCATTACAGGTATTATTGAAGGACGTTTTTCTGCATAATATTCTTTCTTTTCGCTCAGGCCGAAGGACGTTTTTCTTGTCCAATTCTTTGAATGTTTCTTCTACCCACCCCAAACCCCTCCCTGCTGGCAGGGATGGGCTTCTTCTCACCGGAACAAAATGGTAAAATGTAAAATGGCAAAATGTAAGATGGGAATATCGTAAACTCATAACTTTTCACCCTTAACTCTTTTCCGGGGGTTCCAAAATTTTAAAGCAACCGGCTTTGATTTGTTACCTTTGAAAAATAATCGAGGTAAAATAGAGACTAAACCCGTTGACAATCACAAAAGGAGTATTACAGCTTCCGGGGGCGCCCCAAAAGATGGATATGCCGATGGTTGAGAAGGCTGATATTAAACCCAATGGGGATTTAGGAACCAAAAAAAATAGCACCATGGCAACCATCTATTGCTCCGCAAAACTTTCGACCCTGCTGGGTCTCCCAAAACAGTCTAAAGACCATTCAAATGCTGCGGTTGATCCCCACGGCTGGAATGTGTTATTGTTTTATTTGAACAAGAGGAAGTGCCTGTTGTTCATGCACAAACCCACATTATATGCTTTCCTTGCCTTGGATATTGTAAAAAAAGACCTGGCTGACTTCCCCGGTTTTTTCAGGCAAGGTCTTACGGATCAATTGCAGGCAGACCAGTTGATAACTGGCAGGACTAAGGCAATGCTGGAGCAGGAATACGGATCAGTAATTCTAAAGACAACGGATAACGATAAAAAAATAATTGGCTCGATGAATGATTGTGTTTTCAGGATTAAGTACTATGATGGTAGCGATGATGAGGATAGAAGATCTAAAAGCGCAGTATATGTTGCTCACCAATTAAATAAGACTCCCATGAAAGCCGTTGATTACGGTTATCCGGTTGATAAAATGAAAAAGTTCCTCGCCTATTCGGAGGGTTGACATTCGATGGTGTGACTTTCGAGATTGAGAGGGAAGGTGGGGGCCCCGTTGAAAATCCCTAAGGCATTTGAAAAAGAAATAGCGAAATAGCGAGGAAGCGAAGTGGCGAAATAATCGTAAATTTGTTTATTGAAAAGTTGTAATCTGATGGATTATACCATGTTTGATTCCGAAAAACTAGCCATGGAGATGCACAGGCAATTTCCCGAGGTTATGTTTGCCTATCTTTTTGGGTCGGGTCAGGAGGGGAAAGTAAGGAGTGGTGGTGATGTGGATATTGCCGTGTGGGTCGATGACAGTGCTGCCAGGATTGATCTCATTCCAAAAATTGTTGAGATGGTTGAGAAACAGACCTCAGGGGCTCCCTGTGATGTGGTGTTCCTGAATGGCGCAGGCGATCAATTGGCCTTTTCAGTTTTACAGGGGAAGATACTGTTTATCAGAGATAAAGCGAGAGAATTACACGCCACCTACTATTCTCAAACCTGCCGCAACTATGAAGATACGGTTACATGGATGAAAAAACAGCTTCAATACCGGGGATATGAAGTACAATGGAATCATTGAATCAAAGTTAAGGATCATCGAGCAGAAACTGGCAGATATAGAGAGCTGGAACATTGCATCATTTTCCCAACTCCGCGATAGCTCTTTACTGCAAAATGCCATTGAACGTGCATTGCAGGTTTGTACCGAAGTAATGATCGATATCAGCGAACGAATTCTTGCTCTGAATGAGATGCCCCCACTGCCGTCCGCTTCTGAAAACATTCTGAAACTTCAGGATTTGGGCATATTATCGGTACGGCCTGAGTACGGAGAAATGGTAAGATTCAGAAACTTCATCGTACACCGTTACGAAAGGATAGACCTGGAGATTATTTACGGGATACTGAAGAACAAACTTTTTCTTTTCAAAGAGTTTATTGAAGAGGTCAGGAGGCAATCCTGATAATCGTAAATGTGAGTAGCCAGAATCATTTGCTATCTTCTCTTTAATTTGCTTTCTCTAAAACAACTTTCTTTTGCGACCATCAAAAGAAAGTTGCAAAGAAAAATCGCCGCTCTGGAGCATAGTGACCCCCATTCCGGCCATACCGACCCCCCTCTTTTGAGGGGGCTTTTTGAGGACAATATTTTAAAGAACGTTCAGTGGCTTTTTCTATCCTGAATAATTCATAAAAAAAAGGAAAAGTTTGTTAACTCATTGATATATACTATCTTTGAGGCTACCAATCAAAATAAGCTTTTCAGCTGAGAAAATTTCTACAGATGGTGGGTTATTGTTCCTGACCTGTTCCCTTAAATTTAGTGCGGTCGTTCGTTACCAGAACAACAAAAGGATTGTTTTGCAGCATATCGGTTCAGCGCATACAGAGGAAGCGCTAAACGATTTAATGATATTGGCTGAAGAATGGATAAATGGACAACACCAGCCAACTCTCCATCTTCCCCGATGATAACCCCAACAAGTTGTTGCACCTCAACCACAGCACCTTTATTGGCATTAAATACCGTTTCTTTCACACGCAGATACGTGCAATACTGGATATGATCAAGTTGCATGACCTGCCTGCCTTGCTAAGCGATTTGGTAGCGATAAGGATATTTGAACCCGCATCCAAACTTCGCTCCCTTGAGCTGCTGGGACAGTTTTTCGGCATCAGCCATAGCCGCAAAACATACTACAAGATTGCCCCGGATTGCGTTGACCTAAAGAAAACAGTGGAACAAAAGGTTGCCTGCTTTGCGGGCGTTCATTACTCGTTCGATTTCGACATCCTGTTTTACGATGTAACAACACTTTATTTTGAAACTTTTGAAGAAGACGGGTTGCGCAAGAACGGTTTTCCGAAAGACAACAAATCCCAACAGCCACAAATCCTGATTGCCCTGATGGTAAGCAAAGAGGGCTTCCCCATTGCCTACGAGGTGTTTTCGGGCAATACCTTCGAAGGGCACACAATCATCCCTGTCATTAAAGATTTTATTGAAAGAAACCGGGTGAAAGAATTTACCGTGGTGGCCGATGCTGCGATGATCAGTTCGGAAAACATACAGCAATTGACCCAAAACAACATCAACTACATCGTAGGGGCACGGCTTGGGAATATCCCCGCAGCACTGCTGGAAACCATTGACAAAACCATCAGCAGGGAAGACGGCAAGAGCATACGGATAAAAACGGACAACGGTTATCTCATTTGCAGCTATTCATCGGTAAGGTACCGCAAGGATCGGTACGAAATGGAGAAGCAGATCGAAAAAGCAAAACAGGTAATTGCAAAACCGTCAAAAAGCAAAAAAATGAAGTTTACCCAAACAAAGGGGCAGAACATAGAACTCAATGAAGCACTGATCAGGAAAACGCAGAAACTGCTTGGGATCAAAGGATACTATACAAACCTGGAAGCAGAGGTTGCCGACAATAAGATGGTAATGGAGCGTTACCACGAACTTTATAAGGTAGAGCAAGCCTTCAGGATATCAAAAAACGACCTGCAAACAAAACCAATCTTCCACTTTAAGTAGCAACTGATAAAACTGCATATATTGATTTGCTTCATGGCCCTTGTAGTATCAAAGCATATCGAACTAAAAACAGGCGTTTCGACCAGAAAATTTATAGACGAATCAAAAAGAATCGTTGATGGCGAAATCCTGAACCACATCACCCAAAATATAGTAACCGTCAAAGCCCAACCAACTCAGAAAATGAAGGAACTTATCGCCAAGCTAGAATCACCGCACTAAAAGGGACAAGTCAGGAAATCACAAATCTCAGTGAGAGAATCAGAACACACCAATTTGGTCCCATCCTGTGATATTTTTAGATCGCCTCCTCTTTTCATCTTTTGAACCCCGTTATCAAAATAGATACGTGAAGGTAAATTACTGGAACTGACCACAGGTGTTAAATTAATTCCTGTTGTCGTCACGAGGTAAGAGAGGTACCTTGTAGTGAACCCGTGTTTGCGAACGACAACCCATACATCGCTGTTATTCCTGTGTCTGATACCGGTCAGTTGATCTACAGCGCTGTCACCGGTGGGGATGGAAATATTTTTCATACCCGCAACCACTGCGCCCGATCCTCCATTTAACGTCATATCGATAACGGAGTAGTGCAATCCCGTTATTGTAAAGGGCAGGGTCGAGGAATTTGGTTCACCCACAGTAAATAAATAGTACCGGGAAGGATTGCCTATATTTTGTACACAAAAAACGGGTTGTTGACATTTATTCCCTCCAAGAAGGCCATTATCATTCTGCATCCACCAATTATTTATATCAAAGACTTCTCTTCCATTGGAACAAAAGAGAAAGTTACCTGATGAATCTGAGACGGTTATGGATGTTCCATCGGGCGCCATATTCATATAACTTCCTGAAAGAGCAACCGGATTTCCCAGGTTAAAGGTCATTGCAGCCCCCCATCCAAAATACCAGTTTTTCCATTCGCCCTGAGGCAAACAAAGGAGAGGTAAATTCAGAAAAAATAAAAATATCAATCGATTGAATACAATTTTAGGCATCACTAAAAGCAATGTTTGCTATTCGTTGAATTGACGTAATCATAAGCTGCATGAGCTAACTCTCTTTCCAATTTTAACCGCACGAATTCTTCCCGAATCGATTTCTTCTCGGACGGTTTCTGGAGAGACCTTGAGAATTTGGGAGACCTCATCAACGTTCAGATACGGATTCTCTTCACTAACCACCATTGTTTCTCGTTCTGCCTTCAACCTATACATTTCTCTTAGAATTGCCTCTGTTTGGCTGATAAGAACATTAATTTCAACTAAGCCACTATCCCCTTCCTGTCGCTTTGAAAAGGCACCTATTGATTTTTTTGTTGCGTCATATAATTGTTTGCCCGTATCCTTTAAGGGAAAACCAAAGGATGACAAATCGAAAAGGGTGATTTCGTCATTTTTACTCATATCGAAAAGATTTGAAGTAAAAGTAAAAAAAAGAACGTCAGACTGACGAAATGATTGAAAGGTTGGTGCTATAAAGGTGCTATAATAAAAAAAGGAAAGCGTCAAACTTGTTATCGTTCAACGCTTTCCATTTCTGTTTCTGTGGCATCGACTGGAATTGAACCAGTGACACAAGGATTTTCAGTCCTCTGCTCTACCATCTGAGCTACGACGCCAGACCCCCCAATTTTACATCGGGACGGCAAAAGTACAAAGAATTTTCAAAAAACCAATAACTTTGTGACAATTTAAAATTACCCGGGACTTCGCCCTATCAGTGGGTTCAACCGGATGTCAAAAATCGTAAATGGTTCTATGGATCTTGTTCTTGATTTCGGCAACACCAACAAGAAGCTGGCAGTTTTTAAAAACAACCGGCTTCTCGCCTTGGCACAGTACCCGGGTATCAACCTTACCATCGTAAGGGATTTTGCAGCCCGGCATCCCGGCATTAAAAATTGCATCCTTTCATCGGTCATCCTGCATCCTGAATCAGTGAGCCGTTACCTCAGGAAACACTTCAATGTGCTCGAGTTCACTGAAAACACTCCGCTGCCATTAAAAAACCGTTACCGTTCAATATCCACCCTGGGAAAAGACCGGCTGGCTGCCGGAGTGGGCGGCGCACTGAAATTTCCGGGCGAGCATGTGCTTGTCATAAACGCAGGAACCTGCATCACTTACGATTTTGTAAATTCAGACAGGGAATACCTGGGAGGGGCCATCTCTCCGGGTATCACGATGCGGCTTCAGGCGCTGCATACTTTTACGGAAAAATTGCCGTTAATTCCATTCAGGGCTGCAACCATCCTTACCGGGAGAGACACGGAAGAATCGATCCTTTCCGGGGTGCTTACAGGAACTATTGCTGAAATTGAGGGTGTTATATCAAGGTATATCGGCAAATATCCCGGCGTGAAGATCATTCTGAGCGGGGGCGATCAGAAATATTTTGATAAGCGGCTAAATATTAGCATCTTTGCAGTCCCGAATATCGTCATCCTCGGATTACACCAAATTCTTGATTTTAATGCTCATAACTCCCAATAGACTGAGACTCTCCCTTTCACTTGTGTTGATGGTGCTCGTCTTTACCGTGTCGGCGCAAATCAGGATTGCCTCTCCCTATTCACGTTTTGGCCTTGGCGACCTCGCAGAAAACAACAATGCGTGGAATTTCTCCATGGGGCAAACCAGTATCGGGATGCGCAGCCCTTATCATATAAATTACGGCAATCCGGCATCTTATATCGCATTCGACTCCACGGCCTTTTTATTTGAAGGAGGATTTAACGGGGAGTTTGTAACGCTTTCATCCAACTTTCAAACGGTCAATCGTAACTATGCCTCCCTGGGCTACCTCCTGTTCGGCGTACCGGTAACCAAATGGTGGCGATCCAGTCTGGGTCTCGTTCCATACAGCGATGTCGGCTACAGTGTTGCCAACTACGAACAATATCCCAATACCGGCAGTGTGCTCAGGTTATATCAGGGTTCGGGTGGTATTAACCGGTTTTATTGGGGAAATGCCTTCAGGATCATAAAAAACCTTTCGATCGGTTTCAACATGTCCTACCTCTTTGGAAGTATGATCAGGGAAGCGACGGTCTATTTTCCCGATTCAGCCTACGCCATGAACTTTGCGGTAGCAAACAGGATAATGGTGAATGCACTGTATTTCAATTTCGGACTCCAATACCGGCTACGGTTGAAAAACAACACCTTTCTCAACTTGGGTGCCATCTTTTCAAATACCACTAATATGTCGGCAAAAACCAATCTGCTGGCTTATACCTTTCTTATGGGAGGGAACGGGGTAGAATATCCTAAAGATACACTTGCAACGGCTACCGGAGAGAAAGGGATCATTGTGATCCCGATGATCCTCGGAGGGGGCATCTCTTTCGAAAAACCCGAAAAATTTATCGTAGGTGTTGATTATCGCTGGCAAAACTGGTCCAAATTCAGGGTTTACGATCAAAGCGATTCACTGGTTGATTCCTGGCAGATAAGTGCCGGCGGCGAGATCACCCCGAATGCCGATAATTACACCAACTACCTTGCCCGTATTCGTTACCGCCTCGGGTTCACCTATGAAAAGACATACCTTCAGCTTCGCGGTAAAAATCTAAGCTCCTACTCTGTCTCCGCTGGGTTCGGATTGCCACTCCGGGGTGTGAAGACCCTGCTGAACCTGGGTGTTCAGGTCGGCATGCGCGGCACTACCGAACAGAACCTGATCAAGGAGAGTTATTTCAGGATTGTGGTAGGGTTCACGATTTATGAGCGATGGTTTGTAAAACGAAAGTATTTTTAATTTTGAAAAATCTTGGTTCCTGGCTTATTGTCCCACTCCTGATTCCCCTCCTCATTTTCTATGCCTGTAATAAAAAAACCGAGGTCGTGGAAACCATCGATATCCAGGAGAATGAGCCAGCTATGTCAGCCCGCAACATCGAGGTGCTTTTCAGTGATTCCGGCCGCATTGAAGCACGCCTCACAAGCCCATTACTGAACCGTTATGTAGGGGAGAACCCCTACCTCGAATTCCCGAAAGGCTTTAAAATATTCCTTTTCGACTCCATACGGCGTCCCTCCTCAACCATCTCCGGCAACCGGGGTATGCGCCGTGAATTTGCCCGCACCATGGAAGCCTGGGGGAATGTGATCGTGCGGAACGAATTGAAGAAGGAACAACTTAATACCGAACACCTTATCTGGGATGAAAACAAGCACATGATCTGGAGCGATGTACGGGTAAAGATCACCACGGCCGATAAGGTCCTATATGGCGACGGGATGTATTCGAACGAGGCTTTTACCGAATATACCATAAAAAATCCTACCGGGCAAATGACCGTCAAGAAGGACTCCATTTAAGGTATTGGATTAAGGCTTTGCAGTTTCGGTATTTATCTGTACTTTTGCACCCTATTTCAAAAAATATAGAAGCATGGCGATTATCGGAAAAATCAGAAAACACTCAGGATTAGCTGTAGTAATTATTGGCGTTGCAATTGCAGCCTTCGTCATTGGAGATTTCGGCAAAAAAAAGGCCAGGGGTACGAACGACATCGGTTCCGTGAACGGAGAGAACATCCCGTATGTTGAATACAATGCCAAGGTTGATCAGATGCTTGAAGCCCAGAAAGAGAATTCGGGTAAGGATAAAATTACCGATCAGGAGACTTACCAGATTCGTCAGCAGACATGGAATACTGCTGTAAAAGAGATACTTATGGGCAACGAATATGCAGAAGTCGGAATCGCAGTTACCCCCGAAGAGCTTTTCGACCAGGTTCAGGGTAAACAACCGCATAAATTTATCCTCCAGTATTTCAAAGATCCGAAAACAGGTCAGTATGACCCTGCCATGGTACTCAACTACCTGAAAAATCTTGATAAAATGGAGCCGAAAGCAAGAGAACAATGGCTGCGTTTTGAAAAAGCAATCAAAGACGATCGCCTGGAAACAAAGTTCACCAACCTTGTCACAAAAGGATATTACGTACCCAAGGCATTCCTTAAGAAAGAGTTTGCCCTGCAGACAAAATCACTTAAAGTCCGCTTTGTCGCCCCTGCTGCACTTGCAATTCCCGACAGTACGATTAAACTCACCGATGCCGACTACCAGAAGTTCTACGATAAAAACAAAGCTTACTTTTACCAGGACGAGCCATTCCGTGACCTGGATTTTGTGGTTTTTGAGGTTAAACCTTCCAATATTGACCGTAGGAAAACAGCAGAAGATATAGCTCAGCTGTATAAGGATTTCCAGACAAGTTCCGACGCTATCATTTTCGTCAATGCCAATTCCGACAGTAAAATTGATACTGCCTTCGTTAAGAAGGGAACTCTTTCAGGACGGCTTGACTCGCTCATGTTCAGTGCCAAAGCCGAAAAATTTGTTGCCCCGTTCGAATTCAACAACACCTGGTACATGGGCAAGTTGCTTGACACCCAGGAACGTCCTGATTCAATGAATGGTTCACAGATTCTTATCGCCTTTGCCGGCACCGGAAATGAAGCCATTAAACGGACCAAAGAACAGGCCAGAGCCAAAGCCGACAGTATTGTTAACGTACTCAAGAAAAACGCCATCAAATTTGCTGAAATTGCCCGCGCAACCTCTGATTATCCGACTGTAAAGGATGATGGCGGCGAACTGAAATGGTTTACCGACGGGAATGCGAATTACGCACCTTTCTTCAATACCGGCATCACCATGAAGCCCAAAGAGGTAAAAATTGTTGAAACCCGTATCGGCTACGCCATTTTTCTGATGACGGAAAAAACCAAACCGGTTAAAAAAGTAAAAGCCGCTGTGCTCGCCCGCAATATTGAACCCAGCAATCAGACCTTCCAGGATACCTATATGAAGGCAAGTTCATTTGCCGGACAGAATAAAACACCCGATGCTTTTGAAAAATCAGCTGCTTCCCAGGGTTTGCAAAAACGTAATTCTCCCAATGTAAAGGAGATGGATAACTACCTTATGGGTCTTCCATCGGCCCGTGAGATGGTTCGCTGGGCTTTTGCCGAAACCACCAAAACAGGCGAAGTGAGCCCTGTTTTTGACCTCACCGGAAAATATGCTGTAGCCGTCGTAAAAGGCGCTTCAAAAAAGGGTCAGCAGCCTGTTGAAGATATTAAGACTAGAATTGAACCTTCTGTCCGGAACATGAAAAAAACCGAACTGGTGGCCGAAAACATGGCCAAGGCTTTAGCCACAACAAAGGATATCAACGCACTTGCTGCTCAACTTTCAGCCAAAGTAGATACCACGGTGGTTACATTTGCAGGTTTTAGCCGTTCGGCAATCGGCCGCGAGAATGAGATTATTGGTACACTTTTCAACCTGCCCAAGGGTCAGCTGACCGGACCGCTTACCGGGAATTTCGGAGCCTATTTTGTGATTGTGGATGATGTGACCGAAGCCCCTACAAAAGAGGACTTCTCCTACGAGCAGATGCAGAGCAAACAGCAATTTGACCAGCGTGTGGCAAGTTTCATGTATCCTGCCCTCGAAAAATCAGCCAAGATCTCCGACAGCCGGGTAAAGTTCTACTAAACTCCTAGTGCTGGATGACCAGCTTCAGGCTACAAGCACCTGCGGCTCCGGCCACTTTGAGTATATAAACTCCCGGACTCCAGCTGCCCACGTCGATCCGTAAACTGTTTTCGTCTATCTCCTTGCAGGTCCAGATGATCTCACTCAGGTAATTCAGTGCCTCGACCGATGTTATCTTTCGCTTCCCGGTAACGTTTACATATTGGTTGGCCGGATTTGGGAAAAGTTCGATACCTGAAGCAGCTAATTCGCTGATTCCCTCAACCAGCACAAGAAGCGTATCGCTGGAGGGTTCACAAAGCACAGTGTTGGTTGATGCATCCTCAAAAACTGCGGTTATGTAATAGCGGTAAGTACATGTCCACCAATCCCACCAGTTTGGAAGGACCTCCGACCAGGTTGTACCGGTAACCGGCACCGGAGTTTTCAGGTAGTAAGGCGGGTAGCCGCTTGTATCGGTGCGGTAAATGTTGTAACCAACAAGCACACTGCTGTCAGACTCACTCTTCTTGCCGGCATTCACCAACGCAGTTGCACGAAGCAGGGCAACACCGGCAGAGCCCCCGGTTACCACGCTTTATTTTTCCCAGCTTGTTCCGTCCGAATACCAGCAAAGATCTTCATATGTATAGGGTCCGTCTTCGTCAGTTCCAAGATAATTGGACTGTTCCGTGAAGTTGTCCCATTTTACCATGGCATAGAACATCCCGGTGAATGGGATGTCTGGAACATTCACGGTAAGCCATCCATCTGCCGGTGGCGTGAAAGGAGCCCTTGAACCAATCAGCGTTTTTGCTCCGTCAAACACATCTATTTTTGGCTGGCCGGATCCCGCCCAAACGTTGGTCTAAAAATAGAGATCGAAGGATTGAAGCACTCCTTGCATGGAAGAGGCAACCGGGAATTCATTTCCAATCCATGCCACATAACCCGGATTGATGCACCAGCCGTTTTCGTTGATACCATCGTCGAAAATAAAATGCATGATCTGGGTCCCGCTGCAAGTTGGCGGATTCCAGGTGATACTCACGGTTAATTGACTTACCGAATACTCATTATTTGTGGGAGGCTTGCAAATGCCGTACAAATGGATGTTGTCCACATACCAGTGGAGAATGTCGGCCGAATTCACCCCGGTCGCCCGGAAACTGATCTTGAATCCTTGTTGTTTGACGGCGTCAATACTGAGGTGGTTATTAATCCATTCCGCAGAGCCTGTGTTGCTGAGCTCAAGCAGGGTGTGCCAGGAGTTGATATACCAGATCTCGGCTAAGAGCTTCTCCTGACCGGTACCATTGCGATCAGCCAGTTTATAGACAAAATCGAACCAGAGATGAGCGCAACTCCACGGGGAGGCATCAAACGCACGGCTTACCAGTGAATAGCTGTAATTGCTGCGGATAGGTTGCCAAGAGAAGTCAGCCACCGGGTTATCGCTCTTCAGTATCTGGCTGATATTCCAGTTTCCCTGGGCGGGGTCAAAGGTCCAACTGTTGAATGAAAAGTTACCCTGGTCCCACCCCTCTTCGAATGGCAGTGGTCCGCCGCATACAATATTGACCGTTTCGGGATTGGTGGGTAAGGATTCCTCAAACTGCCCCGGGAAACCATAGTAGCTCAGATCGTATTTGGCCGTAACTTCATAAATATAATGTCCGGGATCCAGACATTTATTGTAATAAATAAGCGAATCGGGATCCGGATTATAGTGAAGAAAAAGGTTGTTGCGGTAGATGTTGTATCCCATCAACCCGATTGGTGTGGCGCCGCCGGCAGTAACCGGTTTGCTCCATGCGAGATAAGCCGAACACTCTAACGGTTGAACGGTCAACGCCTGCGGGGCATACACGAAATGGCTGGTAAAATTACAGCAAATGGGGGCCGACAGTGCCCCATTGTATACGGCCTTGACACAAAGCTGGTAGGTATGTCCTTACTGTACCTGGTCTGGAGGAAGGAGACAGGTCGTGTCGGGAGTGAATAACCCAAGGAGATTATCGATGAACACGTTATATCCGAGCAGACACTTTACTGAATCCTCCGAGGCGATTACACGGATGTTGTCAATATTCCAGTTGTTGATGCTGTAGGTGTCCTGACTGTTAATCTGAAACCTGATTTTGAAGGTTTTATCTGTATAGGATGAGAGATCCAGCATTTTGGTTGTTCAGGGAATGCTCCCTCCGGGGTTGTCGTGTGTTTCCAGCACCGACCAGGAGGTCCCGTCCCAGATTTCTACTGTAAGGGTACTGATGTTTGTGGTATTGAAATTATCGAGATAAAAATCGTAGGAAAGTCTTAACCGGTGCGAGCGAACCCCGGTGATCGATTTACTGGTCAGCATTTGCGAACAGTTTGTGCATTGGGGTGCCCAACTGAACATGGCAGATGGCGCCGGATTCCCGATGCCGTTCGAGATTTGCCAGTTATTGCCACCGGTAACAACCCACTGGTTGGCAGCAAAACTTCCACTGGCCCAAGTCTCCTCAAACAACGTGGAATTACTGCGAGGCGCAGACCAGGTAACCCTGAGCGACTGGTCGTTGATAGAAAGGTGGGTGGGTGGAGGGGCGTCCGGCCCCTGCGTTGAAGTGATGTTGATCACCGTGTCAATGTTGATGGAAACATTGAGTGTTATCAACGGGCAGCCAAATTTGGCTGTAGTGATCAGGTATTGCCCCTTCCACATGTTGGAAAAAATCACCGTTCCTGAGGTGTCAGTAATTCCATGATATACAGAGTCAGGATAGATAACATTCATCGCGGTGATCTGAGCGCTGTCAACACAAAGGTCGCACGGAGCGCTAAAATGCACCGTTACATTGGCGGTCCAGCACTTGCCGATAGTATTGGTGAAGGTGGGTGCGGAAAGCGAGCCGTTGAAATATTCGGCCCGGATGGCCCAGCGATAGGGTCCGCAAAGCAACGACGGCCAGCTGTTGTCGGTATAGTTGAGTTGCGGTGTGATGCCGAGATATACCCAGGAGGCAAGGTTTGATTCCTGACCCTGAAGCAGCCTGTAAACGCGATAACCATTGATGGCATCCAGGTTGTTATTCCCGGTTATATTGTCCGCCGGGGGAAGTGGGCCACCCGGACCATTCATTGTGGCGCGCATCATGAAGTTCCCTGCAGCAGGTAACCATCCGCCGCCGTTGCTGACATCCTTCGAAAAACTTCGCAACTGTGGCGCGGTATTGTCAATGGCGATCCCGCAGGCATTGGGTGGAACCCCTCCCTGTTCCATCACGATGTAAAAGCTACCGGAGGGAATGGGAAAACTCATGGCAGGTAAACTAAAAAATCCCTGATATAACGTGCTTCCGGGAGTAATGTCAAAGGTACCCAGCAAGGTGCCCGGCATCCCACCGGGACCATCATCATCCATCACCTTTACCTGGAAGGGTGTGAGGGGCAAGGTGGCGCCGGCGTAATTGACTGCGTCTCCCATATCCATCGAAACCCCTTTCAATGTTGCAGGATATCCGGCAGACGTAAATTTCAATGCGTTTTGATTCCCGGCATTGGCCCATACCGTAAAATCGTCCTGAATTCCGTCATCATAAAGGATCTCATAGTCCCCGGATGGCAGCGTCCAGGCGAGGGTTACCACATTTCCTCCCGAATTCAGCGTTGCCGTACCTTGTGCTGGCGGATTGGAAGCGGGCACCAGAAGAGCATTCTGAACCAGCGTGTTGCTGCAAACCACTGTAACAGGACCAACGACTTTGATGTCAAATCCGGTCTTTGCCACAGTTATCATAAAAGTTCCGCAGGGATAAACATTCAGTGTGTACTGCCCCCCCGGCCACAGTATAGGTTGTAGTCCCCGGGGAGGTGTTGAGGGTCACTTTGGCGCCAACAATGGGCGCTCCGCTCTCCGCATTGGTCACAACACCTGATAATGTACCTGTATTTTGTCCGTGGGACTGGAGTGCTGCAAGAAGAACGAACAACAATAGGAATGGTAACTTCCGGAATGAATGCGGAGAAAACATATGGAGGGAGAAATTGGTGTTGGCAAGGAGGCATGACGCTGTAAACTTGGAGTTACCAAATATACAAAATTGCAGAGGCTATTGCAACCCAAATTTAGTGGACTGTGTCTTTGATGGTAACCACCCTGATCAGTGAGGCCCACTCCTTTGTGCTCTCGGTATAGGCACGAAGGTAGACTTCGTATTTGCCCGGTTTCCGGTAAGTATGCATGGGTTCTTTCGCATAGGAGACAGAATCATCGCCAAATCGCCATTCCCATGAAAAAGAGTTGACGGAGGAGTTTGAAAACTGAACCACACAGGGAACGAAAAACTGGTTGGATCCCGAGTAGCTGAAATCGGCGATGGGAACAGGCTCATTTTTGTAGCACCCGCCGGAGACAAGCAGAAGAAGCAGGAAAATGAGGGAATATTTCCCGGAGTTCATGAATTGTGAATTAGTACTATTCGGCCAGGACAAGGACCTTGTTGTTAAGTACCTCGATCACGCCACCTTTGATCTCGAAGAATATCTCCTCCTTCTCCCCTTTCCCGCCTTTATTGATCACCTTGATCTTTCCTTTCTTCAGCACGGAGATGAGTGGGGCATGGCGGTTTAAAACTTCAAAGGAGCCGTCGATACCGGGCAGTTGGATTAGCTGAACCTGGTCGCCGGTAAAAATGACATTGTCTGGTGTTATGATTTCAACGATCATGATTACTTGTTCTCAGCCAGAATGCGTTTTCCTTTTTCGATGGCCTCCTCGATGGTTCCAACAAGGTTGAAAGCCGATTCGGGGTATTCGTCCACCTCGCCATCCATAATCATGTTGAATCCTTTGATGGTATCTTCGATGTTTACAAAGGTTCCCGGGATGCCTGTGAACTGTGTTGCCACAAAGAAGGGCTGCGACAGGAAGCGCTGTACACGGCGCGCTCTCGAAACAACGAGTTTGTCCTCGTCAGAAAGCTCGTCCATCCCAAGGATGGCGATGATGTCCTGGAGTTCTTTGTAACGTTGAAGAATACGTTTCACACGCTGGGCCGTTTCGTAATGCTCTTCCCCAACAACATCCGGGGTGAGAATACGGGATGTGGAATCAAGCGGATCTACTGCGGGATAAATACCCAACTCTGAAATTTTACGACTCAGTACGGTCGTGGCATCGAGGTGGGCAAAGGTAGTAGCCGGAGCGGGGTCGGTTAAGTCATCGGCAGGCACATAAACAGCCTGTACAGAGGTGATGGAGCCACGTTTTGTGGAGGTGATCCGCTCCTGCATGATCCCCATTTCGGTGGCCAGGGTGGGCTGGTAGCCTACTGCAGAAGGCATACGTCCAAGCAATGCTGAAACTTCAGAACCTGCCTGGGTAAAACGGAAAATATTATCGATAAAGAAAAGGATGTCGCGTCCGCCGCTTTTTTCATCACCATCGCGGAAATATTCGGCCATTGTAAGACCTGACAGAGCAACTCTTGCACGGGCACCGGGAGGTTCGTTCATCTGTCCGAAAACCAAGGTTGCCTGTGATTTCAGTAACTCTTCATGATCAACTTTCGAGAGGTCCCAACCCCCATTTTCCATGCTCTCTTTAAACTTTTCACCGTAACGGATAACACCCGATTCGATCATTTCGCGCAGGAGGTCATTTCCCTCACGGGTACGCTCACCCACACCGCCGAACACTGACAAACCTGCATATTTCTTGGCAATGTTGTTGATGAGTTCCATGATGATAACGGTCTTACCGACACCGGCTCCGCCGAACAGGCCGATTTTACCGCCTTTGGAGTAGGGCTCGATGAGATCGATTACCTTGATCCCTGTGTATAGCACCTCTTTGGAAGTGCTAAGGGTGTCAAACTTTGGCGGTTCGCGATGGATGGCATAGGTTTCTGTTCCCTTCACGGCACCGAGTCCGTCAATAGGCTGCCCGATCACGTTGAATAAACGGCCGCGGATATCATCGCCAACAGGCATCGAGATGGGCGCACCCCTGTCAATCACCTCCATCCCACGACGAAGACCATCGGTGGAGTCCATGGCAACTGTGCGAACGGTGTGTTCGCCGATGTCGTATTGCGTTTCAAGAACAATCACATCTCCTTTTTCATTCGTAACCTGAAGGGCATCGTAAATGTTCGGGAGTTTAGTGTCCTCATCAAACACCACGTCAATAACGGGGCCGATGATCTGGGAAATTTTTCCGTGCTTATGTGCCTGCATGATAGATATTCAAAATTTATGCAAAGATAAAATAACTAACGAATTAAAAGTTTTGCAGGTAAAATTTTTCCAGTAGTTTTGCCGTTATTAACCTTTTACGACCTAACAAAGAATAGATGAAGTTATTAAAATTGTGTGCATTGCTTCTTTTGTTGCTACCTTGCTCAACCATTGCCCAACGTAATATTGATGCCATTGTTGATACCGTTGAAACACCCAGCGGGCCTGCTATTCTTTATAAAAATTTCACCTGGGAATTTCTTGCTGACGAGCCGGTAATGATGAACCCGGAGGAGGATTCCACCGGGATCTTCTCGGGACAATGGATCAACGATCAGATTTTTGCCTACCGTATTCCCCCCGATTCAATTCATGATACCGTGCTGATGCTCTCATCGCCGGAAAGAGATTTTACGCTTCCGGTATATGGCAAGCTTTTCAGGGGATTTACCTATTCGCACAAAGGACTGGATATCAAACTTAGCAAGGGAGACTCGATCAAAGCGGCATTCGACGGGGTGGTGCGGTATGCAAAATACAACCGGGGCGGATTTGGAAACCTGGTAATCATCAGGCATCGAAATGGTTTGGAAACCTATTATGCCCACAATTCGAAAATGCTGGTCAGGGTTAACCAGGTTGTTAAATCGGGCGACTATATCTCTCTGGGAGGAAGTACGGGACGAAGCCGTGGGCCGCACCTCCATTTTGAGGTTCGCTATAAAGATATTCCGCTCGACCCGCTGCGGATGATTGACTTCGACAATAAAAAGCTGATTGCCAACTCCTTTCCTGTCACCAAACAGGTCTTTTACCCGAACGATTTTGTGGCCAATGCGATGTATCATAAAATCAAGAACGGGGATACAGTAGGTCGATTGGCCAAAAAGTATCACACAAGCGTAAAGGATATCTGTGCCATGAACAAGATCAAACCTACCACAACCTTGCGGGTCGGACGATCAATTCGCGTCAGGTAATGATTCCTTTTTCGGCGTGGGGAAGACCTTTTTCTGGAAGACGATGAGCATCAGAACCCCGGTAGTAATGGCCGAATCTGCAATGTTGAATACCGGACGAAAGAAGGTCAATTCTTCACCCCCCACCCAGGGAATCCATGAGGGGTAATTGCCTTCGATGATCGGAAAATAGAGCATATCTACTACTTTGCCATGCAAAAATGTCCCGTAACCGCCCTCTTTGGGGAACAGGGTAGCCACCTGCATGAAGGTACTCTCATTAAAAATGAGACCATAAACGGCACTGTCGATGATGTTTCCCAGCGCACCGGCCATGATCAGGGAGATGCAGACAACAAGCAGGCCGTTTCCCGGATTCCGTGAAACCCGGTAGATCCAGAAACCGATAATGATCACTGCAACGATACGGAAAAGACTGAGCAACAACTTTCCATAATTTCCGCCCAGCTGCATCCCGAAAGCCATCCCTTCATTCTCGGTAAAATGGATATAAAACCAATGTCCGAAAATGGCATGGTTTTGCCCCATGTACATGTGGGTCTTCACCCAAAACTTGAGGACCTGATCAAGGATGAGGACAACCAGGACAATAATTGCCGCTTTTTTCAACCGTCGTAGCTATTTCAGGATGGTTATTCCATGTCGGGATCAACCGCACGTGGAACCGGGGCAGCTGCCTGCACCCGTTTGGCTTCGATACTCAGGGTGGCATGGGGAACGATGCGCAGCCTGTCTTTGGGAATGAGTTTGCCGGTTACCCTGCAGATTCCATAGGTTTTATTTTCTATCCGGATGAGTGCGTTCTCAAGTGATTTGATGAATTTTTCCTGGCGTGCAGCAAATTTGCTATTCTCCTCCTTCGAAAAAACCTGGTAGCCCTCTTCCAGTACCTTGAATGTAGGGGAAGTATCATTTGTGTCGTGCTCATTCCCCGTGGTATAGGACTCAGTTAAAATCTGCAGATCGTTCCTGGCCTTATCAAGTTTCATTAAAATGATCTGTTTGAATTCTTCCAGTTCCTCATCAGTATACCGGTTTTTTTCAATTACGGTGGTTCCAGCTGTTTTTTTCATTGCTGTAAGATTTAAAATTCAACAACTTAATCTACCTCTTAGTTTCCAAAATGCGGATAAAATTTAAAAAAGAGACGACAGGAAATAGTTTCATGCCGCCTACCCATTAATTGATCTTAAGAATCAGAATGTTCGTCGAGATCGTGTCGGTCAGTTCAATGGAATCCTTCTCAGTTTCATCAATCGCATCAACAACATCAAACGATTGAGCCAAAGTTTCCGAGCAAATATAGGAAATATTACGATTCACCGCCTCATCTATCTCCGGCAGTGTCTGAAATTTAACTGAAATTTTATCGGTTACATCAAAGCCTTTATCCTTGCGAAGATTCTGAATCCGGTTGATCACCTCACGGGCAATGCCCTCCTGCCAGAGTTCCGGTGTGATGGTGATGTCAAGCGCCACTGTTAGTGCACCCTGGCTGGCGATCTGCCATCCGGGAATGTCCTCCGAAAGGATCTCCACATCATCAGCCATTACCTCGGCAGTGTGCCCTTCGACAAGCAGCGTAAACCTGCCCTCCTTTTCGAGCGTTGCAATCTCCGTTTGGGTAAGCGCCACCAGCTTTTCGGCCAGTTGTTTCATCAGTTTACCATACCGGGGACCGAGTTTTTTAAAGTCTGGCTTTACCTTTTTCACAAGGATGCCGGCAGTATCGGTGATGTATTCCAGCGATTTCACATTGACTTCGGACAGGATCAGCTTTTTGACTGCATCAACCTGGTCACGAAGATGTTCACTCAGCAAAGGGATCATGATTTTGTTGAGTGGCTGCCGAACCCGAAGGTTGGTTTTTTTACGGATGGAAAGGACCATCGAAGATATTTTCTGGGCCAGCTCCATCCGCTCCTCCAGGTCCTTGTCTATAACCTTGGGCTCGGCTTGCGGGAAATCGGCCAGGTGCACAGAATCGATGGTTTGCCGTCCGGTGACACTGTTGAGGTCGATGAACATGCGGTCGCAGAAGAAGGGGGCTATCGGGGCTGCCAGCTGGGCGATCACCTCAAGGCAACGGTAAAGTGTCTGGTAAGCAGAAATCTTGTCGGCTGAATAATCGCCACGCCAGAACCTGCGCCGGCAAAGCCGAACGTACCAGTTGCTAAGATGCGCATCCACGAAGTCGGAAATTGCCCGTCCGGCCCGGGTGGGTTCGTAATCACTGTAGGCATCATCTACAAACCGGATCAGGGAGTTCAGCTCAGACAAGATCCAACGGTCAATCTCAGGCCGCTCGTTAACAGGTATCTCCGGTTCGCTGTAAACGAACCCGTCAATGTTCGCATACAGTGAATAAAAAGCATAGGTATTGTAGAGCGTTCCGAAGAATTTACGTTGCACTTCGGCAATGCCTTCGTTATCGTATTTCAGGTTATCCCAGGGTTGTGAATTGGTGATCAGGTACCAGCGTGTGGCATCAGCTCCGTACTTGTTGATCGTTTCAAAAGGGTCAACTGCGTTACCCAGCCGTTTCGACATTTTGTTGCCGTTTTTGTCGAGGACCAGCCCGTTGGAAACACAGGTTTTAAAGGCCACACTGTCAAACAGCATGACACCGATAGCATGGAGGGTGAAAAACCATCCGCGGGTCTGGTCTACCCCTTCAGCGATAAAATCGGCCGGAAAATAGCTCTCAAACTGACGCGTCTTTTCAAATGGATAATGGTACTGGGCATACGGCATGGCACCCGAGTCAAACCATACGTCAATCAGGTCGGGCTCACGGTACATGGGCTGGCCGTTGTCGGCAACCAGCACGATGTCATCAACAAAAGGCCGGTGAAGGTCAAAACACTGATAATTTTCATGGGTCAGATCACCGGGGATAAAGGAGCCCAGCGGATTGGTTTTCATGACCCCGGCTGTGACCGATTTCTCTGTTTCTGCTTTTAGTTGTTCCATGGAACCGATACAGATCTCTCGTGAACCATCAGTGGTTCTCCAGATTGGTAGCGGTGTTCCCCAGAACCGGGAACGGGAAAGGTTCCAGTCGACCAGGTTCTCAAGCCAGTTTCCGAAGCGGCCGGTTCCAGTGGATTCGGGCTTCCAGTTGATCGTTTTGTTGCGTGCGATCATCTGCTCCTTGTGGGCAGTGGTGCGGATAAACCAGGAATCCAGGGGGTAATAAAGAATAGGCTTATCGGTGCGCCAGCAGTGAGGGTAGGAATGTTCGTATTTTTCCGATTTAAATGCTTTGTTTTCGTGTTTCAGTTTCACGATGATGTCAATGTCCACGGGCGGACACTCTCCCGAAAGACAGTCTGCATCATACTCAACTTTCACATACCTGCCGGCAAATTCGCCCATCTGTTCTGTAAAACGGCCTTGCTTATCCACCAGTGTAAGCGATCCGAGGCCATTTTGTTTTCCGACACGGAAGTCATCGGCACCAAAACTGGGGGCGATATGTACGATGCCGGTACCATCTTCAATCGTCACAAAATCACCCATCACCACGCGGAAAGGATCCCCTTCTTCAGGTTTGGCATAAGACAATAGCTGCTCATAACGGATCCCTTCAAACTCAGCGCCGCGGTATTCTCCAACAACCTGGAAAGGAATATGCTTATCGCCTTCGTGGTATTTCTCCAGCTCCAATTCCGCATTCTTCTCAGGGAAATATTGATGAAGAAGCTCTTTGGCCAGTACCACTGTTTGTTCGGTGTAGGTGTAGGGGTTGAAGGTTTTTACGAGAACATAAGATATGTCTTTGCCCATGGCCAGCCCTGTGTTCGATGGGAGGGTCCAGGGTGTGGTCGTCCAGGCCAGGATGTATAGTTCACCGAAAAGTTCTTTGTAAAGGAATTCTGATTTCGCATCACGGATCACCTTGAATTGAGCCACTACCGTATTGTCTTTCACCATTTTATAGGTACCTGGCTGATTGAGTTCATGGGTGCTCAGGCCGGTTCCCGCAGCCGGTGAGTAGGGTTGGATGGTGTAGCCCTTGTAGAGCAATCCTTTGTTGTAGAGGGTTGCCAGCAGGTGCCAGATCGTTTCGATGTACTTGTTTTCGTAAGTGATATAAGGATCTTTAAGGTTGAGCCAATACCCCATCTGGGAGGTAAGTTCATCCCAAAGGTCTGTGTATTTCATGACCTCTCTGCGGCACTCTTTGTTGTAATCCTCAATGGAGATGGATTTGCCAATGTCCTCCTTCGTAATTCCCAGTTTTTTCTCCACGCCGATCTCGATTGGCAAACCATGGGTATCCCAGCCGGCTTTGCGGCTTACGTAAAAACCCTTCATGGTCTTGTAGCGGCAGAAGATATCCTTGATGGCACGGGCCATAACATGGTGTATGCCCGGAATGCCGTTGGCCGAGGGAGGTCCTTCGTAAAAAACAAAAGGTTCATGCCCTTCCGTATTTTTAAGGCTCGTTTCAAAAGTATTATGCTCCTCCCAATAGGATTGCATCTCTTTCCCGATCCGCGTAAGGTCGAGGAACTTGTATTCAGGATATCTCTTTTTCATTTTTCTAAAAAGGCGTGCAAAATTACGAAAAATTCTTTTAACCAGCAATATAGCCCGATTTGAATTGTTTTTCTCTTTCCTATCTTTGCGGATTAAACCATCTCTGCCGTGACCGAAAAACGCTCCATCATCCTCGAAAATATCCATTCCCGTAAAAGTGTACGCAGGTTTACCGGCCAACCGGTTCCAAAGGAGAGCCTTTTGGTGCTGCTCAAAGCGGCCATGGCAGCTCCTTCGGCACGCAACAGGCAACCGTGGGCTTTTATCGTGGTAACGGAAAGGAACCTGCTGGATGAGCTGGCAGACGGACTCCCCCATACAAAAATGCTTTACAAGGCAGGCGCTGCCATTGTAGTTTGCGGGGATACGACCATTGGACTTCAGGAGGGAGCTATCGACCTCTGGTACCAGGATGCAGCTGCGGCATCACAAAACATCTTGCTTGCGGCCGAAGCAATGGGACTGGGTGCCGTTTGGAGTGCCCTCTATCCATATGCCGAAAGAGTAGGACATGCAAGAAAAATTCTGACTTTGCCCGATTATGTGTCACTGTTTAATATTATCCCTATCGGACATCCCACGGGAGAGGATCTCCCCAAGGAGAAATTTAAACCGGAACGGATTCACTGGGAAAGGTGGTGATCAGACATTCGGATCTTCAGGGATAATGATCCAGGCGATAATGTAGGCGAGAAACCCGACACCGGCAGCAAAGAACGCTGCAACCCAGCCAACACGTATAAGTACGGGGTCTACATTGAAATAATTTCCGATACCGGCACACACACCGCCAAGGATACGGTCTTTTTTGGAACGGTAAATCCGCTTAATCTCTGAACTTGTCATGGCTGAAATGTTTGGGGATTAGATGCAGCTTATTTTTCAAAGTTACAAAATTAAATGGTGAGCCCGCAAAATGTCAAAGCGGTGAATGAATATCTTTGCCTTCCATTTTACTATTAAACAGATCTGTTCTTATGGAATTTCTTCAGAAACTCGATGGCAATGTGATTGTGTGCGATGCCAACGCCATTGTAATTTACATGAATGACCGGGCCATTGCCAACTATGCGAAAGAAGGCGGGGCAGCACTTATAGGCAAAAACCTGATGGATTGCCATGGAGAAGCATCTCGCCGGAAGATCATCGAGATCATGGAAACGCATCAGAAAAATGTCTATACAATTGAAAAGCGCGGGAAGAAAAAGATCATTTACCAGACCCCCTGGATGGAGGGTGAGCGGTTTATGGGCATTGTGGAATTTTCTTTTGAAATCCCGTTTGACATGCCACATTACATCAGGGAATAACGGTTCGATGTGAGGATTTTTGTACTTTTGCAGAAATTCTGACTCCTTGAAACCCACGAAATTTCTGATGCTGAAAAGGCTGATCCCTGCGCTGCTCCTTTTTTTCTTTATCACCAACCTTTCAGGCCAGATCCCACCGGGCTATTATGACCCGGCCAACGGGAAAACCGGAGAGGCACTTCTGACTGCTTTGCATAATATTATCAAAGGACATAATTCAGTTGCCTACAATACCCTGTACTTCCACTTTCAATCGACCGATGCAAAACCCGGGAATGTGGTTTGGGACATGTATTCTGATATTCCCGGAGGAACACCTTCCTATGTATTTCATTACTCCTCGGGGGAGGAATGCGGAAGTTACGGTGGCGAAGGGGATTGCTATAACCGGGAGCACTCATGGCCCAACTCCTGGTTTGGCGGTGAAGTATATCCCATGTACTCCGATATGTTCCATCTCTATCCTACCGATGGCTATGTCAACAACCGGAGATCCAATTATGCCTATGCAGAGGTGGCCACTGCCACCTGGACCTCCTCGAACGGAAGCAAGGTGGGAAGTTGCGCCACCCCGGGCTACTCAGGTACGGTGTTTGAGCCCATTGATGCCTATAAGGGTGACTTTGCCAGGAGCTATTTCTATATGTCCACCCGCTATTATACGGAAGATACAGGCTGGCCGGGAAGTGCGCAAACGATAGGCTCCCAGCTCAAGCCCTGGGCCCTGGCCATGATGCTGCAGTGGAGCAGCACAGACCCGGTTTCGCAGAAAGAGACCGACCGCAACAACGCAATCTATGGCATCCAGAATAACCGCAATCCATTCATCGATCACCCCGAATATGCCAACCTGATCTGGGGATACCCTGTTGGAGTTGAAATATCACCCAATGCCACAGGCTCATTGAAAATCTTCCCCAACCCGGCCGGCGATGATTGCTGTTTAAACCTGCCACCCGAAGTTTCCGCATCCTCCCTGACCCTGAATATTTTAACTGTCACCGGAGCCAAATGGCAGGTTCCATTTTCAATAGCCCGGGACCGTATCACTCTGAATCTGCATGATATCCCGGCAGGGATCTATATCGTATCTCTTTGCAGTGGTGAAAACACCCGGCCATATTATGGAAAATTGATCCGTAAGTAGATTTTTCCGGTTTTTTCTACTTTTTTTCATTTTACAGTTTACCTTTTGCAGGCGAAGCGGATTAAGCATCATAATCCTTAATTCCGATGCTATGGAAAGCAAGATACAGTTTGCACCTGTTTTGGACGAAATTTTCACCGAACTGGAGGCCTCTGCCCGGTTCGAGATTCATTGTAACACAACTGTCGACAGACAATCGCAGTTCAACTGGCCACCTGTGCTAAAGGTAGCCTCAGTGAATGGTTCGAAAAGCCTGCGCGAATACACTGCAGCAATGGCAGATATTTATCTTAAATCGGTTACCTGTTATCTGGAGGCCTTGAGGAAATTGGATCCAATTGAAAAGCCGCACTTTTTAAATGCGGCTTATACTGAGGCTCAAAAGTTTGTGGAGGACTACCTGCCTCTGGTGGATGTCTTCACAAAAGAGGCCAAAAATAACACCCTGAGTGCATGCACCTTTCTTTTTGGAAAGGCAACCTGCTTTGTTGATGGTACCGAAACCAGAGACCCGTTGATGATTCTGCAGGCTTTGACGAAGACAAACCTGTATGCCCGGGTGTGGTACAAATTGGTTACTTCGGTGAAGGATTTGCTTATTTCTTCACAACTTTCATGGTATACGGCATACCATCTTTCGTGCGGAAAGTGACGAAATACAACCCTGCTTGCAACATTAAAATCTGTACTTTTAACCCATGAAAATCAGACAGGTTAAAATTATCTCCCTGATCGTTTTGCTGGTAATTGCCTATTTTTCTGTCGGATGGGAATTCCCCGATGAACATTTTCAAATTCTTGAATTTGCCGCCTGGAAGTTACAGATGACCACGACTGATCAATTGCCATGGGAATTTCATTTTCAGATCAGGTCAGCTATTCAACCTGCCATTGTTGTTACCATTCACCGCATTTTCGCCGTTCTCGGATGCACGGACCCTTTTCTCATCTCCTTTTTCCTCAGGGTGCTCACCGTTGCATTGACGTTTACCTCCATGGTGATGATTTACCGGAATTATGCTCCGGAAATTAAAACACAGCCGTTGCAAAAATGGTTTCTGCTACTCTCGTTTTTGCTCTGGTTTGCCCTCCTTAACAATGTGAGATTCCGGTCAGAAACCTGGTCGGGCAGTCTCTTCATCATTGGCTTTTGCTATCTTTTCCGGCTGGCACGCAACCCTCAGGGACGCGATTTCCTGATCGCTGGTATATTAATGGGATTGGCTTTTGTGGTGAGATACCAGACCGGGCTCCTCATCGGCGGATTCTTCCTGTGGCTCCTGCTGAGCAGAAGGGAGAAGATGGCCAACATTTCGCTTCTGATCATGGGTATCGCAATCTCCTTTCTGTCAGGTGTGCTTCTCGACCGCTGGTTTTACGGTGAGTGGACCTTCACCGCTTGGAACTACTTTAACCAGAATCTCATTCAGGATAAGGTTTCAGGATTTGGAGTTGAACCCTGGTGGTTCTATTTTAAGGATGTATTTATTCGCACCATCCCCCCCTTCAGTCTCGTTTTCATCCTCTCCTTTCTGGTAGTTGTCCTGTTTCTTCGAAAGGATGTTTTGACATGGATCATCCTGCCTTATGTTCTTGTTCATTGTTTGATCGGGCATAAGGAGATCCGTTTTCTGTACCCGCTTATCGGCTTTTTACCAATCATGGCAATTAAAGCCTATGAATTTATTGTTCAGGGGTGGAAAATCAATCTTGCCGAAAACCGCTGGTTCCAGGTCTATACGCGCTGTTTCTGGTATCTTAACCTCCTGCTCATCGCCGTGGTGTTGTTTATTCCGGCCGAACCACAAACCAAACTCTATCAATACATCTATAACAACTATCCCCAACCCGCCACACTTTGTTATGTAAGTGAGAACCCTTACTACCGGGCGAAAGAGGTACATTTTTATAAACGGGCCAGCCTGAACATTAAAAATTTCAAAGACTCCTCCGGCAAAGAGATGGCATCAGGAAAGAAATACCTGTTGGCTTTGTGTAAAAAGGATGCAAAACCCGTTTCAAAAAAGAATCAAAAACTGATTTATGCTACCTATCCTGAATGGATTAAACGATTTAATTTCAACAACTGGCTGGATCGCGCGCAGGTTTGGTATGTTTACGAAATCAACTAAGCGTCGCATGAATCGCGAAAACTAGCCGGATATCCTCCGGTTGTCTTCAGGTTAACGGCTCGATAAAGGCTGTCAAATCGGAATGCAGGATCGTTTCGAATTCAGAAAACCCGTCTTTGGAAACCTCGGCAAACAGGTAGATTGCCATGGGCAACTTCCGGTAATCCATTTTTACATAAAATAATGGTTTTGAAAAGTGGCTGATAAACTTTTCATAATCAAACCTGATTTTATCTTTGTTCAACTGCTTCGGTATGTCAATTCCGAACATTCCATAAAGTTTATCACCACGGGTTTCGAGAATTTTATCCCAGTCTGGTTTCTTCTGGTGAAAATAGTGTTCATACGGATTGATTCCGTAAAAATAATGCTCCACATCGGCCACACAAAAACCCATGAAGCGCATGGGATTAATTTCAATCGGTGCAAATTTCCCGTTCGGCTCCTGACGCATTTCGAGATGAAAAGGAAAGTTTCGCAAATCCCGCAGTCTGGCTATCTCCCCAAGATAATGGACGATTGGATCATGATACTTCTTCACAATCTCATCGGAGGTCAGATACAAGCGGTCGCTCATGTCGGATTTTGACCCAAACAGGTGCGTAAGAATATTGAGAACAACAGGTTCACCCGCTGCATTGAAATAGGCATCGATGGCAATCTCCACCCCTTCGATATACCTTTCAATCATAAACTCATTCAGGCTGACCACGGCATCAGGGAAGATGTTTTGCATCTCCCGGATCTCCTTTTTTATGGCTTCCAGCACGTTTCCCCATTCCGCCGGATGATGAACCGAATGAATTCCGATACTTGCAAAACCCCTCACCGGTTTGATCACAAATGGCAGTTGCAGGGTTGAAACATCTACCTCTTCCAGCTCTTCCAGCGTAAATTTCAAGCACCAGACATCGGGATTGAGACTTGAGAAAATTTCGCGGAGTTTAGATTTGTCTTTGAAGAAATTTACATTCCGGGTAACTTCCAATTCAGGACAATAGCGGTTCAACAAGTCGATGGAATTTTCTGAATTACTGTATAAAAGCGGAGATTCGACAGCTTTCAGAGCATTAAAAAAAACATGGTCTTCCAGTAAATTCATCTGCTGTGAATACTTCAGACTTTTCGAAAATACTGTGGCCAGAACAGGGATCTGCAGATCTGCAACCGTCGCTTGAAGAAATTCTGAGACGTATGGTTTTTCGAGAATGATCATGGCTTATGCTTCGTTGAATATTGACAGGCAGCGTCTTTGGTTCATCTGATCCTTTCCACCTGGTTATGTGTAAAAAATGGCTTCTTGCCATAAACCGCCACACCGACCTGGTAGGTTTTGGTCTCTCCTTCATCCACATCATGCCACCGCTCCATAAATTCGCTGACCGGGATATTGCCGGTAGTGAACAAGGCAGGATCAGAAATCAGTACATCCTTTTCCGTGTACCCGATCACCACCACAAAATGACCATCGTTCCACTCATTCCGGTAATGGTTTCTGAACGCTGATTCTTCGCCCCAGGCTTGTATCAGCACAATTACAGGGATACCGTTATCAATAAACCTGTAAAGTTCATTCATGGTCATTTTATGTTTGAGGGTGGTAGAATAACCCTGGAAATGCAGAAATTTAACAATGTCCTTTAGATAGGTTCCTTCATCCTTATCCGTTTTCATCAGTGCGATTAACTCCGATTCGCGAAAATTGTCGCCATAATAGGCCATCACGCTCTGCACAGCCCCCGGGCCACAACTATATTCGAAAGATTGGCGCGAATTCGGGAAATCCAGAAGTTTCGTTTTGCTTTGTGTACAACCTGTCTGCAGGCAAATCATCAGAAAGTAAAAGTATCTCTTTGCCATTTTTGATTTTCCAGGAAGGAGCCTGTTTCGACTGTTCGAATTGCCGCCTTTGCAAGTGCAACTCCAACTGTATCATCAGCACATTGCAAAGGTATGAAAATCCGATTGAAACCCGCTCGGGTGGGTCAAGGGGGCGACTATCAGGAAATTCAACTAAGCTTCTGCAAAGCTGAACAGCGAGTCGTCCGCATCAAAATCCTTACTATCTTTGTTATATCCCTACAAATCCGCACCCTGCATGAAAGCAAAAATCTACCTGATCCTGCTATTTACTTGTTGTAACTATTTCTCCGCTTCGGCATGGGTCTACCCGGAGCACAGGAAGTTGATGATAACTGCCATATCCAAACTGGATTCGGGCCATCGTGCAATCCTTGACCAGATTTGGGCTTACGCCAGAAAAGGGAATGAATCCAGAATGTGTGCCGGTGTCATTGAGCCGGACCAGAGCCTGAAGCCCATGTGTCTTGATTATGCTGCATGGTGCGCAATAGCAGGCGACCATTCGGTTTCAGCGGATGATTTGATCCAAATCGTGCTTAAATCAAACTGGATCCTGAATGTGGCAGATATCACGGCAAAGCTGCAGATCGGACTCGATAACGCACACAGCCGTAGTGCCCGGGTCAGCGAGGTGAGGGATTCGGATATCAAACTGCTTCGTGCCGATCCTGAATATGTAACCAGGGCCGGTAAAAACAACGGTCACTTCATGATGGCGCTTCCGGCTGTGAATATAAAACCCGAAGCCTATTTCGCCTTGTGTTACAAACAGGGGGCGGAACTCAATACGGTTGGCACGTATACCTGGTACCATATGAGCGCGCTGGAAAAAGCAGCCCGGCTGCAGGATGAAAACCTTACGCCGGAACTGCGCGCTGCGCTGGCTCTTTCAGTACTTGCCGATGAGGCCTTTGCGGATCATTTTCTCGAAGATAGTTTTACCTCCGGACATGTAGCCGGACTCTGGGGTGATGCTGCAAAGCGTAAGGGAACCCACGATTACTATAACGATGCTGGTTTGAATGTAACTACTTGGAAAGGGAAACAACTGGTATTGATGGGTGATGCCACGATGCGGCCTGAAGATGTTGCCTGGACTTCCGATGCCATCCTGAAAAGCCTTGACCAGATTCTGGATGCTGTAAGCGGAAAGATTCATTTAAATCAGGCTGCTGGTCCGGCAGGTGTAACTCCGGCTACCCCCGATACATTCAATGTAAGCAAAGCCATGGTGATGCCGGTGCACCCGATAATTCCGGAAGGAATAAGCTTGTGCGACACTGTATTGATGAGCACTGCCATTCCGGGGTTGATCGCCGGACTTGGTGAACTTCCCAGATTCCGTGCTGAAATAGGGCCGTTCGTCGGTTTGAGTGCAGCGACCAGTATCAATTATCTGAGCCGCGGTTTTATGGATTATCAGACCTGGGGTGGATTCAGCTCGGGATTGGAGCTGGGTTTGCGGGTCGGATTGGGAATGGAAGGGGTGCTGAACGAATCGGGCGATGGACTGGTATTTCTTGATCTGGGGGCTCGTATTGATCTCGGCTCCACCATGCGCGTTGATGAAAACGACAATGCTGAGTTGCATAAATTTGGTGATTTTGTGGCGGCTATTCCCACCCGCGATGCTTACTATATCCGCCTGAGATTGCCATTCTACCTGCTCCCGGGAGACTTGATCATCCTGGCCCCGATATTGGCTATCGTGTCACCAAATGCCATGCAGAAGGTGGTTACAGCAGCCGGAAACGGAGGGTTGATTCCCTGGCAAACCGGTTTGCCCACACCCATCGGCCGATTTCAGTTCGTGCTTGGAAGAGAGGTCGCTGTTAGTATGTATGGTTCGGGGCGGGGGCCGGATCCATATATGGTGATTGTTAGAGGCAGCGGACCATTAAGCACCGATGAAGTGGGATATTACTCCATGTATACGACCAAGTTTGAATTCCCCATCGTAGAATACCGTCCGTTCCGCACCTACTCATCGCGCCAAACCGGGAGTTTGCTTTTCCAGCTGCATGGAGGTTTTGACATACCGGGTAAACGCGAAGTCCTCATGGCACCCAACGAGACCTACACAACCCTTCCGGTGACAAAAACCATATGGACTTTAGGAATTCGTCTGGTGTTTGATTACCGGTACTATTTTTCGGGCAAAAAAAGATAGCTGTTTGATTACTGATCTTTTACACATCGCACTGAAAGGCCCTGACTCCAGAGGGTTGTCATTCTGTAAACCCCCCGGTCGTTGAATTGGAAACTGCGGTACCAGCTCATGGTGTCAACCGCTGTGGCTGTCCAGAACAGTGCATATTGGAGTTTCAGGTCGAAACTCCCGTGTGTATTTCGGTAACCTCCCGGCAAACAGCTTGCTGGTCGCCGGTTTGCAACGATTTCTTGCCCGAGCTGTTCATCGCAGCCGGCCAGTTATAGAGCACGCCGAACGATTTATAGTTCTGACTCAGCTTTGCGTTGCTTACAATGGTGTCATTATAGGAATAAACATAATAGAATTTCTTATTCTCGGCACCCGTATCGGAGGGCATGACCTTCGGCAGCCAGGCAAGATTTTCTGCCATCCAGGTTTGATTGCCGATCTTCACTACTGCGTAATTTCTTCCGGCAGGATCGGCGCAGGGGACAAACCCCACATTGTAAGTTTTTGATGCCAGTGGTGAATCGGTGATGATGGTGGTGTGAACCCCGCCCCTGCAGCGGTACAGGAGGATGTCGCCGCTGGAATAAGCCAGTTTGTAGACGCTCAGATTCTTCAGGTGAAAAGATCCGGGTTCCCCCGTGTACATACCGCTGAAATGGATATTGTTGGCAGCCGTCCCTGTTTCGGTGCAGATAATCTTGAATGTAATTGAACCCTGACCGGTTGTCATGCGTATCAGGTAAACCCCCATTTTTGCAAGCGTCAGCTGAAAGAGATTGTTCCCCGGGCGAAGGGTAGCATTGTTTCGGTAGAGCTCCTTCCCGGACAGTGTGAAAAGACTGAAAACACCGGTCTGCTCAATGCCTGAATAAGCGATGAGATTCGTCTGACCAGTAGATGGATTAGGATATACCATACCATTACTTTCACCCGATGGATCATTAATACCTGTGGTCATCCCAAGTATCAGGGTATCGTTCCCGGGCAGGGAAACCGAAATGTTCGTTCTCAGGTTGGTGGCTTTTACACTGTCAACAACAGTGGATGCCCCGGTGGCACTGAAAGTCATCCTGAGATCCTGCCCTTGAAGCAGTGCCGGGAACAAAATGGAAAAAACCGCGACCGCGCTGAGCAGTTTCAAACTACCTGGCAGTTGTAAAGTTTTCGTATTCATATCCTGACCATTTTATGTTAATAACCGTTGGGATTATAATTTACTTTGCCTGTATCCGGATCGATGGGCGGGATGTCGCTCCCCATGTCAAGCTGAGCGATGGGATCGGGGATCTTCGCAGTTTGGGAGCTGTCTTTAAATTTCCAGTAAAGAGGGGGATTGACAGGCTGTAATGAGCCCGGAGGAGTGGGCGGGTAAAATGCGTAGTTCGATACAACGGCCCTGCGCTGCAGGATCCTGGTCTTTGACAGGTTGATCACCATCAGGTCGGCGGCAAAGGTCACCTCTCCTACCGGGCTGTGGTTCCTGATGCTCTTTAGGGCCGATTGTATGGTATCATCCTCGGCCTGGAAGTGGGTAGCCACCATGAGGCGCGGCTTGGGTGTTATCTGACTCATCAGAAAACCATAGGCTCCTTGCGGAGTATGAGAACTATTCTGTACATCAAGGGCTGCGTTATAGGCATTTTCCCAGCCATCATCTCCGGGGTGCAAACCGGAATTCTTCTCGGCCCAGACCGCTGCAGGCATCACGATCTCATGAATGACTACATCTGCACCTGAGGCATGGTTTAACATATGGGTATTTGGCTTGGTGTCGCCGCTGAAAACCACCGACATTCCGTTGTATTCCAGCCTGTAACTAATCGAACCCATGCGGCAGTGAATCGCCGGAAAATGCCGGATGGTAACCCCTGTCGTCGCATTTTGATAGCAGATGTCGTCTCCTTTGTCTTTCCCGTAAAGTTTCCAGTCGAGTTCTATCGGAATGATGGCAAAACCATCATATGGGGGATCATCACCCACTGGCGTCAGCGGTTTGGTCAGCCCCCAGTCCTCCGGTTTAGGGATCGTGTAATTGGAGTAGCTGGTGGGGAGGAAACTGAAACTTTCCGTATGCCAGCGGTTCATTTCCCTGAAATTCTGACAAAATGCATTTAGTCCGTCCTGGTAAGGTCCGCGGGAGACCAGGTGAAGAGGATCCCACCAGGTCAGCCCGGAATTTTTCGGTCCCCAGAGGTACAGTGGTGATTTTCGGTCTTCGGCAGGACCGAAACAGTAAATGTGCGTCAGATCGCTGGTGTGGTCACCATGCAGATGGGTAAAGAAGATCTTGTTCATTTTGCTCATGGGGATCCCCATGGCATTGCATTTTGCAATAACTCCAGTTCCGCAGTCAAATACAAACTGGTCGCCCGAACCCACCTCAACATATACACTGGTGCATTCCTGCGAAAGACGTGGGATACAAGAAGTCCCGAAAAAGGTAATCCTGATTTCACCGGGGGCTAACTCTCCCCGGTGGGAAATATCGGAAGTGCATCATAGAAGGTGTTCCTTTGCGAGGGATCAGTATTGCCCTCAGGAGGCAGGGCATTACCCATGGCCGGAACCGTATTGACAAGAACCATTCCTCCGATAGCTCCCGCTGACATTTTCAGCATATCGCGTCGATTGACTTTCATCTTATACCTCCTTATTATTACTACATCCTGCTAAGTTAACTCATTTGAACACATAAATATAGGAGAACGGGTTATTGTCCGAATTTTATCAGCTTTCCCTTCAAAACCGCCCTGTCAACAGGCTTCGTCATATAATCATCACAACCTGCTTCGTAGGCCAGGCGCTCATCACCGCTCATGGCATAGGCGGTAACTGCAATAATGGGGAGATCTTTCCTGAAGGTTTTCATAAATGACATCGTTAAGGTTTTCGATCAGGTTCTTAAACGATGCCTCGCTTTTGGCAAGTTTTCTTTCTGCTGCTTTTCTTTCGGAAATATCACGGGTAATATAGATCATTCTGACACCTTTGTATTCGTCGGCGCCCAGATAGTTTCCCCCAAACATGCTTTTGATCCCGGCAATGGCACGTTCGTGATCGGCCGGATCAATAAACTCCAACAGGTTATGGCCAATAAATATCTCCGGATTGGCACCGCCGAACATCTCTACTGCCCTTGGCGATGAGAAAATGATCTTTCCTTCCAGATCGGTAATTGTTATTACATCCGGCGATGCCGAGATGATCGACCGGTAATCGTGATAGGCAGAATCCAGTGCGGATATGAGCTCCTCTTTGGTTTTATCTGAGTTTTTCATATCATTCAGTATTATGTTGCAGCCTGAAGGGTACAGGAACAATGCTTCAAACAGCTGTATGGAACAAATGGCCGACATTCCCCCCGGTAGAGGTGCCTAAAAACCAGGCCTTACGCCTCCTTCTACAGCATCTGTTTTGCCGTTTCAACAGTAATCTCCAATACCCTCGTGAGAAAGGAGAATTTCTGCTTCATAAAATCATATTCATCACCAGCGTCGAAATATCTCGCCGTACCATTTATCAGAAAGCCTGTCCCCGGGTAATCTTTATATCCCAGAACATCTTTACTCCCCAGGGTCAACTTCACCTTGTGGTTAACATTCACATTTTGCTCTGTTTTTCTGAACCCATAGGCCGGAATGAGAATACGCTCATCCGCTGTTATTACAAGGTAAGAATTCCATGTATTTGCAACATGCGTTTCAACTCCCCACGAAACAACTGATACGACGCCTTCGTGCTGTAACACTTCCAGAAATTTTTCCGATAACTTTCTATTTTCGCTCATATTGATTTTTTAATTGATAAAAGGCAGGTAACCCTTCAATGACGTTGTAAAACCATACGCAAGGTAGGAAGAATTAACAAGTTGACCTCAAGAGGTAATCATCGCTGGTTAATCATTGCTAAATTAAATTTTATATTTTTGTGAATTGTGAAAAAAGTGAACCGATACAGATTCCAAACGTATCCACATCTGCTACCTCAACAACCTACTGGTATGCAACGAGTGGTGGCAATGTAATCAGCGACGGCGGGGCACGGGCATATGCGACGAACTCAGCCGGAACAGGGTACGGGGAGGTTCTATTTTGCGAAACGAAGCAGTTTAAGCTGGATTCAGGGTTGGTCGGATACTGGCCGTTTGATGGTAATGCAAATGATCCGCGAATAAACGGGGGCGGGAATGGAACAGTTTTCGGCGCAACCTTAACAGCTGATCCGGTTGGAAATGAAAACCAGGCTTACAACTTCGATGACTCATCAAGTATAATTATTGAAAGCATTCCTGCTTTTAATTTCGGTATGGGGGATTACGCTATCTCATTGTGGGTCTTAAAAGCCGGAATGACAATGAACCAGGGAATCATTAGCAAGGAGACCATGAGTCCGTATTACATGGGCTGGTCAATTGGATTTGTAGACAATTCGCTTCATTTCAATGCAGGCTCAATTTATAACACCGGATGGTCCTCGAATGATGTTTTTGATTTCAGTTACCCTGCCGACAATGGTTGGCACCATGCGGTGATTGTTTACAAACCTTCCACGGGTGATTATTCTGTCTATTGTGACGGATCATTGTTTGGCTTCGGAGGAGCCACTGCTTCGATCATTCCCGACAATAACGGTACATTACGATTTGGGGTAGCATATCTTTATCCTGATGGTATAAACAGGTTCCTGACTGGTAAGCTGGATAATATCAGGCTTTACAACAGGGCACTATCCGATGACGAAATAAAGTATCTGGCGGCTCAAAAGTTATAATATCCCTGCATGAACGTCGATTTTGTTTATTTTTATCCTGCTGTTTTCTAAAAGTATGACATGAAAATTCTTCTCACAGGAGCAACCGGATATATTGGACAAAGACTTTTACCTGTATTATTGGAAGAGGGACACGAAGTAATCTGCTGTGTCCGTGATAAGGCCAGGTTTAATAAGAAATGGTTCTCATCAGGTAAGGTA